>CALXSR010000001.1 GCA_944391215.1 uncultured Clostridia bacterium
TAGAAAATATCATGGGTTTGGTATGCGACCCAGTAGCGGGCTTAGTAGAAATTCCTTGTGCTAAAAGGAATGCTGGCGGCGTAGCCAATGCTTTTTTAGCGGCCGATATGGCTTTATCCGGCATTACCAATGTCATTCCTTTTGACGAAATTGTCGATGCGATGGGCAAAGTGGGCAAAGCATTGCCCAAATCTTTAAAAGAAACCTCTTTAGGCGGTTTGGCCGCCACGCCCACCGCAATAAAAATACAAAAGGAGCTATTTGGCTCCACCGATTAAGACAACTACACCCCACTCCACTCTTTTCCTTACAGGGGAAAAAAGAAAAGCGGATATCGAAAGATATCCGCTTTTCTAATTCAACTAATGGGGTTCATGCCCATCCCAATTACTTCATGCTCCGATCCACGAATGGGGGCCCCAAAATTCCCAAACAAAACCACCGCTAACCAATCGCCATCCTCCCTATCTCCGGCATGGCGCGGCCCTCGCACAATGCTAAAACTTAAACCTGCGCTGCGCAATACATTGCTTAGCCCCGGCTGCCCACGGCAAATACCATTATATGCTTCCAAAGTGGAATGATATACGGCATGTTCTTCTCGATACAAATCGCGGATCATGCCTTCTCTTTTGGCCGCCGTGCTAACAGCAGCAAATATTTTACCGGAATCCATAGAACCAACACGTCCCATGCAAATGCTAAAACCTGCCTTTTGTGCTTGTTCTAGCAATTTCTCCTTTTCTTCTTCCGGATAGAGCAACACTAATAAAGCAATGCGTCCTATGGTCATAAACTCATGGTCTTGCATCTTTTCGCCTCCCCAACCTTTTCTGCATTTTCTTTCCCCATATCTTGCTATTACTTCCTTCTATCTCTGCGTTTCTTTTCTCCACAACCAGAAAAATCATATATAACAAGACATATTTACCACTTCTAGTCACAAAACAGGGCTTCCTGCTTCCCAGTAACAAATAAAATCATTTATGTTGCAAACATTCATAAAAACGGTTCTTTTTTCTAACGATCATTTATTTTCCTGGAAAGGCTCCCCGACTTAAATAAGAGCAATGATAATGATTTTTGCAATGTCCACATCCGGGCATACAAGCCGGTATACTATCTTTATGCGCGCTTAATTTTGCGCCTTTTATCTTTTCCTGTATGAACTGCCAGGCGCTTTGTACCTGTTGCCGGTTTCCTTTTAATAAAAAAGTTTTCGCTCCTTGCGCGCCAGCTATCCCGCCGGAAGTTAAAACATAGGCTTGCAGGTTAAAAAGAGAGGAAAAAGCGTCCAGTTCTGTAAACAAGTCCCCTTTTAAAGGAGCCAAGCTAATCGCCATCCCCATAGCGAAATCCGTTTCTTGAAAATCTGCTGCCACCGAAAGGCTTTCCTCCAGAGAAGGGACAAACTTTTCTAAACCGAAAAGCAGAATTGTTGGAATCTCTTTTGCGGCAATTTTTGCAATGGCTTTACCTCTAGGGCCGCCACCAGGGAATCCATAGGCAATCACCGCCCGCCCCATGGCATCAAAGGCATTGCCGCTTATCACTACCAAATCCTTCTCCGTTAAACGATCTACTAAAGAAACAATATCTTCTTCCGTTTCTGCCAAATCACGCGCCTGACCATTTTCAATTAGAATATTATCATAGGCCTGCGCATCCTGCAAAGCAGTACGGCAACCGCTTGGATCCACCCTACCACACAAACGCAAAGGAGCAAAACCTAATATTTCTGCCAAAGCAGAAACCGTAGAACCCCCTAATAAACAAAGTCGACCACTTTGCCAAACTTTTTGCAAGCGATCATCTTGTTTTAAAGCATGAGCCAGCAATAATTTGCTTTCTTCCACGGTTAAGGAAATTTGTATTGCAGCCATTCAATCATTCCTTTTTCTTTTTATTATAATACGAAAAAGCGGGAAAAGAAATACGGGGGCATTGCTGCCCCCGTATGAAAAGCATTTTTGTGCCATATTCTTTTTTAGCCAATAAAATATCGCTTTTACCCAATCGTATAAGTATCTACCATGTTATGCAACGGAATCTGGGGAAACAACATTTTTACTCTAAGCCCAAAGCATAATAAATAGCCAAAGCATATACTTTTACAGCGTCCACCACATCATCAATAGGCACATTTTCATCTACGCAGCCGGTCATGGTAACATCACCTGGTCCATAAACAGGCATTGGCAAACCAGTCATATGCACCACATGAGAAGCGTCCGTACCGCCTTCCCCGCCCCTAAAGGGTAAATCTTCTCCGCGCACCAGTTGATGCGCTTTTTTCACCACCTGCACCACTTTGGTATCGGTAGGCACTTCAACCGGAGGCCGGAATCCTTTCCAAATATGCAAATCTGCTTTAAAATTAGGATCCTTCGCGGCTAATTCCGCTAAAATATCTTCATAGTCTTTGATCGCCTGTTCTTTGTTTTCACAAGGCAAAAGGCGTCTGGTTAATGTTACTTTACAGGTATCGGGAACCAGATTAGTGGCGCTACCCCCTTCAATTAAGGCAATTAAAATGGTGGGCGGCTGTACCAAAGGATGGGTTTGCTTGCCTATTTTATCTGCCAGTTCACGCACTTTCATAATAAAATCAACAGCCATTTCAATGGCATTCGCACCCATCCATGGCCGCGCGCCATGGGCGCTTTTGCCATGGAAGGTCACATCTGCCCGCAATACCCCTTTGTTGGCCACAACAATACGATTTAAATCCGTCGGTTCACAGTTTAAGCCAAGATCGTCCTCTCTTTGTTTTTTGATATACCCTTCTTCCAACAAATACAAAATACCGCGTTCACCACAGATTTCTTCATCACAAACGGCAGTTAATAAAACATTGCCCTTCAAAGGAATTCCTAACTGTTTCACAATAGCGCCGGCCATAAAGGAGCTCATCGTGCCGCCTTTCATATCGACTGACCCGCGGCCATAAATACGCCCGTCTTTTATTTTTCCGGAGAAAGGCGCATCGCTCCAAGTAGCGGGATCTCCAGGATGAATTACATCCAAATGGCCGTTAAAAATAAAGTTCGGACCATCTTCCACCCCATGAATACGAGCTAACACATTGGGATGTCCTGGTTCTTTTTCCACTACGCTGATATCATCTAAACCCCATTTTCCCATTTCCCGCACTAAAAAATCGCCCAATTCCTTCTCTTCGCCAGGCAAACTAGGGATTTGCACAGTTTTTTGAAAAAAATCAATAATATCCTGTCTTTTGGCTTCTACAGCATCTAATATTTTTTGTTCCATCGTTACCATAAAATCGCCTCCTTTAATTCTCCGCTCTTTCCTTCCCCAAAGCATAATAAATCGCCAAAGCATATACTTTTACAGCATCAACGACTTCTTCCATAATTACATATTCATCGGTAGCTGCAATTAACTCAATATCGCCCGGGCCAAAAATAACCATCGGTAAACCGCTTTTTTCCGCCACAAAGGCAGCATCGGTTGCTCCTTCATCTGCTACAACGGGTAATTCCGTTCCTTTCACCACTTGGTAGGCCTTTTGCAAAGCAACAATAGCTGGCCCGCTTGTTCCCACGTCCATCGGCGGGCGGAAACCGGGCCAAATTTCTAAATCAGTTTTTAGTTCCGGCATAGCAACAGCTAAGGCCCGCAGAATCGCTTCATAATCCCCAATCGCTTCTTCTTTGCTTTCTCCTGGCAGCATACGGCGTGTTAGACTCAGTTTACAATATGCAGCATCCCCTTTTACCATCGCCAGCAAAATACTGGGCGGCCCCAATAAAGGATGGTGCTTGTTGCTTATCTGCGCCGCCAGCAAATGGATACGGTTTGCAATCCATGCTGCACCATCAATAGCATTTTGCTTGCCGCCATAAATATGAATATGTGCTCTTAGAATCCCCTTGGTAGCGACAATAATCCCATATTTTCCGGCAAATTTACTCGGTTCGCAACTAATGGCCATATCGTCTGGGCGCTTTTTCGCAATATAACCCTCTTGCAATAAATGCAAGATACCGCGGTCACCACAAATTTCTTCGTCGCAAACTGCGGTTAATAAAACTTGCCCTTTTAATGGGACTTTTAATTGGTTTAAAATACCCGCTGCCAAAAAAGATGCGCAAAGTCCGCTTTTCATATCTACCGTACCACGGCCGTATAACTTACCATCCACCATTTCCCCTGCATAAGGGGGATGGGTCCAATTTTCCGCCGGCCCTTCAAAAATGGTATCCATATGGCCGTTAAACGTTAAAGTGGGCCCATTCCCATCCCCCGTTAGGCGGACTAAAAGATTAGAATGCCCTGGTTCTTTTTCCACAACCTCTGCTTCTTTTAGTCCTAATGCTAAAATTTGTTGCAAAAGCAAAGATCCCAGATCCGCTTCTTTGGTAGGTAAGCTTTTTACCTGTACAATTTTTTGGACAAAGGCAAAAATTTGTGCCCGGCTGTTTTCTACGGCCTGTAAAATTTCTTCTTCCCAATCGGGCATCATACTTTGCTCCCCCCTCGCTTATCAGACGGTTTTTCAATTATCAATCCGATAATGCGAAAATACGCTATTTTTTATCAAGCTATTATGCTAATAAAGTCTTTTTTTTAAACAGCTTTCCTTATTTGTCCGTGAACAAAGAAATCAAACCAGCCTACTCTTACTCTTCTTTGCCCAAAGCATAATAAATGGATAAAGCATATACTTTTACCGCTAAAATAAGGTCGTCTAATTCTACCGCTTCATCCAAAGCGGCGCATAAGGTAATATCTCCAGGGCCAAAGCAGGGCATTGGAATCCCGGTTGCATCCACAATAAACGCAGCGTCGGCGCCACCTTCCTCGCCATCTACCGGCAAGGGGTTACCCGTTACTTTTTCATAGGCCTTCTGCATAATTTTAATAATCCGTTCTTCCGGATTTAAATCCATTGGTAAGCGGAATCCCTTCCAAACTTCCAAATCGGCTTTGAAATTCGGATCTTCGGCAGCCAGTTTATCAATAATATCCTGATAATCCTGAATGGCTTGTTCTTTATTTTCATAAGGCGTCATCCTTCTGGTCAAACTAATTTTACAGCTATCCGGAACCATGTTCATGGCCGAACCGCCCTCAATCATGGCTACCAAAATAGTAGGTGGTGCCAATAAAGGATGTTTATATTGCTGTTGTAATTTCTTTTCTAATTCTTCTACTTCGTGAATTACTTTTACAGCGCCCGTAATCGCGTTCACACCCAATTGCGGACGGCTACCATGGGCATTTTTCCCATGTACCGTAATATAGGCACGTAAAATCCCTTTATTGGCAATCCATAATCTTTTCCGCCCATAGGCAGTGGTAGGCTCGCAGTTAATCCCCATATCATCCGGATGGTTTTTCTTAATGTAGCCCTCTTTTAACAAATGCAAAACCCCACGGTCGCCGCAGATTTCTTCATCACACACTACCGTTAATTGCACATCACCTTTTAAAGGAAGACCCAATTCTTTTATAATCCAGGCAGCCAAAACAGAACCGCAAGTACCGCCCTTCATATCAACAGAACCCCGGCCATACATTTTCCCGTCCACAATTTCACCGGAATACGGCGGATAAGTCCAATCTTCTGCTGGACCTTCAAAAATAACGTCCAAGTGGCCATTAAATACTAAAGAAGGACCGCCAGCTTCCCCTTTTACCCGGGCAATAATATTGGGATGTCCCGGTTCTGCTTCTATCATTTGCACATCATCCAAGCCAAATGCTTTCATATCTTCATAAAAAGCGTTGCCGATTGCAACCTCATCATTGGTTACACTGGGGATTTTTACCATTTTTTGTACAAAATCTATAATATCATCACGACGAGCATCCACAGCATCTAAAATTTTCTGTTCCCAATTAGTCATAGCAATATGCTCCTTCATTTTTATTATTTTTATTCCTATTCACTGATTGCCTTATGCTACGCACAAAGCAATCAGTGAAAAACCATGATCAACCCGCTTACGCGTCCATCCCCAATGCATAATAAATGGCCAAAGCATATACTTTAACAGCCATTATAATATCTTCCAATTCCACCGCTTCATCCAAAGCGGCGCATAAGGTAACATCCCCTGGGCCAAACACTGGCATTGGAATGCCGGTGGCTTCTACCACAAAGGTAGCGTCTGTACCGCCTTCCTCTGCAACCATTGGCAATTCTTTTCCGGTTACTGTTTGATAGGCTTTTTGAACAATACGGGTAATTTCATTATCCGTACCAATATCCATTGGCGGCCGGAAACCCGGATAAATTTCCAAATCCGCTTTAAAATCAGAATCCTCGGCAGCCAAATCATCAATAATTTTTTGATATTGGGCAACGGCCTCTTCTTTGCTTTCCCCAGGCAACATCCTACGAGTTACGCTAACGGTACATTCGGAAGGCAACATATTCAGCGCCTGCCCACCTTTCATCATAGCAATTAATATACTGGGCGCTTCCAACATAGGATGATGTTTCACTTTAATTTGTTCTTCTAATAAATGAATGCGGTTCACCAATTTAGCTGCTTTTTCAATGGCATTGATACCCAACCATGGTCTTGCACCATGGGCATTTTTGCCATGCACATGGAAATGTGCCCGCAATATCCCTTTATGAGCAACAACTACTCTCTGGCCACCTTTACATTTCGTCGGCTCGCAGTTAATCCCCATATCGTTTTCATGTTCTTTTTTCACATAGCCTTCTTTTAACAAATAGCAGATACCACGGTCGCCGCAAATTTCTTCATCACAAACCACCGTTAACTGCACATCGCCTTTTAAAGGAAGCCCCAATTCCTTTATGATCCAGGCAGCCAATACGGAAGAACAGGTACCGCTTTTCATATCAACGGAACCCCGGCCATACAGTTTACCGTCTACAATTTCACCGGAATACGGAGGATAGGTCCAATCTTCCGCCGGGCCTTCAAAAATAACGTCCATATGTCCGTTAAAGGTTAAAGTAGGGCCATCTCCTTGTCCTTTTACGCGGGCAATAATATTGGGATGACCTGGTTCGGCTTCTATCATCTGCACATCGTCTAAATGCATTTTTTCTTTCATATCCTGATAAAAGGCATCGCCGATAGCCGCTTCATTATTGGTTACACTGGGAATTTGCACCATTTTTTGCACAAAATCTATAATATCTTGTCTTTTTTCCTCGACCTTATTTAAGATCAGTTGTTCTTTATTCATTTCCATTCCCCCTTATCCTACTCTTGCGGACAGCCGTTTAAACCATAATAAGCAGCCAAGGCATATACTTTTACAGCTGTAACAATATCTTCTACAGCAATACATTCATCCAAAGCAGCCATTTTCTTATAATCTCCCGGTCCATAAATAGGCATCGGCATACCGGTAGCTTCCGTAATAAATGAGGCATCTGTACCACCATCTTTATAGCTCATTGGTAACTCTTCCCCAAACACTGCTTTATGGGCACATTGCACAGCTTGAATAATTGGTGCAGTGGTGGGCATATCCAACGGCGGACGGAACTGCGGATAAACTTCCAATTCCCCTCTAAATTCCGGATCTTCTGCTTTTAGCTGATCTAAAATACATTGATAATCATCAATACAATCTTCTCTGGTTTCACCTGGCAATAAGCGGCGCACAACACCAATCGTACATTTATCCGGCACCATATTCATAGCCGAACCACCGTCGATTGTTGCCACCACAATAGTCCCACCAGTAGGAATAATAGGATGTCTTTTCTTTTTGATTTGTTCCGCTAACACCTGAATACGATTAATTACTTTAATCATATCATCAATTGCATTATGTCCTAAATAAGGGCGACTACCATGAGCATTTTTCCCATACACATGGATATGAGCCCGCAATATCCCTTTATGCGCTACAACTACGCTTTCAAAATTAGTGGGCTCGCCATTGATCCCAAAATCCCCTTGTATTTTGTTCTCTTCTAACAAATGTAAAATACCACGGTCGCCGCAAATCTCTTCATCGCATACTACCGTTACCAAAATATTTCCATTTAAAGGCAAATTGGTTTTCTTTAAAATAGCGGAAGCCAACATCATGGTACAGGTAGAAGTTTTCATATCTACCGTACCGCGACCATATAAATTCCCATCTACAATAGCACCGGAATAAGGAGGATAGGTCCATTGACTTTCATCCCCAGGAGCAATTACATCCATATGGCCGTTAAATACTAAAGTAGGGCCATCCGCTTTTCCATTTACTCTCGCTAATAAGTTAGGATGTTTGGGCACTTTTTCCACCACTTCCACATCCTCTAAACCCCAATCTTCCATTCCCTTTTTTAAAGCCTGGCCAATTTCAAACTCTTCCCCGGAGAGACTGGGTATTTGGACAATTTTTTGCACAAAATCAATAATTTGTTGCCGGTTTTCCTCCACCTTATCCAGAATTATTTTTTCTGCATTCATGTTTTTACCCCCTTATATTATTTACCTTGCATCGCATAATAAGTAGCAATAGCATATACTTTCACTGCGGTAATTAAATCTTCCACATGTACGTATTCATCTGGACGAGCAATAACTTCCGCATTACCAGGCCCATATACTGGCATCGGCATACCGGTTTCTTTTACAATAAAACAAGCGTCTACTCCGCCACCAGCAAAACCAATCGGAATTTCCTCCCCGGTTACATACTGATGCGCTTTTTGAATATAGCCAATGATAGGAGCCTCCTCTGGAACGTCTAAAGGCGGACGATATCCTTGCCATACTTCCATTTCCGCTTTAAAATCCGTATCCTTTTGCGCCAAATCATCCAAAATATCCTGCAATTCTTTTAAACATTGCTCTTTGCTCTCGGTAGGTAACATACGCCAGCATAAACTTACCGTGCAAACATCCGGTACAATATTCATGGCATAGCCGCTTTCTATCATCGCCATTAAAATAGTAGGCGGTGGTAAAATGGGATGACTCCGCTCTTTTAATTTTTCTTCTAATTCTTGAATTTTCACCAATAAAGGTACCGTTTTCTCAATCGCATTGATACCCAAATAAGGACGGCTGCCATGGGCGGTTTTCCCATATACTTTAATTTGCACCTTTAAAATACCTTTATGGCAAATATTGACTTGTCGAATATTGGTGGGCTCGCAATTAATGCCCATATCACCTTGAATGCGTTTTTCATCCAATAAATGGATTACGCCGCGTTCTCCGCATACTTCCTCGTCGCAAACCACGGTTAATAAAACATTGCCATCTAAAGGGACGCCGCTTCTTTTTAACATGACCGCGCTTAAAATGGAAGTACAGGTACCGGCTTTCATATCGGAAGTGCCACGACCATACATCTTTCCATCTTTTATCACCCCGGAAAAAGGTGGGTCAGTCCATAAGGATTCATCGCCTACCGGTACAACATCTAAGTGACCGTTAAAAACAATGGTAGGGCCTTCTTTTTTCCCATTTACTCTGGCTAAAATATTAGGATGTCCCGGTTCTTTTTCCACTAATTCAATATCGTCTAATCCCCAAGCAATCATACGTTTTAAAATATAGTCGCCGAGCTCCTTTTCTTCTCCTGTTAGGCTAGGTATTTGTACACATTTTTGCACAAAATCAATGATTTCTTGCCGGTTCTCTTCCACAGTTTGGATGATTTTTTCTTCTACATTCATGGGATTTTCCTCCTTTAAACCTATTTCTTCGGCTTTACAAGGAGTTATGCTATTTTGTTATGAAAAGACATGAAAACTATTTTGATGACTTGTAGTATTAGTATATATTTACTTGCATTTTTGTTATAGTCTACTTTTTATGTGTATTCTTGCTTCCCTGGCAATTTGCCTGCCAAACCAAAACAAATTTTCCCAAATAAGCGCAACTTTTTTTTATTACCCTAGAATTATTCATTATAGGCCAGTCAGACTAGAAGACGGTCGCTCTCTTTCTCAGCGCTTCTTCTTATCCACCCTATTCTGTGTCGCATTGCCATCTAGCAAACAGTGCATTCTTACTAGAACATACCGATATTGAAAAACCCTCTTGCTTTTCCTCTACTAAAATGATTTTTATTCTCGGCTATTGCTATGGCAAAAACAAAAGGCTATAATCTCTTTTTGATTATAGCCTTTTGCTTCCTAAAATCCTATTTTCTTAAATACGCTAAAATTTCCGCCGCATTGCTGTCCGGCTTGGCTTTCGGCCATACTTTTTCTATCACGCCTTGTTCGTCAACCAGATAAGTCGTGCGTACTACCCCCATAGAAACTTTGCCATACATCTTTTTTTCTTGCCAAACATCATAATCCTGTATCGCCTTTCGTTCCGGATCAGCTAACAATATAAAAGGTAATTGGTTCTTTTCAGCAAACTTGAAATGACTGGCCACGCTATCCTTACTGATGCCGATTACGACTACATCTAGCTCCTCATATTCAGAAAACGCTCCGGCAAAAGCGCAAGCCTGTCTGGTGCACCCTGGGGTATTATCTTTGGGATAAAAATATACTACCACCTTTTTGCCCAGAAACTGACTTAATGTTACAATATTACCTTCCTTATCCGGCAAGCTAATTTCCGGGGCTTTCGTACCTACGGTTAACATGTTGTTGCACACTCCTTTACAAAAACAAATTTTTGATCGTTTGATAATTCTTTTTGATAGCAAAATCCCAGCCGATGGAACGCTTTGATATCTTCAATTTCTGTAATTGCGTTTTCAGCCATAAAACGCACCATTTCTCCACGAGCCATTTTTACATATACGCCTTTTTCTTTCACTTTCCCACCGATCGCTTCTCCAAAAATGCAAGTAATGCAACGAATCTCTTTTCCCAAATACTTGGTTACTGTTTTGCTATATTCCTGCGAAGCCAAGTTTAAAATAACGGAATCCTTTTTTATTAGCTCCTCATAAATAGCACTTCCCCAAAAGTCATATAAATCATGACAAAAACCAGTATATAATTTAGCCTGCATTTCTAACCGATAAGGCGTAATGCCATCAAAAGGCTTCAAAATACCATAAAAACCAGATAAAATGCGTAAATGTTCTTCTATGTAGGCAAAATAAGCATTTTCAAAAACTTGCGGCGCCATATACTGGTACTGAATCCCATCATAGGATAAGATAGCAGCACTTAGGTTCCTTCGCAAATCCATCTTTTGATATCGTTCATAATTTAATAAAGCAATTTTTTCATTACAATGCAATAAGGCCTGTAATTCTTGCAGGGAAAGTCCTTTTAAATAGTCTTTTATCAGGTCTGCTTTTTCAATAAAAACCGGCAGCTGTTTGGGCCATAAACAATCGTTATCCACACGCATTTTTTTAGCCGGCGAAATAATAATTTTCATCATTTACTCCTAAAAAGTATTTTATTCCCAAAACGCTTTTTTCTCATTCATCAAGCGCTGCTCGGTAGTGTAGCCCAAACTGTAAAATAATTGCCGCTGCAAACGCCAAAATTGCCCCAAAGGCAAACGGCGCATAGCTTCCAATACCATCCCATAACAGGCCAGCTATCATGCTAGCTGGAAGCAATGCAATGCCTACCAGCGTTGTATGAAGGCCAAGCGTAGTTCCTTTTAGATAGTTGGGTGCAACTTCTGCAATAAAGGCTTTTTCTGCCCCGCTAATGATAGCCGTATAGAAACCATAAATTAAAAATGCGGCTACAATCATAACTTTAGAAATAGCAAAAGCAAAGAGCAAATAAACTACCGCAAAAACAGAATATCCGATCACTAGAACACGTTTCCTGCCGATTTTATCAGACCATTTTCCAAAAGGAATCGCCAGTATGGAAGCAGTAATATTGTAGATAAAATACAACAAAATAACATTTGTGCTGGAAAACCCCACATTCCCAGCCCTAAGCAACAAAAATGTATTGGAAGAATTTCCAAGTGTAAAAAGAAACGCAACAATAAGATAAAGCTTAAGCTGATGATCAAGCTGACCAATATTCTTCCAAAAACTTTCTCTCTTTGGGATGCTCCGATGTTCCTTATTTTCCTTGATAAAAAGAAACATAGCAAGCGCCAAAATCAGAGGGATGATAGATAAAATAAAAACTGTTTTATAAGAATCGCTACCCAAATTTACAAACAAAATATATGCTAAAAGAATTCCTGCCGCGGAACCAGCCATATCAAGCATTTTATGAATACCAAAAGTTTTACCCATATTATTTTTATTTGCACATTCAGAGACCATAACATCTCTGGGAGCAGTACGAATTCCTTTGCCAAAGCGATCAATCACCCTTGCGGCAAGTATGCCGAACCAGGAACCAGCAAATATAAGTGCAATTTTATAGACAATGCCAGCTGCATATCCGATAAAAGCAATCGGTTTTTTCTTATGATAGCGATCACTGATATAACCGCCAAATACTTTTAACAAACTGGCAATACTTTCAGCAATTCCTTCTATAATACCAACTAATGTAGGGGTCGCTCCCAGCACTGCTGTCAGATACATCGGAATCAGTGGATATACCATTTCACTGGATAGATCGGCAAAAAACTTACCAAACCAAGAAAAATGATGTTCAAAATAACCCCTCTTTTCCTTTATGCCAATATATCTAAGCTGTTCCTATCACGCATAGACTAGCCAGGGTTTGTCTTATATATATATCTTATATATAATAGAATAAAAAAACAAATAAAAACTTGTTTCTATCACGCGTATACAAAAACGCATATATAAACCGAGATTTATCTAAAACTTGAAAAAGAATCGCCAATTCGATAACAAATCATCCGCAACTGCACAATTTTTCCTACCAAAAATGCAATAACTTCCTATTTGTTTCCATATAACCTTCCAAAAGATATTTTAGCACAAATAGTCATAAACAGCGCATATAACTTTGCCTTCAGACAATTTTATATACTGCGTTCAAAGTTTTAGCAACAGCATCACCCTTATCAATTTGAGACGCTTTCAAAGTCAATTCCTTTTTTCTTAAAGCATAATTCTAAAAGGCACAGGAAAATTTCCAGATCAATTTGATTGTAAAAAGATACTTTGTTAACAGACCTAATGCCTCTTTTACTAACTTCTTTAATCTATGCACAACAATACGGTCTTTTCTACTTTAGGATACGTAAAACTGAAGCTACCCATCATTTGCATCGTCCGATGGAACTTCCAGTCTATTAACTTCAAAACGTATAAAGCTATATACATATGATTCAGATTATCCTATAGAGCTTGCAGTCTACTAATTACAAAATACATAAACCTGAAACATACAGTATGATACAACGTCTCAACGCTTGGTCTTTGCACATTTTTTATGTTTCTCTTATTTTAACAAATATAACTTTTCTTTCTACAATAACAAGTAAAGCAATCTAATTTCCATCTCTCTAATTTATCGCAAAACATCTATTTTTTAATGTTTAACGATAAGAATATATTGACAAACATTATATCTACTGTTATGATAACTATATCAAGATCGCATTAAAAAATTGGAGGCAAAAATGAAAAATAAAAACAGGAATACCCTAAACCAAATAGCCCTGGTAATAGCAAAAATTACGGAAATTTGCCATTGGTTTGGCGTAATATGCATGATACTGCTATTGGGATGCTCTCTCTTTGCCAAAGACTGGTTGAGCAATATTCTAAACCAAAATATCCAAACGATTGGATATACTCTAACAACTTATGGCTTTGAAATTTCTATTCTTCAACCAAACGGTACCATTCACTTAACAGCAATCACTTTATTTGCCATAGGAGCTATCATGATATTATCTCTTTTTGCCATGATTTTCCGCAATGCGTATTTAATTTTAAAAACGGCAAAGGGCAAAACCTGGTTTTCAAAAGGCGCCACCCCTTTTCAACCGGATATCATTCGCATGTTAAGGGAAATTGGTATTTTTCTAATCCTGGTTCCTATCATAGGCTGCCTGATGAGTATAATTGCTCAGGCAATCATAGGAGTTGAAATTGCAGAGATAAGTGTAAATTTGGAAAATATCATAATTGGTCTGCTTATTCTTTGTTTATCACAATTTTTTGCCTATGGCGCCGAATTGCAAAAAGATGTTGACGGATTGGTATAGAAAGGAAAAGAGAATGGGTAAAATCATTTTAAGATTAGATCGCATGATGGTAGAACGGAAAATGACGCTCAATGAGCTTGCAGAAAAAGTAGGTATTTCCAATGTTAATTTATCTAAAATCAAAAATAACAAAGTTACCGCAATCCGTTTTACTACACTTGCTTCCATTTGCGAAGCCTTGCATTGCGAAGCAGGAGATATTCTGGAATATCAGAAAGATTCTTAAAATCCTTACTAAACGTTGCAGCAAAAACAAGATAATGCATACTGCAAAGTAACCGATAACCGCTTAGAATGCGGCAAATTTTTTCTTATTGGCCCATTTACAAAGTTGGCTCTTCCTTTTGCTAAAAAGCGCTTTCCTATCCAGAAAGCGCTTTTCATACTTTTCCACCAGCCTCTACTCCATAGCTTCCATCCTTCCATAATAAGCTAAAATAAGTTAATTGTCCTTATTTCCCTAATGCCAAACATAGAAGACTGTTCTTTTACCTATTTCTACAAAAATCTCCCAAATAATCCTTCTTTGCCATTTTTCTTTTTGACAATGCATCATCTAGTTAGGATTGTTATATCCAACATTGTGTACAAATTCTACCATATATCCTTATCACAAAAGGCAACTGTTAAATATTAACAGAAACAGCATCTTATAAAAATTTCAACCCACGCCCTCCTCGCGGAGAGCGATAGCAAAAAAACAACAAATTGAGATAATTATTATTTATTTTGGCACTTATTGAATAAAATCTATTCACAACACAGATTCTCTCCTTTACATCCCCTCCTTTCAACTTTTTTCCAGCATTTTTTAGTGCGAATCCCCCGATCAAATCATGGGTATTTACCATTCGCACCCAACCAAATCCCTCTTTTTTTATTAGCCTTTATGCTACCAAATATTTTCATCTCGATTGTTTTCTTTATCCATGCTTGCATCCTATTGCACAGTCTTTTCTTATTTATCTTTCCCATTTCCTTTTATTATTTCCTCTTTCTAATTGATCGTTTTACCAAAATTGGATTATTAAAAAAACACTGATGTAACTTAAATACAGCAATCCATCGAAAAGCATAACAGCAATTTTTTAATAAAACATGTCCTAATACAGGTATTATCCAAATAAATACAGCCAAATGACAAACACTTTTTTTTGTTTCGCATATGATAATTGTAGTACCCCATCTTGAAATAAAAGGAGGCTAAACAATGGCTGAAAAAAGAAAAGAAACGTACACCTTTATTTGTTCCGATACAACAAGTAAAGGCAAAATTGGCTATGCATCCGTCCCTTTGCAAAAAGTCGAAAAAATTTATGATACCCCAACTGCCTTTACCCAGGGCACACTTTTCCCAGAATTAAACTATCCACAAGGGAAATATGGACCATTGGAATGTTTTTATGCCGATTGTGCAAAGAAATAAGGAAAAGGAGGAATGGGAATGGAAAAAGTAGATACCGCCGAAAAAGCCCGTATGATGCGGGAACTGCAAGAACTGGACTTTGTGGTAACAGAATTAAACGAATATCTTGATAATCATCCCAGCGATGCCGCTGCTTTAGAACGCATCTATACCATGATCCAACAAAGAGATGACGCCTATAAAAAATATGTGCAACTATTTGGCCCTTTACGTGCTAGCGACAGCCTAGAACAGGCATCTTGGCTTTGGGCTGAACAAGATTTTCCTTGGGATGTTTAACAAAAAAATAATAAGGAGGTTTCTCTATGTGGACCTATGAGAAAAAATTGCAATACCCAGTAAAATGTCAAACCACCAATCCCAGATTGGCCAAAATTATTATTTCTCAGTATGGTGGTCCTTATTTCGTTTAACTATGGTTTAATATAAATAAAATAGGTCGAAAATAATCTAATTGCCAATTATTTCCAGTCGGAGGGATAAAAATGTTAAACTATATGTTACAAGAAACGAAGAAATTACTTTTAGCATTAGGCATTACTCCAAATTACGACGGTTATGATTACCTAGTTACTGCAATTAAGCTTGTCATTTTATACCCTGATATGCTGCACGCGCTGACCAAAGAACTATATCCGGCTATCGCAAAAGAACATAAAACAACCAGCATGTGTGTTGAAAAAAGTTTACGCCTAGCATGCAAAATAGCCTGGGAAAAGGGAAATAGGGCACTGTTAAACAAGCTTATGGGAACCACAGTCATAGAAAAACCCAAAAACGGCCAAATGATAGGTATTTTGTCAATTTCAATCCACGCCCTCCTTGCGGAGAGCGACCAACCTTGACAACAATATTTCAATCCACGCCCTCTTTACGGGGAGCGACCTCAGAATATGGCTTAAATCGGACGGATGGTGAAATTTCAATCCATGCCCTCCTCACAGCCTTGACAACAACAAGACTGCTGCATATAATAATGATAGAGGGTAGCCGCACAAGCGGTTAGCCAGGGTTATATGGTTAAAATAACCGTCACCTTAGCCGAGGGCGGTTATTTTTTTAGTCGCTCTCCGTGAGGAGAGCGTGGGTTGAAATGCTGGGGGATTTAGGCCAACCGCCCGACTTCTACCCTCTATAGGTATTATATCATATTCTAATTTTTCCGTATCTTTTTTATGTCAATATAATATTAAAAAATATACACGTCGCGTTAAAATTGATTGAAAAATGCATATATTAATGTTAAAATAAAGTCATAAAGGTGCTACCGCAAACGGTTAGCCCCGAAAAGTAACTGTTAAAGAATAACCGCTATCTTTGCGAGGGATGGGCGGTTATTTTTTTATGGTTTTTCCTAGTAATATTGCAATTAGCACTAGGGCGATATTGTTTCAATCCACGCTCTCCTTGTGGAGAGCGACTATAAACAGTGTAACAAAATTAACCGCCTACGTTTTTGTAGCACCTTATTGTCATTTTACCATGTCCAATTTCCTCCAGCAATCCTAAAATGATTTTTAATAGCTATTTTGGCCCACATAAAACCCTTACCCACCTGCTAAAAATGGCTTGTAGGCCCTGTATTCGCTTCACTTCTTTTTAATAAAATACCTTTTAAACAGCTTTATGCCCCAAATTGTCCTGCTCGGTCTAAAATTACCAAAGTCCGCAACATATCTTCCGATAAATGCAGCTTTTCTCCGCCTGTCCCTTGCAAATATTGCTTATTCATTAGTTTTTGCACTGTTTCTTTCCCCCATTCCGGGGTATCTTCCAATGTTTCATAATATATCATTTCCCCTTCCTCCTTTTCCACCAATCCCAATTTGTTCTTTATGCCTAATACATCACAGGGATTCTGTAACCATTTACACTCTTTTAAACTGCTGCCTGCT
>CALXSR010000002.1 GCA_944391215.1 uncultured Clostridia bacterium
TGCAGATTAACAACGACACGCACGACCACGGCGTTGACAAATCTGGCCGCAAGCGGGACAACAATGCACTTGAAACCTTTATGGCTACCGTCATAGGCTGTAATTATCCGTTGCCCTTCGTCAAGGGGGACAAGGTGACGCTGGGCGGCTTCCTGCCCAATGCAAGTTACTATATCAACTATTCGTTGATTCTGCGCTTTTCGTCTATTGAAAAGGCGCAACAGTCCGCACCGGGCGCAGGGCCCAAGGGATGAAACGACGCGACACCCGAAGCCGGTATGTGATAATCTGGCTTGCCGCCATGCTGTCAACGGGGCTTGCAGGCTGGCTCCTGCGGGGGCCGGTCAGCACCGCTCTTGCTGGCTGGGGTGTGGCCCATGTCTGCGCTCGGCTCGGCCTGCTTTGCTTCCTGCTGGCGTCTGCCCTGCTGGTCGGGGGCGCGGTGTGGTGGGCTGTTGCCCATCACCTGCGCCGGGGCGTAAAATACGCCCTGCGCCACTGGCAGTTGTGCCGGAGTATTGAGCGGGCCTTGCTGGAGGCGGGATATGGTGTCCCGATAGGGGAGCAGTATTACCGCTTGCCCTGCGTCAAGATACGCTTTGATGACTGCACCTTTACCGCTGGGCTGGTGGAAGTCCAAAACCACATTAAATCTGATTCCAGCTTGGCGGCGGTCAATCTGTCCTCGGCCCTTGGCATGTATGTGGTGGACGCGCAGTATATCTCGGACGATAACAATTACTACTGCTACGAGATTTCAGACAGCCGTATTGACCGGCAATTACAGTTTGACAGCTATGCGGCGCTGGCCGACTACGCCCGCAAACATACGGATAAATATGGCCCGTACACATTATTTTGCGACGCACGAAACGAAGGCATCAAAATCCGCTCCCTGCTGCTTGTCGGCATCACCGGCTCGGGCAAGTCCTACGCCTTGATGGGGCTGATAGCACAACTCCGCAACTGGCCGATTGCTCCGATTGTCTACTACGCCGACCCCAAGGGCAGCGACATAGCGGTTTTGGGCGGCTCACTGGCCCCGGAGCGGACGGCGGATGATATTGGCGGTATCATTGATTTGCTGCGGCAGTTTTATGATTGCATGATGAGGCGGAAAGAGGAAATGCAGGTCAAGTTAAGCGGCAGACTCGGCTCGGATTTTACGGATTTTCAGCTTCCAGCTTATATTTTTCTAATGGACGAGTATGCCGCATTTCAAGCCTCAATTAGCCGGGATAAAAAGCGCCGTGACGAGGTGGAAGAACTCATGCGTAGTATAGTCTTGATGGGGCGGCAACTTGGCTTTTTCGTTTGGATTGCCATGCAAAAGTCCGACTCCGGCGATATTCCCACGGCTATCCGTGACAATTTACCACTCAAAATCTGCCTTGGCAACGCCCCGGCAACTACGCTGTTGACGATTTTTGGCCGCTCGGCAGACCTGCCATCCCGGCATTGGAACAAAGGGCAGGGGCTGATTTTTTGCGACGGCATCACCGCCGCGCCTCGACCTGTGTCGTTTCCTACACTTGCTTTTGATATTTTCGCGGAGTTGACTCAACACGATAATCTTCAATCCGAGGGCGTAAACCCGGAACCCCCGTGATGTAATCACGGGGGTTCCACACCTAAAAGCCGAAAAAGGGGGTGGTACAAATGCCCTCACTATCCGTAGGAGTAGATGAGTTTACCCTTATTCTGCAACCAATCGACAAGGTTAAAATTACAGAATGGCCCGAGGTTGCAGAGCAGATAATCACAACATTTCTTTGTAAATCAAAACTCGCTGAATTTTTTGGAGAGATGGAACGAGCCGAAAAGGTACAGGCGGGATATACTTCCGGGCTTACCTATACAAATAGGCCGTGGTATCTGGTAATCAGTTGGAACGAGGATATGCCCACGATGGGGATATGTGTACGCTATTCCGCTCACGCATACGCCACATATAAGCAAGAGTTCAAAAAGAGGTTTCAATCCGATATAAATATCGCTGTATTCCTCGATATGGTGCAGGATGGTGCATATACCACACGTCTATCACGCATTGACCTGACAGCAGACTATTTTGACTATTCGGATGAATTACTTCCGGGCAGACAGCTTTCCCCGGATTTGATTTATGAACGGTTGAAAGATGGCTCCTATGTAGTGAAAAACCGAAATGACCGGCAATCTGTCCGAAATATGTCGGCTATCGACAAGGACGGGACCTACGAGACCTTTTACATCGGGTCAAGGGCAGGTAAATCCAATGGATTTTTAAGGTGTTACGACAAAAAGCAGGAACAAATTAAAACAATGGGCTACCGTTATGACGAGGCGCTACAATATAAAAGCTGGGTGCGGTTTGAAGCGTCTTTTCTCCATGACTATGCGCACCAGATAACAAGCGAATTGTTGAGAAACAGCAAAACAACTCAGGATTTGCAAAAACTGATTGCAAAATATATCAGCGATAGATACCGCTTTATTGATACATCCACGGGTGAAGTGACCGCATTTTCAGATGACTTAATTGGGATTGCTGTCGGGACAAATGCCGCTGCGTTGATCGCAACAAGCCCACGGGACAATACACTACGTCAGTCCATTGAGCATCTGCGCTCTGGGTCTGGATTGTACCCCACAATGTATAAGGCATACAGTATTTGGGGCGACGGTGCAGATAGACAGCTTATCGAGTATCTGTATGACGATTATATATATGACTTTAAGCTAAGATTGCTGACAGGCAAAGAAGAATATAAAATGCGTGAAATGCGGCTCTGGCTCCAAAAGCACGGGGCGGAAACCGCTAAATATCCGCTGGAAAGTTATCTTGAACGCTCTAAACATGAGGACATTAGTACTTTAGAACAATATGAAGATTAGAGGTGACAAGTTATGTATCGAAAGCAACTCCCGTTTGAGTATTTGGGAAAAACAACTATGGTTGTGCTCCATGTCGGGCATTATGAACCGAGTGGGCGGTTATCAATCGAATTACTGCAAGAAGGTCTATACGGACTTGAACCGATTGCAAGGATGACTGTCAATCTGCCGGTTACTGCGCCCCTGGAAGCAAATGAAGCCTTTATTGATAATGCCCTTGTCGGTGACGATGTTCTGCGGTTTATCGAAGATAATTCGCTGGGTAAGGAATTGACTGTACCTTATGAAAACTATAAAGCAGTGGCGTTTAACATGGATAAACTCTATGAGTATGACCCAGACGGTGCGACTGCCTTTATGTTGCGTCAATTCCGCCTTTGATACCTTTGTACCCAGAAAGACGGTGATGACCTATGAATGAGTATCGCAGCCCCAATATGGCCGGAGAACTGGAAGAAACAGTAATTCCCGATTTTGAAATCGAATCGCTGGCTCGTTGCCTGCTCCCGAAAATTCAAGCGTACTTTGAAAGCCCGGAAGGGCAAGCGGCTTTTGCTGAATGGAAGAAGCAGCAAAATAGCGACGATACATAAAAAACGGCCCTTATCTGTTGTAGCAGATAAAGGGCCATTTAAGGTTATATCGCCATGTCTTTGAGATAAACAACAAATCCGAACCCGTCCCCGATGGGGAACAAGTTCGGATTATGTTGCTTTGGTGGAGGTGCGGGGAGTCGAACCCCGGTCCGAAAGAGAACCCACCCAAACTTCTCCGAGCGCAGTTTATGCTTTTTATCTTACCAAAAGAGCGGCCACAAACAGCCTTTCCTTTGGCCAGCCGGTAAAATTCCCTGCTGCCTTACAGGCTTAGTGCAACAAGTATCCTGCTAAAATGACCCCTATTCCCTCACCGCAGGAACAGAAGGATAGAGGTTAGACTGCAATTAAGCAGCTAAAGCTAATTGATTATTTTTGGCACTTAAAAAAGTGTTTCCACCGTTTTTCGGGCTAATGGAACCCCGGCTCGCTATTTAGGCCAATTCTTCCCCCGTCGAAAACCAATACACCCCCAAATAATGTGCCTTAATAGTCCTTTTGCCTTTCCTTAAAGGCTCTTTCTACTTCGCGTTTGGCATCTTTGGCTGCCATATCGTCCCTCTTGTCGTATAATTTTTTCCCTTTTACCAAAGCCAATTCCATTTTAGCCCGACCACGAACAAAATAAATCTTCAAAGGAACCAATGTTAACCCTTGTTCCTTAACCTGAGCAAACATTTTCCGAATTTCCGCTTTATGCAAAAGCAATTTGCGTGGTCGCTTGGCTTCATGGTTAAAACGATTGCCAAAATCATAAGGGCTGATATGCATATTGTAAATGAAAACTTCCCCGTTTTCCACCCGGCCAAAAGCGTCTTGTAAATTTGCTTTTCCGGCCCGCAAGGATTTCACTTCTGTTCCCTGCAAAGCAATACCAGCTTCCCAGGTCTCTAGAATGTGATATTCATGGCGGGCACGTCTGTTTTCAATAACAATGCTTTTTTTCTTCTTCTTTTCCACAGTCCCGCCTCCTTTGGAACTATGATTATATCATATATTTCGAAAAATACAAGTGTTATCCCATTTTATCGTTTTCAGCCAAAATAAAATCAATTAATTTCTGTTCTCGATCAACATGGCTTAAAATAACAGGCACTTTTTGTCCAATTTGATATATCTTCCCAAAATGCAAACCACGTAACTGCAATTTTTCTTCTATAAACAAATAATCATCATCATATAATTTGCTAATATGCACCAAACCTTCAGCAGTATTCTCTAACTCAACATAAAAACCATAAGCGGTAACAGAAACAATGGTACCGATAAAATGCTCGCCAATTTTTGCCTGCATATACTCGCAAATTTTACTGGCCACAGCCTCTCTTTCTGCTTCTTCGGCAATCCGTTCTGTTTTACTGCTTTGCATGGCATAATCTTGTAATCGTTCCAGCAAAACCAATTTACGGTCTTCATCCAGCTTATCGCCATGCAAATCGGCTTTTATCACCCGATGAATCGCTAAATCCGGATAACGCCGGATAGGAGAAGTAAAATGGCTATAATATTTACTAGCCAAACCAAAGTGCCCCAAAGGTAGCGTACTATAAGCCGCATGCTGCATGGAACGCAAGGCAAGCGTCTGTACCATTTTTTCTTCCGGCTTTCCTACTGTTTTTTGTAAAAAAGAGGCAAAAGATTTTGGTTTTATGATTTCGCCACGCAAAGACAACTGATATCCGAAAGGAGCTAATATTTGGTTTAATGCCAAACATTTTTCCCGATCCGGTTGCTCATGAATACGATAAATAAAAGGCATTTTTTTACGATGATAATGACTAGCTACCACTTCATTGGCTAAAATCATAAATTCTTCTATCATGACTTCGGCCGTATGGCGTTCTCTTTTTTCTAGAGCAATTACCTGCCCATCATCATCCATCAGTACTTTAGTTTCTGGAAAATGAAAATCAATCGCTCCGCGCGCAAAGCGCTTTTGCTGTAAAATGGCAGCCAATTTCGCCATATTACGCAGCAAGGGCAACACTTGTTGATATTCTGCTTGGGCTTTTTGGTCATCTTGCTCCAAAGCAGCATTAACAGTAGGATAGTCCAATCTTTTTGTTACATGAATGATACTTTCTGCAATTTGATGTTTTAGAATTTTACCATCCTCATCTAAAAAGATAATACAACTCAATGCCAAACGGTCTTCTCCCGCATTCAAACTACAAACTCCATTAGACAGCTGTTTGGGTAACATGGGCAAAACCCGATCTGGAAAATAAACACTGGTACCACGTTGATACGCTTCTCGATCTAAACGACTGCCTATCGGAACATAGTGGCCAACATCTGCAATATGCACACCCAAACGATAGCTCCCGTTTTCTTCTATGCTTAAGGAAACCGCATCATCCAAATCGCGCGCATCTTTACCATCTATGGTTACCAATAAATCCCCTCTGAGATCCAAACGGGTTTCCTCCTCTTGAGTCGTTATTTTGGCAACCGCTTCCGCCTCTTTTAACACAGCTGGGCTAAAATCCGTATCAAAATGATGTTTGGCAATAATTTCTAAAATATCCAAACCGGGGTCTGTTAAATCCCCCAATATTTCTTTTACTTTCGCCACAGCTGGTCCACTTGTTTTGGGCCACTGTATGATTTCCGCCATCACCCTTTGGCCAATTTGCGCCCCATTTTTGAAACGGACTGGTATTAAAATGGTATTCTGAATTTTATTTTCTAACGGCGCCAAATAATAATTATTCCGTTCCCGATAAATGGTACCCAACAAATTGGTATTGGCACGCTCTATAATAGAAACCACTTCTCCTTCGCGTCGGTTACCCAAATCAGCTTTTCCGCTAATTGATTTTTGCCAAGCTACCATCACCTTATCCTTATGCCAAGCCCCGTTTAAATTCCGTTTTAAAATAAAAACATCCTCGCTGCCATCATCTGGGCGCAAAAAAGCAAAACCTCTTTGATTGACTGATAATTTTCCGCTGACCATTCTTTTACTTTTGCCATATTTCTTTTTTGTTGTCTTACTGCAGCCTTTTTCCGTTTTCGCAGAAAATCGATTGCGATTTTTTATTCCCATAGCAACTCCTTGCCATCCATTTTTTCTTTAGTATACCCTTTTATCTTCTTGAATAAAAAGCACTTCTGTTTTTGCCAAGGCCTCTTCTATCAATTGTTCTATCGGCAAGGCTTTTTCCATATCCCGAGCTTCCTCTCTTTTAGGACGGATTTTAGGGAAAGTAGGTAAAAAAATGGTACAACAATCCTCATAAGGCCGAATCGAAATATCATAGGTTCCTATTTTATGGGCTATTTCCATAATCTCCTCTTTATCCATCCCTACCAAAGGTCGCAAAACCGGCATATCTGTAACTTCCCCAATACAATACATACTTTCTAAGGTTTGGCTGGCCACTTGTCCAACGCTTTCCCCAGTATAAATTGCCAAAGCCTCTTCTTTTTGGGCAATTTTTTGTGCAATGCGGAACATCATGCGCCGCATAATGGTAATACCATAATTTTCTGGACACAAAGCACGGATTTCCTTTTGAATTTCGGTAAAATGCACTGTATATAATTTTACTGCATGACAATGCCATTTAGCCATTTCCTTACAAAGATCCACCACTTTTTCTTTTGCCCTTTCGCTGGTAAAAGGAAAACTATGAAAATGCACCGCCGTTATATCGACGCCTCTTTTTAATCCATACCAAAAAGCCACCGGGCTATCAATACCGCCGGATAACAAAACCACCGCTTTGCTACCGGTTCCTACCGGCATTCCTTTCGCCCCAGCTATGGTATCTCCATACACATAAGCGCCTTCATCACGAATTTCTAAATGAATGGTTTTTTGCGGATGGTGCAAATCAGCGTCATAGCGGTCATCAATTTGGTCAAATAAATAATTTGCTACTTGCAAACTGATATCAGGCGACAGCATTGGAAAATTTTTGTCGGCTCGCCTGGTTTCCACTTTAAAGGTACCGCCATGTGGCAACACCTCTTTTAAGATAGTTAGCGCGCCCTGCTGCAAACCGGTTAAACTTTTTTCCACCTGCAAAACGGGGCTCATCGAATAAATGCCAAAAACTTTCTGTAAGCGTTCTATTACCGATTCCATGTCGTCTTGCAACGGCACCATAATACGCCCCCAGGTAGATACCACTTTACGTGGCGGCAAATCACGTAACGCGTTTTCTATATTTTTTTGCAATTTATGGATAAATATATTTTTATTTTTTCCTTTTAAACCCAGTTCCCCATAACGCAATAATAATAACTGATACATATTCTTTCCCCTTTATTTCATTCTCAAACCACGAATTTCGCGTACTGCTTTTGCCAAACTTTTAGCCACAATTTGCGCTTCTTCTACTGTATTGGAACCGCTAAAGCTAAACCGCAAAGAAGAAGCCAACCTTTCTTTCGGCAAATCCATTGCCTGTAATACATGGCTAAAAATATCTTTTCTGGAGGAACAAGCGGAACCGGCGGAAACACAAATACCATCTTGCTCTAAATAATGCAAAAGAACTTCAGCCGGCGCTCCCGGGAATGATAAATTTAAGATATACGGCACGCCATTTTCGTCCATTTGGCTATTACTATAAAATTCTATTTGCTCTTTCTGCAGCCCCGTGCACAAAGCCTCGCAAACTGCCTGCATTCCCTGCATTCTAATCTTTCTTTGCGCCAAAGCTTCTGCAATTGCCACCCCAAAGGCAGCAATACCAGGCACATTTTCTGTTCCAGAACGCATGCCCTTCTCTTGCCCGCCACCATTTAAGAGAGGCAAAATACGCACACCCTTTTTCACATATAATAAACCAATCCCTTTCGGCGCATGGATTTTATGGCCGCTTGCCGAAAGAAAGTCTATTTTATTTTTTTTCACATCAATCGGCAATTTAGCAAAAGACTGTACGGCATCCACATGAAAATATACTTTATGAGATAAGGCGGCTAGCGCACAACCAATTTCCGCAATGGGTTGTATCACACCGGTTTCATTATTTACATGCATACAGGAAACCAATAATGTCTCTTCCTTTACTTTAGCCAATAGGTCGGAGGCCTTCATGCGCCCATCCTTTTGCGGCATAACAACGCTTACTTGATAACCGTGATTTTCCAAAGCTTTTGCCGTTTGCAAAATGGCCGGATGCTCAATTGCTGTAATCACCAAATGATTCTTTTTCCCTTTCCGATTTGCTTCAGCCAATCCTTTAAAAGCCCAATTATTGCTCTCGGTACCACAACCAGTAAAATAAATTTCCTCGGCTTGCGCCCCAATCGCCAAAGCCGCTTTTTCTCTTGCATCCTGCACAATTTTTTCTGCCGCCAATCCCAAAGAATACAGGGAAGAAGGATTGCCATAGTTTTGTCGCATAACCTCCAATGCTTTGGCAGCTGCTTTTTCACTTACCTGTGTTGTAGCGCTATTATCAAAATAAATTACCATCTTCAACCTCAATCAAATTCATCTTATTTCTTTTATTGCCATTAATTTTATTTTATCATGAAGCATAATGGAATGCAAAAGCGCCGGGTAAAAACCCGGCGCTAAAAGCTTTTTTTACATAAATAAAGGTGCGAATACTAAGGAAATAATGGTCATCAATTTAATCAAAATATTAATAGAAGGACCAGAAGTATCTTTAAAGGGATCCCCTACCGTATCGCCATTTACCGCAGCGGCATGGGCCGAAGAACCTTTTCCACCATGATGGCCTTCTTCAATATACTTTTTAGCATTATCCCAAGCACCACCGGCATTGGCCATCATAATCGCTAATAAGAAACCGCAAACCAAAGCGCCGGCCAATAAACCGCCCAAAGCTTCTTTGCCCAAGAAAGGCAATAAACCAACCACCAAAGGAATAATTACAGCCAGTAAGCTAGGCATAATCATTTCTTTTAAAGCGGCTCTGGTACTAATATCTACGCAACGGGCATAATCCGGGTTGGCTTTTCCTTCCATTAAGCCGCTAATTTCTCTAAATTGACGGCGTACTTCATCAATCATATAACCAGCAGCACGTCCAACCGCCTGCATGGTCATAGAAGAGAATAGGAAAGGCAACATCCCACCAATAAACAAACCAACAACCACACGGGGATCCATAATATTAATCGCCTCAATACCTACCGCCTGCGTATAAGCGGAGAACAAGGCTAACGCTGTTAAAGCCGCCGACCCAATTGCAAAACCTTTACCGATAGCAGCCGTTGTATTACCAACAGAGTCTAATTTATCGGTAATTTGCCGAACAGATTTATCCAAGCCAGCCATTTCAGCAATACCGCCAGCATTATCAGAAATCGGCCCGTAGGCGTCAACAGCAACCGTCATTCCAGTAATGGAAAGCATACCAACAGCAGCCAAAGCAATACCGTATAAACCTGCAAATTGATATGCAATCAAAATAGCAGATACAATTACCACAATAGGCCAAGCAGTAGAACCCATACCGGTTGCAATACCAGAAATGATATTGGTGGCAGTACCGGTTTCACAAGATTTAGCAATTTCTTTTACCGGTTTATAATCTGCAGAGGTATAGTATTCCGTTAATTTCCCTATAATGAAACCGGCCAATAACCCGGCAATCGTTGCAAAGAAAACACCCAAATTGGTATAAGTTGCAGTAACCCCAAAAGAAGTTACAGTAAAGCTGGAAGGCAAAACAATATAAGTAATTGCAAACATACCAACAATGGCTAAAATCATGGCCACGATAGTACCCATATCCAAAGCTTTTTGCGGATTTCCACCTTCTTTGGCATTCACAAAGAAAGTACCAATAATAGAGGCAAAAACCCCTACAATACCAATCATCATAGGAACAATAACGCCTTCGCCATTGCTCCCAATCGATAAGGAAGCGCCTAAAGCAATCGCAGCAATGATAGAACCAACATAAGATTCAAATAAGTCAGACCCCATACCAGCTACGTCCCCTACATTGTCCCCTACATTGTCAGCAACAACAGCAGGATTACGCGGATCATCTTCCGGGATACCAGCTTCTACTTTCCCAACCAAGTCTGCCCCAACGTCAGCAGCTTTCGTATAAATACCACCGCCAACACGACCAAACAAAGCAACCGAGGAAGCCCCCAAAGCAAACCCGTTAATTACGGAATTTTGACCTGGGAATAATAAGACAACAATTCCCAAGCCCAAAAGGCCTAAACCAATTACGCTCATTCCCATAACCGCGCCGCCAGAAAAAGCAACCTCCAAAGCTTTGTTCAAACCACTTTTTTCTGCTGCATGCGCAGTACGGCAGTTGGCTTTGGTAGCTACCCGCATCCCAATATTACCGGCCAAAATGGAACAAACCGCCCCAATTACAAAGGCAATCGCCGTTGTTGGTTGCAAGCTATCGGACCCTTTTGTTAAGAAACCAACCACCAAAATAATGGCTGCCAAGCAAAAAATGAAAATAGCTAATGTTTTGTACTGACGTCCTAAGAAAGCCATCGCCCCTTCATGAATCGCGGCAGCGATTTCTTTCATTCTTTCATTACCAGGACTTACTTTATTGATTTTGCCAGTTAAATAAAAAGCAAAAAGCAAAGCAACAATCCCGGCAATGGGCGTGATGTAATACCACACTGACATTACTCTTTTCCTCCCTATATTCTTTTGTTATTACTACATTAAAGCGATAATAAATGTGAAAACCATAAAGATAGCGGCCAAAATTTTGGATAATTTCGCTAACTTTTCATCCAAGCCTTTGCTTTTACCAAAAACTGCTTCCGCTCCCCCGGCAATGGAACCCGATAAACCAGCGGCATGTCCCGATTGTAATAACACGGTCGCAATTAATCCAAGAGAAACTAAGATTTGGATGATCATGAGTACTGTCCTCATTCAATTTCACCACCTGTTTGCCCCAAATTTGCAAAAACGTATTTCACAGTAACTGCTATTTTAACATAAATCACCTACAAACACAATGTTTCAAGCAGTTTTTTTCCTTTATTTTAAGTTGTAAAACGCTTTTTTTCCGCGATATTGGGCCACTTCGCCCAATTCCTCTTCAATACGCAATAATTGATTATAT
Organism: uncultured Clostridia bacterium; assembly: GCA_944391215.1. GTDB lineage: Bacteria > Bacillota > Dehalobacteriia > UBA4068 > CALXSR01 > CALXSR01. Next base: position 11,522 of record CALXSR010000002.1, read on the forward strand.
TTGGCAACACGGTCGGTACGAGAAGGCGCCCCCGTTTTAATTTGACCCGCGTTTACAGCAACCGCAATATCAGCAATGGTCACATCTTCCGTTTCCCCAGAACGATGGGAAACCACAGCAGTATAACCAGCCCTTTGCGCCATGGCAATCGTATCCAGCGTTTCTGTTAACGTACCAATTTGATTTACTTTAATTAAAACAGAATTGGCAATTCCTTTTTCAATCCCCATAGCCACCCGTTTGGTGTTGGTTACAAATAAATCGTCGCCTACAATTTGAATTTTTTTGCCTAATTTTTCGGTCATAAGAGCAAAACCTTGCCAATCATCTTCCGCTAAACCATCTTCTATGGAAATAATGGGGTATTTCTGACACATTTCCTCATAAAAGGCAACCATTTGCGCGGAATCAAGCACTTTATTTTCTCCAGCCAAATGATATTTACCATCTTTATATAATTCGCTGGCCGCAACATCCAAAGCAATGCAAACATCGCTGCCCGCTTCATAGCCGGCTTTTTCGATGGCCTGTAAAATAGCAGCCAAAGCTTCTTCATTACAGGATAGATTGGGCGCAAAACCGCCTTCGTCGCCAACGGCTGTATTACAACCTTTTTCTTTTAATACCTTGCGCAAATTATGAAATACTTCCGCCCCCATACGCAATGCTTCCGCAAAACTAGCAGCCCCTACTGGCATAATCATAAATTCCTGGATATCTACATTATTATCGGCATGCTTCCCGCCGTTTAAAATATTCATCATAGGCACAGGCAAAACTTTGCTGTTTGCTCCGCCGATATAACGATATAAAGGCAACCCTAAAAAATTAGCGGCCGCTTTGGCCACAGCCAGGGAAATCCCTAAAATAGCGTTTGCGCCATACTTTTCTTTATTTTCCGTCCCATCCAATTCTAATAAAAGCTGATCTACTGCATTCTGTTCTAAAGCGTTCATTCCAATTACCTGCGGCGCCAATTCAATATTCACATTTTCTACTGCTTTTAAAACGCCTTTTCCCAAATAGCGGCCTTTTTCTCCATCTCTTAACTCTAAAGCTTCATAAGCTCCGGTGGAAGCGCCCGATGGCACTGCTGCCCGGCCAACCGTACCGTCTTCCAACAATACTTCCACTTCAACAGTCGGATTCCCCCGTGAATCCAAAATTTCTCTTGCTTTTACATCTACAATTAAACTCAAGAAAACCCCTCCTCCACAAAATCAATTATAAAATAAAATGCTTAAATTTCTCGATCTATTAAACTTTGTCCCGTCATTTCTTGCGGTTTTTCTATTTGCATTAATTGCAAAATCGTTGGAGCAACATCTTGTAAACTGCCATACTCCCGCAATAAGTAGTTTTTATATGTTTCTGAAATTAAAATACAAGGTACATCATTTACCGTATGCGCAGTATGCGGTTCTCCATTTTCATTTATCATTTGTTCCACATTGCCATGGTCGGCAATGATTAAAACACTACCCTGTTTTTCCTGCACCGCCTGCACAATTTCTCCCAGGCAGCCATCCACAAATTCTACCGCTTGTACAGCCGCAGCAAATTTGCCGGTATGACCTACCATATCGGGATTGGCAAAATTGATTAAATAAAAATCATATTTATTCTCCGCAATTTTTGCTAAAAGAGCATCCGTTACCTTACGAGCGCTCATTTCTGGTTGCAAATCATAAGTTGCCACTTTGGGGGATGGAATTAACAACCTTTCTTCTCCCTCATAAGGTGGCTCTACTCGACCATTAAAAAAGAAAGTAATATGCGCATATTTTTCCGTCTCTGCAATGCGGAACTGGGTTTTACCATGTTCAGCTAAAACCTGACTTAAAATATGCTCTAAATTGCGCTTACCAAAAGCTACCGGCGCTTGGATCGTTTCATCATAACTGGTCATGCAGACAAAATTGGTTGCTGGCGGCAAATAACCGCGGTCAAAAAAGTTAAATTCTTGCGCTACAAAAGCACTGGTTATTTCTCGCGCTCTATCCGCGCGAAAATTGTAAAAAATAACAGAATCTCCATCACAGATATTTCCAATGGGTTCCCCATCCGCATAAACAACAGCTGGCTGCATAAACTCATCTGTAATACCTTCATCATAACTTCTTTGCACTGCTTCTTCCGCCGTACTTACCTGAGTCCCCTCACCCCAAACCATGGCCCGATAGGCCAGCTCAATTCTTTCCCAACGTTTATCGCGGTCCATCGCATAATAGCGACCAGTTATGGTAGCAATTTGGCCGCAATTTAATTCTTTTAAATAATCGTCCAGTTTTTGCACATAACCCAATCCGCTTTTTGGCGGAGTATCGCGCCCGTCTAAAAAACAATGCACAAATATTTTATTTAAGCCGCGCCTTTTGGCCATTGCTAAAAGAGCAAATAAATGATCAATATGGCTATGTACGCCGCCATCCGAAAGTAAACCCATAAAATGAACTGCATTGCCACGCGCTTTAGCTTTATCGAATGCGGCAGCAATCACTGGATTTTGTTCTAAACTGCCATCTGCAATTGATTTACTAATAAAAGTAATATCCTGATAGACAATACGACCGGCGCCAATATTCAAGTGTCCCACTTCAGAATTTCCCATTTGTCCCGCTGGTAACCCAACAGCCCCGCCGCTAGTTTGCAAAATAGTATGCGGATATTCTTTATTTAAACGATCAAAATTGGGCAACTTCGCTTTACTTAAAGCATCGCCGGGGCCGCCTTGCGGCAATCCCCAGCCATCCAAAATCATCAACATAACCGGTTTTTTTTGGCTTTCCATGATTACTCCTTTATTTGCATTATCGATATGAATTCGCCATATCGGCAAAGGTGGCAGCATCCAAGCTGGAACCGCCCACTAATACGCCGTCAATATCTTCACAAGCCATCAGTTCTTGTATATTATGCGGTTTTACACTGCCACCATATAAAATGCGGATGGAATTGGCCGTATCTTTATCCCACATACGCACCAACTGTTTCCGAATATAACAAGCAGCCTCCTGCGCATCTTGCGCTTTTGCAGCTACTCCAGTGCCAATTGCCCAAATTGGTTCATAAGCGATCAACAGACGGGCTGCATGTGCCCGATCAATTGCGGAAAGACATTCCCTGATTTGTTTACACAAAACACTATGCGTTTCTTCCGCTTGCCTTTGCGCCAATGTTTCCCCAACGCAAACCATAGGAATTAAACCATGGGCAAACGCTGCTACTGCCTTTCTGCCAACTTCCTGGTCGGTATCACCAAAAAACTGTCTCCTTTCCGAATGACCACAAAGCACATACCGACAACCGGCGGCAATCAACATGGGAGCAGAAATTTCTCCGGTAAAAGCACCGGAGGCCCGCCAATACATATTTTGCCCACCCCAATAAATATTACTTCCAGCCGCTTCCGAAGCGACAATAGGAATATCAATAAAAGGCGGGAAAATAATAATTTCCGCTTCGCTTCCGGAGACCATCGTACGCAAAGCAGCAATATTTTCTTTTGCTTCTAATGGTGTTTTATGCATTTTCCAATTACCAGCAATAATAGGCCGACGGGCAATCTCTTTCCCTGTCTTTTTGTCCAATAAAGCAGCAACCCCGGGCAAAGTGCTGCCTTCTAACATTTTTAAAGAGGCCCCACCGCCAGTAGAAATATGACTGATTTGTTCTTCCACCCCTAATTTATGGATAGCCGCTAAAGAATCGCCGCCACCTACAATAGAAAGGCAATCCGTTTCCCCAATGGCCCTGGCCACGCCTTCCGTACCGGCAGCAAAATTATCAATTTCAAAAACCCCCATAGGGCCATTCCAAACAACCGTTTTCGATTGACGGATAATTTCAGCATAAATGGCAACCGTCCGCGGGCCAATATCAACCGCCATCCAATTTTCCGGAATGGCGTCGACGGAAACGACCCGATAAGGCGCATCCTCTGCCAAATGATCTGTTACAACTACATCAACGGGTAATTTAATCTTATCAGCCTCTTCCTGAGCCAAAAGAGTTTGCGCCCAATCCAAATTATCTTTTTCTACAAAAGATTTTTGCATGTTATAGCCCTGCGCCAGTAAAAAGGTATTGGCCATACCGCCGCCAATCAGCAAGGAATCCACCTTATTTAACAGATTTTTAATAACGCCGATTTTATCAGACACTTTGGAACCGCCCATAATAGCGGTAAAGGGATGTTCTGCTCCTGCTAAAGCAGTATCCATTGCTTTAATTTCTTTATTTAGCAAAAACCCCGATACTGCCGGCAAATATTGGGCAATACCAGTGGTAGAGGCATGCGCCCGATGCGCTGTTCCAAAAGCGTCATTCACATAAATATCAGCCAAAGAAGCTAGTTTTGAAGCGAAAGCCGAATCATTAGCTTCTTCTTCCGGATAAAAACGCAAGTTTTCCAAAAGCATCACTTGTCCCGGTTGCAATTCGTTTGCTTGTTTTTTTACCTCTTCCCCAATACAATCTTCCAGATAGAACACTTTTGTTTCCAATAATTCTTGTAATCTTTGGGCAACTGGTTTTAAACGAAACTCTTCTTTTACCTGTCCTTTTGGTCGTCCCAAATGGGAGAGTAAAATAACCGCCGCGCCATGCCCCAAAAGATAATTGATGGTTGGCAACGCAGCAATAATGCGACTGTCATCGGTAATTTCTTTATTCTCATTTAAGGGAACATTAAAATCGACCCGTACCAATACCTTTTTCCCTTTTACATCCACATCGGCTACGGTTTTTTTATTCATTTTGCCTACGACCTCTCCTTTTATTTTACAAGGCAGGCGGAAAACCGCCTGCCTTATTGCAAACATAATAAAAAATTATAATCCCTGCTTTATAATATAACGCACTAAATCAGCTACACGACAAGTATAACCCCACTCATTGTCGTACCAAGCGATAATTTTAGCTAAATTTCCCCCTACTACCATAGTAGAAAGAGCATCCACAATTGTAGAACGGCTATCCCCATTATAATCGACAGAAACCAAAGGTTCTAAAGATACGCCTAAAATCCCCTGTAATTCATTAGCTTCCGCTTTTTGCAAAGCCTGATTGATTTCTTCTGCACTTGCTTCTTTTTTCAACTCCACTGTTAAATCTACCACAGATACATTGGGGGTTGGTACCCGTAAAGCAAACCCATTCAATTTCCCCTTTAATTGCGGTAAAACCTTAGCTACCGCCCGTGCAGCGCCAGTTGTAGTAGGTATAATAGAACAGGCCGCTGCTCGCGCCCTTCTCAAATCTTTATGGGTTTTATCCAAAACCTGCTGATCATTGGTATAAGAATGGATGGTAGTCATAAGTCCTTTTTCAATACCAAATTCTGCATCAATCACTTTTGCCAAAGGAGCCAAACAGTTCGTAGTACAAGAAGCATTAGAAATAATACGATGGTTTTGCGGATCATAATCTTTTTCATTGACCCCATAAACCAAAGTAACATCTTCATTTTTCCCTGGAGCTGTTAAAACCACTTTTTTAGCGCCAGCTTCAATATGGGCCATTGCTTTTTCAGCGCTATTAAATTTGCCAGTTGATTCCACAACTAAATCAACCCCAAGCGCTTTCCATGGTAAATTCGCGGGGTTTTCTTCTCTAATGACTTTCACTTTTTTCCCATCAATTTGTAAGTAATCTTCGCCAGCCACCACTTCTTTTTGATATCTACCATGCGTAGAATCGTATTTTAGTAGATGCGCCAATGTTTCACTGTTGGCCCGCGCATTGATGGCGACCAATTCCCAAGCGGGATCATCAAAAGCTATCCGAAAAAAAAGGCGCCCAATTCGCCCAAATCCGTTGATAGCAATTTTAACTGACATGTAAAAACCCTCCTAAAATTATTACTATGTCACCTACGATAGGCTGAATGGCAACAATATATCTTTTCTAGACAAAATGATAAAATCCTTTTATCATTCCATTACAAAAGAATATTTTATTCCGAATTTCCACGCAAATCGGCAGCAATCTCCTCAATTTTTTTCATACGGTGATTAACACCGGATTTTCCAATAGGAGGGCTTAACATAGCGCCTAGCTCCTTAAAGGAAATATCCGGGTGCTCTAAGCGCAGTTGCGCCAACTCACGTAAAGGATAATCCAATCCTTCCCAACCCAGCTTTTCAATAATAAATTTAATTTCTTCTTGTTGTCGAATTGCGGCGTTTACCGTTTTATTTAAATTAGCTGTTTCACAATTCACCAAACGGTTTACCTGATTGCGCATCCCCTTATAAACCCGCGTATTTTCCAAAGCCAATAAAGCTTGATGTGCTCCAATGATATTCAAAAAATCTGCAATTTGTTCACTTTCCTTTAAATAAACGACATGGCCATTTTTTCGATTACCAAGTTTTCCTTGTAAGCCAAAGTTGCCCATTAAATCGATTAATAATTTACAATGCGCTAAATCCGAACTTACAATTTCCAAATGATAGTCGTTTTCCGGATTACTTACCGAACCGCCGCCCAAAAAAGCTCCCCGTAAATAGGCCCTTTGGCAGCATTTATTATGCAAAAGTTTTTCCGTAGCGCCCTCTATATTTTCGCCTTCTTCACCAATTCCCAAACAAGACAAAATAGCCATTACCCCGTTTTGCGGAGGAATACGCACAGTAAACATTTGCTGTTTTTTTAAGCGATCATTGCGAAAAACCACAATTTCAGTTTCTACAGAGAATAATTCTTTGGCCAATTTCACCATTTTACGGGCAGCAGCAGCATTTTTCGTTGTCATAGAAATAGAAATTTTATGCTCCGTACCAATATGCACATTGCCTTCCATCCGTAAAAAGGCCGTAAATTCCGCCCGGTTACAACAAGATTTCTGCGAAACCGTACGCGCCAATTCATTTTTCGCTGTGCTGGAAAAGGACAAATGCTTCCCCTCCTTAGCTTTCTGGACAATCTCTATGGCTAACCGTTACATGAACCGCCGCGCCGCTTTCTTTTAGCATACGCGCAATCTCTTCTGTTAGTACAACAGAACGATGTTGCCCTCCGGTACAGCCAATCGCAATGGATAAATTCTTCTTTCCCTCTTTAATATAATTTGGAATGAGAAATAACAGCAAACGGCCGAAATGTTCTAAAAAAGCCTGCGTTAAAGATTGTCCTAAAACATAATCTTTCACCAAATCATCTTTTCCGCACAATTTCCTCATATTTTCCTGATAATAAGGGTTTGGCAAAAACCGCACATCCATCACCAAATCGGCATCCATAGGCAATCCATATTTATAGCCAAAGGAACTTACGCTTACCGCCAAATCGCCATCTTCCATTTCCCCAAAAGTTCTTTGCACATAAGTGTGTAACTGATTTGGGGTAAAAGACGAGGTATCAATAATCATATCGGCCATACCGCGTAAATATTCCAGATAGGTTCTTTCCTCGTTAATGCAATCCAATAAACTTTTCCCCGGCGCAAATAAAGGATGCCTGCGCCGCGTTTCTTTAAAACGACGGACTAAAGTTTCATTGGCCGCATCTAAAAATACCACTGTACTATCCACTTCCGGGCTTTGGGTAATTTGCAATAAAGCTTCTTTCACGGTTTCAAAATAAAGTCCACCACGAACATCCACCACAAAAGCAACCTTTTTAATTTTCCCTCCGGAAGTTTGGATAAGTTCCAAAAATTTATAAAACAAGTCAGGCGGCAAATTATCCACACAATAATAGCCCATATCCTCCAAATAATTCACCACATGCGATTTTCCAGCTCCAGACATACCGGTAATAATTTTAACTGTCAATTTTTGCATTTACCCACCCCCTTTGATTGTATCCGTAATCTTCTTGTTTATTTCCGATTTAAAACAAATTTTTCGATTGCTTGGGCTACCCCGTTTTCCTCATTAGACGGCGCTACATAATTGGCTACTTCTTTTACAGCATCTACGCCATTGCCCATTGCCACTTGTAAACCAGCCGCTTGCAAAAGAGGAATATCATTATAATTATCCCCGCAAGCCATCATCTCATCCTTTTCGATTCCATATAATTGAGCCAAAAATTGCACTGCCTGCCCTTTATTCGCCGCAATATTTACAAATTCTAATAAATTAGGATGCGATTTGGTCACATAAATTTGCCCAGCATATTTTTGCGCCAGAACCTTCCACATACGATTTAGATGTTGCTCCTTATCCAATAGAATTATTTTTGTCGGCCCTTTACGGGCAATCGGCATTAAGTCAGTTACCACATTTGCTTCCACTTTATCCGTATCCAAGTAGGCCTGTACATAAGGAGTAATGCGGTCGGTATATAAAACGTCATCAACATAAACCTGGATACTCACCTCTTCTTTATGAGCAATTTCTATCAGCTCACAAGCATGCGTACCCAATAAATTCTCATGCAACAACAGTTTATTTTGTTTGATATCCTTCACAAAAGAACCATTATAAGCAACCAAAGGCATCTTCAAGTTTAATTGTTCGTAAAAAGGGAAAGCGGAACGACACATCCGACCAGTAACAATGATCGTTTCCACTCCCATGTTTTGTGCAGCTCGCACTGCTTGCACTGTTTCCCGACTGATGCGATGCTCTTTATTCAGTAAAGTACCATCCAAATCCGATACAATCCATTTAATTTGTTTCTTGCTCATTTTTTTCTTCCTTTTTTTTCCTTTGCCTTTCCTGATGGAAATATTGATAAACAGTTTGCGCTACCTTTTGGTTCATGCCAGGTACCGCTGCCAATTCATAAGGGCGGGCTTGCCGAATAGCTTCCATATTTCCAAACACTTGCAGCAATTTTTCTTTTCTACTTTCGCCAATACCTGGTATCTCATCCAAAATGGACTGTACTTGTCCTTTTCTACGCAACTGCCTATTATAAGTAATGGCAAAGCGGTGCGCCTCATCCCGCACTTGTTGCAATAAAGAAAGCCCCGGGTTCCCCAAAGGCAAACAAATTGGCTCACTTTGCCCTGGCACAAAAACCTCTTCCATTCTTTTGGCCAAAGAGATCACCGGAATCGGGGGTAAATCCATATTCTGTAAAACTTCTACTACGGCATGCAATTGTCCTTTTCCGCCGTCAATTAAAAGCAAATCCGGCAAAACAGAAAAGGATTCCTTCCCTTTTTCTCCGGCCAAACGGGCTTCTTTCTCCTTTTGCCAGCGTTCAAAACGGCGACGTAACACTTCCTGCATAGAACGGAAATCATCAATTCCTTCCGTTTCCCGAATACGAAAATGACGATATTCTTTCTTGGCCGGAATACCGCCCTGAAAAACCACCATAGAAGCCACAGTATAGGCTCCTTGAATATGGCTAATATCATAGCCTTCAATCCGATAAGGATTTTTTGCTAATTGCAAATGATGCCGCAACTCTTCCATGGCAACTTTGCCTTTTTCTAACGTTTTTTCTTTTCCTAATTTCTGTTCCAATAATAGCTGGGCATTTTTCTGCGCCAAATCCAAGAGCCTTTTTTTATCGCCCCGTTGCGGTACGGCTAAATTAACTTTCCCTTGCCGCCGGGACGAGAGCATATCTAAAAGCAATTCTTCTTCGGTAGGCAGTAAATTGGTTAACAACTCTGGCGGCAAAGAATCACTATGGCTATAATATTGTGATAAAAATTCATATAGCATTTCCGCCGTGCTGGCATTTTCCAAATGATCCAATAAATAATGCCTTTGTCCCACTACCTTACCGGCGCGCACAAAAAACAGCTGAATCACGGCCGTATTTCCACCTGCCACCAAAGCAATAACATCTCGGTCGTCAACAGTACCACGATCCAGCTGCTGCTGTTTGATTACCTCTTTCACCGCCAGGATTTGATCTCTTAATTGAGCGGCTTCTTCAAAACATCTCTCATTGGCGGCATCCATCATTTTTGCATTTAAATCGCGCAACAATTCCTTCGATCTTCCCTGTAAAAAAGCGATTACCCCATCTACCAATTTTTGATATGACGCCTTATCAATCTGGCCAATACAAGGACCGCAACACAAACCCAAGTGATAATTTAAACATTCTCTTTTGTTTTTAACAAACTTCTTCTCTGGACAAGTGCGTAAAGGATAAATTTGTTTTAATAACTTTACCGTTTGATGCATTTTGCCGCTATTGGTATAGGGACCAAAATAGCGACCGCCATCTTTTTTCACCTGGCGGACCATAATCAAACGGGGATATTCCTCCTCTACCGTCACCTTTAAATAAGGATAATGCTTATCGTCTTTCAAACGCACATTATAGCGCGGCCGATATTGTTTAATTAAGTTGCATTCCAAAATTAAAGCTTCGGCTGGATTATTGACGATTACTGTCTCAATTTGCTCTACTTTTTCTACTAAGGAAGCATTTTTAGGGCCATGCTTGGTACCTGGTAAAAAATAAGAGCGTACCCGTTGTTTTAAAGAGGTTGCTTTCCCAACATAAATAATATTGCCATGGGCGTCTTGCATCATATAAACACCCGGTTTATCTGGTAAAATCTCTAACTGTTCTTTCAGTTTCGGCGGCAATTCTCTCTTCACGAATCGTATACGCTCCTTTCTGCTTGCTTGACAAACTTTTGTTTATTTCCCGGTATCCGCTATCCCTAATTCTTCCTGCAATTTTTTTTGTCTTGGGATATCTCTGGCCAAAGTTTTAGCAATAAACTGCCCGGTATAGCTATTTTTCACTTGCGCTACTTCTTCCGGCGTACCAACCGCTATAATTTGGCCGCCGCGAGCGCCGCCGTCCGGACCCAAATCAATAATATAATCCGCTGTTTTAATCACATCTAAATTATGCTCAATAACAATCACGGTATCGCCGGCTAATACCAAGCGATTTAACACCTGCAGTAACTTTTGGATATCAGCGGCATGCAATCCCGTAGTAGGTTCATCTAAAATGTATAGGGTGCGCCCATTGCTCCGTCTGGATAATTCGGTGGCTAATTTAATCCGTTGCGCCTCCCCACCAGACAATGTGGTAGCCGGTTGCCCTAGTTTTACATAGCCCAATCCGACGTCCTGCAATGTTTGTAATTTGCGATGAATTTTCTCATGATTAACAAAAAAGTCAGAGGCTTCATCCACTGTCATATCTAAAATATCAGCAATATTTTTACCTTTATAACAAATATCCAATGTCTCGCGGTTATACCGTTTGCCTTTACATACTTCACATGGGACATAAACATCCGGTAAAAAATGCATTTCAATTTTAATAATGCCGTCGCCTTGGCAGGATTCGCATCGACCGCCCTTCACATTAAAGCTGAACCGTCCCGCTTTATAACCGCGCATTTTTGCTTCCGGCACTTGCGCATATAATTCACGAATTAAATCAAACAACCCGGTATAAGTGGCTGGATTAGAACGCGGCGTACGGCCGATTGGGCTTTGGTCGATATCAATGACCTTTTCTAATTGCTCCAACCCACTGATTGTTTTATATTTTCCCGGAACTAACTGAGAACGATTTAATTGGCTGGAGGCTGCTTTAAACAAAATTTCATTGACCAAAGAGCTTTTCCCGCTGCCGGAAACCCCGGTAACACAGGTGAAGATTCCCAAAGGAAAAGAAACTTTTAGGTTTTGTAAATTATTTTCCGCTGCTCCTTCAATTGTAATCCATTTATCGCCGGGTTTTCTTCTTTTTCCCGGCACCATAATCATCTTTTTCCCACTTAAATACTGGCCGGTAATAGAGTTTTCATTAGCCATTACCTCTTCTGGCGTACCAACTGCAACAATATGGCCACCTTTAGCGCCTGCCCCAGGCCCAATGTCGATGATATAATCAGCTGCTTCCATGGTTTCTTCATCATGTTCTACTACCAAAACCGTATTCCCTAAATCTCGTAATTTTTTTAGGGTATGGATCAGCTGAACATTATCTTTTTGATGCAAACCAATACTGGGCTCATCCAAAATATATAATACGCCCATCAAATGCGAACCGATTTGGGTCGCTAAACGGATTCGTTGCGCTTCCCCACCGGATAAAGAACCAGCCGCACGGGATAGGGTTAAGTAATCCAGTCCCACATTAACCAAAAAGTCCAATCGCTCCCGAATTTCCTTTAATACTTGTTTGGCAATCAGCACTTCTCGTTCCGTTAGCTGCAGTTGTTGGAAAAACTCTTGTAATTTGACAATGGACATTTCACTCAATTCATGAATATTCTTCCCGCCTATGGTTACCGCCAACGCTTCCGGTTTTAACCGAGCTCCATGGCAAGCTTCGCAAGGTTGCATTCGCATATATTTTTCAATATCATTACGAATATAATCTGACTTCGTTTCCAAATACCGTCTTTCAAAATTCGGAATAATGCCTTCCCATTTTTGCGTCCAGACCTGTTCCCCGGCTACCGTATCATAAACTACCCGCAGCGGTTTATCATAGCCGTACAAAATAGCTTGGAGCGCTTCTTTCGGTAAATTTTGAATGGGCACATCCATGGAAAAATGCAAAGCATCCGCCAAAGCTTCCACATAACGGAAATACCAACCCTGCGTGGAACCATTCCAACGGGAAAGCCCACCGTTACGTAAGGTTAATTCCTTATTTGGAATAATCAAATCAGGATCCAATAATTGGCGGAAACCCAAACCGCTGCAAACGGGACAGGCCCCATAAGGATTATTAAAAGAAAATAATCTAGGCGTTATTTCCTCCATATTAATACCGCAATCCGGACAGGCAAAATTTTGGCTAAAAAGATGTTCTTCCTCTTGTTGCGCCTCTTCAGCCATTTTTACTACCAAAACCAGCCCTTTCGCCATTCCCAAAGCCAATTCTAAGGAATCAGCCAATCTTTTTTCACAACCGGGACGCACTACCAAACGATCTATCACCAATTCGATAGTATGCTTGATTTTCTTATCCAAAACAATTTCTTCGCTTAAATCACGTACTGCTCCATCGATGCGAACTCTCACATAGCCTTCTGTTCTAGCCTGGCTGAATAATTTGGTATATTCACCTTTTCTAGCCCGAATCAACGGCGCTAATATTTGTATTTTTGTACCTTCCGGCCACTTTAAAACAGTATCGGTAATTTGATCAATGCTTTGCCGGCTAATAGGTTTTCCGCATTTTGGACAATGGGGTTGTCCAATTCTGGCAAATAAAAGACGTAAATAATCATGAATTTCTGTAACGGTTCCCACAGTAGAGCGAGGATTCCGGCTGGTTGTTTTTTGATCAATCGAAATGGAGGGAGAAAGCCCTTCGATATAATCCACATCCGGTTTATCCATTTGCCCTAAAAACTGTCTGGCATAAGCCGAAAGAGATTCCACATAACGGCGTTGCCCTTCTGCATAAATGGTATCAAAAGCCAAAGACGATTTCCCAGAACCGGAAAGACCAGTAATAATAACCAACTTATCCCGCGGAATTTCAATATCAATATTTTTTAAATTATGGGCGCGGGCCCCTTTAATAATGATTTTATCAATTGCCATAGTATCTCCTATTTCTAAACTATTTCATCTATTTGCATTCTTGTTGTTTAAGCACGTCCGGCCGCTTGCAACTCAATAATCGCATCGCGAATTTCCGCCGCTTGCTCAAAGTTTAAAGCAGCCGCTTGTTTTTTCATTTCTTTTTCTAAAGATGCAATCAGTTTTTCCCGTTCTCGCCGGCTTAATTTCTGCGGATCCTCTAAAAGGCCTTCCTTCTGCTTTTTGGTGGTTTCCGGCACTACTGCGGCAATTACATCGCGCACTTCTTTTTGAATGGTTTGGGGCACAATATGATGTTCCTCATTGAAAGCCATTTGTTTTTCCCGCCTACGGTTGGTTTCACCAATCGCTTTGGCCATAGAATCTGTTATTTTATCCCCATACATAATCACTTTACCATTCACATTACGTGCAGCGCGACCAATGGTTTGAATCATCGAACGTTCGGAACGCAAAAACCCTTCTTTATCGGCATCCAAAATAGCTACCAAAGAAACTTCCGGAATATCCAGCCCTTCCCGTAATAAATTGATTCCTACCAAAACATCAAAAACACCCAAACGCAAATCACGCACAATGGCTAAACGTTCCAATGTTTTCACATCGCTGTGCAAATAACGTACCTTTTGGCCAGCTTTTTGCAAATACTCTGTTAAATCTTCCGCCATTCTTTTTGTTAAAGTGGTTACCAAAACCCGCTCCTGGCGGTCAACACGTAATTGAATTTCTTTTAACAAATCATCTATTTGGCCTTTAATAGGCCGTACCTCAATTTCCGGGTCTATTAAGCCGGTCGGACGGATTACCTGCTCTACCATATTATCAGCATGTTCCAATTCATAGGGCCCCGGCGTAGCAGAAACATAAATCACCTGATTCACTCGCTCTTCAAATTCTACAAATTTTAACGGCCTATTATCTCGCGCAGAAGGCAAACGAAAACCATATTCCACCAAAGAATTTTTACGCGAACGATCCCCTTCATACATGCCACGAATTTGTGGTATGGTAACATGACTTTCATCAATAAAAAGCAAATAATCCTTAGGAAAGTAATCCAGTAAAGTAAAAGGAGGATCCCCTGCTTGATTGCCAATTAAATGCCTGGAATAATTTTCAATCCCTTGGCAATAGCCCATCTCTTGTATCATTTCCATATCAAAGCGAGTTCTTTGTTCTAAGCGTTGCGCTTCCAACAATTTATTTTGCGCACGAAATAATGCCAACTGTTCTTGCAATTCTTCTTCTATGGTTACCAAAGCATGTTCTTTTTTCTCTTTGCTAATTACGTAGTGGCTATTGGGGAATACCATAATATGCTGCCGATATCCTACAATTTCACCGGTTAAAACATCTACTTCCGCCATACGTTCTACCTCATCATCGAACATTTCGATACGGATTGCTTTTTCATATTCCCCGGCCGGGATTATCTCAATGACGTCTCCTCGCACCCGAAAAGTACCGCGATGAAAATCCATTTCATTTCGGGTGTATTGAATATCTACCAAACGGCGCAAAATGGCTTCTCGATCTATTTTTTGCCCCTGTCTTAAACTCAATGTCAATTCCGAATATTCGGCTGGGTCCCCTAAGCCATAAATAGCGGAAACACTGGCAACCACAATCACATCGCGCCGCTCTTTTAGAGATGCCGTGGCAGAGTGACGCAATTTTTCAATTTCTTCATTGATACTGGCGTCCTTTTCAATAAAAGTATCACTATGCGGAATATAAGCTTCCGGTTGGTAATAATCGTAATAGGACACAAAATATTCCACTGCATTATGCGGGAAAAATTCTTTAAATTCCCCGCAAAGCTGCGCGGCCAACGTTTTATTATGGGCAATCACCAAAACAGGCTTGTCCACTTGCGCAATGACATTTGCCATGGTAAATGTTTTACCAGAACCGGTAACGCCCAACAAAACTTGATGCTTATCCTTTTTCAATACCCCATCGGTTAAACTGGCAATCGCTTTCGGCTGATCGCCTTTGGGGTCATATGGACTTTTTAATTCATAGATTCCCATAAAATCTCCTTATTTCTAAAAAAACACATATCAATATTATACCATGATGTATAAAAAAGAAAACCAGAACAAGTCTGGTTTTTAAAAAAAATAGAACATTTGTACGTTTATCATTTTATTTTTCTCAATGCGCAATTCGGCGCAAGATTTACTGTTTCCACACCTAGGGCGCATGATCGCACCGGGATTCAATAATAGTTTTCCCTCGATGTTCTCAAAATATGGCACATGACTATGACCAAAGATTACCATATCCACCTCTTCTGCAAAAAAACCAGGGGCTAACATCCCTTCCGGGTTACGCACCTGATGGCCATGCGCGATACCAATGGCATGCCCTTCTAAAAGTAGTACTTTTTTATATGGTAAATAAGGAGGATTCGGGACATCATTATTACCGCAAACGGCTTCTACCGGAGCAAAAGAACGCAAATCCTCTAAAAAGGAAATATCCCCGACATCCCCTGCGTGCAAAATCAAATCACAACCATTGAGACATGTCCAAAAATCAGTCGGAATTTTACTGATCCCGGATCTAAAATGGCTATCAGATAAAGCAATAATACGCATGTTATTTTATGGGTTTGATATGAGAGGCTTGATGCCCACGCGCCCCTTCTACCAATATAAATTCTACCGCGTCTTTTTCCTTTAAAAGCAAGCAAGACGGGTCATCAAAAGCATCAAAATGGAAAAAAACTTCTTTGCCATCTTCCGCAATAAGATGCCCAAACCGCTTCAATGTATTATTTTCTTTGATAATTCCTCTCATTAGCCTAACCCATCCTTTATTTATAAATGGTTTTCTAGATATTATAGCATGAGCAAAAATTGAAAAGCAATCGCTTTACCGTAAATTAAAATAAAAATATTTTGAAATAACATTTGCTTTTTTAACAGGGCGGCATTATAATAAATTATAACCTACTGTTTTATTTCCAAACTTTCCGCGGTTCCTTCTTTGGGAAATTTCGATTGGACAGTATCCGGGAATATTCAATAGGAAATAATCGAGAATCCCAAAGGGAGGTATTTTTAATTATGGAAGACAGAACCCTAGTATGCAAGGAATGTGGCGCAGAATTCGTTTTCTCCGCATCTGAACAAGAATTTTATGCGGAAAAAGGTTTCCAAAATGATCCTGCACGTTGCCCGGAATGCCGTGCAGCTCGTAAACGCCAACGCAATGGTAACAGAGAAATGTTTGATGTTGTTTGCGCTAGCTGTGGCGCCTCTACTCAAGTTCCTTTCAAACCTGTTAACGATCGTCCGGTTTACTGCCGCGACTGCTATCAAAAACAACGTCAATACTAATAGATAAATTGTTTTAATTTTCGTTAGTACAACAAAAAGCAATCTTTTTAGATTGCTTTTTTTGTTTTCCGAAATCTTTTTTATCAATAAAAGGTCGGAAAAGGCAAGTATTTTCCGACCCTTTATCGTTACCACATTTTAGCGAGATAAAATATCTTTTACAATTTGCGCCATTCCTTCTACTTCCACTACCGTATTGTGTAAAATAGGCATATGCTGCGCTTGCGCCAAAGAATCCGGTACCGGCTTATGGGCTGCTTGCGCCAAAGCCTCTAATTGTGCTTCCTCCCCTTGCGGTACTTCTTTCCCCAAAGCTTGTAATACCGAATGGGAAAATTTAAAGGGACTCGCCGTACTAGCAATAATCGTTGGCGTTGAATCGCCGCTCGTTTTTTGATATTCTTCATAAACGGCTACCCCTACAGCAGTATGCGGATCCAAAACATAACCATTTTGCGCGTAATGACGTTGAATGGTAGCTGCCGTTTTCGCTTCATCTGCAAAACCGGCTTCTAACCAGTTCTGGAATTTTTTCTGTAACGCTTCATCAATGGTGAAAACACCATTTTGTTTTAATGCAGCAAACCAGGAAGCAATTTTGGCGCTATCGTAGCCGCTAACGGCAAATAGAAAACGTTCAAAATTGCTAGAAACCAAAATATCCATGGAAGGACTACTGGTTTGATAGAATTCGCGTCTTCTATCATACACGCCGGTTTGAATAACGTCCGTTAAAACTTTATTTTGGTTGGAAGCACAAATAAATTTACGCACCGGCAGTCCCATCTGTCCGGCATACCAGGCAGCTAAAATATTACCAAAATTACCGGTCGGTACCACAATATTGATTTTATCGCCCGCTTTTATTTGTCCTTGCCGCATTAAACTGGCGTAAGTCCAAAAATAGTAGGCAATTTGCGGCATCAAGCGGCCCCAGTTAATGGAATTGGCCGAAGAAAATTGTTTTCCGCGTTCTGCCAGCCAAACATTCATTTGCGGATCGCCAAAAATATTTTTTACGGCTGTTTGACAGTGGTCAAAATTCCCCTTTACACTAACCACAAAGGTATTTTCTCCAGTAGTAGTATTCATTTGCCGTTCCTGCATAGGGCTTACCCCACCATGCGGATAAAAAACAATGATTTTTACGCCGGGAACATCTTTAAAACCCTCTAAAGCAGCTTTCCCCGTATCGCCAGAAGTAGCGGTTAAAATAACCACTTCCTGTTTTTGCCCCCTTTTTTCCACGGCTTTTACCAACAAATATGGCATAATTTGCAAAGCCATATCCTTAAAAGCTGCGGTTGGGCCATGAAATAATTCCAATAAATAACAATGATCCGTTAATTTTACGGTAGGCGCAATTTCTTTACTGGAAAAATTATGCGTATTATAAGCAGCCCGAGTCATTTGATTTAATTCTTCTTCGCTATAATCGTCTAAAAATAATTTCATCACTTTAGCCGCAGTTTGCGGGTAATCCATTGCTGCTAATTCAGCCCAAGAATACGGCCAGGCTGGAATTGTTTCCGGAACAAACAAGCCGCCATCCGGCGCTAATCCCAAACAAATTGCTTCAGCAGCTGTTACAGGCGCACATTGTCCTCTACTGCTAATATATTGCATAAAGAAACCTCCTGTTTTTCTTTTTCTTTCGCCACCAAATGCGGTGGGCATTTTTTATGCATCACACGGCAAGCATAAATAGGTTTTCCCTGTTTTACATAACGTTTTTCATATTCCGTTTCAATATTACCCCAATTTTCACTATGTAGATTTTCCGTTGCACAAATAATGGGCCAGTTATTTTCTATAAAGGTGGCTAACGCAAATTCATATAAATCTTTTTGATCTGTTTTTAACCACAAATCTCCGTTTTTGGCCAAAATCTGTTCATAAATATTCAAAAATCGATCATGCATCAACCTTCTTTTGGCATGTTTTTTTTTGGGCCAAGGGTCTGGGAAATTCAAATGAATGCGATTGATTTCTCCAGGCGCAAAACAGTTGGGTAAAATTTCCGCTAACTGCCATAAAAAACGCAAATTTTGCGGCTCCCGCCCCTTTAACAAAGCAATCCCCTCATAAACCATTTCCTCTCTAAAATCCATACCAATATAGTTTTGTTGCGGATTTTGCATGGCAACACTCGTAATAAAAGCGCCGCGCCCCATCCCAATTTCTAAAATAAGCGGTGCATTGGGCAACATATTTTGCCGCCAAATACCAGCCATAGACGAAGGATTTGCAGGCAATAAAACTGGATACTGCTTTAATTTTTCTTTTACTTCTGGTTGTCTACGCAGCCGCATGAATTCAATCCTTCCATAATTCGGATTCTTTTTCATCCATTTCTTTTTGACTTAACCCTTCTTTTAACAAACGGGCTTGAATTGCATCATGCCAGAAACGGGTTTTTTCTGCCATTTTTTTAAATTTTTTACTATTAGCATCTTTTCTAGCTCCACGGCCTACTGCATTACCAGCTATAATATTACAAATTCCTTTGGCTTTTAGCAAATCCTCTTGATTTAAACCTTGATATTCTTTCTGCAAATAATCTACTACTTCTTGATAATATGCCTGAAATTGATCAAAAGGCAATTCCTCCGTCATTTTGGTGAATTCTAACATTTTTTCATAAAGTTGTTCCATGTTTCCACTCCTATTTTCTTTCATATTGAAATAATGATTCTTTCTTTATTTTCCTTTGCTTTCCTCTCATAAAAATAGTTTTTTGCTAAATACTATAGTATAAATAGCAAGAAAAAAGCGGGTGAAAAAATGAAAGAAGGATTATTACCAGCCGTATTAGGCACGGCGGTAACAGCTGCCGGTTTAGTCGTTAGCAAAAAAAACCCACAACTGGGCTGGGGTATTACTGGTTTTGGTTTGGCCCATATGGTTTTAGGTGGTATCGACCTGGTTGCCGACACAAAATAATTTGGGATAAAAAAGGCAAAAAAGAGGGGCTGCGCTCCTCTTTTTTGTTATAAAACAATTTGTTTTTGAGCAAACCTATAAGCCGGGTTCTGTTAAAAATGAACATCTATCTTGTACGCCTGTTACCAGGCGCATCCAGCGACCTTACCCGGGAAAGGAACGGGCCATTCCACGATTCCCCTATTAGGTCTTGCTCCAGGTGGGGTTTACCTAGCCGACTAGTCGCCTAGCCGCTGGTACGCTCTTACCGCACCGTTCCATCCTTACCATTTTCATGGCGGTTTCCATTTCTGTGGCACTATCCTTGAAGTCACCTTCACTGGTCGTTAACCAGCACCTTGCCCTATGGAGCCCGGACTTTCCTCAAACAGGCGCTTGCGCTATCCTGCTCGCGTTCATTCAGTTTACTCAAAAAACAATTCTTCTACAACAAGAAAAGATTATACCATTTTTCCAGCCAGAACACAAATAATCACCGCTACTTTTATTGCATTTCTTCTTCAGCTAAAAAATAACGACCGCATTTTTCACACCGTACCGTGCCTGGATTTTTTCTAGCATGACGACCAGTCATCAAAGGAACTACCGTATGGCAATGTCCACAACTATTATTTTTATATAATATGGTTAAGGGCATATCCCGCAAATAATTTTTATTATTCACATACCATTGTTGCCATTTTTCCTCTAATTGATTCCAAACAGCTTCGGTCTCTTCTTTTTTTTGGGCAATGGCATCGTTTATTTCTTTTTTTTGCACCTCATATTCTTTTTTTAAAGCCTGAAAAGCATTATAATCGTGTTGTAAATCCTGTTGCATAATATGTAATGCTTTTTCCTTCTCTTCTTTTTGCTCCATCATCTGCAACACTTTTTCTTGCAGGTTTTCCGTTTTTTCCTGTAAAGACTCTATCTGTTGGTTCAAACTGGCAATTTCTCTTTGGCTGGAAACCAAACCGCTATATAATAGCTCGTTTTGTTTTTTTGCTTCTTCTTCGCAAATAGCTTTTTCCCGCTCCGATTTTTCTAAACGAGAAACAATTTTTTGCAATTCTGTTTTATCATGGACAAACTTTTTTTGTTTTTCTACAAAAGCGGCTTTATCCCGTTTTAACTTTTTTTGCTGCGGCAAATTTGCAAAAGATTCTTCTAATTTTTGCAGTGCAATCTCCTGCTGTTGATAATGATATAACAAGACAAATGTCATGTTATCCCCTCTCTTTCCCTCAGCCCAATGAACTATAATGTTTCCATTACTTTATCCATACGGCCAATTACATTTTCTAATCCTTTTAGTCTTTTTTGGGCATCCATACTGGGGCTATTACGCAATTCTTCTACTAAGCGCAATAAATCTTCCTTTTTGGCCTCTAAAAAACCTTTCAATAAAGGATGCTTCTGCTGCAGCAATAAAGGACCAAACTCCGCTTCATCCTCCGTTAAAGTCATAACCCCTTTTTCTGCCGCCATGATTTCATAATAAAAGCCGCCTTCAAAGACAATTTCTTCAGCAATAATTTTAAATCCATTTGCAACTAGCCATTTGCGCAGGCCAGGGGCCCCGCGCATGGGTTGTAAAACCAAACGTTGGCAAGAATTAATTACGCTTTGTCCTTCGCTTAAAATATTACGAATGGTTGCGCCACCCATACCAGCCATACAAACAGTTTGCACTTCTCCCGGACGCAATACTAAAACGCCTTCTCCCAAACGCACATCAATTTCCTGCCCTAAAGAAAGGAGGTCCACCAACTGTCTAGCCGCTTCCATTGGCCCTCTGGCCTTATCCGTAGCAACCACCTGGGGACAAATATGATTGACGATTAAATAAACCGCCAGGTAACCATGATCGGTACCGATATCGGCTGCATTTTGTCCTGGCACCACCAATGAGGCAATTGCCTGTAATCTTTTAGGTAAATTTACTTGCATCGCGTCTAGCACCTCCGAAACTTTCCCTTGTTGTGAAAATACTTAATTTTTAATAATTCGATTTCTTCTTTAAAAATCCTGCCCAAACAGGGAAAAAGCTATGCATAAACAGGCTTTATTCTTTATTATTTCACGCTATTTTCTAAAAACCATAAATGAAAATTTAAATTTATCAGACTCTCATCTCACACTGGCTATCTCTGGCAGGAATTTATACGATATTGTGGAACAAAATAACATATTCCTTGGTAAAATGAATTGAAATGGAGAGATAGCATAATGAAAAAGAAAATTATAACCGCTTTCTTTTTTTCTTTTTTACTCTTTTCTGCCCTTCCCCTAGCAGCTTGTCAATCTAATTCTGTCTCGCAACTCTCTTTTGCAGAACAGTTTTTACAAAACAATAGCCCAGAAGATTTACTGGCTATAGAAGCAAAATTAGAAGCGCTTACCGTTTGTCAATTTAATATGGAATTTCATTCCGGTAAAGATTTAGTTTCAGAGGGGATTTATAATTTTTTCACCAACACAGCAACCAATACGGAAACTTATTATGATAAAGACACCCGCTTATACACCTTTCCAGTAGAAGATATTTTATCTTATGCCGATCAGTATTTTATGGACTATTCTTTTACACCGGAGGAAATTTTCGGTTATCAAAAAGAACAAAACGCTATTATCGTACCGGCCTATGGACGGCAAATGGTAACAAATGTCGAATTATGCGGGCAAAAAATCATCGATGAAAATGTGGTGCAAATTGACTATAATTTTCGCTCTATTAGTGATGATACTGAAATACAGCCTATTACCGCAACCTATCAGCTACTATTGCAAATACAAAACGATGGCAGCTATCGCTATCTCTCTTTTACAGAAGAAGAACCGTTTGATATCGGGAACTTTGTTCGCCAAGCAGAAACGGTATCCGCTTTATTAAATGGCCAGCAAATGCCGTTTGATCCCCAAAAACCAATGCAAGATGGAAGCCCTTACTTTGCCGTAACCAGTGAGACATATCAAAGTATAGAAGATATAAAAGCAGCTGCCGAACAGGTTTTTGCTAAAGATTACCTAGAAGAAAAACGGTATATACCAGCATTCACCGGGCCCCAACCATATTACCAGGAAAAAGACCATGTCCTTTATCTTTTTCCACAAACCGCAACTTCCGAAGGGGAAATATATCCAAACTCCGTTACATTATTAGAAAAGAATGCTACAGAAATGAAGGCTTCCTTAGAACAAAGCATCCCTGGGCAAACAACAACCCGATCCCTTATTTTTCAATTCATCCAAACCGAAAACGGATGGCGGATTAACCAATATCCAGAACAATAGAAAAAGGCCGCTTTAGCGGCCTTTTCCTATTTATCTTCTTTTTATTTTACAAACCACGGATAAGCCTTCGGATTTTGTTGAATGGTCAGCATTTTTACCATTTGTTGGTATAAATCGTTATCTGCCTTTTGCAATTCCTCAGCACGGAAATAGGCTTTCGCTTCACGGATAGCAGTAATTTTCCATCCGCCATCCTCATATTGCTCTTGGAAATCAATCCCTAAAACGCCTTCTGCATCAAAGGAAGCCAACCAATTTGCTGGCTGCTTTGTTAATTGCGCTTTAAAAACCATAGGTCGAAAACCCAAAGCCGGGTCCAAATTCGCATAAAAAACGCCATCTATTCGATTTTCCTCCGATTGTAATGAAATGATACCAAAAGCAGGATCATGTTTCCCATAGGATAGTTCACGCAAAAACACTCGCCACTCGGCGCTATCCAAAACACCGGCAGACAAGAAATTTTGCAAGCTTTCCATCGTTACAATCGCATCCTGTGTACTATCTGCCTTAAGAGAAGAAGAGGCTATTTTTTGCAAAGGCTGATATAAAAAATCTTTTACAATACCCTCTGCCTCAATAAAAGAAAACACATTCTCTTTTTGCCAGTCAGCGGCCATTTCCTTTTCCTCATTCCCATGAAATAGATATGGCGTAGGTTTGGAAATATCATATCGCTTTAATTCGGATACAAAATTATCATAATTACCTTGATAGGATCGTTCATAATAATATAATTGTCCATTTAACATCTGCAAATTTGTAAAACACCCAGAAGCAATTTTATACGGCACCGGCGTATTCATGGTCATTTGGTATAGATTCCCCGGAATCCATTGTCCATCTATTTTTTGCCCTTCGCTAAACCAAATCTGGTTACGATAAACAGTATAGCTATAAACAGGACTAGCCACGACGATGCTATCTTTGCTCCCATCCGTTTTGATCCGACAAAGCGCATTTTGTTCATTCAAGAAATATAAATAATTCCCATTGATTCCCAAATCGGATACTTTTTGATTGTCATGAAAAGGAGTTAATTTATTATATAGCAAAGCGTATTCATATAAAATACCGTCTTGAATCACATACATCATATCATCAATTACCACAAATTCATCAGCCTTAATACCCATTTTCTTGATGATATTTTGTCCCAGCCTTAAATCACACGTAAACAATTGTTGATCCGCAGTTGTATAATATAAAAAATCCTCTGTTGCATAAAGTTGATCAATAGCCGAATCAGCCGTTACAATCGTAACCGGCTTTTTTATACTGGTATTGAAATCCATGCTTTTAATGGTTTTCCCATCACTAAAATACATGATTTGGTTTACAATATTGATATTGCTAATCGCCGGACTTTCTAAAACGGTTTGCCCTGTTTGGCTATTGGGGTAATAAACTTGTAAAGAACCGGTAACAATTTTACCATTATTTTTTATTTGGCCAAGCGCGCTTTGTTTCACCCAATAAATGCTGCCATCTCGCTCTTGCGCTAAGTAACCGCCATTATATAAGTTTAGCTGCGCAACATCGTCAAAAGAAGTAACCTCTAAATTTTGCGGTTGTCGCTCCCCAACAATAAACACTTTCCCATCCTGATAATCTACAGCAAGACCTAACCCCTCCGCCAAAAAACGCAAAGGAACCATAGTACGGTTATCCTGCACAAAAGGAACACCATCTAATTGCAATGTCTCTACGCCATTTCGCAGAGCAATTGGAGAATTTACCGTTAGTTGAAGCGTCAAATCATCTTTTTGCACAAAAATATCAGGATCTCGCCAATCCACCTGCGCAGCAAAAGATTCCGCAATATAACGAATCGGTACCATAACCCGGTTATTTTGCAAAATAGGGGCCACCTCTGGTTGTACTTCTTGTCCATTGATATAAATTGGTATTGCATCGTTTTCTGCAGCCATAGCAGTTACGGGTACAACAAACAGTATAGCCACAGTAAAGGCATAAAACCATTTCCGCAATGTAAAACAACTCCTTCCGCTTTCAACAGGTCTATCTTATTTAGGAAAAACCTGTTTTCTTCTTTTATTAAACTATCTCTTAGACCGTAAAAAAATTAAAAAAGTTTCATAAACATGAACTTTATAAAATACCATAGCGCTTCGCAATAGCAACTAATTCTTTTTCATCCGCATGGCGAATTTCTGATTCTTCCAAAATCATAGCAGGCATTCCCGCAAAAGCTCCTGCATATATTTCTGTTAATAATCTACTGCGTAATTCTTTAATATCAATTTTATATTCACCCATAAGTAACCCTCCTTATTTCTGATCTTAATAGCTTGATACTTTTATTATTCATTCTACATAAAAATCCTATTACCTGGCTTTTTATATTAAATTTGATCACAATAATAAAAGACCTAATAAAATATCTTAAGATATTTTATTAGGTCTTTTTGGTGGGCCCAACAGGACTCGAACCTGTGACCGATCGGTTATGAGCCGAGGGCTCTACCAACTGAGCTATAGGCCCGCAGTGGCTCCCCGAGTTGGATTCGAACCAACAACCACCCGGTTAACAGCCGGGTGCTCTACCGTTGAGCTATCGAGGAAAGCTGCAAAGCTATTATACTAAAAACATATCGGAAATGCAAGATAAGACAAACATACGAATAAAAAAACCCGCCACCGGCGGGTTTTTTTTAATCTAAATAATCTTTTAGTTTCCGGCTACGGCTGGGATGGCGCAATTTCCGTAATGCTTTCGCTTCAATTTGCCGAATCCGCTCCCTTGTTACCCCAAAAACCTGACCGACCTCTTCCAAAGTACGCGAATGCCCATCATTTAAACCAAAGCGCAATTGCAATACTTTCTTTTCTCTAGGAGTTAAAGTGCCCAATACATCCTCTAACTGATCTTTTAACAAGAAGAACGAGGCCGCTTCCGCCGGCGCCAGGGCATCCTCATCCTCAATAAAATCACCCAAATGGCTATCTTCTTCTTCCCCGATTGGCGTTTCTAAAGAAACCGGCTCTTGAGAAATTTTTAAAATCTCTCTTACCCGATCTACAGATAAGTCCATTTCATCAGCAATTTCTTCCGGCAAAGGCGCCCGGCCCAATTCTTGCACCAACTGCCTTTGCACACGAATTAGTTTATTGATGGTTTCCACCATATGCACCGGAATACGAATCGTACGGGCTTGGTCGGCAATGGCTCTGGTAATTGCCTGCCGAATCCACCAGGTAGCATAGGTACTAAATTTAAATCCTTTGCGATAATCAAATTTTTCAACCGCTTTGATTAAGCCCAAATTCCCTTCCTGGATTAAATCCAAAAAGAGCATACCGCGACCCACATATCGCTTGGCAATGCTTACCACCAAACGCAAATTTGATTCCGCCAGCCGTCTTTTGGCTTCTTCATCGCCGGCTTCCATTCTTTTGGCCAAATCAATTTCTTCCTCTGCGGTTAACAAAGGGACACGACCAATTTCTTTTAAATACATGCGAACAGGGTCATCTATGGCAACACCTTCTGGAATAGACAAATCTATTTCATTAATTTCGGGAACATTGGCCAATTCTTCTTCCGGCGCATCTTCCTCGTCAACATCCACAACAGGAAGAGGCAATGGAATTCCCGTTGTGACTTCCACGCCTAATTGGCCTAATTGTTCATAAATATCCTCAATTTGTTCAGCAGAAAGTTCGATATCACCCAGCGCAGTCATAATTTCGCTATAAGTGATAGATTTTTTCTGCTTGGCCATTTCTAATAATTTTTTTACTACTTCCGACTTATTCTGTTCCACGCGTCTTAGCTCCCCTTTTTCGCTTAGATCAATTTTCACCAATCCCATTTTTGGCCTTTTGCAACTCCTTCAATTTTTCCAGCAAAGGAATGCTTTCCTCGAAACTGGCATTGGCAAGATGCTGCGAAATTTCATCTATTTCCTTTTGATAATGCTGTATTTTAATTTTTTTGATATATGCATCAGAAAGTTCTTCCTCATCACCTTGAGGGATTTCCATTTCTAAAAGATACAATAAACTTTGTTTGACGGAGCCTTCTTCCATATCATTTAATAAAGAAGCCGGTTGCCAAGAATATTGTTCCTTCTTTTCTTCCACCAAATTCAACAAAGCGTTCAAGTTTTCCTCCTTACAAAAGGCAAGTCCTAAACTTTTCTTACTTTTTTCGAACACTTTTGCCGAACTAAGCATAAGAACCAACAGTTGTTTTTCCATCCATTCCAAATGTTCGCCGCTTTTTGGAAGTAACAAATTTTGTCCATTCTCAAGTATTTTCCCATAGTTTATGGGAATGTCAGTTATTAAATTACTTTTTCTTAAATCCGCATAAATCGTTTCTGGCGCAACTGCTAAAGTTTGCGCCAAATCCCGAATAAAACTATCTCTTTCTACCTGATTTTGCGTTCTGGCAATATCAGGCAACAATTTTTTTACAATTTCCCCTTTTTCTTCCGGGCTTTGATGTTTATTCGTTTTCAAAGACAACTGCAATTTATATTCTAAAACGCTTAAAGAAGACTCAGCCAATAAATTTTCCCAAGCCAAACGACCTTTGGTTTTTAAAAAATCATCGGGATCCATATGGTCGGGAAAAGGTAAAATTTTAATTTGAAAACCCAAGTTTTTCATAATTTCCAAAGCCCGCAACGTAGCTTTGGTACCGGCGCTATCACCGTCATAAGCCAAATAAATATGGTTCGTATAGCGCTTTAATAAACGCGCATGATCAGCCGTAAAAGCTGTCCCTAAACAGGCCACCACATTTTTTACCCCATAATTATGTGCGGATAGAACATCCATATATCCTTCCACTACCACTACCGCATCCATGCTACGAATTTGCGGACTGGCATGATAAAAACCATACATATGCTGCGATTTACTAAAAACCGGTGTTTCCTGTGAGTTTAAATATTTGGGCAAACTATCATCTAAAACCCGTCCGCCAAAAGCAATCACTTGACCTCGATAATCGGTAATAGGAAACATCAGCCTACCGCGAAATTTATCATAGGAACCATTACTTTTCGAGCTTTCTCCAGCTAATCCTGCTAATTGCATCATTTTTTGTGAAAAACCTTTGGCGCCCAAATGTCTTACCAAACCATCCCAGCCATCTGCTGGAGCATAACCCAAACAAAATTCTTCCCGGATTTCCGGAACAATTCCCCTTTTATCAAGATAATCGCGCGCCGGTTTTCCTTTTATCGTAGCCAACTGCCTTTTATAATAATCCGCGGCTTCCGTCAAAAGAGCATACAATACTTTTTTTTCGGATGCTTGCTTTTGCGCCTTAGGACTAAAGTTTTCTTCTTCTGGGATGGTAACGCCCGTTAAACCAGCTAATTTTTCCGCGGCTTCCGGCATGGAAAGCCCATCCATATCGCGAATGAATGTTAAGGCATTACCACCTTTTTGGCAGCCAAAACAATAAAAAATTTGTTTTTCCGGAGAAACACTAAAAGAAGGCGTATCCTCATTATGAAAAGGACATAAACCAACATAATTACGTCCTTGCTTTTTTAAAGGAATATAACCGCCCACAATATCAACAATATTTGCGCGACGGATCATTTCATCGATCAATTCCGGCGGGACAAAACGCACCAATTTATTCTCTCCACTTACTGCTTTTTTAAATAGTTTTCGCCATTTTGCGTTTTATTCCTGCTTTATCCGGCAATCCCCTTATAAAAGCCACCTTTTTCCCAAAAGCATAACAAATTTTTATCATCTTACCATAATACTGCTATTATGGCCTACCTGATTCCAATATATACCTTTTTTGTTTGGTATAAACTTGTTCTACCTGGGTAAAATACAAACATGGGAAGCAAATCAAATCCTGCTTAAGGAATTGGTCTCCTTAAGATAGCTGGACCGGCAAAGAAATTTGAGCTGCTTCCCTTTTATATTAATCATAATCAAACATCCCAGGCGGTAAAACACCACCCAATAATTCATATTGCCTTAAAGCAAAACGATCTGTCATCCCGGCAATATAGTCCGTTACCCCAAAAGGGTCCTGCTGTTTGCGGAATTGCCCCGGTAACGCTGCATCATGCTCATTATAATAGTGAAATAGTAAAAAAATAATTTTTCTTATCTGTTCTTCTTCCTTTTGCGCTTGCTCTCTTTGATATACTTTGGCAAATAAAAATTCGCGCAACATATCCATCGCGGCCGCAACATCCGCCGTCATTTGAATTGACAACAAATCTTTACTAGCATGCACAATATCCATTACCATAGTGTTAATCCTTTCACTATGCGTAGCGCCCAAAATTTTATTACAAGTCGCAGGAATCTCTTTCGCATCAATAATACCGGCTCTGATTGCATCATCAATATCATGATTAACATAAGCTACTCGGTCTGCTAACCTTACCACGCTGCCTTCTAACGTATGGGGCAAATAGGCATCCCCACTATGGGCTAAAATACCGTCGCGAACTTCATAGGTTAAATTTAAGCCAAGCCCGTCCTTTTCGATTTGATTCACCACCCGTAGGCTTTGCTTATTATGGCGAAAATCAGGCTGTAATAGTTGTAAAGATCGTTCCCCAGCATGCCCGAAAGGAGTATGTCCTAAATCGTGTCCCAAAGCAATTGCTTCTACCAAATCCTCATTCAACCATAAAGCTCTGGCTATCGTACGGGAAATTTGCGCCACTTCTAAAGTATGCGTTAGTCGCGTACGGTAATGATCTCCATAAGGAGAAATAAAAACTTGCGTTTTATGCATTAAACGCCGAAAAGATTTCGCATGGATAATACGATCTCGATCGCGCTGAAAACAATTTCGTAATGGGCAAGGTTCTTCCGGACGGATACGACCTTTGGATTCATAGCTTTGCGTTGCTGCAGCCGCCAAATATTCCAGTTCCCGATTTCTTTCTTTATTACCGCTCAAGAACATCCCTCCTTTTCGTTTAGTTTTTTCGCCAAATCCTGCTTATTCCCTGCCAAAAGGGAGCGGTTAACCGCTCCCTTTTCCTTTTCCCATTCATTTATGATTCATTTTACTTCATTTATGAAGCTACTCGCCCAGTATAAACCAAAGTACGAACAACGGATTACCTAGCTTACCTTTTTTATTCCTCCGTTAAAATACCAGCTAATTTTAACAAGTAACGGGCATTGGTTGTTTGGCACATGCCGTTTTGTAATTGATAAGAAAAATAAATCTGATCTTCCTGATAATATTCATGAAAATGGTAATTAACCAATTTTATTTTTGTTTTCTCTCCTAATTGGCATAACTCAAAATCATGCGTAGAAACCACCGTGATACACCAAGGTCGACTTAACTTTTTAATGGTCTCTTCCGCCCCTACAATACGATCGGCAGAATTGGTTCCTTTAAAAATCTCATCAATAAGACAGATCATTGGTTTTTGGTTTTTGCTATAGGTTACCATAGATTTTATGCGCAATAGCTCGGCATAAAAAGTTGAAATTCCTTTGTTCACATCATCCGTAATCCGCATTGAAGTAAAAACCTGCATACAAGAAACCGCAAAAGCCTTAGCGCAAACAGGAGCACCAGCATAGGCTAAACATAAATTACTACCGATACTACGCAAATAAGTAGTTTTGCCCGACATATTAGAACCAGTAATAATAGCTGTTTCCGCTTGTAAATTTACCGGATTACCAACGGCTTCTTTTTCTTGCAATAAAGGATGTTTGATATTTTCGCCCTGCACAAAAGGCGTTTCTTCCGACAAAATAGTTGGGAAAACCACCTCTTCTTTTACTTGGTATAACACGGCCAAACTCATTAGCGTTTCTATATGACCAATGATTTGCAGCCAGGAACGCACAAATAGCCCATATTGCATTCGCCACTTTAGAAAAGCATTGGTGCAATGATTTTCCCATAAAAGCAAGAAAAAAGCTGGCAAATAACATAGCGGATTATACCGCAACCGCGTCATTTCCGCTGCCGTAGATAGTTTTTGCCAAGCACAAGCAGCGCCGCCGTTTTGTTGCAATTCTTTTTGATACGCTTGCAATAAATCGCATTGCCAATTTTCTTTTTCTAATAAAAGTAAAATTTGCTGATAGGGAGCCAACTCCTTTTGCCAGGCAAAAAGGGGCGCTAAAATTGCGCTGTTCTTTCGATAACACCACAAAGCATATAGGCCTTGTACAATAAAAATGCCAAAAAAAACGCCATAAGGCAATAATTTTACCACCGCCAGTAATAGGGCCGTTAAAGTGCAAAATGGTAAAAGAAAAGAAAGCCATTTTTTGCTACCATGCTCCAGTGGATTTTTTGTTTCAACTTCCTGCAAAAAATCCTCTAATTTTTCCGTACTTCTATTTTTTTGCAATTTTGCTAAAGCTTTGCCATAGGATTGGAATGGCAGCCACAACGTTTCTTTTTCAGCTAATTCCGCTATCGCTTTTTGTTTTTCGAGGATCGTTTGATATTGCGGATCTTTTGCTAAAAGTGTCTCTGCCAGTTCCTTTTGTCCCATAGGGGTATGGGCCACACAAAGATACTGATAAAGAGAATTTTGCCCTAACAAATCCAAATCCCTAGCATGCGGGATATCTTCCTGCAAAAAGCGACTGCCATCTTCCGGAAAGGATTGCCAACTTTCGTCAAAACGGGCTAAATAAGCCCCCAAAACTTCTTTTTGATTTTCATAAAATTCCTTCTGTTCCATTATTTTTTTATGCATTTGCAATAAATAGGCAAAAAGGAATAAAAAAAGAAATGCCAAGAAACCAATCGTTACGTTTTTCTCATATAGACTAATCGCTGCCAGTAATAAAAAAGCAAAAAAACTAATCATGCGATACCAGCTAATACGATTAAATTTCATCAAAAATTCATCGCTTTTTTTTACGGTTTCTTCATATAAATTTTGAAAATATTTTTCTTTCAAAGTAGTATTCTCCTAAAAATGCTGTATTATAGTACCATTTTAGCCTATTTCACGAATATTTGCAAAAGG
Source organism: uncultured Clostridia bacterium (assembly GCA_944391215.1). Lineage (GTDB taxonomy): Bacteria > Bacillota > Dehalobacteriia > UBA4068 > CALXSR01 > CALXSR01. The sequence continues at coordinate 43,523 of CALXSR010000002.1, forward strand.
CTTGCCAAAAAAAGGACGGAAACAATTCGGCAGGACTTTTCGTCTACAAAAAGAAACTTATAAATTGGAAAAGACCTCTTATCAGTTTTTTTAGTTTACTATGGGCAGGAGATTTTATATGGCGAAAAAAGTATGGTTTGGCCTTCTTTTTTGCTTTCTACTTTTTTTAGTTTTTCCCCTTACCGCAATGGCCCAGGGAGAAAGCTACTATCAGTTGTCCAACCCCTGGGTAACAACACTGATTCATAAAGTAGAAATTAAAAACCCAAACCAAGGAACAATCAGCAATTTGCAAATTCAAGTGCCCTTGATGGATAAAAATTTACCTGTTTATCAGGAGTTGATTGGGGAAGAATTTTCTCCGCAGCCACAATCCGTTCAAGAGCTTAGTGATGGCACCAGGGTGGCCAATTTTACGATACCTTCTTTAACGGCGGGTCAAACGATTGTTTTAGAACAACGTTTTGTTGTAAGAACTTATGACTTAAATTATACGATAAACCCAATGGAATTGAACAATAATGCATTATTGCCCAACCAGTTTGCCCCCTACTTGCGAGAGGAAAATAATGTAGAAATCAGCAACCAGATAATTCGGGAATACATGGAAGAAACCATAGGCAATGAAAGCAACCCCTATTATATTGCTCGCCGCCTTTTTGCAGATATCAATTTATATTTAACGTATCAACAAATTCCAGTGCCAGCTAGTTCCGCTTTAACAGTATTAAAAGAAGGCTTTGCTAACTGCGAAGGATATACGAACTTATTTTTAGCTACCACCAGGGCCGCCGGGATACCTTCCCGTCGTTTATATGGTTATCATTATTCTTTAGCCAATAATGACTGGCAAGTTTTACAAACAGCCAACGGCCATATCGACGCCAATAAAATTGCCCATACTTGGCCAGAATTTTATATTGATCCGATAGGTTGGATTTTTGCCGATCCTACCTCTACTTATACGACCAAGACCGGTGGACAAGAAATAAAATTGATAGATTGGGATCGCTTTGCTCGCATTACTTCTCAACAAAAATATATTTTCTTTAGCCGGAAATGGGGTGCTGATACTGCGGAAAACGGCTTTCCTTATACGTATAAAGGCCCGCAACCAGATATTACTTTCCAGGCGGAAATCGCTTTTGGATCTTACTATTCTCCATTTAAGGACATTACCAATAACTGGGCGCGAGAAGATATTTTATATCTTTACAATACTTATCCCGGATTGTTATCTGGAAAAACAACTACTGAATTTATGCCCAACGATCATATTACCAGGGCCGAAACCGCAGCCTTGTTAAACCGTTGCGATATTGCCGGCATCCCAAATGATATTTTTTACATGAAAGACGTTGGCACGGCTCATTGGGCTTATATGGATATTTACCAAGCGCAAAGCAAGGGCTTCATTAGCGGTTATCCGGATGGCAGCTTTCAACCGGAAGCCAGTTTAAGCCGCGCCGAATTGGCTGCTATTTTAGTTCGTAGCTTCCAAATCCCGATTCCCCAGACGCTGGATACCCCTTTTAACGATTTAAACCAAAACGGTTATGGCTGGGCAGCCTCTTCTATCAATGCTCTTTACCAGGCCGGTCTGGTATCGGGAACCAGCCACAACCAATATTCGCCACAAGAACCGGTAACCAGAGCGCAAATGGCAGCGATTTTAAACCGTATTTTCCACAGTACTTATTATAGTCAATCTTAAATCTATCAATTTATCCTTTGTTTTTCTCTACCGCAAGGAAAATCCTTGCGGTTTTTTTATTAAATTTCGCGAAAAGATAGATAAAAACGAGCATAAAAACATAGTCATTATAAAAGAGCTATCAAAAGGAAGAAATAAGGGGGAAGGAATCGATATGATAAAACCATACCAAGAAAAAGAAAGTGAATATTATAGCCTAAAAAAAGTTGCTGAACTGTCGGGCGCCAGTTACGGTACCGTAAAAAGAGATATTGATCATGGCCGTTTGAGCGCTTACCGTATCGGGCGTAAATATTTTGTCGCCAAAGAAGAAGCTTGCTATTACAGAGACCACGTGCGGAATCATTTACAAGTAAAAGGTTATACCATCCAACAGCTAATGGAAAAAATCCCTTTAAGTTACGCTTTTTTGATGGATTTAATTAAAACCAAACAACTTGCCGCTGTTAAAATAGGCAGGCAGTACATTATTCCTTATGATGTTTTTGACCGTTTTATGGAAGATAATAAGATATAAAGCAAAAAAGGCTGGATATTTCTATAAAATATCCAGTTTTTTTTTAAGAACAGTTATCATTTGACAAGAAAACAACAGCAAGTTAAAATAATAAGATGAAGGAAGGAGGCGTTCCCATGGCTTTTAGCATAAAACCCCATATTCAATGGGTAGGAAAAATAGATTGGGAATTAAAACATTTTCATGGTGAAGAACTATCAACCCATCGCGGTTCCAGTTACAATGCTTATCTCATCCAAGACGAAAAAACGGCTTTAATCGATACGGTTTGGAAACCTTTCGCCCAAGATTTTGTGGCAAACTTAAAAAAGGAAATCGATTTGCATACCATAGATTATATTATTAGTTTGCACGGCGAAGTTGACCATAGCGGAGCTTTAGTCGAATTATTAAAAGAAATCCCAGATACACCCATTTATTGCACAGCCAATGGAGTAAAATCCTTAAAAGGGCAATATCATGGCGATTGGAACTTTCAAGTAGTAAAAACTGGCGATACGTTACAGTTAGGCAAAAGAACTATAACTTTTGTGGAAGCACCCATGTTGCATTGGCCAGATACCATGTTTGCTTATTTAAGCGATGATCATATTTTATTTAGCAGCGATGGCTTTGGCCAACATTATGCCTCTGAATCTTTTTACAATGATTTAGTAGATCAGGCAGAGCTATATCAAGAAGCATTAAAATACTATGCTAATATTTTAAGCCCTTTTCATAAACAAATGCAGTCAAAATTAAAAGCTTTGGCCGATATGAACTTACCCATCGAAATGATTTGTCCTGCGCATGGTATTATTTGGCGCGAAAACCCCATGCAAATTGTACAAGCTTATGAAAAATGGTGCCATCAATACACAGAAAACCAAGTAACTATTGTTTACGATTCGATGTGGCATGGAACCTCCTTGATGGCAGAAGCGGTCGCAGAAGGATTGCGTACCGAAAACCAAAACTTAACCATTAAATTGTTCCAAATGGGAAAGGCGGATGAAAGCGATGCCATAACCGAAGCATTCCGTTCTAAAGCAATTTTACTCGGGTCCCCTACTGTCAACCGGAGTGTTTTGCCTACGCTCTCTTGTATGGCTACGCGTTTGAAGGCCGCCTCTCTGCAAAATAAAATAGGCGCTTCTTTTGGAACCTATGGCTGGAGCGGGGAATGTGTAAAAGTATTAAATGCCTATTTGGAAGAAGCCGGTATTGCTTTAGCACATGAAGGAATCCGGGCAAATTGGAATCCAGACGAAACAGTTTTGCAATCTTGTCGGGATTTGGGCAAAATCATTGCTCAAAAATGCCGAGAACAATAACCATAAAAGTATCATCTCAAATAAAATAATAAAAACAGGAAAGGGAAACCCTTTCCTGTTTTGTTTTAAACAGGTCGCACTTTAATCAAATTGGTGGTTCCGGGACTCCCCGTCGGGTAACCGGCCGTTATCACAGTGATATCGCCTTTTTGCAATAAATTTTTTTCTAATGCCAAGGAAATTGCCGAATCAATCATATCGTCCGTACTATGCAATAGGTGGGGTTGGCAAAGAGGAATAACCCCATAGGCCAAACAAAGTTGGCGTAATACCTTTTCCGAAGTGGTAATAGCCAAAATAGGCGCTTGCGGCCGGTATTTGGCCATTCTTCTAGCAGTAGAGCCTGAAGTGGTAGGCGCCACAATGGCTTTTGCCTGCAAATCCCGGGCTACAATATAAGCGGCATGACAAATTGCATCCGTAATGGTAGGAATATGGCCGGTTTCCCACACTTCGTTTCCAGAACGATTGATGGTTTCCGCTCTGGCAGCAATGCGAGACATGGTCTGCAAAGCTTCTAATGGGTATAATCCGGCCGCTGTTTCGCCAGACAACATAATAGCGTCAGTACCATCCACAATCGCGTTGGCCACATCACTAGCTTCCGCCCTGGTAGGCCTTCTGTTATGGATCATCGAATCCAACATTTGAGTAGCAGTAATAACATATTTCCCGGCCAAATTACATTTCTTGATGATGGTTTTTTGTACCAAGGGCACTTCCTCTGGAGGAATTTCCACCCCCAAATCTCCCCTTGCTACCATAATGCCATCTGCTTCCTTTAAGATGGAATCAATATTTTGCACCCCGGTTTGATTTTCAATTTTAGCAATAATTTGCATATCCGAACCCAATTCATTTAAAAAGCGCCGGATAAAAACAATATCCTCCGCGCGACGCACAAAGGAAGCGGCAATAAAATCCAAATGCTGTTCTGCAGCAAAACGGATATCCGCCATATCTTTTTCCGTAACGCCAGGCAATCCTACTTCTACCCCAGGCGCGTTAATACTTTTGCGCGACATAATATAGCCGTTGCTTAATACTCGGCAAATAATATCATCGTTTTGCACTTCTTTTACTTCTAAAGAAATCAATCCATCATCTATGGCCAAAGCGCTGCCAGGATGCACATCCTTGGCCAAACCAGCATAGCTAATGGGCAAAGCATTGGCTCTTCCTTGCAAATCGCCGGCTGTTAAAATAATAATATCGTCTTCCACAACTTTTATTTTATCAGCCAATTTGCCAATCCGGATTTCCGGGCCTTGGGTGTCCAACATAATCGCTACCGCCATACCCGTTTTGGCGCTTGCAGCGCGAATTCTCTTGATACGTTCGGCATGCTCATCATGATTTCCATGCGAAAAATTCAAACGAGCTACATTCATGCCATTTTGTATCATCTTTTCTAGCATATCTTGTTCTTCCGAAGCTGGACCAATGGTACAAACAATTTTTGTTTTATTCATTTTTTCACCTCAATTTAAAGATGACGGCTCACCCAAGCATTCAATAATTCTGTTGCTTCTTCCGCTTCTGCCTCCGTCACCATCACTTCTGTATAAGACGCATTTGTGCCTTTTGCTAATTCCCTCAAACGGACGAATAAGCCCTCTTTTTGTAGAAAATCCTGAATTTGGGTCAGTCGTTTATGGTCAGAAGTAATATAAACAACCTTCCACATGGCGGCGCCTCCTTATTTTAAATTAAAACAAAGCAATCATCATTTTATATAGTGATTGTTATTTTCTTGTAAAGCTTTTTGATATAAAGCCTTTTCCACATTAGGAGGCACCAAATCTGTTACTTTTCCCCCCAATAAAGCGGAGTTTTTAATAATAGTAGAGCTAATAAACATATATTTATGTTCGCTCATTAAAAAAATCGTTTCAATTTCCGGGTTCATGCTCTTATTCATTAAAGCCATTTGAAACTCCCATTCATAATCAGATACCGCACGCAAACCACGAATAATAGCTGTTGCATTCTTTTCCATACAAAAATCAACCAACAAGCCGTCAAAAACGCAAACTTCAAAACGGGGGTTATTCCCCACCGCTTTCTCCACCATTTGTTTTCTTTCCTCTAAGGTAAATAAAGTCTTTTTATAATTATCGTGGGCAATGGCAATAATCACTTTATCAAATAATTCCAAAGCCCTTTCCGCAATATTAATATGCCCGCACGTAACGGGGTCAAAAGTACCTGGATACATGCCTATTCGCAAGATGATTCCTCCTTTAGCCATTCCTTTAAAGTCTCTAAATCCTGTAAATATTCTTTTTCTTTGGCGCGATCATAAATAAGGGCCGCCGGATGATACAGAGGAAAAACGGGGAAACCATATTTTTCACTTACAAAAGATCGACCATGGTAATCGCCCACTTTAGCCGGTTTTCCCAGCATCGCCCGCAATGGTACATTGCCCAAAGTAACAACTACTTTGGCGCCGCTTAACTGCAATTCTTGTGGTAACCATCGGGCGCAGGCTTTTATTTCACTTTGCTTTGGCGCCCGATTGGCAAAATTTCCATAACGTCCTTTGGCTGAAACTTTGACCGGCCGACATTTTACCGTATTGCCAATATAGAGTTGTTCTCGATCCAATTTTAAAATACGCAAAAAATCATTTAAAATAGCGCCAGCCTGCCCGCTAAAAGGAATCCCGCTTTGATCTTCTTGCCCTCCCGGCGCCTCTCCCAACAAAAATATTTTCACCGTTTTGGTTAAAACACCATGCACTACCTGGGTTCTGGTTTCCTTTAAAGGGCAATCCGCACAACTTTCCACGGCTTTACACCAGTTTTGCCAATCCGTTTCTGCAAACATGCTTATCCTCCTCATCATTTGTTTTCATTATAATATAAATGCTATCTAGCTGCAAATAAAAACTGCCGGTTTCTATCTAGAAACCGGCAGTAAAAAAGCATTCTTTCTATTTTTGGTTTTTTTGATCCATCAAAGCTTTAATTTTTAAGGGCAAACCAAACAAATTGATAAAGCCTTCCGCATCTTTTTGGCTATAAACATCATCTTTTTCAAAAGTCACAAAATCCATATTATATAGAGAATAAGGACTTTTGGTTCCGGCAGAGGTACAGTTTCCTTTATACAATTTTATTTTAACTGTGCCGGTTACCGTTTCCTGCGTTTTATCCACAAAAGCAGCCAAAGCTTCTCTTAAAGAAGAATACCACATACCATCGTAAATTAATTCGGCATATTTATTGGCTACCAACTGTTTATAATGATACGTTTGCCGATCCAAGCATAAATGCTCCATCGCTTCATGGGCTTCATATAAAATAGTACCGGCAGGCGTTTCATAAACCCCACGCGATTTCATACCCACCAAACGATTTTCTACAATATCGGTAACCCCTACGCCGTTTTCTGCCCCTACTTTATTTAAATAAGCAATCATTTCCACTGGGCTTAATGCTTTGCCATTTACTTTTACCGGAATTCCTTTTTCAAATTCTAATTCCAAATAAGTGGGGGTATCAGGCGCTTGCTCCGGTGGTACGCAAATTTGCAAAACTTTGGTTTTGGGTTCGTTCCACGGATCTTCCAATTCCAAACCTTCATGGCTTAAATGCCACAAATTGCGATCCATACTGTAGGAATCTTCTTGTTTGGTTTGCAAAGGGATTCCATGTTTTTCCGCATAAGCAATTTCATCGCTACGCGAGGTTAAATCCCAAATCCGCCAGGGTGCAATAATTTCCAATTCCGGTGCCAATGCTTTTACAGTCAATTCAAAACGCACTTGGTCGTTTCCTTTGCCAGTAGCGCCGTGGGCAATGGCCTCCGCCCCTTCTTTTTTAGCAATTTCCACCAGCTTTTTGGCAATTAACGGTCTGGCAAAAGAAGTGCCTAACAAATACTTATCTTCATATTTCGCGCCAGCCTTCAAAGTAGGATAAATAAAGTCCGTAACAAATTCTTCTTGTACATCTTCAATATACACTTTACTGGCGCCGGATTTTATAGCTTTTTCTTTCACAGGATCAATTTCTTTACCCTGCCCCAAATCCACACAAACAGCAATCACTTCATAATCATAATGTTCCTTTAACCAAGGGATGATAACAGACGTATCCAAACCGCCAGAATAAGCCAATACTACTTTCTTACTCATAAGAAAATCCTCCTCTAATCGTTTATACTAAAATTAATCTTTCTATGTTCAAGCCTAAGCCATTAGTAAAGCCATAATGGCCATTTGCGCCCAAAGCCTATTCTCTGCCTCCTCAAATACCACTGATTGTTTGCTTTCTATTACCTCATCGGTAATTTCTAAACCACGTTTGGCTGGCAAACAGTGCATAACAATTGCATCCTTTTTGGCATAACTCATCAATTCACAATCTACATGATATTTTTGGAATACTTTTTTCCTTTCTTCGGCCTCTTTTTCTTGCCCCATGCTGGCCCAAACATCTGTATAAACGACATCAGCATTTTGTATTGCTTCCTTTGGTTCTTCCAGTATGGTAATGCTACCGTTGGTTCGTTTAGCAACTTCTTGTGCATTTTTCACAATCGTTTCCTGTGGTTCATGCCCTTTGGGACAGGCAATGCTAAAATGCATTCCCATTTTGGCACAAATATTCATCAAAGAATGGGCTACATTATTCCCGTCCCCAATAAAAGTTAGCTTTAAACCAGATAAGGTCCCCTTATATTGCCGCGCGGTTTGAATATCCGCCAGAGCTTGACAGGGATGCAGCAAATCGGTTAAACCGTTAATAATAGGCATATCAGCATAATGCGCTAATTCTAACACTTCGTCATGACTATAAGTACGAATCATTAAACCGTCTAAATATCGGGATAGCACACGCGCTGTATCTTTAATTGGTTCGCCACGACCAATTTGCAAATCGTTAGCCGATAGGAATAAACCAATCCCGCCTAATCGGTAAATACCGGTTTCAAAAGATACCCTGGTACGGGTAGAACTCTTTTGAAATAACATACCCAAAGTTTTCCCTTCTAAAAGTTTTGGGCACTTGCCGAGCTTACTTAAATGCTTCAACTCATCCGCCACATTCAACATGTAGGTCAAGTCTTCTGTCGAAAAATCCATGATGTTTAAAAAATCTTTGCCTTTCAAATCTTGTCTTAGCTCCATAAGGGGACCTCCTAACCATTTATGTCAATGGCTATTCTGCTTTTACGGTGCTCATTACCTCATCCAGAATGGCCACTGCTTTGTCTACTTCCGCTTCGGTAATAATGAGGGGCGGAACAAAACGCAATACAGTACCGGCCGTACAGTTAATTAACAAACCTTTTTCCAAACATTTAGCAACAATATCGCCACCAGGAATTTTTAAGCCCAAACCTAAAAGTAAACCTTGGCCGCGGACATCGTCCACATAAGAATATTTGGCTTTCAAACCGGCTAATTTTTCTTTAAAATAAGCGCCAATTTTAGCGGCATGTGCGGGGATATCTTTTTCAAGCATAGTTTTTACCACTGCACAAGCAGCTGCTGTTACCAACGGATTACCACCATAAGTGGAACCATGATCACCAGGCTGGAAGGCATCGGCAACTTTTTGTTTGGCCATGAAAGCGCCAATTGGAGCCCCATTACCCAAAGCTTTGGCTAAGCTGGTAATATCGGCTTCTACGCCGCTTACTTGGTAAGCAAATAATTTACCAGTACGCCCAATACCCACTTGCACTTCGTCATAAATTAATACCAAACCATTTTGATCGCATAATTCACGAACTTGTTTTAAATATTCCACTTCTGCATTGATTACGCCGCCTTCCCCTTGTACAGGTTCCAACATAATGGCGCAGGTTTTTTCATTGATTAATTTTTTCAAGGAATCAATATCATTATAGTCAGCATAAACGAAACCAGGCGCTACAGGACCGAAACCGTTATGGATTTTATCCTGACCGGTAGCGGCCATTGTACCCATCGTTCTACCATGGAAAGATTTTTTCATGGTGATGATTTCGTATTTTTCCGGATGCCCTTGGGTAATTGCATATTTTCTAGCTAATTTAATGCAACCTTCATTGGCTTCCGCCCCGGAATTGCAGAAGAAAACTTTATCGTAGCAAGAATTTTCGCAAAGTAATTGCGCTAATTCCACTTGTTTGGGAATCCAATAAATATTGGAGCAGTGAATAATTTCATCACATTGTTTTTTAATAGCGGCAACCACCGGTTCCGGGCAATGCCCCAAAGAATTTACCGCAATACCGGCAACAAAGTCTAAATATTCTTTGCCATCAGCGTCTTTCACATAGCAGCCTTTGCCTTCGACCATAGCAATCGGCAAACGACCGTAAGTGTTCATGCAATATTTTTTACCCAATTCTACCCATTCTTGATTGTTCATAAGTATATCCATCCTTTCTTTCTATCCAATTCATCACCAGCCGACTGTTAGGAATTAGCCGACCAGCAATGCATTTGTTCTTTAGCTCCTGTAATCGGCATTGATTTTAATATAATCATAAGTTAAGTCGCATCCATAAGCAGTCGTTTTGGCATTGCCATCTTTCAAGTCAATTAAAATTTTAATCTCTTTTTCTTGCAAGATGGTTTTGGCTTTTTCCTCATCAAAGGCCAAACCTGCGCCGTCTTTCATCATTTGCTCGGAACCCGCTTTACTTTCTACCCACATATCCACTTTTTCGGGTACCAATTCCGCCCCGGAATAACCGATAGCACAAATGATACGGCCCCAGTTCGCATCTTCTCCAAAGATAGCCGCTTTAACTAAATTGGAAGAAACAACAGCCTTGGCGGCTTTAATCGCATTTTGTTTATCTCTTGCATTGATCACTTCCGCAGAGAATAAACGGGTAGCCCCTTCGCCGTCTTTTGCTATTTGCATGGCCAACTCTAAACTAACTTCCCGTAAAGCCGCACTAAATTCTGCAAATTCCACACTGTCTTCTTGAATTTCTGCATTTTCCGCCATCCCATTCGCCATCACCAAAAAGGTGTCATTCGTACTGGTATCGCCATCCACAGAAACCATATTGAAGGAATCTTCGATCGCCGCGGACAAAGCTTTTTGCAAAGCCTTGGCGGAAATAGCAGCATCTGTTGTTACCAAACTGAGCGTTGTCGCCATATTGGGATAAATCATCCCGGAACCTTTGGACATACCGCCCAATGTAACAGTTTTACCGCCAATTTGCACGGTTACTGCACTTTCTTTACAGAAAGTATCTGTCGTCATAATGGCTTCCGCCGCTTCATGGCCACCGTCTGCTTTTAAAGCAGCTACGGCTTTCGGTACCCCTTCAGCAATAACGTCCATCGGTAACCGATGCCCAATCACCCCGGTAGAAGCAACCCCCACTTGATTTTCATCAATATGTAGCGCCTGCGCTACCATAGCTGCCATTTTTACCGCGTCTTCATACCCTGCAACGCCAGTACAGGCATTGGCATTTCCACTATTAAAGACAACTGCCTGTGCTTTTCCTCCAGCTATCATTTTACGGCACCATTCTACCGGCGCCGCCGCAAATTTATTTTGCGTAAACACCCCGGCAACCGCGGCCGGTTGATTCGAATAAACAATAGCTAAATCCTTTTTGGTACTATTTCTTTTTTTGATTCCGGCGGCCACAGCTGCTGCCTGATACCCTTTGGCCGAAGTAACGCCGCCTGTAATTTTTTCAAAAGACATTTCCTTTCCTCCCTCTAGAGCATTGAAGTTCCTTTTATACGCCTGCAAAAGATTGATAAAAATACACCCTTGCGAGAGGAATGTTGTAATTATACATCCCCACGCATAAATTTGCAATACTTTTTATTAAATTTTATGTATTTTTTTTCATATTCATCCAATGCAGGCTAAGAATAAAATTTCACCTCCTTGGCATACTATCCATAATCAAACAATGAAATGAGTGATCCCTTTGTATCTTGATAAAATTTGCGATTGCCCATATACTTTCGGCTCTGGGCAATGTGTTATGAGGAAACAACAATTTTTTTACTGCCCCCATTGTCCCTACTATTGTTAAGCGCTAAAGCAAGACCTTATCTTGCTCATTAAAAGCAATGCCTTCAAGCTCTAACAGCCTTTTCTTTATCTGTAAGCCAGCCTTTGATACGGGCATAGAGCCATCTTTGGCTACAATCCGGTGACAGGGAATCAAAATCGCAATAGGATTTTTGCGCATCGCGCTACCTACCGCCCGGTAGGCGTTTGGAAACCCGGCCAACATAGCCAAATCATAATAGGAACAAACGGAACCAAAAGGGATTTGCATTGCCGTTAAATATACGCTTTTCATAAAAGGCGTTGTATTTAACAAGTCGACTGGCAAAGAAAATTTTTGCATATTTCCGCAAAAATATGCATTTAATTGCTTCGTAATTTCCTGCATAAATACAGTAGGCTTGGTCGTCTTGTCCCCTACCAAATAAGGCAGAAATTGTAAACGGCAAATCCCATTGGCGGTAATGGCTACCTCCATATCACCCCAAAGAGTTTTCAGAATATTGTTTTCCATTTACTTTCACCAGAATAGTTGTAATCTTTTTTATATTCTAGCCATAAAGAAAATTTCCTGCTCAAACATCTGATTTTTCCTCTGTTAACACAAAATACTGTATGATACCAGAATAAATACTCCAGGCCACTTCTTCCTGATAAAAATGGTCTTGCAATAAAGCGGCTTCTTCTGGATGAGAAATAAAGCCTACTTCAACAATTGCTGTAGGCATTTCCAATTTGCGTAAAAGATAAGAACTATCTAAGGCCATGCTTTTCCGCCTGGTATTTTTTAATAAACGGCTCATTTCGCCCTGAATACATTCTGCCAGCTGTTTGCTTTCGGCGCTTTTGGGATGAAAAAACACCTGACAACCGCGTTCATTAGCAGTAGTATATTTATTAGCCTGGATGCTTAAAAATAAATCACAATCACTTTCTTGCCCAATTTGTACTCTTTTGGCCATATCGTCCTTTTTATTATCGGCTAAAGCCACATCCTCTTCTCTGGTTAAAATAACCTCCATACCAGCTTCCCGCAACAAAGTCGCCAGTTCTAAAGTAATTTGCAGGTTGATGGTTTTTTCCTCTATGCCGCTTTCGGTCACTGCCCCGGGATCAAATCCACCGTGTCCAGCATCTAATACAATGGTGTGCCCCAATAAAGGCCAGGCCATTACCACTTCATTTTTATGCAGCAAATCTGCCTCTCTATTTGCTTGATGATAACAAAAAGCGAATACCGAACCCGAAACCATAAAACAAAGTAATACCAACTGATAAAAATGAATTTGAAAAACACGCATCTTTGCCACTTTTTTTGCTCCATTTCTTTTTTTTCAATTCTATGCGGCAAATCGGCTTTTTAGTCTAAACGGGAAAAAGCTCTATTGCTAAACCACAGTTCTTCTATTTTATATAAGTTCAAGATAAGGCTTAATAAAGGGCACCCAAATTAGAAATATCCAAATACACCAGTTGTCATTCATCCACAATTCCTAATCTAAATGGGAAGATATTATCGATGCTACAAGGTAAGAAAACCACTGGATACAGCAGTTGACAACTTACCCATATTACCCATATTTCTTAAAAAGAAGAAAATGTTATCGCGGACAAGGGACAATAAAACTACTAAACGCTAATTAAAATTTGCATATAAAAAAACTCCGCAGTAAGGTGCGGTGCGCATAAAACAGTTAACAGGCACAGCTGTTTTTGCTGTGCCTGTTCTTGCTGGAGTTCACTTTTCATGATAAACTGAGGATGAACACTTCGGCACATCGGAAATTTGAGGGGGCTGCTATTTTGAATAAGAAGCGTTTATTGTATGTACTGATACCGCTTATATGTATTATCGGTGCATTACTGCATTTCTCAAACACATTGCCTAAAGGTAATACAGTTGAAAGCAGAGAAGAATTATTAAATAATGCAATTCCAAAAGGTGACAGTTGGACTGTTTCAAAAGAAATTGAAATTGACAAATACATCATTAGCTGTGCTTATAGTGCAAATGGAAAATCAACTATTGCGGTATTTGAGCCGACATCAAATGGAAAATATAAGTTTTTGACATCTACAAACAGGCAAAATGAAGATATTATTATTGGCGGAGCCATCATAAATGGTGAATGGTATGATTTGATTTGGTTCAATGGTGCTCAAACTGAATATGCAGAAATAATCTATACTGTAAATGGTGTGAGAAAAGAACCGTTAAAATATGACACAACCAATATGGATTTGATTTATATTAAAAATCCAGAAAAAGAGTATTCCATGAGTGTTTACTATTATGATAATAAAGGAAACAGATACGGATAACTTCCGGTTTGTCGAGAAGCTGCACCGGCGCAAAATC
>CALXSR010000003.1 GCA_944391215.1 uncultured Clostridia bacterium
CACCTCATTTGACATCTAGTAATTGTCACTAGGAATATTATATGCTAAAATAAGAACAAGTTGACATTCACTAAATGTCAAATAAAAATTTTTATAGCGGCGTGCGCCTCTTATGCGCAAGCAACGATTCGGGCTTGCCCCGTGTTGCCGAGCATGAGAGGCGCAGAAGCCGCGCGCAAGAGAATTAATATTTACATCATGAAGATGCCGACTTAATTTTTGTATGCGGTAAAATGAAATTGCTAACTACGCGCAAGCAAAATGGAGGCAAATATTTGTTAGAATAAAAAGGGTATAGTAGGGCCTATGGGCGACATGCGCCTCTTATGCGTAAGCAAGGATTTGGGCCTGCCCCGTGTTGCCGAGCATGAGAGGCGCAGAAGCCGCCGACGTGCCACAAATTTTATTTTACATCTTGACGGTGCTAATTTCTTTTTGTGGTTCGATAAAATAAAAATGTTTGCCGGAAATCCGGAAAAGGTGAACTAGCCGCATAAAAATAGGAGGAAAGAGGGGGAGCAAATGAGCGACGACAAACTGCGCTTTACATTCCGGGTGTCAAAGGATGTTTGGGCCAAATTTGCGTACATTATAGAAAAGGACGGCGTGAACAAAAACAAGGGTATTGAGGTGCTGGTAAAAAGGCATATCGCCCGTTTTGAAGAAAAGTATGGTCCCATAGCGTATGAAGATATGGCGGAATGGGCAAGGGAAGAAGGAATCGTAAAAAAGCAGCGGTGAAAACCGTTGCTTTTTTATATGGCTTCCAACCGTCCAGAAAAAATCCGCTTTTGGGCAAAAAGCGGATTTTTCATTGGAAGGTTATTTCATTAGGAAAAAAGTTGAAAAAGAGTGCTCACCCTGAACACATCTATATTATAAAAAGCATTTGTCAAAACTGGGTGTGCAAATTATGACAAATTGGTAAAATCAAGCGGCAAGGTAAACCAAAAGGTGCTGCCTTCTCCCAGCTTGCTTTCCACGCCAAATTGCGCCTGGTGCAGCTGCAAAACGCTTTTTACAATGGAAAGCCCCAAGCCGGAACCCAATTTATCCCGTTTGCTTTTGGTTTTGCCTTTATAATAGCGTTCCCAAATGGCGTCAATTTCTTCCGGGGCAATGCCTTTGCCGGTATCGCGAATACTCAATTTGGCGCTGTCGTTTTCTTTTTGCAAGCGCACATAAATGGTTTTGTCCTCTCCGGTATGGTTAATGGCATTGTTTAACAGGTTAAAAATTACCTGCTCCATTTGACCCAAATCGGCATAAACCCAAATATTTTCTTCTATCTCGGCCGCAATATGGTAGCCTTGTTGTTCTTCTAAAATATGGTAAACGGCCAGCGCATTTTTTAAAACCTGCGATAAATCAAAGCTTTCCTTTTTTAGTTTCACAACCCCGGCTTCTAATTTGGAGGAAGCCAAAATATCGGTTACCAAAGCGCTCAAACGGTTGCTTTCGTCAATAATCACTTGCAAATGCTCTTGCCTTTTTTCCGGATTGTCGCCGGACAAATCGCGAATCATTTCCCCATAAGCGGTAATCATGGTCAAAGGTGTGCGCAAATCATGCGATAAATTCGCAATCAAATCCTTGCGCAAATGGTCGGTTTTGCTAATTTCGCCTACGGCATAATTCAAAGTATTGGCTAACTGGTTGATTTCCTCATAACCGCCTTCTTGGAATGTAACGTCCAAATTGCCGCCGGATAGCTCCTGCGCCGATTTTTTCAAGCGCAAAATAGGCCGCGCAATGTGGTTGGAAAAAATCGTCGCCATAATGCTGGCCAAAAGCAGCAGCAATATGGTAATGCCACCTAATTGTCTTTTTAATACATTAACGGTGGCGTCAATGGGGTCCAAACCGGCAGTGACAAAAGCAAAAATGTTTTGTCCATTTTGACCGATTTGTTTGGCCAAAAGCAAATTTTTCAATCCCAAACGCGGGTTATTGACCGTATAACTTACTTCATCCGCGCCATTCATCAACTGGCGCAAAGCGGGTAGCAAAGGGCTGGCAAAGCCGAATTGGTCGTCTATTTGGCCGGTTTCCGCTCCGCTTTTGCGGAAGGTGAACGTATTGCCGTCTTCCGGGTTGGGAGTGGAAAACCAAATCCGGGAAGAGGTGGCCGGGTTTTTGGAAATATCCAAAACGCCGCCGCCGCCGGTGGAGTCCACCAAATAATAAATATTATTTTCAAAATCCAAAAGCAAAAGGCCCACGTCCCGGTTATAGGCTTCCCGTTCCAGTTGCAAGGCAAAATCCAAATCGGACATTTGTTTGTCCTGGTAATGATTGGTCACAAAATTGGCTGCTCTTTGTGCCTCCATGCGCCGACTGCTTTCATATAAAGTGGGCAAGGAGGCCACCTGCATGCTCCAAAGTAAAATTAAAATTAAAATAGCAAACCCGGCGAAATAAAGCCACAGCTTTTTGCGGATACTTAAATTTTGCCAAACATCGTTTAATTTATTCCACCAGGTATCGGGTTTTGATGCTGGTTCTTCTTTATCTTCTGCAGCGGCGGTCGCGGCAGGCTGTTCTTCCTGGGTCGACTCTTCTTTGTTCCCCGAGGCTGTGGCAGCGGCAGGCTGTTCTTCCTGGGTCGAATCTTCTTTGTTCCCTGAGGCTGTGGCAGCGGAAGTCTGCTTTCCCAAAGCCGCTTCTCCCTTTGCTTCCGACAAAGCAGTTGCCGCAATCTGTTTTTCCTGTGCGCATTCTTCTTGGCCTTCTGCAGCAGCAGTAGCTTGCTTTTCTTGCACTGGTTCCTGGACTTTGGGGGCAACTGCGGAAATGGCAAAACCGGCTTGTGCTTTTTTCGTTTTGGTGCTGTTTGCCGGATTCGGTACAAGTCCTCCTTGGCCCCCTGCGGCGGCGGTCGTGGCACTTTGCTTTTCCGGTATCTTTTCTTCTTTCGCTTCCGCAGCAGTGATCTTTTGCTCTTCCGGCGTCGCACTCACCTGCGCTTGCTTTGCCTGGCAGTCGGTTTCTATTGCCTTGGCATTTGTTGTTTCCGGTTGCCGGCTGTTGGCCGCTTTTTTTTCATCCTCCGGGTTCATAGAAAAACTCCTTTAACGCATCGCAATAAAGCATAATAATTCTGTTTTTTTGTATTTTTATGATTCTTGCGTTTTTTGCGATTTATCTTCAAATTTATAGCCAATACTGCGAATGGTAACAATATAATCGCGGTAAGGTCCCAAGTTGGCCCGTAACATTTTAATATGTGTGTCCACCGTGCGGTCATCACCATAAAAATCAAAGCCCCAAACATCGGATAATAATTTTTCCCGGCTTTTGGCAATATTTTTATTACGTACCAAATAGGTGAGCAAATCATATTCCTTTGGGGTTAAAGAGGCTTTTTTACCATCCACATAAACAGCGTGACCGGCAAAATCAATTTCTAAACCGCCAAATACTTCTTTTTCTTGCAAGGCCAGTTCCGCGCCCTGATGTCTTTTTAAAATAACCTTAATGCGAGCCATCAATTCTTTGGGGCTGAAGGGTTTTACCATATAGTCGTCTACCCCAAGTTCAAAGCCAAACAATTTGTCGTACTCTTCTCCGCGGGCGGAAAGCAATAAAATGGGCAAATTCGAATCTTTGCGAATTTCTTTACAAAGCGAAAACCCGTCCAATTTGGGCATCATAATATCAATGACCGCTAAATCAAAGGGCCCTTCCGCTTTTAATTTGTCTAAAGCCTGCATGCCGTCTTCTGCTTCCACTACCTGGAACCCTTCAAATATTGCATATTCCCGGATTACCTCGCGGATTTTCGGCTCATCGTCTACAATCAATAATTTCGTCACTGCGACTCCCCCCTATCCATACTCTTATAGTATCATAAGACAATTTTCATGTGAACGTTGTGTGAATATTAAGTGAAAGAGCCATAAAATACTGTCTTATTTCTCATGGAATTAGACAAGGCTTACCGCAAAAAAGTTCCTGACCCCATAAAAAATAATAAAATTGGCTATTTTAATGGGTTCAGAGTTGCTCTATAATGCCTTTATCTGCAAAAAAAGAAAAGAGGAGCGATTCAGATGACGGAAAACAGAAATGAATTGAATAAAAATTTAGCGCAAATGCTAAAAGGCGGGGTGATTATGGATGTTACCAATCCGCAAGAAGCGCAAATTGCCGAAGAAGCCGGCGCCGTGGCGGTAATGGCTTTGGAACGCGTGCCTTCCGATATTCGTAAAGATGGCGGCGTGGCCAGAATGAGCGACCCGAAAATGATCAAAGAAATTCAAAAAGCGGTTTCCATCCCGGTTATGGCCAAAGTGCGTATCGGCCACATTGCCGAAGCGCAAATTTTAGAATCTTTGGGTATCGATTATATCGATGAATCGGAAGTACTAACCCCAGCCGACGAAAGCTTCCATTTAAATAAAAGGGACTTTCAAGTGCCTTTTGTTTGCGGTGCCCGCAATTTAGGCGAAGCCTTGCGCCGCATTGGCGAAGGCGCTTCTATGATTCGTACCAAAGGGGAAGCCGGTACCGGTAATGTGGTAGAAGCGGTTCGTCATATGCGTACCATGATGGCCGCCATTCGTCAGTTGCAAAATATGCCGCAAGAAGAATGGATGACTTTTGCCAAAGAAAACGGCGCTCCTTATGATTTGGTTTGTTTTGTGGCCCAAAACGGCAAATTGCCGGTGGTTAATTTTGCAGCCGGCGGCATTGCCACTCCGGCGGATGCTTCTTTGATGATGCAGCTAGGGGCGGAAGGTATTTTTGTAGGCAGTGGTATTTTTAAATCCTCCAATCCGCCTTTGATGGCTCGGGCTATTGTGAAAGCCACCGCTTATTACCAAGATCCGCAAATTTTAGCCGAAGTAAGCGAAGGACTAGGAGATGCCATGAAAGGCATTGAGATCAAAACTATTGCGCCGGATCAATTATTGGCGGAAAGAGGCTGGTAATATGGATCGGCCTCTCAAAATCGGCGTTTTATCGCTGCAGGGTTCGGTAGAGGAACATTTGGCCTCTTTGCGCCGCTTGCCGCAAGTAACAGCCTGTCCGGTAAAAACATTATCCGCTTTGCAGGAAGTAGATGGCCTCATTTTGCCGGGCGGGGAATCCACCACCATTGGCAAATTATTGCGTTTGTTTTCTTTGCAAGAACCCTTAAAAAAGCGGATTATGGAAGGTATGCCGGTTTGGGGCACTTGCTGCGGTATGATTTTGCTGGCGCAACACTTGGTGGGGGAAGAGGCGCATTTGGGCCTGATGGATATCAC
>CALXSR010000004.1 GCA_944391215.1 uncultured Clostridia bacterium
TTTTTGAACATAAAGAAAGACAGCGTAAAAAGCATTTTTGCCTTCTACGCTGTCTCTTGCCTTTGCTATTGCCCGTAAAGTATATTTCAATGTTGTTTTAAATTACTGCCTTATGTGGCGTTAGCATTCCTGCCGCCCTTGCTTTTTTAGCATATGTTTTAATATTGTAAATACGAGAATCCGCCAAATAATCAACGCCTGGATGCGCCAATAAGAGATCGATAATTTGCGGATGCGCACAAAAACTTTTGGTAACAATCATCAGACTGCAACCAGCTCCATGCACCATTTGGCTTACCACATTTAAGTTCTGCTCTATTTTTCGGTTATCAATCACTAATTTCGGATATCTGTTTATTTTTGTTTCACCTCATATTTTTTCAATAAATATTCCATAATATTTAACGCTTTATCCAAATGCTCTTTTTCATGTCCTTGCATTAAGCTAAAACGCAAACGAGCCAAACGTTTCGGCACAGCCGGATATACCACCGGATTCACATAAATATTATTTTCATGCAATTCGCGGCACATTTCTTTTACCTTATAATCATCACTAATGATAATGGGGAAAATTGCCGTTTCTGCATCCCCCAAATCGACATGCAAGTCTTCTAAACCTTTTTTAAAGTAACGAATATTCTGCCAAAGTTTTTCTCTTAACTGGGGTTCCTCTAAAATAACGTCCAAAGCCTCAGAAATGGAAGCCACCGCTTGCGGCGTTGGAGCAGTAGAAAACATATAGCTTCTGGCATAATAATATAAATACTGAATAATTTTTTGCGAGGAAGCGATAAAGCCACCAACAACCCCCAATGCTTTGCTGCAAGTACCGGCAACAATATCCACTTTTCCTTCTAAATGATAATATTCCGGTGTCCCACGGCCAGTATCGCCAATTACCCCGGTAGAATGGGCTTCGTCCACATAAACCAAAGCGCCGTATCGATGGGCAATTTCACAAATCTCATCCAGTTTGGCAATATCGCCATCCATGGAATAAACGCCATCTACCATAACCAGTTTAGTTACTTTTCTATCTTCCAAACGTTTTAACGTTTTTTCTAAAGATTCCATATCATTATGACGGAAAAACTTTACTGTTTTGCCAATACATCCATCCAAAATACTAGCATGCACCAAAGTATCGCAAATAGGAATTCCTTCTTCACCCAAAAGAGCAGCAATTGCCCCAGCATTCGAACCAAAACCAGAAGAAAAAATAAGAGCAGCTTCACAGCCTTTAAATTTGGCTACCTTTTGCTCTAATTCAATATGGATGTCCAAAGTGCCGCCAAGCAAAGGTACACTACCAGCCCCAGTACCATATTTTTCTAAGGCTTTGCGCCCTGCTTCTATTGTACGCGGATGCCTGGTTAAATTCAGATAGTCATTGGAAGCAAAATAAATCATTTCCCGTTCAAAACCATCGTAAGGGTCAATAACCCGCATAACAGGGGCTGAACCTGTTAAGCTAACCCGGCGATAATTTACATGTCTTCTAGCAAACATATCTTGTTCAAATTCATTGAACCGGTCTGCCAAATCAACAATATTCTGTTCCCCTTTATTCATAAAGTCCATTAAACTTAAATGTCTAGAGTCCATCCTTACTTACACCCCCAAAATATTTCAAAAAAATTCTATTAACCCACTCTTGGCTATTATAACACACTTTCGAACTATTTTTATTTCAATAATGATATTTTTTCTTTTTTCAGTCCGCACCATTGTCCAAAAATAGACACACATTATACTAAAAACCAAGGCAAGGAGCCTTATATGGATATTTACCATATTATTTTTCAAACCAAGCGGCAAAAAACAACAAAAAGGATATACAGTAGCCACGACGGCTGTAAAAAACACAAAAAAAGGAGCTGAAGCTCCTTTTTTTATGACTTTCCAATATATTTTACAAACAAGCTTTTATCGCTTCTTCATAAATTTGCAAACCGGCATCTATTTGCTCGTCGGTAATCACCAATGGCGCTAAGAAACGAATAACATTTCCGAAGTTTCCGGCATTTTCCAAAAGCAAACCATGTTGCGCAGCATATTGAACAATTTTATTAACAATTTCCGCATTGGGTTCTTTACTTTTTTTGTCTTTTACAAATTCAATACCCATCATACAACCAACGCCGCGCACATCACCAACAACTTCGTATTTCTCTTGCCAGGTTTTCCATACTTTCATTACTTTATCTGCAATTTGCAAAGCCCGCCCCGGCAAATCTTCTTTTTGCATAATATCAATCACCTGCAAAGCGGAAGCACAAGCTAAAGCATTCCCGCAATAGGTGCCGCCAATGGTCCCGGTAGTTACGGCATCCATAATTTCAGTACGAGTTGTAACCGCACTCAAAGGAATTCCGCCAGCAATTGATTTTGCGGTGGTGATAATATCCGGCGCACAACCATTTTCTTTCCAATATTCGGAGGCAAACATCCTACCGGAACGGCCAAAACCAGTTTGCACTTCATCGGCGACCAATAAAATACCATGTTCATCACAAATTTTGCGCACTGCTTTTACCCATTCCAAAGGAGCCGGTACAAAACCGCCTTCGCCTTGAATTGGTTCCAATAAAATAGCTGCCACATATTCCGCCGGCGAGGCTTCCATAAAGACTTGTTGCAATTTATTTAAGTAATAAACAATCGCGTCCTTTTCATTCATGTCCCCAGGGGCGCGATACAAGTACGGGAATTCCGCCCGATAAATCCCATCCGGAAAAGGCCCCATGCCAATAGCATAAGATTTTTTAGCAGTCATAGCCATAGTTAAAGAAGTTCTACCATGAAAAGCACCGCTAAACACAATTACATTTGGCCGCCCAGTATAATTTCTGGCAATTTTTACCGCATTTTCATTGGCTTCCGCCCCGCTATTAGCAAACATCGTTTTTTTACTTTCGCCTTTTACTGGTACAATTTCATTCATTTTTTCTGCTAACGTCACATAACCTTCATGAGTAATGATATTCATCATGGCGTGAAAATAATTCTCAGCTTGATCTTTCACAGCAGCTACCAATTCCGGTTTACTGTAGCCAATATTTAACACACCAACTCCACCAATCCAATCCAGTAGGAGATTGCCATCCACATCCTCTACCATGGCACCTTCTCCTCTTTTAATTACACAGGGATAAACGCATTTAATGGCATTGGGAACCGCCTTTGCGCGTCTTTCAATAATTTCTTTCGCTTTGGGTCCCGGTAAAGACATCGTTACTTTTGGTAAAGCATTTTTCAACATGGTTTTGACCTCCTTTATAAAAACAAATGAATAATTACAATAAAAACCTGGTTTTATATTCTATTTTTGAAATTCATTTGCGATTCTTAGTAATTATATCATATAAAACAGAAAAATAAAACATTTATTTCTGAAAATTTCAATCATTCCCCCTATTCTAAAAATAAAAAATGCCCATTACAAGGCATTTTATTTCCTTGTTTTCATAAAACAAATTTCTTACCAAAAGACCAGTAACAAAACATCATAGGAAGGGATTACTTTGCATCATAAAATATAGTAAACAGATCTTTTATTCGCTTATCAAAAGAAGAAGCGGGAAAAATAGAAAGCAACAGTATCAAAAACCAAAAGAGTCTTTTCAACAATTATGTCCATGCCCATAGCCAAGCATTTTCATTGTTAGATTATTATATTGACGATGATTATTCTGGGACTAATTCGCAAAGGCCAAGTTTCACCCGATTACTGCAAGATATTGCCTTAAAACGGACTAACTATATGATGGTAAAAGGTTTATCTTAACTAGCATCCAATTATTATAAAGCAGATTATTATTTAGAATATTATTTTGCCTCTTATCAAGTTCGTTTTATTTCTCTTACCAATCCTTTTTTGAACAGCTTTCTATGTCCGGAACAAATGGATTATATCTTAATTCCCACACAAAATGCCATCAATAACGACTTTTGCCGGCAAACGTCAGCAAAGGTAAAAACATACTGGACCAAAAAAGAAAAACGGGGAATCCATCGGTGCATTTGCCACCTACGGCTATCAAAAATTAGATTTTGATAAACATTAACAATCCATTGATGAACAAACTGCTACAATCATAAAACAAATTTTTCATTGGTTTTTACAAAGAGATATCCAATTACAAATTGCAACAGGTTAAATGCAATAGATATTTCCAGTCCAGCGGCATATAAAAAAGGGAACAAGTTTTATCTTATCAAGCCCAGCAGGGCAAGATATTCCATCGGTCGGGAGCTAGCATTCCCTGGATATTGCAAAATCCGGTTTATATCGGCCACATGGCACAAGGAAAAATTAAAATGCAAATTATAAGATACTTAAAGCGCTACCCATCCCTCAAGAAAACTGAAAAATAAAACAAAATACCCTTGAACCGATTATCTCATCATCGAGATTTTATTTAGCCCAAACTCTTTATCAAAAACATATTCACTCTTTGCTGCAAAAAAACAGCCCCATCTTTTGACAGGACTTTTATATTGCGGACATTGCCATAAACCTGTGCATTGTAAAAAAAGCGGTTCCTATATTTATTATCTCTGCAACACTTGCTAAAAAAGCAAGAGCAAAAATGCTTAAAGAATACCATTCGTGAAGAGAGTATCCTAACCATCATTCGTCAAAATATACAAGAGATACTGGTTGATCATCGTCTTGCTCAAAAAATTTTGCCGAAAGCAACCGTTCATCATTGCCCCCTAGTGCAAAAATGCTAAAACAGAAAAAGGGGAAAAACAAGAAATCCCTTTGTTACATCATTGAAAGCAAATAAGCGATGGCCTACGGTAAATGCAGCTACAATATGTTTTTGGCTATTGTGATACAGCCTTGTTCCATTAAAAGTGAAAACAAAAAATAGGATTTTTTTCCATAAATACCCAAAGGTTCCGTTCACATAAAATGGTATCATTGCATATATGTTTGGGTGAATTCCTTCGCGCTGATGGGCTTGCTATAATAATAGCCTTGTCCATATTCGCAGCCAAAGGATACCATCATTTCTGCATTTTCCTTTGTTTCTATCCCCTCAATCACTGTTGTGATGTTCAGTTTTTTCGCAAGCTGAATAATCTGTTTGAGGACAATGAACCGCATCTCATCGTTTTCCTGCGAAGTAGCGCACAAAAAGGCCCGATCTATTTTCAGTTCATCCAATTTCAATTGATACAGCGTATTCAAAGAGGAATAACCGCTGCCAAAGTCATCCATGGAAACTTTAAAGCCAGCAGATTGCAATTGATCGATCCTATTATTGAGTACTTCCAAATTTTCTGCCGCCAGCCCTTCCAAAATTTCCAAAACAATGAGCGCTGCCGAAATTTGATATTTATCGAGAAGCCTTTTTAAAGCATCCACATAATGGTTTTCCATAAAAAGGAGCCTGCTCTGGTTCACAGAAATGGGAATAGGCTTTATCCCGTTGTCAAGCCATTCTCTAAGCTGCCTACAAGCGCATTCTACCATATATAAATCCAATCTGGCACAAAAACCATTGGCCTCAAACAAAGGAATGAATTCACCGGGATAAAGGAATTGGCCATCATCCGTTTGCCAACGCACCAATGCCTCCGCTCCAGCCACAATTCCATCAGACAGACGCATTTTCGGTTGCAAGTATAGCTTAAATGCCCCACTTTCCAAGGCTTGATCCATATGACTCTCAATATAATGATTTTTGAGCTCTGTCTTATGGATATCATCGTCATAAAAATGCACCTGTTGATTGCTATTTTGGCGTATGTGCTGTTGTGCCAATAATGCCTGATGGGTATCGCCGCTTATTGATACGCCAAAATAAATATTCACATGAAAACCGCGCCCATTTTTGCGGACATCTTCATTCACCCGAGAGATGATATCCTGCAACCTGGCTTTTATCTTTGTTTGATTAGTATCCCGCAAAAGAAGATAAAATTGATCGGCATTGTCCCGGCAAAAAAATTCGTTCTCTTTCATGCACAAGTCAAACTGTTTTCGCAAATAGTTCAACAGAAGGTTCCCGTCCTCCTTGCCAAAGAGTTCATTGATAAATTTAAAATTGCGCATATTAGCTGCTACCACGCTGTATTCATCGGTCTGTTTCCGGCATGCCGAGAGGCGTTTCTCAAAGCGAGCAAAATTTTCTGCTCCAGTAACCTGATCAAAATAGGCAAGTTTTATTAAATTATTATAGTTTTTCCGTATGATGGAATATCCATAGAACAATAGGAAGCAAGATAAAATGAGCATAAGAAAATAACTGCCACCCATGACAAAGAATATTTGGTAGATATAGGGAGAATTTCCCCACATTGTATCTACGCACATTAAATACCAATCATTTATGCCCAGTGGCTGCAAATAAAAGTGATAGGATTTTTCCCCATAATTGAATTCATAAAAACCGCTTTGCTGCTTTTTCATCATATCTAAAATATCTGCTTGATTTTTTCCCGCAATATATGGTCCATCAAATATGGTGGTATACTCTTGAATCATCGGAACAACAGATTTTGAGGAACGCACTAGAAATTTTCCTTCTGAACCAATTAGATGGACAAATCCATTTCCACCCATAACCATATTGTCATTTGCAATCTCATCAAAAATATCCAACCGACTGCTGGCAGCCAATGCGCCTATTATTTTCCCCTCATACCAGATTGGTACACTGTAAACATAAAGCTGCCCATCGGTAATCTCGCTTACAAAAAAACGAGATATGGCCTGCTCACCGGCAAACGCCTTTTTTACAGCAACTTGAATACTTTCATTACATGAACCAAGCGGATAGTCGGAGTTAAATTCTGTGCCAAACGTGTTGACCATGCCAGCACCGTCAAGCGTGAAATATGCAATACTGACAAAATCATTATACGCGCTGTTCGCTTTCGTAATCCAGGTCATAATGTTGTCTGTGCCGGAATAAAAAATATGATCCATAGAAAAGATGGATGCCAATGTGCCTAAGATTTGTAAATCCTTGTCGAATTGTTTAAAAATATGATTCTTATATTCTTGCGCCTCTACTTTCATTTGTTCATGGATATCATCATGAACAGATCGCATAGCGTAGGAAATCACACCTACTCCAGAAGCAAGCAGAATTCCTCCTATTAGGCAAATGATAACCGCGAGCCGAAAAAGATGATTTCGGATCGTGTTTTCATCCATACCCCTTCTTCTCCTCTCCCATTTTTCGGATATCCCTGAATTGATATTTCGCCAAACTAATCTAATATTGTTATTTCTTTATTTTTATCATCTATTTCATACCTATTTATGATGATGCTTGCCAACGGTTCTCTTTAACCCTAGCAATCGCTTTCTAAATACTAGAAACACCATCAAATTTGGGTCAATTTCTATTTTATCCCCACATTATTCCTTTTTACGTATATATACATGTATATTCTACAATAACCACTAAAAAAAATCCATATTCAAATAAAGGACCATCCCGGCATCGTATTTGCTATTTTAAAGTTAGGATGACAAAACATTGAATAAAAAAAGAATGACATAGTTTCATCTATGCCATTCTGTAACAATAAAATTACTGTTTTTCTTCCTTACGGATATACAACACGGGCCATCCCTTTTCTAAATAATGCTTTCAAACAAGTTTCCATTTTCATTAAAAATCATTTCTTGTGGTTCAGTTAAAATTTGCAAATGGCTATCTTTTTGCGCCAGCGGCAATAAACTTTCTGAAAAATAAATATGTTCTAAATGCAAAGTATTGGCAATGCGTACCATGCGTACTTGGCTCTTATCGGCAATATTGGCTGTTTTAATCATGGCTTGAATACATAATTTATCATTTTCTAAAACCATCGGGATTTTAGCCGCCAAAGGTGCGGTAGAAGTTAGGGCATTGGGATATGTTTGTTCCCAAATCATCTTATCAAAAAGCCGTCTGGTCGTAAAATCTAAAATTCCGATACCATTGGCATTTCCATGAGAAATATCGCTTAAATCTAAAGCGCAGGTACGGCTAATCTGCGGCCCACCAGAGGCATAAGGAGAATGATATTTTCCCACAATATTCGGATCAAAGCCAGTGCCGCTATAGTTTTTACCAATTTGATCGATAATCAAACAATCAAATTCAGTAAAAGCAATTTTCGGCAGTTTTGTTTTCGCCTCAATTAATAACTGTGGTTCCTTCTCTGCAATTTCTGTCTTATCCATAACATGTATTTGCGCCGTTTCATCATAAGCATTTTCTAAAACAGCAATCGCACAAAGGATATTCGTTTTTTCAATGAATGTTTTCCCAATCGCTGGGATATTTTCCGCCATTTTGCCAAAACCCAAATTATGGCAAATATCCGCCCCTTTTTGTTTACCGCAACCAATCGCTGTCATTTTCATCAAACCGCTTTCATAAGGACCACGAAAAGAAGTATGCGGTTTAATACGATTCATCAAAATAATTCCATCCGCTTTAGCAGCATATGCATCTAAGTAGACAGGTAAACCATTTTCGCTGCTTCCTATTTGTACCGTTTCCATGGTAGAAAAAACAGGAGCCCCTACTGTTTCCTCGCTTACTCCCAAATCGGCTAGCATTTTTTTTTGCCCTTCTGCAGTCGCCCCACCATGACTTCCCATAGCGGGAAAAATGAATGGATCGGCACCCATTTCTTTTAAAACGGAAACAATGGCCGCCACCATGACAGTTAAATTAGCAATCCCGCGACTGCCAACGGTAATGGCAATTTTTTGTTTCGGCTGTACTTTTTGCAAAAGACCGCTTTGCAATAATTTATCCCGCATCATTTGCGCAGGATTTTCTATCTTCTCCCGATCAAAAAGCTGCCTAGCGTACACCATTTTTGGTAAAGGTACGTTTTGCAGCATATCATGGACCATACCCACTGTTATCACCTTCCGCACTTATCCAATTTTCATTCTTATGGTAACACAAGTATTTCAAAAGTGCTATACTTAGGTTAAAACAAGAAAAAGGAGCGATCAAAATGGAATTAACTGTCGCCGCTTGCCAAATGGAATGTGTTTTAGAAAACAAAGCTGCCAATTTCGCAATTGCACAAAAAATGGTGGAAGAAGCCGCTCAAAAAGGAGCAAAGCTGATTGTTTTACCAGAATTATTTAATACCGGTTATCGGGTAGAAGAAAATGACCGCGCTTTATCAGAACCAATCCCTGGACCAACTACCGATTTTTTACTTTCCTTTTGTCAAAAATTCCAGCTTTTTATTATTGCGAATATCATAGAAAAAGATTTGACTAACCAAGAACTTTATAATACGGCCTTTATGGTTAGCCCGCAAGGGAAAATTTCCATCTATCGCAAAATCAACTTATATGGTCAAGAACAAATCCGTTTCTCCCCGGGTACCGAATTAGAAGCCTGGGATATGAATGATATCAAAGTGGGTTGTCAAATTTGTTACGATGTTGGTTTTCCGGAACCAGCCCGTATTTTAACATTACAAGGGGCAAAAATTCTAACCTACCCTTCCGCTTTTCATAGTATTCGTCGCTATGCCTGGGATTTAGCTACTAGAGCAAGAGCTTTAGAAAATGGTTTATACCTGATTGCCGCCAATCGCTATGGAGCAGAAAAAGAAAATATTTTTGCCGCCACTTCCCGTATTGTCGATCCCCAAGGGCGGGTAATCAAAGAAGCCACCTATGGAAATGAAGTCATCATGGCAACAATTGATTTGGATTTTATAGAAAAGCAAAGAGATAATATTCCTTATTTAAAAGAGTTAAAATATAAAACCTCCCTGGCATAAGCCAAGGAGGTTTTTCCTAACCAAAAGCAAGAATCAATAAATAGAATACATAAAGCAGCAATAATAAAACGCCTTGCCAACGGAAGACTCTTTCTCTGGCCAAACCAGGCAAAATAACAATCAAAGATAATAAAAAGGCCATCGGCAAATCAAAGAAAACAGTGGTATTAAAAGGGGCGCTGCCCAAAATGGAACCCATGCTAAACATTGGTAAGCCACCGGGAGCTATCCAGGAGCATAAAGCAGGAATCAAAACCAAATTCATTAAATTTGCGCCTAAAATATTACCAATCGATAAATGAAATTCTTTTTTGGTAATTGCGGTTAAGGTAGTTACTAATTCCGGTAAACTAGTACCAATTGCTAAAACGGTTAAACCGATAATACGCTCTGGTACGCCCAGAATATTGGCAATCGCCACACCGCTGTTTACCAATAAACGAGCGCCAATGATAATGCCCAAAGAACCTATGATAAATTTTACGATACAAGCCAATGGAATTTTACCCCTCTTGGCCGGCGCAGCATCATCCATAGGGGCATATTTAGCTTCGCGAATACTGGTAATAATATAAATCGAAAACAGCAAAAACAGCACGCTGCCTTCAAAAGGGGATAATAAAGCGTCCCGAGACCCAAATAATAACACAGCAAAAGCAGCTAAAATCAATAAAGATTTACTGGTAAAAGAGGCTCCCCCTACACGCTGCGGCAAGAAAAAAATAGAAATTCCCAATATTAAACCAGTATTGCAAATCACGGACCCCAAATTGGTACCAATCCCCATATCGCTAGCGCCCTGCGCCACCGCCATGGTTGATACCAATACTTCCGGTAAAACAGTTGCCACACTAACCAAAGTAGCGCCAATCAATATTTTAGGAATTCCTGTTATGTAAGCCAATTCAATCGCCGCATCTACAAAAAGATCACCGCCTTTGATAATAATAACCAAGCCAATTAACAGAAGAAACAAAGCAAGAGAAAAAGACATTTCCACACCTCAAATACCATCTATTTTTATATTTATTACCCTATTCTCTTTTTCCTTACCATTTTATACTGTATTCTCCTAAATATACCTTAATAAAAAAAGCAAAACCCAAATGAGTTTTGCTTTTCATCATTTTTTATTTTTGTTTCATAGAACCAGTTTCATTAAACCGCGTATGCCAGGAGAGCGCTTCTGTTAAAATATGAGGCGTATGGTTTTTACCGGCTGGGTTTGCTTGGCAAGCCCTTTCATAATAATCCAATAAAGCACCTTTATAATCAGGGTGAGCGCAATGATTGATAATTTCCAAAGCTCTTTCCCGCGGTGATTTATTCCGTAAATCGGCAATGCCTTGTTCCGTAATAATAATATCCACATCATGTTCTGTATGATCAATATGAGAACACATCGGCACAATACTGGAAATATTGCCTCCTTTAGCGGTAGAAGCAGTTAAGAAAATCGTAATATAAGCATTTCTGGCAAAATCACCGCTGCCGCCAATGCCGTTCATCATACGCGTGCCCATAATATGCGTGGAATTGATATGACCATAAATATCCGCCTCAATTGCTGTATTCATACTAATAACACCCAAACGTCTCGCTATTTCGGGATGATTGCTGATTTCCTGAGGACGCAAGATAATCGCTTTACGCATTTTTTCTATATTATTATAAAAATATTTTAACCCATCAGCAGAAGGCGTAATAGCAGTACCGGAACAAACTTTAAATTTACCATTACCAACCAATTCCAAAGCAGAATCCTGAATTACTTCTGAATAAAAAGTTAAGTTTTCAAAATCAGATTCCGCCAATCCAGCCAAAACAGCATTGGCCACACTACCCACTCCGGATTGTAAAGGTAATAAATTTTTCGGTAATCGACCGCAAGCGACTTCCGATTGTAAAAAGGAAATCACATGAGCCGCCATAGTACGGGAAATATCATCAATAGGAGCCAAAGGACGCACATTATCAGGAATATCGGTAAATACAATACCGACAATTTTATCCGGATCGCAAGGAATATAAGGAGTGCCGATCCTTTGCCCAGGTTCGGTTAATGGAATTGGCTGCCGGTTAGGCGGATCCAAAGGCGTATAAATATCATGCATTCCTTCCAAAGCAGCCGGCTGCGAAGTATTGATTTCTACCAATACTTTTTCCGCTTCTTGGACAAAAGTAGGAGAGCTTCCCACCGAAGTAGTAGGAACGATATTGCCATCTTCCGTAATAGCGCAAGCTTCCACAATAGCCAAATTTACTTTACCATAAAAGCCATAACGGGTATTTTGCGGCGCCATGCTTAAATGCTGGTCCTGATATTCAATACCGCCGACGGTATTTAAAGATTCCCGCACTCTTTTCCCGGTTTGATATGGCATTCTTTTCCGAATTGCGCCTACTTCTGTTAAAGCGTCGTCTAACTCATCTCCAACAGAAGCCCCCGTCAACAGATCGATTTTTATTTGATTTCCTGTTTCTTTTATATGTTCAGCTAGTGCTAAAGGAATCGCTTTTGGATAGCCAGAAGGCGTAAAACCGCTGGTGCCAATAACCATACCATCTTTTACCATCAAAGCTGCCTCTTGCGCCGTCATCACTTTTTGTTGTAATTTAAGGCAACGAATCCGTTCCATATTCATACATCCTACCTCCATATATAAAAATACTTCTCTTCCCTACATTATAAGCAATAGTATAACAAAAAAAGTGCACTTTTGGCAAAGGATATTTCCATCTTTAAGAGAATTCATACAAATGGAAAGAATGGCAAAAACTCTTGATAAAAAACAGGAAAAAGACTAAACTATTGCCATAAACACATATTATCATTTCTACCATGAATAATAATATGGAGAGTATCGATAAGGAGGAAAGAACATGGATAACAAAATGCAATTAATCATTAAGAATGCCACCTATTTTACAAATGGCGGCTTCTTAACCGGTAATATTTTGGTGAAAGACGGCAAAATTGCTGCGATTACAGAAGATGTTACCGGTTTTTCTGCGGACCAAGAAATCGACGCCAAAGGACTTTATGTATTGCCCGGTTTGGTTGACTCCCACGTGCATATCAGAGAACCGGAACCGCATAATAGAGAAGACTTTTACACCGGTACTTTAGCTGCTGCTGCAGGTGGTATCACTACCATCGCTGAAATGCCTTTGGCGGTTCCGCCGCCGTATTCGGTAGAAAATTTGGAAATGCGGGTAAAATTAGCGGAAGAAAAATGTATTACCGATTTTTGCATGTATGGCGCTGCCGGTTATGAAAATCGGGAAACATTGGGCGATTTGGTAGAAGCTGGCGCGGTTGCTTTTAAAACCTTCTTGCACCCTGCTCCGGCTGGTCGCGAAGGAGAATTTGTTGGTTTAACGGTTGGGAATGACGGCGAATTATACATGATGTTAAAAGCTGCTGCTAAAACCGATGGGCGCTACTATTTCCATTGCGAAAACGCCCAAATCATCAAAAAAGTGGAAGAAGAATTGCATGCAGAAGGCGTAGAAGATTTTTCCTTCCATTATAAATCTCGTATTAAAGTAGCGGAAACCGAATCCGTTTCCACTATTATTCAATTGGCCAAGGCTACCGGCGCGAAAGTGGGTATTGTGCATATGTCCGCTCCGGAAGCTTGCCAATTAGTAAAAGAAGCCAAAGCCGAAGGTTTGGATATTAAAGCAGAAACTTGTTTCCATTATTTAACCTTTGATGACAGCGCTATTGATAAATTTGGCCCTTATGCCAAATGCAATCCGCCGCTCCGCAGTAAGGAAGACGTAGAAAAACTTTGGGGTTATGTTGCGGATGGCACCATTGACTATATTGGCTCCGACCATGCTCCTTTTATTAAAGATGAAAAGGAAATTGGCATGACACAAGGTATTTGGAAAGCATATTCCGGTATGCCGGCCATTGAAGTTATGTTGCCTATGATGTTAAATGAAGTAAACCAAGGGAAACTCACTTTGGAAAGATTAGTTGAATTGATGTCGGAAGATTTTTGCCGCATCTTTAAACTTTATCCTAAAAAAGGGTGCATTGCCCCTGGTAGCGATGGGGACTTTACCATTGTTGATTTAAATAAAGAACACACCATTAAAATTGAAGATATGTACTCTAAAGCTAGAATAGTCAATAAAGCCTTCGATGGCCAAAAAGTAAAAGGCGCTCCGGTTTATACCGTAGTACGCGGTAAAATTTTAATGGATCATGGTAAGGTAGATGAAAGCACAAAAGGTTATGGTGAATTTGTAAAACCCATCAAATAAATAAAACAAATAAAATCAAAAAGGAAACGGTTTTCACCGTTTCCTTTTTATTTTTCTGGGTCAATTATCATCCCTATCGTCGTCATCGTCATCGTCATCGTCATCGTCATCGTCATCGTCAT
>CALXSR010000005.1 GCA_944391215.1 uncultured Clostridia bacterium
TTAAAACTCAAGAGGGTAGAGGAGTCGCTCTCCGCGAGGAGAGCGTGGATTGAAATCCGGTACCGCCTGTCCCTCCTGTAAAATTGCTGGTGTCGCTCTCCGCGAGGAGAGCGTGGATTGAAATAAACTCTTCACCAAATTTTTTTTCATGAGCAATTTGTCGCTCTCCGCGAGGAGAGCGTGGATTGAAATGAGATTTTGCCAAAAGAAAAGGCTGATAAATTATCGTCGCTCTCCGCGAGGAGAGCGTGGATTGAAATGTCTTATAAGGAGCTTTTGGCGGTTGAAGAGGCTGTCGCTCTCCGCGAGGAGAGCGTGGGTTGAAATTTGGAATGGAGTATTACCTCTCTACTTATTTGATATAAGGCAGCTGCTATCAGCAGCTGTTTTTATTTGGAGTTAGTAGCTTGTTTTGTTTTATAAAGGAAGTATGGTAAAATAGTAGTAATAAAAAATTTGTATAAATGCTCCTCATTTTTTTGTTTATTTTCGTTAGGAGGGGATAGGTGCTATGTTGCAAAAAATATGTGAAAACCATACCTTATTAGCAGAAAAGGATATCGGCTTATTAGAGAAGATTGCTTTTGCTTTACCCTATATTGCGGAATTATTAAAGATAAATTTATTTATTCTTTGTTTACATAGAGATAAACAAAAAGCTATAGTTGTAAAGGGATCAAAAGGATTTGCCAGTAAGCAGGAAGCGAATAACATAGCTGAGGGGCAGGAAATTATTTTATCAAAAGAGTGTATTTTATATAAGATACTTACAGAGGAGATTGCAATACAAGAGCAAGATAATATTTTTGCCGAAGTTGCAGAAATGAATCTTCGTATTTTAGCAATTAAAAATAGAGATGGAGAGCTTATTGCTGCTTTAGCGGGACAATGCTTGCAAAATCCAAGTTGTGATTTGGAATTACATGAAATGCATCATAGCATGAAAAACCATTTACAAATGTTGGCAGGATTGCTTAGTGTTCAGGCCAGAAGCTTACGGGATAAAGTTGGAAAGGAAATGTTACAAGAGGATGCCAATCGTATTTTATCGATTGCTGCTATTCATAATTTATTAATAGCATCTGAAACGGAGAAAAAAATCAATATTGTGGTTTTATGCCAGCAGCTTTGGAGTAACCTTAGTCAATTGCATGAAAATGCCGAGCATATTATATTTGCAATAACTGGAAGCCCTCTATTTTTACCAGAAATGCAAGCGACAAATACAGCCTTGGTTTTAAATGAGTTATTAACCAACATTTTAAAACACAGTTTTCCGGTTGCGCAAAGTGGTAAGGTCTATATTGATTTACAGAGAGAAGCGCAATTTGCAAGAATTACGGTGCAGGATGATGGGGTTGGTTTGCAAAAACAAAATCTTAAGAATGGGCAACATGGGTTACAACTGGTTAAGCGGATTGTTGAACAGCGGTTGCAAGGACAATTACAGTTGATTTCTGAAGGAAAAGGGTTGCAAGTTATTTTAGAATTTCCAATAGAATGTTTTTCCAAATAGGGGGAGAAATATGGTTGATATTATAACAGAATCCGACTTACGCGACCTTTTGTTTGCTGCAGGGACAAAACAATTTACGGTTGCCAAAGATACCTATGTTACACCCTCTGCCAAAGAATATTTACAACAAAAAGGGATTGTATTGGTCCGTGCTGATAAAATTGATACAGAGGCGATTTTAAATACTGGTCAGGCAATCTATACGGATATTACTACGGGGCAGGGGTATCGGCAAAAACCAGAGGAATTAACACAGTTAAAAGATAATTTATTGGTTGGGAAGGCGCATCCACGAATTGCTTTTCGGGGGAAATTAGATAGTTTACAGGCCTGTATGTTGTTGCTTCTAAAGCAGGCTGATGCGGAAAATTTGCCACTTTTATATTCCCACTTAAAAGAACTTTTAGAGTATTGTCGACAAATGATGGCGGCAGAGGTATTGGATACGCCACTAGAGGAAAGACTTTTTTGGGGATTATCACAAGAAGAAGTTCATTATTTATCCCATCATATCAAAGAATCGTTTTCGATAACGGAGGCTACCCCACAAAGTGACATGAGTAATATGGCGTTGCAGCTAAACTGGCTTCGTACCCAAGTGCGGGAAACAGAGGTAGCGGCTGCACAGGCTTTTATCCATAATGCTGAAAATGATAGACCAGATATTTTACAGGGATTAAACCGCCTAAGTAGCGCTGTTTTTGTACTATATTCTCGAGTGCTGAGCGGTTATTATTGAAACATCATCAAGATTTTGTTACAATTCAAATATTATGAACATGTTTTGGGAGGCGTTATATAATGAGTAAAAATACTACCAAAAGCACCTTTATGCCAACTTTGCTTTTGGTTTTGGTGGGTATGATTTGGGGGTCTGGTTTTGTCG
This sequence comes from uncultured Clostridia bacterium, assembly GCA_944391215.1. Taxonomy (GTDB): domain Bacteria; phylum Bacillota; class Dehalobacteriia; order UBA4068; family CALXSR01; genus CALXSR01. Next base: position 2,403 of record CALXSR010000005.1, read on the forward strand.
CTTCCCGCCTTTCTCTGAATGCGAATTGTTCGCCGGCTTTTGTTTTGCTAGGCCGATTTTTAATTGCTAGTTTGACCTTCGCTATTATTTTTCGTAAATCAATTTTCCCATTAACCAAAGAACAGTTAAAATATGGCTTTATTGTAGGCGTATTTTTATTTTTAGCTTTTTATACCCAAATTGTTGGTATGCAATATACAAATCCAGCCAATTCCGGCTTTCTAACGGCCACAAATGTGATTATGGTACCTTTGATTACTTGGTTTTGGTTAAAGAAAAGACCGGGGGGTTTGGTTTTTATCTCTTGCCTATTTTGTATGTTAGGGATTGGGGTATTAAATTACAATGCCGAATTAGGGATTTCTTTTAATGTTGGCGATATTTGGACTTTAATATGCGCTTTCTTTTTTGCGTGCCATATTGCTTTTGTGAGTATTTTTTCTGAGAAAATGGACCCAGTTCGTTTTACCTTTTTGCAATTTTTCTGGGCTACTTTGTTTTCCAGCATTGTTTTTGGCTTGTCCGGATGGCAAACATTAGGCACAATGAATTGGGCGTTAGGTTTGCCAGCCGTTTTCTACTTGGGCCTAATTATTACTTGCCTCTGCTTTTTTATTCAAACCTATGCGCAAACCAAAGTGCCCTCATCGCAAGCAGCTGTGATTCTTTCCACAGAAGGTTTCTGGTGTATGGTATTTTCTGTTATAGTAGGGTTTGAACCTTTAACTGTTAATATTGTAGTTGGTGGAGCCATCATTTTGTTCTCGGTGATCTTGTCGGAATCTAAATTATCTTTTGGCAAAAGGAAAGAGATACAGGAGGGAGCTTCTTAAATGGCGGAAGAAAAGCATTTTTGGCAACGTTTTGCTCCAAAGCAGTATGAAAAAACTTTGATGGATGTTGATTTACAGTTTTTACAAGAGCAAGGAATCCGAGGCATCATTTTCGATTTAGATAATACCATAACGCCTTGGAATGAGCCGCATATTCCACAAGAAGTGATTAACTGGTTTACCGCATTAAGAAAAATGGGTTTTCACGCTTGTTTGCTTTCCAATAATGGAGGGGAACGCGTACAAAAGGCAGCAGATTTATTGCAAATAGAATTTGTTTGTAATGCAAGAAAACCATTTAAAAAGGGTTATGCTAGAGCGATGGAAGTGTTACAAACCAAACCCAATGAAACGGCTGTCATTGGCGATCAGTTATTTACGGATATGTGGGGCGGGAATCGTTGGGGAATGTATACCATATTACTAGAGCCTATGGCTCCAAAAGAATATTGGTTTACGACAAATTTTTCGCGCCGCTTGGAAAAAGTTGCAAAACGTAAGCTGGGTTTACCGTTAGAAAAGGGAATAAAAGAAAGATAAGAGACAAGAACGCTTTGTTTTTTGTCTCTTTTTTGTTCTTTTTGTAAGAATTTGATGGTTTTTTTCCAAAGGAAAAGAGGAATTCTGAAAAGAATAGGAATAGTGTTGCTTTGATATTTCGGTCATTTGAAGCCAGTGTTTGCATAAACATAAAAAAGCGAAGCAATTTGTTGTAAGAAAACTTTTTGACAGGTGGTTTTAGGAATGGATAATATTGTTTTAATTGGTTTTATGGGAACTGGAAAAACTGCGGTAGGAAGGAATCTGGCCAGACTATTGGATTATAAATTTGTGGATACTGACGAACAGGTGGAAATTGCTACGGGACTACCTGTTGCACAGGTTTGTCGTAAATATGGGCAAATTCGTTTTCGTTCAGAAGAAGCTTTAGTGGTAAAAAAATTCTGTCGCCAAAAGGGGCAGATTATTGCTACCGGAGGAGATTTGATTTTACACGCGGATAATTTGCAGTTGTTAAAAGAAAATGGCTATTTGGTATTGCTGCAAGTAGAGCCAGAGGTTGTTTATAAAAGGGTGAGCCGCAAAAATAACCGGCCTCTTTTAGGGAAGAAAGTCGACTTGCCAACCATAGAACAATTAATGGAAGAAAGAAAAAATACCTATCTGCAAGCTGCTGATTTGGTGGTAGATGCTAATCATTTGTCTTTAGAGGAAATTGCCCAAAGAATTATAAAAGGATATGAAGAAGCAAAGAAAAAGAATGCAGAAGGAAAATAAAAGAGAGGAAATACGTGAAAGCTACCCGTTAGGGTAGCTTTTTTGTTATAATGGAAATGAAAGGGATGGGAGGAACGGAAATGGATATTCAATGGTATCCTGGACATATGTCTAAAGCCAAAAAGAAAATAGCGGAAGACTTAAAGTTAGTGGATATGGTCATAGAGGTTTTAGATGCCAGAATTCCGATTAGTAGCCGCAACCCCGATTTGCCACAAATGCTGGGCAAAAAGCCAGTACTTTTGGTATTAAATAAGTCCGATTTGGCGGATCCTATTTATACAAAGAAATGGCTTTCTTTTTACCGGCAACAAGGACAAGAGGCTGTTCCCTTTGTGGGGCAGAAAAAACAAGGGATAAAAGAATTATTGGCGGCGACTGCTCGTTTAGCAGAACCTACTATGTTGGCTTTAGAAGCAAAAGGAAGAAAAAGGCGGTTGGCAAGAGCGATGGTGGTTGGGGTTCCGAATACCGGTAAATCAACTTTAATCAATGCACTTTGCCCACAAGCGATAGCTAAAACGGCGAATCGGCCGGGAATTACACGTTCTAATTTATGGATTAAAGCAGGCAATTCTTTAGAATTATTGGATACGCCGGGCGTTTTATGGCCTAAATTTGCTGATCAGCAGGTTGGGTTTCACTTGGCAGTGATCGGTTCTATTGGAGAAAATGCTTTGGATGTGTATTCTTTGGCTTGTTGGCTGGCAAAAGAACTGATGCAGAAGTATCCAAGCTCTTTAGTGGAACGATATCAATTGGCATCCTTACCGGAACATCCGGAGGAGTTATTAGAACAGATTGGCAGAAAAAGAGGGATGCTGTTATCTGGTGGTATTGTAAATATGGAAGCGGCGACCGTTTTGTTATTGCAGGAATTTCGCAATGGCAAATTGGGGCGCTTTACCTTAGAAAAACCGGAGTGAATGATGAAAAAAGAAGAAAGAATCCAAAAGGAAAAACAACATTGGTTGGAAATGAGTTGTTATGAAAAGGATTTGTGGCAAAAAGGATTTGCTTATGTGGCTGGTTTTGACGAAGTGGGGCGCGGCCCTATGGCTGGGCCTGTTGTTGCTGCTGCGGTTATTTTGCCCACAGATTGTGAAATTTTAGGTTTAGATGATAGCAAGAAGTTGAGTGAGGCCAAAAGAACAAAATTGGCATTAGAAATTAAAGAAAAAGCGATTTCTTATGGTATTGCAGAAATCAGTCATCGTAAAATTGATGAAATTAATATCTTACAGGCAAGTATTTTAGCAATGGAAAAAGCCTATCAACAACTAAACCCTGAACCGGATTTTTTATTAACGGATGCGGTCCATTTGCCGCATTTACCAAAGCCGCAATGGAATATTATGCAAGGGGATAGCAAAAGTATTTCTATTGCAGCAGCTAGCATATTAGCTAAAACGTATCGAGATTGTTTGATGGTGGATTTTGATAAAAAATATCCACAGTATGGTTTTGCACAAAATAAAGGGTATCCTACCAAAATGCATAAAGAAGCAATTTTAAAATATGGTCGTTGTCCAATTCATCGCCTCAGTTTTCATATGAAAGAAGAAGGATAAAATGGGTTTATCGAAGCAAGATATTGGTAGAATTGGGGAGAATGCTGTTTGCAATTATTTACAACAAAATGGGCTGCAAATATTGGAGCGCAACTTTCGTTTGCGCATGGGCGAAATTGATATCATTGCCATAAAAAGAAACACCGTTTGCTTTGTGGAGGTAAAGACTCGTAGCAATGCAAATTATGGGCATCCTTTGGAAAGTATTGTTACGGCAAAAAAAGAGAAAATAAGAAAAACTGCACAATATTGGCTTTTAAAGCATCCGCAATATGATGATATCATGTTTCTGGCTGCAGCAGTGCAAATGGGAAAAAACGGGGACATATTAAATATCGATTTGGTGGAAGATAATTTTTAAAAAATACGCCTTATTTGAAAAGAAAAAAGGAATATGGTATAATGTTAGCCGTTGGTATGTGGCGCAGTATTCTAGTCAGTAATGCCTACTTTGAGGACGGGGCTAAAAATCCGTTAAGGGCACATCGATGAAGTTCCTGGTGCTGGCTTTTGACGCCCAGTCGAGGGCTGGTGCTGGGAGTTAAGAAAGATGGGGCAAACTGCAATGGCATGCAGCAAATGACCCCCCTTTCGTGGAGACCCAAGTTTGTGGGGAATGCCTTGGTCGGGCAGGAACTATGGCTTGGGGTGAAACCTACATTCGGGTATCTCCTGGGTGTAGTGTAGCCTGCCTTGAGTGGCTGCGGAGGATTCATTGCAAACCCTCCCTGATTGTTGATAGACCTGAGACAGAGGGGCAGGGGAATGAAACCGTGGTTGCAAAAGAGGCTAGGAATAGGACGACACTGCTGAGGAAATCTCCTAGACTGACAACTATTGGGGATTAAAATATGGACTAAGTGGTGATCTGGCTTTGTCGTGGGTAACCCGGCAAGGCAGCCGGTAATGGGAAACCCCCTTTTTGGCAACGAAAAGGTTGGCTGTTGGGAAATCCTGCCAGACCTAAGCCATAAAGTTTACTCAATGGATGCCACATGCCAGCAATTTTTTATTTTTTAAGGTGGTCTAAGCGTGCAGGACAAAAATAATCATAAAAAAGCGAAGGGACGAGGTGCGCTAAAGCAGGCTCTTATAGTGGCTTTAGGTACCTTTTTTTTGGCTTGTGCCATAACGGTGGTATCGCAATTGGTGATGGGAAAACTATCTTCTTTTTATATCGCGGCCAGCATTTTGCTAATTGTTATTGCGGTGGGTATCTTTTTTGATGTGATTGGAGTAGCGGTAACTGTTGCTGACGAAGCGCCTTTTCATGCGAAAGCGGCCCGTAAAATTCCTGGTGCAAACCAATGTTTGCGTTTAATTAAAAATGCAAGTAAAGTAGCTAATATGTGCAATGATTTAATTGGTGATGTTTGCGGGACAGTAAGCGGTGGTTTAGCTACGGCCTTGGTTTACGCCTTGGTAAGCAGAGAAGATCCTTTTGCCAATGTTTTGGATGTTGTGATCGTCGGTATTGTATCCGCTTTAACAGTAGGCGGAAAATCTTATTTTAAAAATGTAGCCATCAATTCTTCCGAAGCGATTGTTTTTCGCGTAGGGCAATTTTTGGCTTTTTGGGATAAAATGAAGTGGAAATCAAAAAAAACAGGCGGAAAGTGATAAGATGGCGGTTTTGCTAGATAAGGTCAATTCTCCAGAGGATTTGAAAAAGCTAAATCCAGAAGAGTTAGCGCAATTATGCATCGAATTACGTAATATCATATTACAAATAGTGAAAAAAAACGGTGGGCACTTGGCTTCTAATTTGGGGGTTGTTGAATTAACCCTTGCTTTGCATTTGGCTTTTGCTTGCCCGCAAGATAAATTGATTTGGGATGTTGGACACCAAAGCTATGCGCATAAAATTATTACTGGTAGGCGGGAGCAATTTGCTACTTTAAGGCAGCAAGGTGGTTTAAGCGGTTTTCCTAAAATGGAGGAAAGCCCTTATGATTCTTTTAATACAGGGCATTCTAGCACCTCTATTTCAGCTGCTTTGGGGATGGCTACCGCCAGGGATATTCAAAAAGAAGCGTATAATGTAGTAGCTGTTATTGGTGATGGCGCTTTAAATGGCGGTATGGCCTTTGAGGCGTTAAATCAAGCCGGCGCTTTAAAAACGAAATTGATTATTGTGTTAAATGATAATAAAATGTCGATTTCCCCGAATGTGGGCGCACTTTCGAAGCATTTGAATCATTTGCGTTCTAGTAAAACCTATAGCCAGGGAAAACAAAGGATGTTCGATTTTTTAAGCCATATCCCTTTGCTTGGGGAAGGCTTGGCAAATTTTGCTAGGCGCATTAAAAATCTGGTTAAATATATGCTGGTAAAAGGGATGCTTTTTGAAGAATTGGGTTTTACCTATTTAGGACCTGTGAATGGACATTGTATTGCTGATATGCAAAAATTGTTCGAACAAGCGAAGGCGATGGATAGCCCTGTTTTGATTCATGTTTTAACCCAAAAAGGACGCGGATATATGCCGGCGGAAAAAAGCCCGGCGAAATTTCATGGGGTGTCTCCTTATGAATTACCGGAAGAAAAAGAGAAAAATACGGATTCTTTTACTTCTGTTTTTGGCAATGTTATGGTAGAAATGGCTTTAGAGCAAGATAAAGTTACCGCGATTTGTGCCGCAATGAGCGATGGGACAGGATTAAACCAGTTTGCCGGTTTATTTCCGAATCGTTTTTTTGATGTAGGCATTGCAGAACAACATGCCGTTACTTTTGCAGCCGGCCAAGCCAGCGCGGGTTTAAAGCCTATTGTGGCAATATATTCCACCTTTTTTCAAAGAGCGTATGATCAAATATTACATGATGTCTGTTTGCCAAACTTACCGGTTATTTTAGCCATAGATAGAGCGGGATTAGTAGGAGAAGATGGAGAAACGCATCAGGGTATTTATGATATTGCCTATTTGCGCTCTATGCCGAATATTTCTATCATCGCTCCTAAAAATGGGGAAGAATTGCGGAACGCCTTTTACACTGCATTGCAATACCCAGGCCCGGTTGCGATTCGGTATGCCAAAGGCCAAACAGAACCGGCGCAAATGGATAAAAAGCCAGTTTTGCTTGATTGGGGGAAAAATGAATTGTTGCGAGAAGGGCAAGATGTCACGATTATTTCTTATGGCGTCATGTTGCCTTTCGCAATGCAAGCAGCGGAAATATTACAGGAAAAGGGTATTGCGGCAGGTGTTATCAATGCTCGTTTTATGAAACCAATGGATGAGGATTTGCTTTTACAGCAAGTTGAAAAAAGCGGCCATGTTTTAATCATAGAAGAACATGTTTTACAAGGCGGCCTGGGCAGTTTGTGTATGGAAATATTAGAACAACATCAGAGCAATGTGCCGGTGGAAATCATTGCTTTGCCGGATGAATTGATTCGTCATGGTAAAGTATCAGAAATTAGAGAACAATACGGTTTAACAGTGGAGAATATTGTGGAAAAAGCTTTATTGTTATTGCAAAGGGGAAACTAAAATGACTAAGATGCGTTTGGATGCATTATTGGTAGAAAAAGGGTATTTTCCAAGTAGGGAAAAAGCGCGCTCGGCCGTGATGGAAGGGCGCATTTTAGTAAATGATATAAAAATTGAAAAGGCCGGCGCTCCGGTGGCGGAAGAGTCCGCGATTCGTATTTTAGGAGAAGATTTGCCTTATGTCAGCCGTGGCGGATTAAAATTAGAGAAGGCAATAAAAGAATTTAAAATAAATTTGCAAGATTGCATTGTAGCGGATGTTGGCGCCTCAACCGGTGGTTTTACCCATTGTTCTTTAGAAAATGGGGCGAAAAAAGTTTATGCCGTGGATGTCGGCTATGGGCAACTGGCGTGGTCTTTACGCCAAGATGAACGGGTGATTGTGTTAGAAAAAACGAATGCCCGATATTTAAGCAAAGAGCAAATTCCGGATGCTTTGGATTTTGCTACAATTGATGTTTCTTTTATTTCTTTGGATAAAATTATTCCTGCTTTATTACCTTTATTAAAAGCAAATGGTAAAATAATTGCCTTAATTAAGCCGCAGTTTGAAGCTGGAAAAGAAAAAATAGGCAAAAATGGAGTTGTGCGGGATAAAGAAACGCACAAAGAAGTTATTGCGCATATTTTAACTTTGGCTATGAATTATCATTGCATCGTCGAAGGACTTAGCTATTCCCCCATTACTGGTCCGAAAGGGAATATCGAATATTTGATTTTATTAGCCAAAGATGGGCTTGCGATAGAGGCTGATGTGGAAAATTTGGTTGAGGAAGCATTTGCGCAATTGCATATGCAAAAAAAGGAATAAAATTTTATATTTCTTTTTATATCTAAACAGGAAACCCGTATTTTTATGCGAATATAATAGAAATTAGGTGGATTTTTAAGGGAATATAAAAAATGGAGGTTGCCTTCAGTGAAAAAATTTGCACTTTTTATCAATCCGCTGAAAAAAGAAGCCTCCGATTTGGCTGTATATACAAAAACCTTTTTAGAAAGTAATGGGGCGCAAGTGATTGTCCCTCAAAATAAAACAGGTTTTGATTTCCATCTGGGAATAGCGGATTTGCGGCAGCTAGATGGTAAGGTGGATTGTGCTTTGGTATTTGGTGGCGATGGAAGTATTTTAACCGTAGCACGTTCTATGTGTTCTATGCATATCCCTATCTTAGGTATTAATTTTGGTCATATGGGATTTTTAGCGGAAACCGAACCAGAGGACATTGATTTTGCTTTAAATGCCTTGTTGAAAAATCAATTTCATATTGAAAAGAGAATGATGCTTTCTGGAAAACTATTGCGCAAGGAAAAGAAAATTGCTTCCTTTTGCGTTTTAAATGATATTGTTATTACCCACACTATCGTTGCGCATACCGTAAATGTAGAAATTCGTATCAAAGGGGATGCTTTGGCTACCTATCCCGCAGACGGCTTCATTGTTGCAACCCCTACCGGTTCTACTGCCTATTCTTTATCCGCTGGCGGACCAATTGTGGACCCGCAAATGGATTTGATGATCCTCAATCCGGTTTGCCCTCATGTATTGCATAGTCGCCCTTTGGTTTTAGGGGCTGAAAAAGAAATTGAGTTGATTTATGGATCGGAAGATGGCAATGCGCAAGTTATTGCTGATGGTCAGCATAATATCCCTTTACAAAAAGGGGATCGTATCTTTGTTTCCAAGGCGGAGCAGCGGGCCACTTTAGTGAAATTGGCAGATGATAATTTTTATAATACCTTAAATCGCAAATTAAGAGAGAGGTCTGGAAAACATGCCTAATATTGCGCCGCAGGTGGTAGAAGAAGTTCACAGCATACTAGGAGGTTTTGTGCAAGAAGGTGATACCGTGATTGATGCTACTTGTGGTTTAGGGCGTGATACCTTGTATTTAGCACAATGCGTAGGGGAACGGGGGCAAGTATATGCTTTTGATATTCAAGAAACTGCTTGTCGGCAAACGCAGTCCGCTTTACAAGTTGCGCAAATGGAAAAGCAGGTACATATCATTTGCGAGAATCATGTCAATATAAAAAAATATGTGCAAACGCCAATTCGTGCGGCTGTATTTAATTTGGGCTATTTACCAAATGGAAATCGACATATCGTTACCAAAGCGGAAAATACTATTTTGGCTATACAATGCTGTATGGATTTATTGTTGCCCGAAGGTATTATTATTTTAGCTGTGTATACTGGCCATGAAGGCGGAAAAGAAGAAGCAGCCCAAATTGAACAATTTTTGCATCAAATGCCAGCGACAAGTTGGCAAGCTATAAAAAAACAAATTATAAACAGAAAGAATGCGCCAGAATTGTATCTGTTGCAGAAAAAATAGGAGGAGATGGTGAGGGATGAAAAATCGAAGGCATAAGATGATCCGAGAAATTATTGAGAATAACAATATTGAAACGCAATTTCAGTTAACAGATGAATTAGAAAAAAGAGGTTTTCATGTTACGCAGGCAACTGTTTCTCGAGATGTAAAAGAACTTGGCTTGGTGAAGATTTTAACGGGCGATAATACTTTTAAATATAGTTTTCCAGCTGGTTTGCCTACCGGCAATATTTATGAGCGGGCCAAAAGAATGATGCGCGATAATGTATTGAAAATGGTCCCAAGCGATAATTTATTGGTTGTTCGTACCTTGCCAGGCGCTGCGCAAGGCGTGGCTTCCTGTATTGATAATTTAGCATGGCAAGAAATTATTGGCTCTGTGGCAGGGGATGATACTATTTTATTGGTTGTAAAAAACAAAGAGTGCTGCAAGGATCTACTATTAAGATTGCAAGAATTGGCGCAATAAGAACCGGGGTTTTTTCCTATGTTAAAAGAAATTGATGTGGAAAACTTTGCCATCATTGATAAAATGCAGTTGCAATTGGCGGCCGGGTTTAATGTTTTAACGGGGGAAACCGGCGCTGGAAAATCTCTTATTATGGATGCGGTAGCCTTGATTATGGGCGGTCGAGCACAGCAGGATTTTATTCGGTTGGGAGCAGATCGTTGTTTTGTACAAGGCGTGTTTACTGCACCCTTTTCTTTGGATTTTCAAGATTTATTGCAACAAAACGGTTTTGGTCATTTAGAAGATGATTTACTTATTAGCCGTGAATTATACATTGGTGGGAAAAGTGTTTGTCGGGTTAATGGACGTGTGGTAACGTTGAGTTTTTTAAAGGAACTTGGGAAACGTTTGGTACATATCCATGGCCAAATGGAACATATTTTATTGTTAGCTGAAGAGAATCAGAGAAATTTATTGGATCATTTTGGTGGCGAGTTGTTACAAAAGCAATTAGAAAAAACTGCGTATGCTTATCATCAATATGACACTTTGGCACAGAAGTTACAGGAAAATGAAAAAGAAGAAAAAGAAATTTTGCAAAAAATTGATTTTTTGCAATTTGAATTGAATGAAATTCGAGAAGCAAGTTTGGTGCCGGGGGAAGATGAAGCGCTAAAAAAAGAAAAAAGCCGGTTGGAAAATGCAGAGAAACTGCATGATTATGTCGCCTTTATTCATAATTGTTTAGAAGGCGATGGGAAAGAAAATGTGTTAAATAAATTAGCACAATCCATGGCCAGTTTAAAGCAATTGGCTGCTATGGATGAAAACCTAGTTCCATTGAGCGAACGCATGGATGATATTTATTATAATTTAGAAGATTTGGCAAGGGAAATTGTTACCTATGAGGATCAAATTCCTACGGATTTATATCGTTTAGACGATATTGAAAAACGGCTGCAATTGATTCGTCGTTTGCAAAAAAAATATGCGCCAAGTATCGAAGAAATTTTGGCTTTTGCAGAAAATTGTGCGCAAGAGCTATTGATTTGTGAAAATTTCCAAACAGATAAAGAAAATTTGGCAAAATTATTGGTGCAGGCAAGGGAACTTTATTTGAAAGAAGCAGGAATTTTAAGCGATTTACGCAAAAAAAACGCAGTTGTTTTAGCGCAAAAAATTAAAAACGAATTACAAGAATTGCAGATGAAAAATGCAGAATTTGTGATTGAAGTGGTAAAAAAGGAAGATAGTGCCCAAGGCTTTGATAAAGTCCATTTTTTGATTCGCACAAATTTGGGGGAAGAATTATTGCCGGTTGCTAAAATCGCTTCCGGCGGCGAAATGTCTCGCATTATGTTAGCAATGCGTGTCGCCTTGGCACAAGTGGATGCTGTTCCAACCATTATATTTGATGAAATTGATACTGGTTTGGGAGGTAAAGCACTGAATGCGGTGGCTAAAAAAATGCGAGAAGTAAGTGATTTTAGCCAAGTGCTTTGTGTTACGCATGCCCCCATGCTGGCTGCTTTTGCGGCTCACCATATTTATTTAGAAAAGCAAGTGGAAAAAGGACGCACTGTGGTGCAGGCTATTGTTTTAAATAAAAAAGAACGAATTGAAGAAATTGCCCGCATGCTGGCAGGCGAAAAAATGAGCGATATTACTTTAGAACAAGCCAAGGAATTACTAAATCAATAAAAATAAAAAATGAAACAATTTTGTTTTGAGCAGCATTGAAGCTGCTCTTTTTTTATTGGTGTATTTTTACGAGGATAAAAAATCTTGCGGCGGTTAACTTAGAAAGGAAGCAAAAAAACGGGAGGCCGCATCATGAAAAACAAAAAAAAGAAAACAAAATTAAAATTTTTGAGTAAATTATTTCTATTGGTAGTGTTAGTTGCTTGTAGCTATAATATTCTCTTTTTCGATTATTTTTCTATGGGAAATGGTACCAAAATAGCTGTTGGCGATCAAGTGCCGTTGCCAGAGGGTCTTTGGCAACGCTTAGGCGGAACAGTGTATTGGCAAAGGGAAGTTCCGGTTGGATTAGATATCACAAACGATGAAAAAGCGGAAGTAAGTGGCGAAGGAACTAATTTACCGCAAGAAGGGACTTATCAAGTAGAGTATTCTGTTTTTAATATTCCCTTAAAAACAGTGGCAGTAGAGGTGGTAAATCCGCAGAAAGTAATCGTTGGAGGTCATTCCGTCGGCGTTTTATTGCAAACAAGCGGTGTAACCGTAGTTGGGCATGCGCCGGTAGTTGGCAGGGATGGTAATATTTCATATCCGGGGAAGGAAGCTGGTTTAGAAATAGGGGATTTTATTACCGATATCAATGGTACAACTATTATTGATGATTATCAGGTGGCGGATTTAATAGATGAGCTGGGACAGCAAAAAGAGGAAGTTGTTTTAACCGTGCATCGTAATGGGGAGATTTTACAATTACCAATTACGCCTAAATTTTGTCAAGATACGCAAACCTACCGGATTGGTGTCTATATAAGAGATAATACAGCTGGAGTGGGTACGTTAACGTTCTATGATCCGACATCGAAAACGTATGGCGCTTTAGGTCATATGATTGCCGATTTAGAAGAAAAAGGCGAGCCATTGGGTAATAAGGGTAGTTTAGTAAAAGCAAATGTACAGGGCTTAAAAATGGGGAAAAAAGGGGAACCGGGAGAGAAAATAGGAGTTTTTGTAGCTGGCGGTTGGGAAGGCAGTATTGAAAAAAATTGCCGTTTAGGCGTATTTGGCAAAGCGGATACAATATTCGATAATGCTCTTTTTCCGGAACCGCTTGCGGTAGCCTTGCCCAATCAAATTACAGTAGGTCCGGCAAAAATTGTCACTGTATTACAAGGAGATAAATTACAGGAATTTGATATTGAAATATTAAATATTATGCCCAATGAAAAAAGAAGCGGAAAAGGCCTGGTAATTAAAGTGACCGATGAAGAGTTGCTGGAAAAAACGGGTGGTATTATCCAAGGTATGAGTGGAAGTCCGATTTTGCAAAATGGCATGTTGGTTGGGGCGGTAACGCATGTTTTTGTAAACGATCCAACGCGTGGATACGGTTGTTTAGCAGATTGGATGTTAGAAGAAGCCGGTTTATAAGTTATCTTATCCTTTTTCTTTGTTTCGACAAGTATCGACAAATCATTGTCGGAATAAAGGGGATTATTCTGGACTTAAAATGGGAGGAAAGAAAAATAGAACGTCGAAAATACTTTCATACAATAATTTACTAAAAAATGGAAAATTTTGAAGTTAAGGTGGGAAAAAAATGAAAGAAGTCATTCGCGTTCTATTGGTAGATGACAGCAAACCATTATGTGAGGTAGTGAAAGAATTCTTTTCCTTGCAGGATGATATGCAATTGGTGGGAATTGCAAGCAATGGATTAGAAGCATTAGAAAAAATGGAAAAGGATATGCCAGACGTATTATTATTGGATATGGTAATGCCTTATTTAGACGGTTTGGGCGTATTAGAAAAATTAAACGCCATGAATCCAGCCAAAAGGCCGCATATCATTATTTTATCTGCCTTAGGGCAAGAAAATATGACCAACCGGGCTATTGAATTAGGCGCTAATTATTATTTATTAAAACCTTTTGATTTACCAATTTTAAAAGAACGGATTTTGCAATTGGTGGGTTCCGGAAATCCTATTGTTAAGGTAACCAATAAAAATGTAAGTTTAGATATTGTGGTAACGAGAGTCATCCATCAAATGGGTGTGCCTGCCCATGTAAAAGGGTATCAATATTTAAGGGATGCTATTTTGCTTGTTACGGAAGAACAAAATTTAATGGGCGCTGTAACCAAAGAATTATATCCTATGATTGCAGAAAAATATAATACGACCGCTTCCCGTGTAGAAAGAGCCATCCGCCATGCTATTGAATTAGCCTGGGATAGAGGAAATGTTGAAATGATGAACAATTATTTCGGTTATACGATCAATTTAGAAAGAGGAAAACCAACCAATTCTGAATTTATTGCTATGGTAGCAGACAAATTACGTTTAGGAGAACCGGCATAAGATATAATCATATCGAAATAATATGGATGAAAATAAAAAGGCCTAAGTTAGGCCTTTTTTTGTTTTTTATTATTTTGTTTTGTTTGTCTCTTTTCTTTTATGGCATTTTTGAAATACTGCATCCCAGATTCAAACTCTTTAGAATACATAGTTGGGAAGGCGTCCATTAAACGACGATGCAAAGCCTGGTTTTTTCCCAGCTCCTGTAAGGATTTTTTTAATTCTGCAATTCTTCTGTTTGATTCTTCGTTGATTTCGGCTAATTCGCCTGCAAAATATTCTTCAAAACGCGTTTCTACTTTTTGTTTCATTTGGGTGAAAGCAATTTGATTTTTTTCTTTTAATTCATTTAATGCGGCGTCAATTTTTTGCATTTTGCCACTAATTTGTAAAGTGGTACGGACGGAAATAATGGTATCTGCTAAAAAAACACAACCACAAATTGTTGCCGCAACGATCATGTGTATGGGTTCGATAGACACCACGAAACGAGCAATAGGGGGATTGACCACAAACATTAAGAAAAGAGAGAGTAAACCAAATAAAGTGGAGTTTAACAGACATACGCGGCCATTTATATTATAAGGATACGTGGAATAGTCCCACCATTTCATATGAAAAATTTTTTCCATTAAAAAACTGGTAAAATACTCTAAAATACTTGTTAAAACCATTCCGCCAAAGAAAATAACAAATGGATTGCGCCCTAAAGGTTCTAATAATAGAATAACCAAAAGAGAGCCAAAACCATAGATAGGGCAATAAGGACCGGCTAAAAAGCCCCGATTGATTAATTTTTTTGCGCCTAGCGAACAGTAAATGCATTCACAAACCCAACCTAAAAAGCTGTATATTGTAAAATATATGACAAATTGGGCCAATAGAACCATAGTCACCATCCTTTCTTGCATGGTAGTAATAGATAACTTTTAATTTCTTTCATGGAAGTAATAGATAACTTTTAATTTTATTAGTGTCCCCCTGGTTTTTTACTTCTGAAATTGCCATGCTTTACGGTCGTAGGAACGCTTAAAAAATTAGGATACAAATAATATTATCATTTTATCTGCTTTATGGGAAAAAAGCTATAAAAAAAGACAGAAATTGATTTTCTGTCTTTTTTTAGTGATATTTACGCTTAAAATATTCTAATAAAGTAATATTTTTGTTTTCTTCTTTTTGACATTCATTTTTTAAAAAATTTTTAAAATCTACTACTTTTCCTTCATAGTATAAAAACGGTTGCGGCCTCTCTTTTTCCATTTCTTTTACTCCTTTTTTATGATTAATTTACTTTATGCCTTTGAAAGAAAATTATTCGTCACAGAGAAATGAGTTGGCGGCATAAAAAAGAAAGCCAGGCATAAATTTAGATATAACTTACCCCAAAGGAGGCCGCATTTTGCAGGAAAAGTTACTTTATTATTGGGATATGCTAAAAAAAATATGTATTTTGCTGGCTGCCGTATTTTTAATCGGCTTTTTATTGGGTGTATTAGGGGCAAACCGTTTTTTACCGCAGGATACGGCGCAAGACATGAGTGCGCTTGCACAACAGGTGATTGCCGATTTACCGCTTTATCCAATTGATTATAGTTTGGAAACGAAAACAGCTTTTATTAGTAATTTCCATCTATTAGTTTGTATTTGGGCTTTGGGTTTAACTGTCATCGGGATTCCTTTTTTGTTTCTTTTGGTTGGGTTGAAGGGATTTTCATTTGGCGTTGCTACCTCCTTATTATTATCTGGGAACGGAGTACCCGGCTTTTTAGTTGTTTTACTCAATGTGTTGCCTGTTTTTATCTTATTGGTTCCTTTGTTATCCATTACGGTAGCCTGGGCCTTACGTTTTTCTTTTTATTTATGGCAAGGATATTTTACAAGCCCATATGATTTAATGCGGGGTTTATTGGCTTATACCGGAGTTTTTTGTGTTTTTATTTTGGCGTGGCTTTTGCTTTCCTATGTGCAGGGTTTTTTAACCCCTGCTTTAACCAAAGGGTTATTAACAATTTTATAAATATTTAAAATAATAGGAGGGAATAGAATGATTTTTTTAGCGTTAACCAATCCGAAAAGAAAGGCCAATAAGGTCGCTAAGATTGTTTTATTGTTGCTTTTACTTTGTGTCTTTGTACCTGCCTTGTATCATGCTTTGGCGTCTGCTGATTCTTTAGCAAGCTTTGCCGCAAGTACCGTGCCGAAAGAGGATGCCATTCCGGGCGAACCAATTCGGGTTGATTCCCCTTTAATTGAACATGCCGAAGACAGCTTGTCCTGGCAACAAGCTGTTATGAACATGCTTTGGGGTGGCAGCAAATAAAGGGTTTTGCCTTCCTTTGTGGAAAATCAATAACGGTGATGAAAATGAATAAGGAAATAGAAAAAGCTGCAAAGTTGGCAAGTCTGAAAGAAAATCCACTTTTCCCAGAAATTGAACTATTTTTGGATTTTTTGGCGGTAGAAAAGGGCTTATCTATGAATACCATTTTTAGCTACCGCTTTGATTTGGCTGATTTTTGCACTTTTTTATTGGCAAATGGCCTGAAAGATTGGACAAGTTTCGGTAAAAAAAATATCATTGATTATTTGCTTTATTTAAAAGAAAATGGCAAATCAGCTTCTACTTTGGCTAGGCATATGGCTGCCATCAAGTCTTTATGCCATTATTTAACAGCGGAGAAAATCATAATTGCCGATCCCAGCATCAATTTAGAGACGCCTAAAATGGCGAAACGATACCCACAGGTGATGACGCAAGAGCAAGTACAAGCATTGTTAAATGCACCCAAAAACGATATTCCTGGCTTGCGGGATAAAGCGATGTTGGAACTGTTATATGCTACCGGTTTACGGGTTTCAGAATTGCTACAAATTGATTTGGGCGATATCAATTTTTCTTTGGGTTTTTTGCGAACCAAAGGCAAAGGCTCCAAAGAAAGAATCGTCCCCATTGGTCATTATGCTTTAGAGGCGGTAACTGCTTATATAGAAAAATCTCGATCAAAATTGCTGCATGATAAAACAGAAGCGCTTTTTTTAAATCAAAAAGGAACCCGTTTAAGCAGACAAGGTTTTTGGAAACTATTAAAACAATATACGAGGCAAATTGGATTAAGCGAGGAAATTACGCCGCATAGTTTTCGTCATTCCGTAGCGACCCATTTATTGGAAAATGGGGCAGATTTACGGGTAGTCCAGGAATTATTGGGGCATGCTGATATTGCAACCACACAAATTTATACCCATTTAACCAAAGGAAAACTAAAATCGGTTTACGATTCTTTCCATCCAAGAGCAAAATAAAGAGGTTTTTATGAAAAGAGTAATTTTAATTATATTAGATAGTCTTGGCATTGGCGCTGCACCGGATAGCGCTTTATATGGGGATATCGATAGTAATACGTTGGGGCATATTGCCCAACAAATGGGCGGCATCCATTTGCCGAATATGCAAAAGATGGGTTTGGGGAATATTGCTTCTATCTTAGGCGTTGCGCAAGTTCTAAATCCTAATGCTAGTTTTGGCAAAAGCGCCTTTTTATCCAAAGGGAAAGATACCACCACTGGCCATTGGGAATTAATCGGTATTGTTTTAGAACAAGCTTTTCCTACTTATCCGCAGGGTTTCCCAAATGAAATAATCGTTGCATTGGAAAAAATAACGGCAAGACGTTATTTATGGAATCGGCCTGCTTCCGGTACGCAAATTATAGCGGAAATGGGAGCGGAGCATATGCGAACCGGCAATCCAATTTTATATACTTCTGCGGATAGTGTGATGCAAATTGCGGCGCATGAAGAGGTGGTATCTCTCAATGAGCTTTATGATATTTGTCAAAAGGCGCGTACTATTTTGCATGGTCCGCATGCTGTTGGGAGGGTGATTGCCAGGCCCTTTATTGGGCAGCCGGGGAATTTTATTCGTACTGCACACAGAAGGGATTTTTCTTTGTTACCACCGGGGGGCAATGCTTTGGAAAAATTGATGCAAGCAAAAATTCCTATTGTTGGGATAGGGAAGATTTATGATATTTTTGCCGGGCAGTACTTAACAAAATCTATCCATACCGATCATAATGCGGATGGGATGGCAAAATTACTTGCCACCCTGAAGGCGGAAAAGGATGGTCTCATTTTTTGCAATCTGGTTGATTTCGATATGTTGTATGGGCACCGCAATGATGTTTATGGTTATGGGCGGGCCATAGAAGAATTTGATGCTTTTTTGCCTCAATTGTTGCATCAGTTAACTGCCGATGATCTGCTTTTGATTACGGCGGATCATGGAAATGATCCGACTACTTTAAGCACTGACCATAGTCGGGAATATGTGCCTATTTTGATGTATCAAGCAGCGGAGAAGATAGGGCGAAATTTACAAGTAAGAAAAACGTTGGCAGATGTGGGCGCTACGATTTTGGATTGGTTCTCTTTGCCTCCTGTTCGTTATGGGCAAAGTATGTTAGGAGGGGAAAACTGTGCGCATGTATGATATTATCCGTAAGAAGCGTGATCATAGTACTTTAAATGCAAGCGAAATTGATTATTGGATTCAAAATTATGTGCAGGGACAAATTCCTGATTACCAAAGCGCTGCCATGTTAATGGCCTGTTATTTAAATGGTTTAGATGAAAGAGAAATGTTGTTTTTAACCCAAAGTATGGTTGCTTCGGGAGAAAAGATGGACTTGAGCGCTATTACTGGGATAAAAGTAGATAAGCATAGTACGGGAGGCGTTGGCGATAAAACCACTTTGGTATTTGCCCCTCTTATGGCTGCGCTTGGTTTTAAAGTCGCCAAAATGTCTGGTCGGGGCTTGGGGCATACGGGCGGTACCTTAGATAAGGTGGCCTCTTTACCTGGTTTTCATGATGATTTTTATGGTCAGGATTTTTTAGATTTGGTACAAAATAATGGTTTGGCAATCATTGGGCAAAGCAAGGAATTGGTGCCGGCAGATAAATTGCTTTATGCCTTGCGTGACGTTACGGCTACGGTAGATTCTATCCCCTTAATTGCTGCTAGTATTATGAGTAAAAAAATAGCGATGAGCAGCGATATTTTAATTTTAGATGTAAAGTTTGGTAATGGGGCTTTTATGAAAACGCCGGAAAAAGCAGTGGAACTGGCGCAAGCTATGGTAGAAATCGGTTTGGAGTCAGACATCAAAACAGCGGCTATCATCAGTAATATGGAGAGCCCTTTGGGAAATTGTATTGGAAATTCCTTAGAATTATACGAAGCGGTGCAAACATTAAGAGGTCAAGGGCCGGATGACTTATCTAAACTTACTTTGGTTTTGGTAAAAGAAGTCCTATCTATGGCCGGGAAAAAACAAGAATTGGAAAAAGCGGAAGAGTATATAAAAAATGGTTTTGCTTGTGAAAAATTGTTGCAATTTTTACAGGCGCAAGGAGCGGATATTTCCAGTTTGCATAAGGAAGCAAAATTTCCATTGGCAAGTTATCAAATTCGTTGTTTGGCGGATGAGAGCGGTTTTGTTCGTTCGTTACCGGCGGAGCAAGTGGGGATGCTTGCGATGCGTTTAGGTGCGGGACGACAAAAAAAAGAGGATAAAATTGATCCTTTAGCAGGTATTGTATTGCTAAAAAAACCGGGTGACTGGGTGGAAAAAGGGGAACCTTTGGCCATCATTCACACAAATCATGAGGATTTAGGACAAAAAGCTGCTATCGATTTACAAAAGATTTTTGGTATTGCCGATGAAAAACCAGTACTTCCTCCTATGATTTATGGAACGGTTAGTGAGAGTGGAGTTGTCATTGACGGTTATAAATAATAAGTTTACTGAGATAAAAAACGGCCTTAAAATAGGCCGTTTTTTTGGTCATAAAGTTAAGGACAAAACCATATGATGTTAATAATAAGAAAGGAGGCTTCTTTTCCGTGAAAAAGTCTTGGCAATTATTTCTTTTATTGGTTTTGTCTTTTCTTTGCGTTATAGCGCCAGCACAAACCGTTTTAGCTGCAGAGGGTTTGGCTATTCAAGCGCAGGCTTGCATTTTATTAGATGGGAATAATGGGCGAGTTTTATATGAGCAAGAAGCTGATAAGCAATGGTATCCGGCTAGTACCACCAAGTTGATGACTTTAGTTTTAGCGCTAGAAGCGGTAGAAAATGGAACTGTTTCTTTAGAAGACATCGTTTCTACCAGTGAATATGCCGCTAGCATGGGAGGTTCCCAGGTTTATTTATATGCTGGAGAAACCAGGACTTTACATGAAATGCTTTTAGGAATCGCTGTTGGCTCTGGGAATGACGCCAGTGTGGCTGTAGCAGAATTTATTGCTGGCAGCAATGAAGCTTTTGTGGCAAAAATGAATGAAAAAGCAAAAGAGTTGGGTATGACCGGAACCCATTTTATGAATCCCCATGGCTTACATGACCCGGATCATTATACAACAGCAGCTGACATGGGAAAATTGGCTTATTACGCCATTCAGGTTCCGAAATTATTGGAGTATACTTCTATTTATGAATACGATTTTCGTCCGGAACCAAAATTATTGAAATTATGGAATACCAATCGTTTGCTAAAATGGTATGAAGGAACAGATGGGCTAAAAACAGGCTTTACTACTGAGGCTGGTCATAACTTGGTGGCTACCGCCAAAAGAGATGAACGTCGTTTTATTACAGTCGTTTTAGGGGCGGAAGGACAACATGGTCATTTTACGGAAAGCATGAAATTATTAAATTATGCTTTTAATTCCTTTGATTTAGAGAACTATGCGATAAAAGGGCAAATTGTTGCCGAATTACCGGTTGTACGCGGTACAATTGGGCAAAGTGAATTAGCGTTAAAAGACGACATTCGTTATATGAAAAAAAAGGGTGAGGAGCTAACGCCTGAGTGCACTTTAGAGATGCCGCAGGCTTTGGAGGCGCCTTTGGCAGCTGGGCAGGAAGTTGGTTATTATATCCTGTCTATGAATGGGGAAGAAATTTCCCGGACTCCTTTGGTAGTAGTGAAAGAAATCCCCAAAAGTAATTGGTGGGATATTTTTAAAAAGGCTTTTTGTATGACAGTATTTGGTATTGATATTACTGCCTAAGATAAGAAAAAGAGTTCTGTATAGGACTCTTTTTTTATTTTTCAGAAGGAATAGAAAAAGTCTGATTTTACAATCGTAACGGATTGTTTGCATCCAGCTTATTTTTCAAATGGAAGGAGTAAGCGAAAGATCGAACCTATTTGCATGCTTACTTCTATTCTGTAATTTGGCCAAATATTTAAGGATGCGGAAACCGTGAAAATGAAAGAAAAAGTGCAATTATTTTATGTTTTTATGCCTTCGACAATGTTAGTGTTTTTTTTTGGCAGGATAGGACAAGCAAAACGCGAATTTTTAAGCACAAAAGCGAAGGGGGTTAGGGAATGAATCTGTATTGTCTTAGAGAAGGCACAGTTTTAAAAGTAAAGATAATAGGCGAATTGGATATGAATGTGGCCGGCTCTTTAAAAGAGAGATTAGATAAAGAAATGAATGCTGCTGATGTGCGCCATTTGATATTTGATTTTTCTGAGCTGGATTTTATCGATAGCTCTGGATTGGGTGTTTTAATCAGCTGTTATCGGCAGTTGGCGCCCATTGGGGGCAGCGTACGAATAGAAAAAGCAAAGCAAAATGTGTACCGTATTTTAGAATTATCCGGCATACCAAAAGTAATGGCCGTTTCCAGCGAAGGGGGCGATACAAAATGAGAAAAGACAAAGGGCAAATCATCAATGAAATTATGGTTCAATTCACAAGCTTGGCGGAAAATGTAGCCTTGTCGCGCGTATTGACATCTTCTGTTGTTACGCATTGGGATATTACGATTAGTCAGCTGGAAGATTTAAAGGTGGCTGTTTCAGAAGCAGTTTCAAATGCTATTATCCATGGTTATGAAAATCAAAAAGATGGTATGGTATCGATGCGCTTTTTATGTTATGAAACCTACTTATTGATAGAAATAAAAGATGAAGGAATTGGTATCGAAAATATTCAACAGGCGATGGAAGCCAATTTTTCTTCTGATAAACAAAGAATGGGGCTGGGGTTTTCCTTTATGAAAATGTTTACGGATGAGTTGGAGGTGACTTCAGAAGTAGGAAAAGGTACCACTGTATTATTGGGTAAAAAAATGCCTGCGGTAAAGGGAAAAGAATAAATGACGGAGTTCGCACATACCCTCCATTCCTCCCAATCGGCAAATAACAGCGAAGAAAAAATGAAAAGGCTCATTCTTTTGGCACAAAAGGGCGATGAAAAGGCCAGAGAGCAAGTAATAGCAGATAATTTGCCTTTGGTGCGCCATGTGGCGCGTCGCTTTTTGGGGCGCGGACAAGAAGCCGATGATTTATTTCAGTTAGGCGTGATTGGCTTAATGAAAGCCATTGATCGCTTTCAAATGGAATTGGGCTATTGTTTTTCTACTTATGCTGTACCGATGATTATGGGAGAAATTCGGCGTTTTTTAAGGGATGACCAGCAAATAAAAGTAGGAAGAGCCAATGTGGAATTGGCTTATAAAATAAAAAAAGCGCAAGAGGCCTTTATAGAACAAGAAGGACGAGAACCCAGTATCGGGGAATTAAGCGAAAAAATGGGAATTGCCCGAGAAACTTTAGTGGTAGCCTTATCTGCAAACCAACCTCTTTCTTCCTTACAAGAACCGGTTTACCAAAAGGATGGAAATGCTGTTTATTTGCAGGACCAGATAGCCGACCATACCCCATGGCAGGAAGAAAGTGAAATGAAAGAAGCCTTGCTTTGTTTGGATTCTCGTTTGCGAAAATTGATTTTATTGCGTTATTATCATGGAAAAACACAAGCGGAGGCAGGAAAACTATTGGGTATCTCGCAAGTGCAGGTTTCTCGATTAGAAAAAAAAGCATTGGCGATTTTAAAAATGAATTTTACGGAAAAAGACAAGGAAAGCGGCGGTTAAAACGCCGCTTTTTATTGTGATGTACGGTAACTTTTGCTATAATAAACAATAGTTTTTAAAAAGGCGGTAATTGTTTTATGCAGGTAATCACATGCCATACCCAGGCAGATTTTGATAGTTTGGCGTCTGTTTTGGCAGCCGGGAAGCTTTATCCAGAGGCTACTATGGTTTTGTCTGGTAAGGTGAAGGAAAATGTGCGAGAATTTCTTTCTTTATATAAGGAATATTTACCTGTCTATATGAATCCGCCTTGCGAATTAGACGAAATAGACGATTTGATTGTTGTCGATACTGGTAATAAAGAACGATTGGGTTTTTTTCGGTCTATTGCGGAGAAAGGAAAAATAAAGATTACTGTTTATGACCACCACCCAAAAAATGAAGATTCTTTACCCGG
>CALXSR010000006.1 GCA_944391215.1 uncultured Clostridia bacterium
AATATTGCAGAAGAAGAAGTAGAAACAGCAGCGCAAGAGAACATAGATCGCAGCAATTTGCCAATTCCTTTTGGTTCTAAAATTTGTTGGCTAGCGATTAAAAATAATTCCTTGAAAAAAGTGGCGCAGGCGCTTAATTTGCAGGATGCAGAAACGATTACTTGGGAAAAAGGTTTCCCGGAAGCATATAAAAACGAAGGTCAGTTATTTGTTACCCCACCAATCAACGGTTGGATTTTGGTGATTGGTCGTTCTTTGCTTGATAAAATTGGTATTTATGATGTTGAAGATGATTTCAACTGGTTATTAGATTTGAGTGAGGATTTGGGTATCGTGCAATATTTTTGTACCCAAAGTACAGTAAACTATCATGCTTGGGCCTGGTGTGAAAAAGGAAAATTGGTGAGGGCTTATGCTTATTCTGGAAAAGCAGGAGAATGCTTGTGGGATTTGGGAGATCCTGGCCAGGAAGAAGAGGTCTTAATGTTGGGGAAACGCGCTTTAAGCGAAAGCGGCCGTTTTGTGCCGGATGAATCTTTTGTATTGGCTTTGGCTGCTGCTTGGAGTGTAGATCCGTCTTTCCAAAATATTACTTATGACCCTGCTCCCGGTATGTTAGGCTTTTTAGAAACCGAATAAAAAGGGAGGCTTTGTTATGCTGAACGGAAAACAAAAAAGATATTTGCGCTCCTTAGGGGTGAATATGGACCCCATTTTTCAAGTTGGTAAAGGCGGTATCAGCGATAATTTAATTTTGCAATTATCGGATGCTTTAGAAGCGCGGGAACTAATTAAAGTGCGGGTTCTTTCCAATTGTGAGGAAGACGCAAAGAATATTGCTATCCAGGTAGGCGCGATGCTAAAAGCACAAGTTGTGCAAGTGATTGGCAAAAATTTTCTTTTATATCGGGTTTCCACGAAAAAGCCCCATATTGAACTGCCCGAAGATTAAATAGGAGGGGTTATCATGGAAAGACCGCAGCGTTTGGGTATTATGGGCGGTACTTTTGATCCCATCCATTTCGGCCATTTACTCGCGGCGGAAACTGCGCGGCAAGTTTTTCATTTGCAGCAAATTATTTTTATTCCCACTGGCAATCCTCCTCATAAAAAGCAAGGATCCAGTGCAACGGCGGAACAACGTTGGCAAATGACCCGTTTTGCAGTTGATGGGAATCCATATTTTTCTACAAGTCGTATGGAAATAGAACGAGAGGGGTTTTCCTATTCTTTTGACACTGTTTGTGCATTACAAGAACAATACCCTCAGGCGGAACTTTATTTTATTGTAGGGGCGGATGCCATTTTGGAATTGCCTACCTGGAAGCGCGTAGACGAACTATTAACCAAATGTCATTTTATTGCCACCTTTCGCCCTGGTTATGATTTGCAAGCATTACAGGATATTTTACCTGGCAAAGCGTTTGAAAGGATAAGTTTTTTGGCTATGCCCGCTATGGATATTTCTTCTACTGATATTCGCAAAAGGCTAAAGAATGGAATTTCTATCAAGTATTTGTTGCCGCAAAAGGTGGAAGACTATATTTATAAAAATAATTTATATGATGCGATCAAAGGACAGGTGGATTTATTCTTACAGGAAAGGTTAAAAGAGGGCCGCGTTATGCATTGTCGGCAAACAGCGAAAACGGCAAAAGAATTGGCGGAAATTTATCATATTGATGCTCAAAAAGCGGAACTTTGTGGTTTGCTTCACGATTGTGCCAGAGGATACTCTTTTTCTGAACAAAAAGAATTGGCACAGCCGTTTTTAAAACAGCTGGCGCCTTTAAGCGATACCGATGGGATGCTTTTTCACGGTCCCGCTGCAGCAGCGCTTGCGCAACAGAATTGGGGCATTGAGGAGGAAGAGATGCTAAATGCACTTATTTATCATACCGTAGGGCGTCCCGCTATGAGTCCTTTAGAGGAGATTATATTTTTAGCTGATAAAATAGAACCCGGTAGAGACTATGAAGGGGTTGCCGCTATAAGAGAATTGGCAAAAAAAGATAGAAAACAGGCTATGGCAATGTTATTGCAAAATAATTTGGCATATTTAAAACAGGCAGGAAAAGAGATTCATCCTTTGGCGGTACAAGCGGCTGCTTATTATAATAAAAAAGGGGAAATATGATTTGATGATAACGGAAGAATTGGTAGAAAAATGTGCCCAGTTGGCTTTTGAAAAAAAAGCACAAAGAGTGGTAAGTTTGGATTTGCGTGGTATTTCTGTAGTAGCAGATTATTTTTTAATTTGCACCGGTAGCAATAGTCAACAAGTAAAAGCAATTTGCGACCATATAGAAGAAAAATTAAAAGAAGAAAATGAAACCTCTTGCTTGCGTATTGAAGGGTATGAACAAGGCCGTTGGATTTTAATGGATTATGGTAGTGTTATCGTTCATATCTTCCAGGAAGAAGAACGGTTATATTATAATCTAGAGCGCTTGTGGGGAGACGCTCCTACCACTTTGTATTCAGTAGAAGGAACAAAATAAGAAAAAGACGAGCTTATGGGCTCGTCTTCTTTTTTGAGAGAAGATACTGGAACACGATAAAGCTAAATGAAAATAGAAAAAGGGCAAAGGAAGCTTTAATATGATTTTTAAAATAAAAATTATTTTGTATGGTTTTTAGGTTTAAAGATATATTTGCGCAATTGAATAAAACTTTTAGAAATGAAATATTGTGGTTTTTTGTTCTGTAATTTAGTGTATTGAATTTTGGGCAAAAAGTTGGATTGGAAATTGTTATTTTATAGGACGATTGCTAAAATTTTGGTTGACAAGTTATTGCTCTTCCGTTATAATACAACATGTACGTTTTATAGGTATTGATAATTTTTTATGGGGGTATAGCTCAGCTGGGAGAGCGCTTGAATGGCATTCAAGAGGTCAGCGGTTCGATCCCGCTTATCTCCACCAAATTAACATAATCCGGACCTTTTTCCAATAGGAGATGGGTTCGGATTTGTTGTATATCTGGATGATATAGCAATATGAGGACAAGGGCGGGAGAGGCTTTCCCGTCCTTGCTTTTTGCCTGTTTTATAATCTTACATAACAACTAATCGACAAAATAAGATTTATTGATCAGCTGCTAACTGTGAATATCCCTGCCTCTGTCATTTTGACGAATGAATTGTTAGGTAAGCCTAAATCGGTCCAAAGGGTAAAAGGGAGCAGTTTTGTAATATTTTTGGCGGTTTTTGCCTCATAGATGTAGTTTGATCTAGGATGAATAAACCCGTTTTCTGCCTGGATTTTCAGTGTTTGCCCCATTTCACGAAGTTGTTGATAGATGGGTTGGATGGTGGTCGGTTGCTGCCGCGAGCCTTCATTGAGTAGATTATACGCTTGCTCGTTAACTGTTATAAAAACCAAAAATACAGCTGCTATTTCTTTGGGCATGTATATTATTTTTGTTATTGGTATATTTTTATGGGCTATTTATGGCCTTTGCATAAAGGATCATGTTGTTTTGATGGCCAATAGTATTACTTTTGTTTTTGCTATCATAATACTAGGGCATAAAATATGAGTGATTCATAAGGAAAGAGGGGCGTTTTTATGTTTAGTAAAGAAAAGCTGCATGCATTTGTTCAGCAAAATCAGCAAGAGGCTATTGATTGTTTGGTAGAGTTATTGCAAACTCCCAGTACTACCGGACAGAAAGTTACTATTAGTAAGGTTTTTGCTAGAAGGATTACAAGAGGCTGGCTTTAAAACCAATGTTGTAGGCCCTACGCCTGAGCATCCGAATGTAATTGCAGAATGGTATGGCTCGCAGCCAGGTAAAAAATTTCAGTTTAACGGACATATGGATGCTTTTCCCCCTACTGATGGCGATAATGGACTTTATGGACCTTTTTCTGGTAAGGTAATAAACGGTTATATTTATGGGCGGGGCGCTGCCGATATGAAGGGCGGCGATGTCGCTGCTTGAATGGCGGTAACCTTTTTGAAAAGAATGGGTTTTGATCCGCATGGTAGTATTGAATTAAGCTATATGTGCGATGAGGAAAATGGCAGTACGTATGGGGTAAAATGGTTGCTTGCCAATGGCTATTTAAAGGGTGATTTTGGGATTTGTATGGAACCTACAACCTACTTCTGGTAAAGTTTTGGTTGGGCATAGTGGTATTTATCGTATTACCGTCACTTATACAGGTACGCCAGCTTCTTCTTACCGCCCGCATCCTAGCAAGGATTCTTTGGAAAAAGCTCATATAGCGTTAACTGCTATTTATCAATTGCAAAAGGAAATTGAGGCACGTAAAGTGCCGTATTATGATTGTCCTTCTTTGGAAGTGACTTCTTTGCATTCTGGAAAGGCATTTAATACCTTTTCTACAGTCAGTACTTTTTCCATCGATCGCCGTATGGTACCGGGGGAACTTATGCCTCTTGTGAAACAGAGATTAGAGAAGTGTTGGATGCCTTAAAAAAAGAGGACCCAGAAATGGAGTATGAGTTAAAATTGTTTTCTACAAGGCCTCCGATGGAAATCCCGGAAGATGATCCATTTATTCAAACTTTATGTGCAGTAATTGATGAAGTTACCGGGAGACCTGGTGAGATTTATCGCCGCCATGGTGGCTCAGATGGCGGAAATATTTGGGATACTTATGGAACGCCTTTTCCTAATTTAGGAGCTGCAAATGATTTGCTAGAACCAACCAGGCCGAATGAAAAAGTTGCAATAGCAGATTATTTGCAATCCATTGAATACTATATGTTAGCTGTGGTGAGAATGCTTGGTTAGCAATAAAAAAGAACTGCGATGAGCAGTTCTTTTTATTTTACATATTGAAACTTGGTGGTTGTTTACTGGCAGGATTAAAACTTTGGCCGCCGGGTTTGGATAAATCAAAATAAACACGAGAGTCGGCTGTAATACCCCAATCTTGCTGAGAACCGGAATCTTGAATTCGATTAAAAGCCTCCCGGAACATGGTATTATGCGCTTCTTCCCGATTTAAAAGAAAATCAATCATTTCTTTTACGCCATTATCCTGAATTTGGCGATACAGATATTGATAAACCACTTTAGCCCTTTGTTCTGCTGCGATATCGGATAATAGGTCGGCGGCTAAATCACCTGTTTCATTGACATAAGCGGCTGTCCATAAATAGCCGGAGGCATTGGTTAGCATTGGCGTTAGACCAGATAATACATGAGCTTCTACATTGCCGATGGTAGCATTGCAAGCGTTTGGTTCGTGTCCGTTTAGTAAGTTAACGCAAGTAGCCACCATTTCCATATGCCCCAATTCCTCTACCGCAATATCTAAAAATAGGTCCTTGATTTCCGGGTCTTTAATGCGCATACTTTGTGATAAATATTGCATGGCAGCTTTTAATTCACCTTGCGGGCCGCCCAGTTGTTCTTGCAACAAGGTGGCATAATTTGCATTGGGCGCATCAATTCGCACCGGTTGCAGTAATTTCTTATCATGTTGAAACATAAAAATATCCCTCCTTTTCAAATCTTTTTTTATTTGCCACATAAAAAAATGAATTATGTATGAATCAAATAGCAAATAAGGTATACTATTTTTGAGGGATAAAAATGAAAATTATTTTAGATAAAATAAAACCACAGTATCGAAACAATATCATTGATATTTGTTATCGAACTGGTTATATGGGAGAAGAAATGGGCGATAAGAATCTTTTTGCTGATAAAGAACTTTTTGCTTATTTATTCTGTCTGTATTATGTAGATTATGCCCCGGAAGATTGCCTTGTGGCATTTGACGAGGATGCCCAAAAAGTGGCGGGCTATATTTTAGGAGAAGCGCAAAGTAACCGTACGGTAATGCGTAAAATATGGTATATCGGCCCTAAAATTGTGTTGTTAGGGTTAAAGGACCTTCTTTTTCATTATCAGGAAACCGGTAAAACATTATGGCATTTTATACGGCAAATAGGTAAAACAGATGAAAAAACATGGTATGCGCAATATCCAGCTCATTTGCATATCAATATTGCTCCAGAATATCAAAAACAGGGTTTAGGGGGGCGTTTGTTAGCAGCTTTTGAGGAAAAAATGCGGAATAAAAAGGTGGTTGGCATTCATTTAGTTACCAGCAATTATAATTGGAAGGCGATTCCCTTTTATGAAAAACATGGATATCGGTTATTATCGCAGCAACCCTCATTTTTATGGCCAAATCTAACAGATATGCAAGAATTGATTTTTGGTAGGAAATTATAAAATAATATAAAAATAAAAAGGGCAGAAGGAGTAAAATTGAAATTTAAAATTAAAAAAATAATAAAGCTCGTAATAGTGAGCATTCTTTTATTCAATTTATTCTCTATTGCTAGTTTTTTTGTTTATGAATATATTGCCAATAGCAATGTTTACGATGATTTGCCCGAATTGTATTGTGATGATTTAGCGGAAATGCGTCTTTTGGTGGTGGCGCCGCATAATGATGATGAGGCGATTGGCGCAACTGTTTTAATGAAAAAAGTATTAGATGCCGGTGGTAAGGTGCAGGTTGTTTTAATGAGCAATGGAGACGGATTTACCAGGGCCGCTTGGACCCATGGAAAAAAAGTATCGTTAAACGCTCAGGATTATATTGACTTTGGCTATATCAGGCAACAGGAAACAATTGAATCAATGGCTAAAATTGGTTTGGCTCAGGCGGATATTGTTTTTTTGGGTTATCCAGATGGTGGTATCAGCAAATTATGGGATAGCCATTGGAGCGCCGATGCTCCTCTTTATAATAAACGGACTAAAACAGCATTTAGTCCTTATCATAATTCTTATGAGGCTCATGCCATTTATAGCGGGGATAATGTAGTAAAAAATCTAAAAGAAATTATTACTTCGTATCAACCAAACTGTATTGTTATGCCGCATCCCGGCGATGCGCATTCTGATCATTGGGCAACAAATGCTTTTATGCAATATACCTTAACAGATTTGGATTATCCGCCTACCAAAACGCTACTTTATTTAGCGCATCAAGGAGAATGGCCTTTACCGCTGCGGTTAAATCCAGGTCTTTATTTGGTCCCGCCTTCCAGTTTATTAGAGGCAGGCACCGATTGGTATGCTTATTTGTTAAATGAAGAAGAGCAAGATTTAAAAAAAGAAGTATTATTATCTTATCGTAGTCAAGCTAAAGTAATGTTGCCTTATTTATATGCTTTTGTGCGGAAAAATGAATTATTTGGCGTTTATGACGCAATTCCTTTGCCGCAAGGGGATGCGATGATAGCACCGTTTATAGATACTGATGTGGATGAAAGCCCTTATCTACTCATTCAAGATGCTGTAGGCGCTTTTTTAAATTTGCATATGCATAAATATGAGGATATCATCAATCTGTATGGTTTTTATGGGGCAGAAGGAGATTTGCATTTTTATTTATGTAGTAAAGGAAAAATGAGAAAAGAAATTAACTATTGCGTGGATGTTATTCTTTTTACGAAAGAAGGGCAAGCGCAACGGATTTCTATTTCCTATCAAAATGGGCAAGTGCAATTTCGTGGCGATGATAGTTTATTAAAAAGTATGCCTACGGTAGGAAAGGTGGGGGATAGTCAAAGAATATTATATTATCGCATCCCAATCAAAGACCTGGCGCGATATGATACTATTATGTTAGATGGGGAAACTTGGGCTGGCCGCCGTCGGGCGGATAAAACGCCTTGGCGTGTGATTACTTTGGAACAACAATAAAATAAAAAAGGCTGTATTTCATATACAGCCTTTTTGTTTTGGCGTTTATAACAAAATAGTTGCAGTTTATCCTTCGATAATCGCTTTTTCTTCTGCCGCTAATTTTTGGTTGGCTTTTTCTACATGATCTTTGACGCCTTGTAACCAAATTTTTTGTTCTTCTACTTTTGCTGTTAAGTTTTGAATCATTTGTTCTACAGAAGACGTGCTTGGCCCACCGATGGTCAATTTGCTTTGTATGTTGTTAAACGGTTCCAAAACACTCTTAATTTGTTCGTTAGAAATTTCTAATTCATAGCCAAGCAAATCTTTGCAGCATTTTTTCATCATTTCCGAATCGATATCTTGAATGCCTAATTTCTTTTCATCCAAAATACCAACAGCATTGCCTACAATATCATGTGCTTGGGTGAAAGAAATACCGTATTCTTTTACCATGAAATCGGCAAGATTGGTTACGGTGCAGTAGTTTTCTGCTGCATTTTTATATGCGCGTTCTTTGCGGATGCTGCAATGTTTAATGGTTTGCATTAACATGCCTAGAGAGGTATAAGCAGCTTTTAAACCATCCCAATACATAGCGCTGGTTTGCAATTCATCCCCATTATTGGTATAAGGGGCGTTTTTCAAGGTACTAATACCGCTCATTAAAGCGCCAATGGCATGACTGGCTTTCCCTTTGGCATATTCTAAGCTCATGGGGTTTTTCTTTTGCGGCATGATGGAAGAGCAAATCGCAATTTCGCCGTCAAAATCTAAAGTCCCAAATTCATAAGTGGCCCAAATATATAAATCTTCCGCAAAGCGAGAGATGTTAACAGACATTAAGGATAAGGCAGCATCTACTTCCAGGATATAATCGCGGGAACCAATGCAATCTAAGGAGTTTTCTAATACTTTATCAAAACCCAATAGATCGGAGAGCATTTGCCGGTCGAGCGGGAAAGAAGAGCCGGCGAAGGCAGCCGTACCATAAGGGCATTGGTTGGTATTAATATAGGCCGCTTTTAAACGATCAAAATCGCGGGTAAAAGCGCTGGAAATTGCGGTTAAATAATGACCGAAAGTAATAGGTTGGCCCGGTTGGAAATGGGTATAGCCGGTAATAACGGTTTCGATATTTTCTTTGGCTTGCTGTAAAAGCACTGCTTGAAATTCCAAAAGACGATCGAATAATGCCCAGACAGATTTCCTTACTTGCATACGGGTTTGGGTAGCGGCTAAATCGTTACGACTGCGGCCAGTATGTAAACGACCGCCTACTTCACCCGCTTTTTTCATCATGGTTCTTTCCACATTGAAATATAAATCTTCTAATTGCGGGTCTAAACTTTCTTCGGTTAAAGTTTCCCAAGCATAGTTTAAACCGATTAAAATTTGTTTAATATCCTCTTTGGCCACAATACCTTGTTTGGCCAACATAACGGCGTATGCTTTGTTTGCCAACATCAATTCTTCATAACCGTTTTTAAATTCAGCATATAAACCGGGTAGAGTAATTTCCTTTACGTATTCTTCACATAAACCTACTTTAATCCGTTCTCTCATTTGGCGTAACCCCTTTCACTTTTCAAATTATTCTGGGAAAAGGTGACAAATCAAGATGCTGCTTTCGTTTTTATTATAGCCTTTTTCTTCTCATTTGACCATCTTTTTATCCTATTGCTATATATTTTAATTTACTTGTAAATAGGTATGAAAAAGAGTTATAATATAAAAGAAGCGTGTCATCTTTCTTATCTTATGTTTTAATTTTCTTTGTTATAATATTTGAAATGAAGAATAAAATTTAATAAGTTTTGTTTTTTCCTATCATCTTGCTTTACAGCTGATTATGTTGCTGCAGCACAACCCCGTAAGAAATGAAGGAGGATGTCTATGAAAGGATTTAAGAACCACCCTTATATCCCCAATTCAGATCTCCGGATTCAGAAAGAGATGTTAGCAGAATTAGGGCTAAACAGCCTGGAAGAGCTCCATGCGGAAGTGCCAAATGAAATTAAATTAAAAGAGCGAATGCAGCTGGAAGCACCTTTCCCCGCAGAATATGACTTACGCCGTTATATGATGGGGATATTAAACAAAAACAAAGACTGTACCGGAAACCTGTGCTTTTTGGGTGCTGGTTGCTGGCCGCATTATGTGCCTGCTATTTGTGATGAAATCAATGGCCGTGGAGAATTTTTAACGGCTTATTCGGGGGAACCCTATAATGATTTTGGCAAATAGCAGGCCTTATTTGAATATCAAAGTTTAATGGGCGAACTGGTAGATCTAGATGTGGTAAACATCCCTACTATGGATTGGGCCCAGGCAGTGGCTACCTCCGCTCGGATAGCAACTCGTATAAACGGTCGTAGTGAGGTTTTGGTTCCGGCTAATATGGCTCCTGATCGTCTTTTGGTGATGGTCAATTATTGCAAACCGGATATTATGGTTCGGACCGTAAATTTTGACGCTGTTACCGGTCTTTTGGATTTGGCGGATTTACAAGAAAAGATATCGGAACAAGCGGCAGCCGTATATTTTGAAAATCCGGCATATTTGGGCTTTTTAGAAACGCAAGGGGAGCAAATTGCCCAAATAACGCATGCGGTGGGCGCAGAGTTAATCGTTGTTGTGAATCCCATTTCCTTAGGTATTATAACGTCCCCGGTTTCCTATGGGATGGATATGGTGTGTGGCGATATTCAACCTTTGGGAATGCATATGAATTATGGCGGTGGGCAAGGTGGTTTTATTGCCGCTCCTGACGATCCGAAATATGTTGCAGAGTTCCCCTCTCGTTTGTGCGGTATTACTGGCACCAGTCAAAAAGGGGAATATGCTTTTGGTGATGTGGCCTTTGAACGCTTATCTTTTTGAACGCTTATCTTATAGTAGCAACTGAGAAAAAGCCAAAGAGTTTATTGGTACGCAAGCTGCTTTATGGGGCATTACGGCTGGTGTTTATCTATCCTTAATGGTCCCTACCGGTATGAAAGATATTGGAGAAACCATTTTGCAACGCAATGCCTATGTGAAGGAGAAAATTGCTTCTATACAAGGGGTATAGATAAAATATGATACCTTTTCTTTTGACGAATTTGTTGTTGATTTGAATGGCTGCGGTAAATCAGTTGCTGAAATCAATGCGATTTTGCGGGAAAAACATATTTTTGGCGGCAAAGATTTAAGCCGAGAATTTCCAGAATTCGGCCAATGCGCCCTTTATTGTGTTACGGAAATTCATACCAAAGCGGCTATCGATTATTTGGTACGGTGTTTGCAGGATGCTGTGAAAGGGGGCCGCTAATATGGAAAAAATAGATCGAAGCAATTTGGTGAGAGATATTCATCAGGCAAAATGGGATGAACCAATTATTTTTGAAATGAGCGTTCCTGGGGAAAGGGGTATTTTGGTTGCCAAAGATGCAGAAATTGCTGAACAGGAAAGTCACGTTTTAGCAAATATCCCGGATTCTTTAAGAAGGAAAAAAGCCCCTGCTTTACCGGAAGTGGTGCAGCATCGTGTTTTGCGGCACTATGACCGGCTTTCGCAGGAAACTTTAGGCGTTGATCTTAACCTGGAAATTGGCCAAGGTACTTGCACCATGAAATATAGTCCTGAAATTAATGAAGTGTTGACCAGAAGTTCAAAATTTGCCGATTTGCATCCGGAGCAAGATGCAGAAACCGTACAGGGCATTTTAGAAATTATCGATAAAGCGGACAAAGCAATGCAGGAAATTTCTGGGATGGATTGTTTTACCTTTCAAGCTGACGGCGGCAGTCAGGCGATTTTTACCATTGCTTCTTTGGTTCGTGCTTATCATGAATATCGTGGCGAAGGAGAGCAAAGAGATGAAATCATTACCACGGTTTATTCTTATCCTTCGGATGCGGCGGCTCCTCATGTTGCTGGTTATAAAGTAAAATATATTTTCTCTGATGAAGAGGGATATCCGGATTTTGAGTCTTTTCAAACTGCTATTTCTAACCGTACCGCAGCATTTTTGGCGCTAACCCGGAAGACACCGGTGTCTATAATAAAAATGTTTTGAAGTTTACAAAGTTAGCGCATGAATACGGCGCTTTATGTTGTTATGACCAAGCCAATGCCAATGGCCTTTTGGACGTTACCAGGGCGAAAGAAGCCGGCTTTGACGCTTGTTTCTTTAATTTACATAAAATATTTTCTGCGCCGCATGGCAGCGGCGGGCCGGTTTGTGGGGCAGTAGGGGTAAATAAGGATTTGGAAAAATTTTTACCAATGCCTGTTTTAGCACAGGATGGCGAAAAATATTATTTGGATTATGATCGTCCTTATTCTATTGGTAAGGTAAGAAGCTATCAAGGGGCAACGCAAGTGGTCTTGAAAACATATGCCTGGATTCGTAGTCTTGGGACGAAAGGTTTATATGAAGTTGCTAAAATTGCTATTTTAAACAATAATTATCTGTTCCAAAAATTAATGGACACCAAAGGAATTGACGCTCCTTATATTCAAGGAAAACAAAGAGTAGAACAAGTACGTTATAGTTTGGAAAAATTATATCAGGATACTGGTGTGGGTACTGCTGACGTGCAAAGAAGGATGATGGATTTTGCTACCCATTATTGGGCCAGCCATCAACCCATATTATGTAGCAGAACCGATGACATTAGAGCCAACGGAAACCCCATCCAAAGCGGACTTGGATGCATATATTGCTACCCTGCAGCAGGTGATTCGTGAGGCTTATGCGGATCCAGAGCATTTTAAAAATGCGCCTTTTTGCAGCGTATGCCATAAAATAGACAATTCTTGTATGGATGATCCCCAGCAGTGGGCGATTACTTGGCGGGCTTACCAAAAAAATTCCGTTAAGGGAGTTTGTAAAGCATGAAAAAGATTGGTTTGCTGGTAAATCCTATTGCCGGAATGGGCGGTAGGGTTGGACTAAAAGGAACGGATGGCTTAGCGAGGGAGGCTTTGCTGCTGGGGGCGGAACAGTTGGCGCTACAAAAGCGTTTCGCGCTCTGCAAAAAGTGCAAGCGGAAAAAGAAAAATTTCTTGTTTTATGTGGCCCTGGCTTTTTAGAGAGCAGGAAGCGCAACAAGCCGGGCTATCATATCAAGTATTGCCTATTGCGGTACAAAATAACGTGGCGGATAGCAAACTGTTATGTCAACTTTTTTTACAAGAAGCAGTAGACGGTATTATTTTTGCCGGGGGCGACGGTACAGCTCGCGATGTTTTAGATGCTACAAAAGGGAAGGTGCCAGTTATTGGCATTCCCGCCGGAGTAAAAATCCATTCTGGCGTTTTTGCGAAAAAAACAGAGGCTGCAGGAGAATTGTTGCGGGAGTTTATTTTAGATATTTTGCATGGCCAAGAAGAAGCAGAAGTAATGGATATTGATGAAAATTTATACCGAGAGGGCATGGTAGCAGCTAAATTATACGGTTATTTATCGGTACCTTTTAATAAGCAGTTATTACAGGGCAAGAAGGCCCGTAGTCAACCGTCGGGGGCTGCGAGTCAGCAGTCGATTGCTTGGGATATTATCGATAATATGCATGATGCTATTTTGTATTTGGTGGGCCCCGGTTCTACCACTAGCTGCATTATGAAAGTATTGCAATTGCCTTATACTTTAATTGGGATTGACGCCGTTTATCAAAAGCAATTGATTGGGAAAGATTTAAATGAAATGGCTATTTTAAAGCTTTTGCAACAATTTAAGCCGCAAAACACCAAATTGATTTTAACGCCTATCAGTGGGCAAGGAATTCTATTGGGCCGCGGTAATCAGCAGATTAGTCCGAATGTATTGCGTCTTTTGGGAAAAGAAAATTTTATCATCATTGCTTGTACCAATAAGTTGGTGGAGCTGCATGGAAAACCATTTTGTTTAGATACGGGATATCCGGAAATAGACATAGCTTTACGGGGATATTATCCCGTAGTGACTGGTTATAAGGAAGAAGTTGTTTATAAAGTGGATGCTTAGGATGTATTTTCTTTGCAAAAGGCAAAGATGAAATTTAAAACAAAATAAAGGGGGCTTTTATTCATGAGAGAACGAATTAAAGTAGGTTTATGTGATGAATTTGTCAACCAAATTTCTTTGCCCGGCTTAGCTGCAGATTATAGCCATGGTTTTGAGGAAATGATTCTTTTAAACAAGGCTTTTGCCGTAATGCTAGCTAAACAAGGTATTGTGGCCAAAGAAGATATTAAACAAATTTTAGAAGGTTTGGAATACGCTCACCAAAATTTAAAACCGGAACAATTAGATCCGCAGTTAGAAGATTTATATTTCAATGTGGAAAGAACCATGATGAAAAAAGCAGGCGCAGTTGGCGGCCGTTTGCATACCGGCCGCAGCCGCAATGATATTTTGGCCACCCAAACCAGAATGATGATTCGTCCTACCGTTTATTCCGTTATGGAAAGATTACTCGCCTTCCAGGATATTTTATTACAAAAAGCGGAAGAAAATTTGGAAACTGTCATTACTGGTTACACTCATTTTCAACCGGGGCAACCCATTACATATGGTCATTATTTAACAACCATGGCCAGTGCTTTTGTACGCGACTTCGACCGGATTAAAGCTGCCTATATCAATACCAACCAAAGCCCCTATGGTGCGGCTGCTTTTGCTGGTTCCGGTTTTGCGATTGATCGGCAATACTTAAGTGAATTATTGGGTTTTGACCGTATTTTGGAAAACTCTTTGGATTGCATTGGTTCCCGCGATTATATTGTAGAATTAGATGCTGCTTATGCGATGATGATGCTGAATGTTTCCCGTTTTGCGGAAGATTTATATATTTGGGCTACGCATGAATTTGGTACTTTGGATTTTAGTGGGGAAATTGCGATTTGCTCCTCCATCATGCCGCAAAAGAAAAATCCCATGAGCTTGGAATATGCTAGAGGAAAATCCGGTCATGCCATTGGTATTTTAGTTTCGGCTATGACTGCCTTAAAAGGTTCTTCTTATACCAATAACGGTGACGAACATGAAGCGCACACTTTATATTGGGAAGGCTTGAAACAAACGATGACCGGTTTGGAAATGTTATTGCAAACAGTGAAATATAGCAGCGTAAGAAAAGAACGCGCTTATGAAAACACTGCTACCAATTATTGTACTGTAACAAATTTGGCTGATTTTATGGTAAAAGAATATGGTATTTCTTTCACCCAAGCGCATGATATTGTAGGCAATGCTTTGGCCATTTTAGATGAAAACAAATTGGGTATTCGCGATATGGATAGCAAAATGATACGGAAATGTTGCAAAGATTTGCTTGGTCATGAATTAGAAATTACGGATGAACAAATTGAAGGCGTTTTGGAACCGTTTAACAATATTCAAGGCAAAATTACCATTGGCGGACCGAGTACTGCTTCTGTGACGCAAATGATTCAAAACTTAACGGCTAAAGTAGCAGAACAAAAAGAATGGTTGCAAGGGGCAGAAGATCATGTTACCAAAGCATATGCCAAATTAGCGGAAGAAGAAAAGAAAATTGTTGGCTAGTTGGCTCATCGATAGAAATAGAAAAAGGCAACCGTAAAACGGTTGCCTTTTTTATTGCATATTACTCAGTAATTTTTTCTTTCCCACCCATATACATTTGTAATGGTTTCGGAATGCGAATGCTGCCGTCAGCTTGCAAGTTGTTTTCTAAAAAGGCGATTAACATGCGCGGCGGCGCTACTACTGTATTGTTCAAAGTGTGGGCAAAGTAATTGCCTTTTTCCTTATTTTTAATACGAATCCCCAAACGTCTGGCTTGCGCGTCTCCTAAATTGGAGCAACTTCCTACTTCAAAATATTTTTGTTGACGAGGGGACCAAGCTTCTACGTCAATACTTTTTACTTTTAAATCGGCCAGATCACCGGAGCAACATTCTAAGGTACGCACTGGAATATCCAAAGACCGGAAAAAATCTACCGTATTTTGATATAGTTTTACAAACCACTGCGGACTGTCTTCTGGTTCACATACCACAATCATTTCTTGCTTTTCAAATTGATGAATTCGGTAAACGCCACGTTCTTCAATGCCATGAGCGCCTACTTCTTTGCGGAAACAAGGGGAATAACTGGTTAACGTTTGCGGTAATTGTTCCGCATCTAAAATGGTGTCAATAAATTTACCAATCATAGAGTGTTCGCTGGTACCAATTAAATATAAATCTTCCCCTTCGATTTTATACATCATGTTTTCCATTTCGGTAAAACTCATTACGCCGGTTACCACATTGCTACGAATCATGAAAGGCGGGATATAATAGGTAAAGCCACGGTCAATCATAAAATCGCGCGCATAGGATAAAATGGC
Organism: uncultured Clostridia bacterium; assembly: GCA_944391215.1. GTDB lineage: Bacteria > Bacillota > Dehalobacteriia > UBA4068 > CALXSR01 > CALXSR01. The sequence continues at coordinate 16,033 of CALXSR010000006.1, forward strand.
GGAATGTAATCTGGCAATGTCGCCGCAAAGATAATAAAAACCGTTGCCGCTGGTTTTGCGGGCGCTATCTAAATCAATACCGTGGAGGCGTTCCATAATATCCACGTGGTACGGAATTTCAAAATCTGGTACTACTGGTTCGCCAAAACGTTCTACTTCCACATTTTCACTATCATCTTTTCCAATAGGGACTGAATCATCAATGATATTGGGGATAATCAGCATCCGTTCCCGAATTTCGGCGCTTAGCTTGTCCTCTAAAACTTCTAAGTCAGCCAATTCTTGCGACATAGCGTTAACTTGTTCTTTGTTTTTTTCAGCTTCTTCCTTTTTGCCTTGTCCCATCAATTTACCAATTTCTTTACTGATGCTATTGCGTTGACTGCGCAAATAGTCTCCCCGGCTTTTGGCATCGCGGAATTGTTGATCTAAGGAAATCACTTCATCTACCAAAGGTAGTTTTTCGTCTTGAAATTTCTTTTTGATATTTTCTTTAATTAAATCAGGATTGGTGCGAAACAACTTGATATCTAACATAATTTTCCTCCTTGCTCAAAAGCAAAATGGATTTTTAATTTTCTATATATTATATCCTGTTTGCAGGCTTTTTACAAGTAGTAGGCAAGAATCGTATCTTTTGCTATAATATATCTTAAGGCATTAGGAGGTTAAAATGGAAAAGTGTTGTTATTGCAATAAAAAGCTACCAGAAAAAGAAGAATTGCCGCAAATTTTAGTGGAGGATAACCGAGTGCGTTTATGTTGTGATGAAAATTGTGCGCAACAAGCGCAGGCTTTTTTGCAATATTATGAGCGTTATAAAGGGTTATTTGCTGTTTTAACGGTATTTTGCATTGGTTTCATGATTTATGGGTCTGTGGGAAATTTGCGCCTTTGCCAGTATGCTTTTCTTGCTATGGGGGCAGTTATCGTTGTATTCCCGTTTTGCACGCCGACTTCTATTGATTTATGGGGCCTAAAAAGGAGCAAAGTAATAGGACGTATTTTAGGAGTATTGGTAATACTAGTTGGATTTTTGTTTGCTTCATAAAAAGCGGCGGATGGTATCCGCCGCTTTGGTGTAATTTTGTCCTATTCCTATAAGCTGGCTATAAAATCATAGCCGTTTTGAATTTGTCTTTTTACATCTTCTGGAGAAGTGCCGCCATAACTTTTTCTTTGCGCTACGCATTTTTCATTGGTGAAAATATCCAGGCTGTCGATTTCTACCGGGAAGTGTAATGTTTTCAAATCGTCATGGGTTAAATCAGCAAAGGTTTTATTTTGTTGTTCGCAATATTTTACCATGCTGCCTACCATTTCATGCGCATCGCGGAAAGGAATATTATTGCAAACCAAAAATTCTGCAATATCGGTGGCGTTAATAAAGCCTTTTTCTAATTGTTTTTTGATATTTTCCATTTTGAATGTAGTATTTTCTAACATCCTTGCAAAAATAAATAAGGTTTGGTTGATGGTATTTACCGCGTCAAACAAAGGTTCCTTATCTTCTTGAAAGTCCTTATTAAAGGACATCGGCGTGCCTTTTAAAACCATTAACAGGCCCATTAAGTGGCCAACAACTCTGCCAACTTTGCCTCTTACTAATTCTGCGATATCCGGATTTTTCTTTTGCGGCATAATAGAAGATCCGGTACAGAAACTGTCGTCGATATCAATAAAACCGAATTCCTGCGAATTATACATGACGTATTCGTCAGCAAAACGGCTTAAGTGGGTCATACACATAGAAGCGCAGAATAGATATTCTACAATATAATCACGGTCGCTAACGGTATCCAAAGCATTTTCGGTAATATGAGCAAATCCCATTAGTTTGGTTGTTTCCGCTCGATCGATGGGCAAGGTGGTGCCGGCCAAAGCGCAAGCGCCCAGTGGATTATAGTCTAATCTTTCATAAGAGGAAAGGAAACGTTCCACATCTCTTTTGAATTTTTGGAAATAGCACATATAATAAAATCCAACCGTAATCGGCTGAGCATGTTGGGTATGGGTAAAACCTGGGATGATATCATAAATACCGGCTTCTGCTTTTTTTAACAATACTTCTAATAAATCTTTTAACAAAGCTAATGTTTGTTTGGTTTCATGCCGTAAATATAATTTTTCATCTAAATCGTTTTGATCGTTTCTACTTCTGGCGGTATGTAGTTTTTTGCCTACCGTGCCCACTTCTTCAAAAAGCAATTTTTCTACGGTCATATGAATATCTTCGTCGTCTACGCTGAATTCCACTTCTCCATTTTTGATTCTATCCTTTACGATCAGCAAGCCGCGAATAATTTCATCTTTTTCGCTTTCGCTAATGATATTCTGCTTGGCCAACATGGTAACATGAGCAATACTACCCTCGATATCATATTCGTACATAATGCAATCAAAATTGATAGACGCATTGTATTCTGCCACATAAGAAGTCATGCCTTTGGTAAAACGACCAGACCATAAATTTTTCATATAAAAACCTCCTTATTTATAGCAAATTAAAATTGTTTAAGCCATTGGGAAAAGACTGCTAAACCCTTGGCAATAATTTCCGGGTTATTACAGTAGCCGATCCGTAAATAACCTTCTTTATCCAAACAAGATCCTGGTAAGAGCATCACACCGGTTTCTTTTTGTAATCTATCGCATAAAGTAGCGGAGGGGATAGGCATATCATATTTTAGAAATGCGGTGGTACCGCCTTTGGGTTTGATATAGGAAATATGCGGTTCCTGCGCTACCCATTTTTCTAATAGATTGCCATTTTGACGGCAAATGGCTAAATTACGTTCTAATATTTTTTCCTTGTTTTCCAAAGCCAAAGAAGCCAAATAATCATCTATCATCCCAACGCTGATGATATGGTAATCGCGTTGGCGGCTTACCTTTGCAATAAAATCGGTTGGCCCGGTAATCCAACCTAAGCGCAAACCAGCAAGAGAGAACGTTTTCGACATACTTCCGGTAGAGATGGCTTTTTCATATAAATCAAAAACAGAAGTGGTAAAATTTTCTCCTTCATGGGTTAAGCCGCGATATACTTCGTCACAAAGTAAATAGGCGTCGCAGTTTTGGGCAATTTTCACAATCGCTTTTAAATACGCTTCGTCCATAACGGCTCCGGTAGGATTATTGGGATTATTGATGCAAATCAATTTGGTATCCGGTGTTGCCAGTGCCTGCAATTCTTGTAAATCGGGCAGCCAATGGTTCTCTTCCTTTAGGGGTAAAATAGAAACATTTGCGCCAATGGATTCCGGGATAGAATACAGCTGTTGATAGGTTGGCAAAACAGAAATGACTTTATCGCCTGGTTCCACTAAGGTGAGCATGGTAAGTCCGTTTGCTCCAGCGGCGCCATGGGTGATTGTGATATTTTCTATTTTGGCTTTTTGATAAAGGGATGCGATAGCCTGACGCAAGCGAGTGCTTCCTTCGATTGCGCCATAGGTCAAACGCATCTTTTGCAAATCTGCAAAAGCTTGCCCATTATCATCTGCCATTTGTAAAAGCTCCTCAACGCTTAAGGAGGCCACGCAAGTTTCCGCTAGATTATAAAGACAATCGTTTTCATAGGCATTCATCCAAATTTCTACACCAAAATCTTTAATTTTCATCAAAATCCTCCTATAGCTCGGCTATGGTGCCTAGATTTTTTTCAGTAGCCAAATCCAAAAGCAGTTTCGCGCAAATCAAATCTTGCAGAGCGATACCGGTGGAATCAAAAATAGTAATTTCTTTTTCATCGCTACGACCTGGCTTTTGGCCTAATATCACTTCGCCAATTTCGCCTAAAATACTATCTTTGTGTATACTGCCTTTTTTTATGGGTATTTCGCATTCACCAACATGAATGGCCTGTTCCATATCGTCTACAAATAGTTTGGCATCGGTGAAAATGGCCTCGTCAATTTCTTGTTTGCCGGCCATATCGGCGCCGATACAACTAAAGTGCGTACCTTCTTTTACCCAATTTTTTTGAATTAACGGTTGGTACGAAGGGGTAACGGTAATGATAATATCACTGTTGCCTACCGCTTGTTCTAAATCGGCTACTGCCTGAAATTTTGTATTTGGAGGCATTATACCATCCAAGGCAGTTTTAATATGTTGTACATACTGTTCTGCTTTTTTTACATCATGTGGGTTATAAATCAGTACGGTTTCAATTTGTGGAAGGGCAAGCAAAGTGGCCTGTAATTGGTATTTTGCTTGGTGGCCGGTTCCTACAATCAGTAGTGTTTTGGCATTCTTTTTGGCTAAATACTTGGCGCCGATGGCTCCGGCTGCTCCAGTGCGCATGCCGGTTATGGCATTGCCATTTAAAAGCCCCAAGGGTTTACCGGTTTTGCTATCGAAAATAGCAATGGTGCCGAACAATTGTGGTAAATGATATTCTGTATTATTGCCAAACCAGGAAACAAGTTTTAGTCCAAAAATACCGGCTTTATTTAAAACGCCGGATTTGATATCCATATCACCTGCTTCCTTCGGGGCAAAATCATGAAATACCATGGGGAATAATGCAGCGTCTTTTTGTGCTTTCAAAATATAGGCTTGTTCTACGGCGTCAATGACTTGTGGCATAGCTAATAAACTTTCCGCGTCCTTTTGACTTACGATTCTAATTTTTACCATAGTTGGGCCTCCCTTATAAATAATGATTTAATTAGTATAATTATACAATAAAATGGATTAAAAAAACTACAAAAATTGAGCTCAATTTTTGTAGTTATTCCAAAGAAAAGGGATATAGTTGGTAAATTTTCACAGCGATAAGAAGTTGTTCTTCAAAGTATTGGTTATTATTATCCATTTGTAACAGTTCTTTTGCTTTATGAATGCGATAGCGGATGGTGTTTTCATGTTGGTATAAACATTGCGCGGTTTTTTTAATATGATAATGGTTGTCAATATAGCAAATTATAGTTGGAAACAAATCACTTTTGTATTTTTTATCATATTCATATAAAGGTTGCAATGTGATATAAGAAAATTGTTGCAATCCTTCATAAGTTGGTGTTGGCAATAGCAATTGATAAAGGCCGGTTTGAGCAAAGGATAGTGGAGATTGTCCTTGTTTTTTGGCCAATTCTGTGGTAAATAGTGCTTGTTGAATACTTTGGGCAATTGCTGGTAACCCTTTATTTATTTTACTTATGCCAATAAAATAATTGGTATTTTCTATTTGCAGTATTTGCTGGTAGTGGTGCTGTATTTGTACGGGATTTGTAGAAAAAGGCACCGGTGCAGTAAGCAATAGCAATAAACCCTTTTCATATAAAATGACAGCATTGTTTGGCATTGGCTTCATTGTCCATTTGTTTTGCAAATCGGCCAAGGAAATGGATTCTTCTTTCGGCTGATAATAGATGGCAAAAGAATATTCTTCAAAAGCGGGGTTGATGGATAAAGCAATTTCTCTTTGTTGTTCCAACTGTTTTTGCGGCGATAATAATTCCTTTACCATCTTTTCCATTTTTTGATTATTTTGTTCTAGGTGCAATAGCTGGCTGGCTTGGGTAATAATATCTTCAAAAAATAGGGAAGTGGGAAAAAGGAAAAGGCAAAAATGGTGTTCTTGGGCAAAAGAAATAATGTCTTGGGAAAGTTGATGAAAAAAAATGGTTTTAATCCCCAAAGCAGAAATATGGTTCTCAATCAATTGGCGAATAGCCGCAAAAAGTAAAGCCTCGTTATTTTTGGCAAAAAGGCAACTGCTAATCACCAACTCTTGCGGCTGAAATATATTTTGCATATTTTCAGTATATTCGTAATCTAAAATACCGATTTGTTTTACCGTGTTCTGTAACCCGGCATCGCCTGTCAAAATGAAGCAATTTTGTAAAATAGGTAGTTGCAAAATATCATGAACTGTTACAACCATAGGATTGCCTCCTTTGCCTTTTGTTTTATTTTATCATATCTTTTTGCTATCTACAGCACTTTTTACTATAATGGAAATAGAAAAGAAAGGAATATGTTTTGATGCAAACTTTAATACGTGGTAAATATTTGTTTACTGATTTTAGAGCCAAACAAAAAGGAATTCTACAAGATAGCGCGCTTTGTGTCCAAGATGGCGTAATCAAGGAAATTGGTTCTTTTCCTGCTCTAAAAGAGAAATATCCGCAGGCAACCGTTTTGGGTACTGGAAGGGAATTTGTATTACCCGGTTTTATTGATGCCCATACGCATGGACATGGGCTTTCGCATATTCAAAGAGGGGTGCCGTTTGATTTTTTGGAAAATTCCTTATTGGATTGGGCTTATGCCCCGGATTTGCCGCCGGAATTAAACGCTCAGCTAACTGCGGCACGGCATTTGTTACAAGGTTGTACGATGTTGCATCATAATGAAATGGGCCAACCGCAGGACAATTTGGAAAAATTGTTGCCTAAGTCCCATGCCTACTTGCAAGGCTATTTAAAAAGTGGGATGCGAATAGCCTATTCGCCCGGTATCCGTAATATCAATTTTTTAGCCAGCGAGGACGAGGCGTTTTATTATACTTTGCCAAGCGCATTACAAGAACGAATTAAGCCACTTGTCTTTTTTGATAGAAAGCAGGTGGAAGAAAATTATTTTACCTGGTTTCAAGAAATATATCAGCAGTATCAACAAGAAAGAATTGCTATTTTTATGGGGCCGAACTGGGCGCATGGCGCAACCGATGAATTATTGCAAAAAGCGCATGCCATATCGCAGTCTTATGATGGTTTGCCAATGCATATTCATACTTTGCAAACGCCATATCAGAAAGCATATGGTTTGCGTCAATATGGGAAATCCCTTTTGGCGCATTTAGATGATTTAGGGCTGGTAGATGAACGTTTGGTATTGGGTCATGCCGTTTATTTAACGGAGAGCGATATAGCTTTGTTGGCGGAGAAAAAAGCGGCTGTTACGCATCATCCCAGCTGTAATTTAGCGATGCGTAATGGTATTGCGCCGCTTTATGCGTTATGGCAGCAAGGGGTAACCGTTGCTTTGGGACTTGATGAAAAAGGCATTAACGATAATGAAGACCCTATTATGGAACTTCGTATGATACATTATTTGCACCGTGTTTCCGGATTTGATTTGGCGCATACGCCGCCCATTGATCCTTATGATATTTTGGCAATGGGGACGATCAATGCTGCTAAGGTTTTAGGGGTAGACCATTTGGTCGGCTCCTTGGAACCAGGAAAAAGGGCGGATTTAATTATAGTAGATGGTCAGGAAATTGAAAACGCCCCTTATGCGAATCCGGATTTGGATATTGCTTTGCTCTTTTTGCATCGAGCACAGGGCCATATGGTAAAACATGTGATGGTGGATGGAAAATTATTGGTAAAAGACCGTGTTTTACAAAATGTAGACTTGTCCGCTTTGTATCAAGAAGCCAGGAATATCATGCAAAAAGGGTTGCCTGTCGCACAGAGGGAATATGCTGATTTGCTGCATACAATAAAACCGTATTATCAAAATTGGTATGCCAATTGGCTAAAGCAAGCAGGGGAACCATATTATCAGATGAATGCCAAGCAATAAGGTGGTTTTACTTGTAAAAATTTTGCCAAATTGGAGGGAAGTAGAATGGCAATATTGGTTATTTGGGCGAGCCCCAATATGGATGGGCTAACTGCTGCTGCCAAGGATAATGTAGTAAAAGGTATCATGGCGGCGGGCGGGGTAACAGAAGAGGTGCATTTAAATCGACAGAACATAAAACAGTGTTTGACTTGTGGAGACGGTTGGGGGCTTTGTCAAGCAGAAGGAAGATGTGTGATCCGCGATGATTTTCGAGCGCTTTATGAAAAAATGGTAGCTGCTGAGGCGGTTGTTTTTGTGACGCCGGTTTATTGGCATGATTTGGCGGAATGTTTAAAAGGATTTTTAGATCGGTTAAGACGTTGCGAAACAGCCCATAACCATTATTTACAGGGAAAAGAATGTGTGTTGGTGGCTTGTGCTGGAGGAACCGGTTTGGGGGCAATACAATGCTTGTCCAATTTGGAAGAAACTTTACGTCATATGGGCATGAAGGCAATCGAGCGTTTGCCTGTTATCCGTTTTAATCGCGATTATATGTTGCCCGCTTTGAATGGTGCGGGGCAACAGTTGGTAAAATATTTGCAAAATATATTTACAAAATAAATGAAAAAGGAAACGTTTTCACGTTTCCTTTTTTATTTATACTTTATGGCAATGATTATTCAACCGGAACCACATTTCCTTGATAAGTTTCATTGATAAATTGTTTTACGGCATCGCTTTTTAATACTTCTACTAAGGCTTTTATCGCGTCGCTGTTTTCGTCGCCATTGCGAACGGCAATGATATTTGCATATGTTAAGGCTTCTTCTGAAGCATCTTCTGTAATTAAGCTGTTTTCATTGGCGCTTAGTCCGGCTTGTAAAGCATAGTTTCCGTTAATAACAGCCATATCGGCATCTTCTAGGGATCTTGGTAATTGCGCTGCTTCGATTTCTTTGATGACTAATTTTTGGGGATTGTCTACAATATCCAAAACGGAAGCATTGGCGCCAACGCCTTCTTTTAAGGTGATTAAACCGGCTTTTTCCATCAATAATAAAGCGCGAGCTCCATTGGAAGAATCACTAGGAATTGTAATTACGGCGCCCTCTTTTAAATCTGCAAAGGATTTGGTTTTTCCGGGGTAAATGCCGAATGGTTCATAATGAATGGCGCCGGCGGATACCAAATCGGTTTTCTTTTCCGCATTAAAGTTTTCCAAATAAGGGTAGTGTTGGAAGAAGTTGGCGTCGATGCTTTTATCCGCTACGGCCGTATTAGGCAATACATAATCGGTAAATTCTTGTACCACTAAATCAAAGCCTTTTTCTTTCATGGCATCCTTCGCGAAATTTAAAATTTCCGCATGGGGAGTGGGCGAAGCGCCTACAACAATCTTGGTTAATTCCTTGGGATCTTCTTGGCCCGTTTGGGGATCGGAATCTTTACTGCCGCAGCCAGCCAAAAGAGAAAGACCCAATACGGCAGTGAAACAAATGGTTAAAAACTTTTTCATATCTTTTCCTCCTAAAAAATAAAAATTATTTCCTTTTATCGCAATGTGCAGCATAACGGTTGCCGAATTCTTGTAGGAACTGCACAATGATAACCAATAAAATAACGGTGATAATCATCACGTCATTTTGGTATTTATGAAAACCGTAGCGGATGGCGATATCTCCTAAGCCGCCGCCGCCGGTAAAGCCGGCCATGGCGGTATACCCTAAAATAGTGGTGGTTGCAATGGCTGATCCTAAAATAAGGGAAGGTTTGGCTTCCGGTAATAGTACTTTGCAAATAATTTGCATGGTAGAGGCACCCATGGATTGCGCCGCTTCTATTACGCCTTTGTCTACCTCTTTTAAGGAGGATTCCACTAAACGAGCAATAAAAGGGGCCGCCGAAATAATTAAAGGAACCATGGTAGCAGTAGAACCAATGCTAGTTCCGACAATAAGCCTGGTAAAAGGGATAATAGCAATTAATAGAATGATAAAGGGGAAGGAGCGCACTATGTTGACAATAGCCCCTAATATGCTGTTGATTTTACTATGCGGGCAGATGCCGTCTTTATCGGTAATAATAAGAATTACGCCTAAGGGTAACCCCAATAGATAGGCAAACAAAGCGGATCCTAAGGTCATATATAATGTTTCCCCGATACCCTTAATCATCATCAAAATCAGTTCGCTGCTCATAAAATTTCACCTACTTCCTCAATTGCTAAATCCCTAGCTTTTAAGTAATGGATCATTCGTTCCGCGCTCGTTTTATCCTCCGGCAGCTGAATGACAATTTGGCCAAATGCTTTGCCGTCTATGTTTTTGGTATCGGCATAAATAATATTTACTGGGGCTTTGCAGGTTAAAACCATATTTGCTATAACCGGTTCAAAAGAAGAGTTGCCATTAAAAACAATCCGTATGGAATGCGCTTTGTTTTGGAATTGGGCAGAAACGCTTTTTTCAGGGAAAACCAGTTTTTGTGCTGCTTGCGTTTTGGGATTGGCAAATATTTGCGCCATTTCCCCGCATTCTGCAATTTGACTTTGATCAATAATGGCCACTCGATTGCAAATTTGCTCAATGACACTCATTTCATGGGTAATAATAATAATGGTGATGCCTAATTTTTCATTGATATCCTTCAGCAAAGCCAAAATAGAGGCGGTAGAATTTGGATCCAAGGCGCTGGTCGCTTCGTCGCAAAGCAGCACTTTGGGATTGGTAGCCAATGCTCTGGCGATGGCAATTCTTTGTTTTTGACCGCCGGATAATTGAGAAGGATAGGCATTTGCTTTATCAGCCAAATGGACTAGCTCTAATAATTCTTTGGCTCTTTCTTTGGCTTCTGCCTTAGAATATCCGGCAATTTCCATCGGAAAACAGATATTGGCTAAAGCGGTTCTTTGCAATAATAGATTAAACTGCTGAAAAATCATACCCATAGATTGTCTTGCTTTTCGCAGCTCTTTATCGGAAAGCATAGATAAATCATGCCCATTAAAAAATACCGTACCGGCGCTGGGCCTTTCTAAAAAGTTGATACAGCGCACTAAAGTGCTTTTTCCTGCTCCGCTGGCGCCAATAATACCAAAAATATCTTTTTCCATAATCTGCAGATTGATATCCTGTAGCGCAGTAATTTTTCCGGTTTGACCGGGAAATGTTTTTTGCAGCGATTTAATTTCAATAATTGGGCCAACCGACATGGAAACACCTTCCTGCTAAAATGATTCTTTTTATTTTATCATAGAATAACTGCGCTTTCAATGGCGGTAGCAAGATTCATCAATAAAAATGGAGGGAAAACAGCAGACAGAACTGTCTTTATCCGCTATAATGGACAAAAGGATGTGATAAAATAGTGCAAAAAAATAATTGTTTGCTTTGCGGGGAACCGTTGCTTTATTTTACAGAAGGGCAAAAGATGATTTGCGCCATTTGCGGAAAAGAATTTTTATCTCATGCTGCTTGCCAAAAAAAGCATTTTGTTTGCGACCATTGCCACAGGGAAAAAGCGGTGGAACAGATCCGTAGCATTTGTTTTTCCAGTACGGAAAAAAATCCCATTGCATTGGCGCAGGAAATGATGAAGAATGACTGGATACCAATGCATGGCCCGGAACATCATTTTTTATTGCCGGCTGTTTTGGCAACCTGCTATGTAAATTGCGGCGGGAACTTGCAATTAGAAAAAGTTTTGCAAGAGGTCGAGCAGCGTTCTGCGCAAATTCCCGGTGGGGTTTGCGGTTTTTGGGGGGCTTGTGGAGCTGGGATTGGAGCAGGCATCTTTGCCAGTATTTTGGAAGAGGTTACCCCTTTGGCCAAAGATTCCTGGCAATTTGCTAATTTGGTGACTGCAAGTTGCTTAAAGGAAATTGCCTTGCATGGCGGACCCCGCTGCTGTAAAAGAGATAGTTTTTTGGCTATCTGTACCGCTGTGCCTTTGTTAGAAAAAAAGACGGGCATAAAAATGATATTGCCCGCTAAGATACATTGCACTTTTTCCCGTTTTAATAAGGAATGCAAAAAGAAGGAATGCCTTTATTTTTTACCATAGTGTAAAGCGGCTGCTCCAAAAAGATAAGAGTGATACCCGACTTGTTGAAAGCCAACTTTTTCCAATAAGGCGGCCAATTCCTTTTTGGATAAAAACTGTTCCGTGGAATCATTTAACCATTGGTATTCTTTTTTGTGGTGCGCAAAAAATTTGCCAAATCCAGGCATAATAAATTTAAAATACAGTTTAAAAAAAGGTTTAATGATCGGAGAAGTTGGGTAAGAGGAATCTAAACAATATAGCATACCGCCCGGTTTTAGAATTCGGTACATTTCCCGCAAAACTTGCTCATAATCAGGCACGTTGCGCAAGCCAAAGGAGATGGTAGTGCAATCAAAAAGCTGATCGGCATAGGGTAATTGCATTGCATTTCCTTGGCAAAACTGTACATTGGTATGGTGACCATTTTGTTTGCGGCGTTGTGCTACCGCCAACATATTTTCTGAAAAATCCAATCCGTAAATTTGTGCTTGTGGATTTTTTTGCGCTAAAAGCAAAGAAATATCGCCAGTGCCACAACAAATATCCAAAATAGATGTGTATTTTTGTGCGCTGATCTTACGGATTAAATTTCCTTTCCATTTGCGATGTTGCTTTAGACTAATAATATCATTCATTTTGTCATAGTCTTCGGAGATATTTTGAAATACTTCGTAGACTTTTTTTTCTTTATCCAAAAAGAAGCCCCTCCAATAAAACAATAATAATATAATAACTGTTGATAAGGATTGTCATTTGCAATGTGTTTTGCATGGCATTCCTTCTGTTTTGTGCTGTAAATTGCATATTCCAAAGTTTGATAAAATAAGGAATACTGTGCAAAAGCAATAGAATTCCCAGCCAAATGGTATGGGGAAAATGCCAATAAGCCAAGAAAAAAATGGAAAAAATGACCGCGGCAAAGGACCATACATGAAGACGGGCGGATATTTGCTTGCCTAATAAAATAGGTAATGTTTTGCGACCGGCCGGGATATCCCTTTCAATATCGCAAGTATTGTTGGTTAATAAAATGGTGCCGATGCTGAGGATGAGTGGGATACAATAATAGATATCATGCCAAGCAAATTGATTGCTTAAGGCAAAAATAGCAGCCAGCGGTAAAAGACCGCCCATCATAAAGCCACTGATGAATTCACCAATTGGCAAATAGGAAATGGGCAAGGGGCCGGCGGAATATAGGCAAATGACGATTGCCCCAACTAGACCTAACCAAAACAAAGGCCAGCCGCAATGGATCACCAAATAAAGTCCGCCAAAAAGGGCCAATCCTAAAAAAACACTCCCAACCAATAAAGCGGTTTTCGGATTTAAATGGTTATAAATAATGGAAGCGTCATTTTTATCAAAAAAATTATCTTCAGTATCATTGCCTCTTATAAAATCATAGTAATCGTTGAACGTATTTACTGCTGATTGCAATAAGATGGAAATACCCAGTAATAGAAAAAAAATACCCCAAGAAAACCTACGGTACAAAGTAAAGCTGCAAGCTCCGGCTAATAATATGGGAAGAATACTTGCTGGCCATGTTTGCGGGGCAGCTAATTCTTTAATTGCTTTTATGGTTAATTTTTGATACATAATCGTTTCCCTTTAATTTTTTTGCTGTTCTTATCGATTATCGCCATCTGGTTACTTTATCTTCTAGCCAGTCTAAAAGTAAAAATAGACAAAACCCTAGAATAGCTAAGGTGAAAATACCAGTATATAGGTTAATATAATCCATTTTTTGCCAACTGGTCATAATAAGGTAACCAAGGCCAAATTTGGTACCATAGTTTTCGGCAAAGAACAAAATGGACAAAGCAATCCCTACCGAAACTTTTAAACTGGTTAAAACAGCTGGAAGAACGCCTGGTAAAATAATTTTTTTGGCGATCGCACTATCTTTAGCGCCAAAAGCGTGCATGGTTTGAAAAATTTCCTTGTTCATTTGGCGCACATTTGCAGCAATATCCATGGTAACTGGGAAAAAGAGGATTAAAAAAATCATAATGATTTTAGAAGTTTCTCCTAAGCCAAACAAAAGCATAATAATAGGCAGTAAAGCCAGTTTTGGCACCGGATAAGATAAATATAAAAACGGGGAGAATACTTTATGACATTTATTATTGTAGCCAATGGCAATGCCCAATGGGATGCCAATGAGCAAGGCTGCCAACATGCTAATGGCAACGCGCATAAAACTATAAAAAGTGTGAATAGGCAATTTTTGGCCTATTGTTAAGATAAAATTTTGCAATATCTGTAGCGGATACGGCAAAACAGGACTATGCACAATATTGGCCATTATTTGCCATAACAGTAAGGTAAAGAGCAAAATGGCCAAACCACGGAATAATTTTTTCATATTTGCTCCTTATAAAAACGAATCATAGCCTGATATTCTATTGGGAAGTCTTCCTTATCTTGCCCAAATAATTCATTTTTGTCGAATGGTTTTTGTAATTTGCCGTCACGTAAAACATAAATTTCTTCCGCCAAATAAAGAGCTTCACTGATGTCATGAGTAACGAAGAGCGTGCTGACTTTATGTTTGGCAATCGTAGCGGCAAAAATATGATGCACTTCTTCTTTGGTAATCGCGTCTAAGGCGGAAAAAGCTTCGTCCATTAATAATAAATCGGGTGTAAATAAGAAGGCACGAGCAATGGCAACCCTTTGTTGCTCTCCGCCGCTGATATGATTCGGATATTTGAGCAAGAGGGTATGAATTCCTAGTTCCTGGCAAAGGTTTTCTAAATGTTGTGGTTGTGGTAATTGGCGCAATGAAAAGGGCATTCTAATATTTTGTTCTACGGTTTGCCAAGGAATTAAAGAATTTTTTTGCGGTATGAAAGCAATGCGGTGCCGTCGGCTATCCAGTTTTTTGTTTTGTAAAGTAATAGAACCTGTATAAGGCTGGATGCCGGCCAAAGTTTGCAGCAGGGTGCTTTTCCCACAACCGCTTTTTCCTAAAATAGCATAAATTTTATGATTTTGTAATTGTAAATTGATATTCGTAAGAATTTGTTTTGTGCCATAAGATACACAAACATTTTGCAAGGCTAACAAGTAAAACCCCTCTTTTCCATACACTATTCAATTATAACATGATTTGATATAATAAAAAACGGGTGATTTCGAATAAGGGAGGTTGCAATTTTGCGCAAAAGAATCAAAAATATTATTCTTTTTTGTAGTATGATAGGAGTTATTTTTTGTTTTACTGCTTGTGGGCAAAAGGACGAAAAACCAAATATACAAGGGGAAGGACAAGCCACAATGCTGGAATTGCATATTGCCACAATGCCGTCTATCGACAAAGTGCCTTTGATTATTGGTATGGAAAAGGGGTTTTTTGCCAATCATGGTTTAACGGTGGTAAATGAGAATTTTCAATCGCCAACGGATCGGGATGCTGCTTTGCAATCTGGAAAAATGGATGGCGTTATGAGTGATATGGTGGCTTTTGCCCTTTATTTAGAATCGGGTATGAAGCTGAAAATGACTTCCTTAGTACAAACCGGTTTTGGGGTGTTAGCCAGTCCGCAAAGCGGTTTAACGTCTCTTGCTGCGATTCAAGAAGCCAATACATGCGGGATTTCTTTAAATGGTTTAATAGAATATTTGGCTGATCAAGCCGGGGCTGGAGAAAAAGTGTTATTACCAGCGGTAAGCAATCGGGTAGAACAATTGCTGGCGGGCAAAATAGATTTGACGGTTGTGCCGGAACCTTATGTTACCATGGGAGTAAACCAAGGTGCGGTTTTGTTGGCGACAGATAAAGATTTGCAGGTGCAAGCGGCTGTAATGCTTTTTACCGAAGAAGCGTTGGCAAATAAAAAAGAAGCGATTGCTGCTTTTTATGCTGGGTACCGGGATAGTTTGGCCTATATGCGGGAAACAGACCCGAAAGAATATATCGACTTGGTAATAGAAAAAGGGGATTTTGCCCCGGAAATTGCGGAAGTGTTACAAAATACAGTTTTTGAAGACTTGCAATTTCCCCAGGAAGAACAATTTGTTGCTATTTTAGATTGGATGCAAGCAAAAGAAGAATTGACCGGGAATTATGATTTTACATTTGCTGAAGTAGTAGATGATCGCTTTTTTAAATAGCGGTAAATTCAACATTGGCGGCGTACCAAAGGAAAAATTAAAAAGTGATAAGTGATAATAATAACTTTTTAAAAAGACGGCAAAGATTGGCAAAAGAAAAATACGCATTTTTGTAAAAAAAAATTGTATTTTACTAAAAAATCCGCTAAAATAGAAAAGTATTTTTAGAAGGGGGATTGAATTTGTTTTGCCTTTGCTGTTTTTGCTTGGTATTGAATAGGAAAGAAAATCAGTCTGCCCAAATGAGAAACCAAAGCTATGGCCTTTTGTCATAGCTTTTTTTATTGGAAACGAGGTGTTGGCTATGAAAAAAATAAAAGAAGAGTGTGGGGTTTTTGGTATTTATACCAAAAATTCTAATGTGGATGTGGTGATGGATACCTATACTTCCTTATATGCTCTTCAGCATAGGGGGCAAGAAAGTTGTGGCATTTCCGTTTGCGAAGGGGGAAGCATCCGTACGCATAAAGATTTGGGCTTGGTGCCGGATGTATTCAACCGGGATGTGCTCGATCATTTAGGAGAGGGGAAAATGGCGGTTGGCCATGTGCGGTATTCCACCACAGGTAGCAGTAGTCGTATCAATGCCCAGCCTTTGGTGGTAAGCCATATCCGGGGACCAATGGCCTTGGCGCATAATGGCAATTTGGTAAATGCTGGGGATTTGCGTCGTGATTTAGAACTATCTGGTGCCATTTTTCATACTAGCAATGATACTGAAGTGATTTCCTATTTGATTACGGAAGAAAGAATTCATGCGCAATCTATGGAAGAAGCGCTTGCCTTAACCATGCCGAAATTACAAGGTGCTTATTGTTTGATTGCTATGACGCCGAAAAAATTAGTGGCGGTACGCGATCCGCAAGGCTTCCGTCCTTTATGCATTGGTAGAATTGGCGAAGACGCCATTGTGTTTGCTTCTGAAACTTGTGCCTTGGATAGCATTGGCGCGCAATATCTACGAGATGTGAAACCAGGGGAAATTGTGATTGTAGATGAAAATGGATTGCGTAGCGATGAACGTTATTGTGGCAGCAATGGCCATATGTGCGTTTTTGAATATATTTATTTCGCCAGGCCGGATTCGGTTATTGCCGGAGCTAGTGTGCACGAGGCGCGGAAAAGAGCCGGCTCCTTTTTGGCCTTGGAATATCCGGTACAGGCCGATGTGGTAATT
Organism: uncultured Clostridia bacterium; assembly: GCA_944391215.1. GTDB lineage: Bacteria > Bacillota > Dehalobacteriia > UBA4068 > CALXSR01 > CALXSR01. Next base: position 32,903 of record CALXSR010000006.1, read on the forward strand.
GGTGTTCCGGATTCCGGTTTGGATGCCGCTTTAGGTTATGCGCAGCAATCTGGTATTCCTTATGGGGTAGGTTTTATTAAAAATCGTTATGTGGGTCGTACTTTTATTCAACCGACGCAAAAACAAAGGGAAAACGCGGTACGCATTAAACTAAATGCATTGAAATCTACGGTAGAAGGCAAAAGAGTCGTTTTGGTCGATGATTCCATTGTTCGTGGCACTACCAGCGCTCGTATTGTAAAATTGTTACGAGAAGCCGGGGCCAAAGAGGTGCATATGCGTATTTCCGCTCCTCCTTTTAAACATCCCTGTTTTTTTGGTACTGATATTGGGAATCGAGAGCAGTTGATTGCTTGTCAAATGACCATAGAGGAAATTCGGCAAAAGATAGATGCGGATAGTTTGGGTTTTTTAAGCGTTGATCATGTGGTTAAAATTGCTGCTTGTGCAAAGACAGATTTTTGCGCGGGATGCTTTACCGGAAACTATCCCGTTGCAGTCCCGGAAAAATTGGAAAAGGACGAGTTTATGGCTTGTGTGCAAGAAAATGCTTAATCAAAAAGGAACGGTTATTTTAATAACCGTTCCTTTTTCTTTAGCTCATTTTATCCAGTAGTTGAATGATTTCCGCAATTTTTTCCTGCTCCTGACCGGAAGCAAAAGCTTCCTTCACACAGTGTTCCATATGTGCGCGTAGAATTTCTCGATTGGTTTTGCGTAAAATGGATTCTGTTGCCAAAATTTGATTGGAAATGTCAATACAATAGCGATCCTCTTCTACCATTTTTAAAATGCCTTCTATTTGGCCGCGTGCTGTTTTTAATAAACGGTTTATTTTTTCTTTATCCGCTTGCATCATCGAACTCCTTTTTCGGATTACGATAGAGAAACAACTTCATAATCGGCATCGGTTACCGCTTTTATTAAAATGTCATCTGCAATATCCTTGCTTAACGTAATTGTGGCTTTTTTATGCTCTAAATCTACCTTAGCTTCAACGCCATCAATGGCATTGAGCGCTTTTTCTACTCTGGCTGAGCAATGGGGACAGGTCATTCCATTAATCATCATCGTTTTTGTCTTCATTTTTAAATCTCCTTTGTTATCTTTCTTTTTCTCTTTGCTTTGTGATTGGATGGTATCGGTTTTGTCATGGTCTTTTGTAAGAAAAGAAGGCTGGAAAAATTTTAAACGCAGGGCATTGGTTACTACGCAAAAGGAACTTAAACTCATGGCAGCAGCAGCGAACATCGGATTTAATTTTAAAGTAAAGGCTGGATATAAAATACCAGCTGCTAATGGAATTCCGATGCTATTATAAAAGAAAGCCCAAAATAAATTTTGTTTAATATTGCGCATAGTCGCTTTGCTTAATTGAATGGCGGTTACGGCATCTAATAAATTGCTTTTCATCAACACAATATCGGCAGCCTCGATGGCGATATCTGTTCCTGCTCCAATGGCCATGCCCAAATCTGCTCTGGTTAAAGCGGGGGCGTCGTTGATTCCGTCGCCTACCATGGCGACTTTGCGACCGCTTCTTTGCAGATTGCGAATTTCTTTTTCTTTATCCTGCGGTAACACTTCGGCAATCGCGGTGTTAATGCCCGTTTGTTTGCGGATGGCTTCCGCCGTCTTTTGGTTATCTCCAGTTAACATAATCACTTCAATACCCATTTCGTGTAAAGCGGTGACGGCCTGTTTGCTGCTTTCTTTAATGATATCGCTTACGGCAATACAGCCAATTATTTTTTGCTGATCGGCAAAATAAAGAGGCGTTTTCCCGGCGTCTGCCAATTCTTGTCCTTTGGCGGTAAAATCTGCAATAGCAATATTTTTTTCTTGCATTAAACGTAAATTACCAGCCCAGTAGGTTTTACCTTCGATGTCGGCCTGAATCCCTAACCCTACTAGAGCAGAAAAATTGGTAACAGGGGCCGGCACGATATTTTCCTGTTTTGCTTTCGTCAAAATGGCTTCCGCCAAAGGATGTTCCGAAGAATTTTCTAACGCAGCAGCGATTGTTAATAGCTGTTTTTCACCAATATCGGGGGTGCAAATGAAATCGGTTACTTGCGGTTTTCCTTCCGTAATGGTGCCTGTTTTATCCAAAACTACGGTATCAATGTGATGGGCAATTTCCAGCGCTTCGGCGGATTTAATTAAAATGCCGTTTTCTGCGCCTTTTCCAGTTCCTACCATAATTGCTACTGGGGTAGCCAGCCCTAAAGCGCAAGGACAAGAAATTACCATAACTGCGATGCCAATTGAAAGAGCAAATTGGAAACTACTCCCTGCTAACAACCAAACAACAGTTGCTAAAACCGCAATCGTAATAACGGTGGGAACAAAGATTGCGCTAATCCGGTCTGCTAATTTGGCAATAGGCGCTTTGGAAGCACTGGCTTCTTCCACCAAGGAAATAATTTGGGCCAAAGTGGTATCGTCCCCAACTCGGGTCGCTTCCATTTTAAAATAACCTGTTTTGTTGATCGTAGCGGCAATTACTTTATCGTGCGTTTGCTTTTCAACGGGAATGCTTTCCCCAGTAATGGCGGATTCATCAACAGCAGAATTGCCTTGTATTACAATACCGTCTACTGGAATGCTTTGGCCTGGTTTCACGATTACAATATCATGAATTTGTACATCTTCCACAGGGATTTCTTGTTCCTGTCCATTCCTTTCAACAAAAGCCGTTTTGGGGGCCAAATCGATCAATTTTCGGATGGCTTCCGAGGTTTTGCCTTTCGAACGGGTTTCTAAAAATTTCCCAACTGTAATGAGTGTTAAAATGGTGCCTGCCGATTCGAAATACAGATCCATGCTGTATTGGGTAATCATATCTGGTAAGCCATGTCCCATACCATAGCCGATTTGATAAATGGCGTAGATACCGTAAATGAGAGCGGAAGCGGAGCCAATGGCGATTAAAGAATCCATATTGGGCGCGCCGCGAAATAGCGTTTTAAAGCCCACTTGATAATATTTACGGTTTACATAAATAATCGGTAAGGTGAGCAAAAACTGGGTAAAAGCAAAAGTTAAGGCATTGGCAGGGCCGTGGAAAAATGCAGGCAAGGGCCAACCCAACATATGTCCCATGGAAAGATAAAATAGCGGAATTAAAAAAAGAAAGGAAAGCCATAATCTTTTTTTCATTTCTTGCAATTCATTTTGCACATGATTTTGTTGTGGTACAGACTGTCCTTTTTTACGGTTAGATGACTCTTTTTCTATCGGAATTGCCTGATAACCAGCATGTTCTACTGCAGCGCAAATATCTTCTATTGATAATTTGTTTTCATCAAAAGAAACTTTCATACGGTTTGCCAATAAATTTACGTTTACTTCTAATGTGCCGTCTAGTTTTGCGACGCTTTTTTCTACGTGACTTGAACAAGCAGAGCAAGTCATTCCTAGTACATCGAAATTTTTTTGCATCATCCTATGCACCTACTTTCATACTACCCTCCCCCGGAGGGGGTATGTTGTTATTATATTCTATTTTATTTCTTTTGAAAAGAGAAAAAATAGATTGCTTATAAAATTTGCAATAAAAGATAGTATGTCCCAAAATTTTTGATAAAATAGAAATAATACCAATAAATTGGTTTTTTACAGCATTATTAAAATGAGAGGATCAATGAAATGGAAAATAGCGCTAATTTGGAAGAAGATATTTTGCAAATGGCCAAAGGAGATATGGATGCTTTTGAACACTTGTATCGTGCTTGCGAACAAGCGGTATTTTCCTATACCTTAAATTTTACAAAAAATTTTCATTTGGCTAAAGATACCATGCAAGAAACTTTTTTAAAAGTTTATCGGGCTGCGCCTTCCTACCAACCGCAAGGAAAACCAATGGCCTTTATTTTGCGGATTGCCAAAAATGAAGCTTTGATGGTTTTACGGAAAGAGAGTCGAGAGAATTTGGTGGATTTTCAAGAAGATGCTTGGGGTTGGGGGAGTTATGAGGATCATACGGAGGAGCAGTTGCTATTAAAGGGATTGTTGGTTGAGTTGGAGGATAAACCGCGCGAAATTGTATTATTACATGTGATTGCCGGTTTGAAACATAAAGAAATTGCTTCTTTTCTGCAAATGCCGTTGGGTACCGTTTTATGGCATTATCGGCAATCGATAAAAAAACTAAATGCAATTTTAGAAAAGGAGGGGGGAATGCTATGACAGCGCAATTTTCAAAAGAGAAACAAAACCAAATAGAGGCGATGTTGCGGCAAACGGTAAAAAATGCCACCCCCGATTGCTGGATGGAAATCAAAAGCAAGGCGCAACAAATGGAACAAAAGGCTATGCTGCCAGAAGAAATTGGGGATAATCAGATGCAAAATCCTGCTTCTGTAGTAGAACTTAAGAATAAAAAAGCAGGGAAAAAACAATGGGTCGTGTGGTATCGTTGGTGTGCAGCCGCGCTTATCGTTTTGTTATGTGGATTCGGAGGCAATTATTATTTGGCGCCCAGCCAGTATTTGGCGATTGATATCAATCCGAGTTTTGAATTACAGTATAATCGTTTGGATAAAATTGTTTCAGTAAGTGGATTAAATCAGGATGCAGAAACTGTATTGCAAGATTTAAAGCTAAAAGGGTTGCCGTTGGCAGATGGGGTTGCATTGCTATTGGAGCAAAGTGTCATGAAAGGTTATTTATCAGCGGAAAAAGAAAATGATATTTTAATTACAGTTGGCGCAAACGGAAATGCACAAAAAGTTTTAGATGGTATTTCGAAGCAGGCGCAATATATTTTAAGTGAGGAGCATCTAAAAGGTAATATAGTAGGGCAGAAAATGACGGTTAATGAAAAGGTATTACAGGAGGCGCATACGCAGGCTATTTCTGCTGGTAAAATGAATATTATTAAGCGTATTTTAGCAGAAGATGAAAGTTTAACTGCTGCTGATTTAGCGTCCGTTCGGGTTTCAGATCTTTTGATTTATGCAAAACAACATCAAGTGAGTTTGGATGATTTACTGGATGAATATGATGACTTATTGGAAGATAGCCTGGAACAAGAGCAAGATGATGATAAGGATGACCAAGAGGAAGAACAAGACGATTGGCATAAAAACGATGAGGATGAAGATCTAGATCGCGATGAAGATGATGAAGATGATGAAGAGGATGAGGATAGCGATTCTTTAAACGAACAAAAAGAAAAAGAGCCGGATATTGATGACCAAGAGGATGCTGATAGAAAAAATCCTGCCCTGTCTGGACAAAATTCTAGCGAAGAAGAGAACGAAATCGATCTAGAAGAACAAGAAGAGGTGCAAGATGAGGATAAACAGAAAAAAGATGATGATGATGATGACGATGACGATGACGATGACGATGACGACGAT
>CALXSR010000007.1 GCA_944391215.1 uncultured Clostridia bacterium
GGGGATTGGGTAATACATCATGAAAGATCACAGATTGCAGTCCTGCTTTTTGTATGTATTCTTGTGCTTGATCAATAATGGGTGTTTGGCATAACCCAGGGTCTGTCACAATCATAACTTTATGGTAGCCATATTCTTTTAAAATGGAGCCGAGGTACTTTATCTTTCCGGATCCAAATTCGATTTTAGTTGGAAATTGAAAAGAAAAGTGAGAAGACATGAAACACATCCTTTCTGGGTTAAAATGGACCGTATGGTTTGCATAATTATACTATATTAGTAGTTATTATGCTAACATTATCATTGTTTTGTAGTATAAAATGGTGATTTTAATATTAGTATGAGAATAAGAAATAAATATTTTATAATTTATTTTAGTTATAAGTTTATTTTATTTCATTTTACAGTATATTGTCAATACTCTTTTAATTTAAAATTTTCAAATAAATTAGGTGGATAAAAAAAGTTACCTTGCGAAAAGGCAACCTTTTTATTTTTTGTTAAGCTGTTTCTTAAACAATTTCGCTGTGTATTGGTTTAATAATACCATTTTTGACTAAGTTAATAAAAATAAGCGCCAATTTGGGATCAAACTGTTGTCCGGCTTCTGTTTGAATAATTTGTAATGCTTTTTCTGTCGAATAAGGTTTTTTATAGGAGCGCATTGAAATCATAGCGTCAAAAGAGTCGGCTATGCATAAAATGCGGGCGGAGAGGGGGATATCTTCCCCGGCAATTCGTCTCGGATAGCCTTGTCCATTGAAATGTTCATGGTGGGCAATAACGGCTGGAATAACGTAATCCAGGGAAGGTAAAAAGCGAATAATGCCAATGGAGTTTTCCACATGTCCCTGCATAATCGTATATTCTTCCGAGGTTAATTTCCCCGGTTTGTTTAAAATATGTTCCGGAATACCAATTTTACCAATATCATGCAACAAGGCGGCTTCCCGGATGATTTCAATACATTCCTGGTTTTGACCAAATGCATAGGCTAATTCAGTCGCATAATACGCTACATTTTTGGAATGGCTGAACGTGTAATGATCTTTCGTATCGATAGCTGCCGTTAAAGCATAAATGGTAGAGGCATATTCGGAATAAATGCTTTCCTTGTCTTCCATATCATTATGGTTGGCAAGGATTTCTCTTTTTGCTTGTTCCCCGGCCGAATATACTTTAATGGCATTTTTTCCATTCCTTTTTACACTGTAAACAGCCATATCGGCATTATCAATGAGTTGTTTTACGGTAGAGGCCGCATAAGGAATGGAGCAAACTCCGCCGCTAACTGTTAATACTTTTAGGGCATAGTTACCGTCGCTACTTTTTTTATTCATATCTAAAATTTGTTGGCGAATGGTTTCCGCTAAGTTTTTAGCGGCCAATAAATCATATAAAGGTAAAATAATAGCAAATTCTTTGCCACTATAACGAGCTACATAGCCGTTATTGCCCACGCTTGCTTCAATAATTCTAGCAATTTTCTGTAAAGCAATGTCGCCTTCTTTATTGCCGTATAATTGATTATATAATTTAAAATCATCAATATTTAAAATAATAAGCGCTAAAGAACGGTCTTTGTTTTTTTCGTATTCGCGCTGCAATACATTATGGAAATATTTACGATTTAATAAGCCGGTTAATTCATCTGTACGCGCTTCCAAATATACTTTTTCATAAAGGCGAGAATTCTTTACGGCAATAGAGCCAATAGAATTGACCGAATTTAAAAAATTAATATCGTCGAAAGTAAAACGGGTATTCTTATCTTTGTTAGAAAGTAAAACAATGCCGACTAAATGGTCTTCATCCTTTAACGGTACAAAACAACCGATATCTAAATCATTCAATTGCTTCTTTTCTTCTTCCCACATTGCTTTGTAGGCAACGGTGCGTTTGAAATCCTGCATCAATAAACATTCATTGGTATTTTGTAACCATTCAACGACAGGATTATCTTTTTTTAAATAAAATGTTTTTTTATCCAAAGGGCTAGTGCTTTGGGCAATCGCATAAGTGTCTGCATTAACATTTTCAATGCAGACATAAACTTTTTTTACCGTAATCGTTTTTTGAATGACGGTTACCAGTTCCCCTAAAATTTCATCCACCTGTAAACTTTTAGAAACGGTCAGGCTAAAGTTTTTTAAATTCTCTGCTTGTTGAATTTCGTCTTTTACAAATACCTGGTCAATGAATTTCTTCATGATATAGTAAATGCCAAAGGTAGCCAGAGCAAAACAAATAGCGATGATTAAAACGGAATATTGGGCCATATTATTAAAATTAGTATTGAGGAAACGTTGAAATGGTTGTATCACATAAGCGAATAAAATCACGGAAGCCATAGCCGCTAAAATATAACAACTGCCTCGCGATACTAATAAAGTTAATTTGAAAAGATTCCTTTTGTATAAGGCATAAAACATGAAAAAAGCGTTGATAATCCCACAGAAAATATCGGCCGGGAAACCGGTTGAAAATGGGAAAAACATAATAATATGGCCTGCGTATAGTACAATAATGCCGACCATAATTGGGGCTAATTGTTTTTTAGCCATCACATTGGTTTTACTATAATGATAGATTAAGTAAAAAATATGGCAGACGATTGCGCCACATATTCCATATAGAAAAATAACTGGCCATGAAATGTGATAAATAAAGGCAGTTTCCCCAGTTGCCGTTAAGATTGGTTCCGGGCAAGCTAAAAAAACTCCTGTTATGCTGTTTATGGCATTGGCTAGGATAATGAGCACCAGCCAAACTTTTTGGGCAATTTGATTTTTATTGCCAATAAAAGCGCGGACGAAGTTATAGAAAGTGAAAGGCAATAAAGTTAAGCCAATAATGGAAATATTGTACCAAAATTGGTAAGAAGGCCATATTTGCATACGCATGGCAAAAGAGCCGCCGGTCCAAATGATCATCCCAACTAATACATATAAGAAGGTGTTGATAATTTTATTCTTCTTAGCGGCCAACAGCGCTAAAAACAAAAAAGTATAGCAACACAAGGCCACGATAGGTATGTAAACATAGCTGCTCATGAGATTCGTTGCCCCCTGTTGAAGTCTTGTTTTTCTATTTCCAGTAGTTCTTTGATATCATAAGAGTTCGGATTGATATGTCGCAGTTGTTTCCCAGTTTGACGAAAATACTCATGAAAGGTGCCGCATTTTAAAATGGTAATTTTTAAAGGATCCATACCTAAAATACGTTTTAAATCTTTATAATCATGGTCGACATATTTAAAATAAACACCCAAATGTTCTTTTAGGATTTCTCTGCTTACCGCATGGGTAACCAGAGAATGAATATCCATTTCCACATACATGTGCAAAAGAGGGCGATTATTTTCATTGTATTCTTTACAAGCAACCCAATCTACAATATCCAAACCAGATAAATCCACCACATTTTGAATGGAATTTTCCGAAATACGGGTAAAGCCGGCAATATCAATGATCGTAGGGATACGATCGATATATTGGAAACGTGGGATTTTTGTTTCATCTTCTTTATTGGTTAATCCGACACAACGATAAACATCACCTACGCGATAGCGCATGAAAGCGCCGCCTTTTAAAACGGAAATTACTAATTCATATTTTTCGCCAGGATTTACTTCATCCATTAAATATGTTTTTGGTTGATAGGTTTTATCGGCTAAACTTTTATTCATTTCTTCTTCCGGAATGAATTCATAAAAGCAAGTGTCCGGGAAAAAATACATGCCGTTTCTGGTCCAGGTTTCCGTACCAATGCAAGACGGTTCGGTTCCTGCAAACAATTCCATGGGCCGAATGCCCCATAGTTCTTCTAAATCATCCTTATAACAGCGATTATCGGTGCCAGCGCACATAAAACCTTTTAATTTAAACAAATCCTTAGGCATCAAAGCCCGATTTTCTTGTTTGCAAATTTGTTTGGCTTTTACCATTCTTCCCATAATACGCGGAGAAAGTTGTGATAACTTTTGCATAAAAGAATGGTTGCTGCCGGATTTAGCCAAATCCGTTAAACTAAGGCTTACATAATAAGCAACGCTGCCCACGCCAAAGAAAAAGTCAATGCCTTTTCCTAAACCCATTTTAAAGCCTTTTTTATTTCTTTCGCTAAAAGACATTCTTACTGCTTCTTCCACTGGCGGTAAAAATTCTATGTTGATTTCATCATGTAATGCCAAAGGAAAAAGCCCTGTAGCATACGGTAAAGGAGCCAAAGCATATAAAAATTTATCCGTTGCTTTTACATTAAATTTACCTTTGGCCTCGCTGGTGGAAAGAATCATACAGGCTAAAACATTGTTGCGGTAGGTTTGGTATAGGGAGCTACTTTAACAGGGTGTTTTCCACCTTCCCAGGTGGTTTGAATCCAAATAATAGGGGTATCCGGTAACATTTCACTTTTTTTACTTAAAAGGATGTCCGCATAATCTTCATAATTTGTAAGGGGCATTTGTTGCCGAAACGCAGTAATATCTTGTGGAATTTTGCCCTGCAGCATTTGTTTGCCTAGCTCACAATGGCTCCATAAGGAGATTTGTTCTAACATAAGCCGATTTTGTATGCGCATATATTCTTCCAAGGATAAATTTAAAAAACCGCAATATTCCTGCCAAATATCTTGGTATTGATGATTTTTTAGCTTTTCTTCAAATCGCAAAAGTTACACCTTCTTTCGCAAAGTACAAATACATTGGCGCAAACTGCGGCCAGTAGGCCATAAAAAAGGCGTTTTATTTTGATAATCCGCATAATTGGAAAATTGTTGCGGAAAAGTCCATTTATCTTGAAAAATAATATATAAAATATTACAAATACTATACAGGCAAGCGGCCAGCAATAAAGCAGGATCCGGCGCCATAAGGCAAAGAGAAAAATAAAAACCGATGAACCATAAAACACCAGGATGGCGGCATAAGGCATAGACACCGGTTTGACATATTTCGGGCTTTTTGTTGTTTTGACAATAAGTTTTTTGAAAGGGCAAGGCAAAAAAAAGTGTGTAAATTAGTAAGCCAAAAAACAAGATGCTAAAGAAAAGCCCGATTGGAGTAAGCCAGTTATTGTCATTGCTGTTGAAAATAACGGGTATAAGCAACGTCATTGTGGCTATAACCAATAAAAGGCAACCCAAAAAGAAAAAAGACCTTAGCCATTTGTTTTGCCAAAGAATACTATTATAATCATAGAGAAAAAAAAGAAAGAACGCAAAACAACCTAAAAAAATAGCAAACATGACAAAACATCCTAAAGACATTAATAGATGTTTACACATTATCATAAAGTTTGGCAAGTTTCAACAAAATTTCCAAAAAAACCAGGTAAATAATAAATGTATACAAGTAAGGAGAAAAATACCATGTAAAAAGCTGAATCTGTAATTAGTAATAATTTGTAGATAGGATATTGGATGTAACAAAAAGCGATTTAGAGAAAACGCAGGAAAATATTGCTTTTTAGAGAACATAAAACGTAAGGTGATAAAAATGAAAACAGAATTACAAAAAATCCCTGGGGTTGGTCCTAAAATGGAAGAAGATTTATTGCAGTTGGGTTATACAACGATTGCTTCTTTAAAAGGGCAATATCCACAGGTTATGTATGAGCGCAGTTGCGCTATTCATGGAATGCAACTGGATCGCTGTGTTCTTTATGTGTACCGTTGCGCTGTTTATTTTGCCGAAACAGCATGTCCAGACCCGGAAAAATGCAAATGGTGGAATTGGAAGGATTGATTGTATGCGCCTATTTTATGCTATTTTATTGGCGGAAGAGGTAAAAGATGCCTTGCGGACGCAAATTGCAATATTAGACCAAAATGCAAAACAGGGTGATTTTGTTCGTCAAGAGAATTTGCATATCACGCTGGCATTTTTAGGGGAAACAAATCAAGTGCAAAAAGCATTACAAGTGCTGGATGCGGTGCAAGCGGTATGTTTCCTTTTGCAAGTCCGTGGGTTGGGGCGGTTTCAGCGGCCCGAAGGGGCTATTTATTGGGCCGGCATAGAAAAGAATCCTGCCTTGTTTGCTTTGCAGAAACAGTTAACGGAAAAGTTAAGAAACAGCGGTTTTGTTTTAGAAAGTAGGCCTTTTCGCCCGCATTTAACACTAGGGCGCAAAGTAATATTGGAACCGGAATTTTTACAAAGCGATTGGGAGCATGCTTTGGCGCCTGTGCAGCAAAAAGTAGCTGCACTTTATTTAATGAAGTCGGAACGCATCAATGGGCAATTACTTTATACACCAATTGGGCAAAAACAATTGAAAGAAGGATAGAAAAGCAGATAGGGAGTGGTAAAATGGGGTTTGGCTTTACTTTTACGGCAGGGAAAAAGGATTTACAAGAAAACGACTTGATAAAAATTGTTGGAGAACTGGCCCAAAAAAGAGGCTATCAATTTTCTTGGCAACAAAACGCCGGCTTTGTAGAATTATGCCGTAATGGCCGTTTGTTTTTGCAAAAGAAAGAAGATGCCGTTTTGGGGGATTGCCAAACGAATGTAGTTGGGGCTGGATTCCATGCCGCTGCGATTGATTTTGTGGATGAAATGGTAGAAAAAGCACATTTATTATTGCATATGGAAGATGAAACCAATTATTATGCGGAACGTGATTTTGCCAAATTACGTGGAGAGCATTATTACCATTGGTTGCATTGTTTGATGGATTTATTAAAAGAAGAAAAGGAATATACGCAAATGCGTATTTGTTGGCCGGTTGATGGATATGCACCGGAGGAAAGAGAAAATACCATTATTACACCAATGGGGTATTATGATATTCCGGCTTTATTAGAGTGGGTGCAAAAAGATACGGTGTATCCTTTTGGAGCAGAATTTTTTATTTGGGATAGCCGTGAACAGGACGCTCGTTTTTCCCGTAATAGCGCTTTGAGTTTGATGTGGGAAGAGTGTTATTTTATGCCGAGCGCTAGAAGCGAAGCGGATTGCGAAATCAATGGACGAATTATTGGTCTTTTAGAAGCTGCTGCCGCACAGGACCCTAATCTCCCTTTTCCGAAAAAGGATTATCTGTTGCTTTGCTCTTTGCACGGTTCTCAACCAATTGATATTAGTAAATTACCGGATTATACCTTGTTTTCCGATATCGGTTATCGCAAAGGAAAGGTTGTGTATCAGTTGGGCAATTTAAGCCTAAAGATAGAAGGTAGTTTTTTAAATAGTTATGATGAAGCTAAAGAAGCGGAGATATTCTATGATGATTTGGATAAAAATTGGCATACCATCCAAATATCCGCTTTTCGCTATGACGAACAACCGGTATTTCACGAACAACTTTTGCAGGATGAAAATGCAGCAGAACGTTTTTCTTTTCCCATAGATGGTGGTATGTGTCAAGCGGTTTTGCTGCAAAAGCAAACGGATCAGTATGGGAGTTTTTGGCAACTGGTTGCGCAAGTTTTATCTGATAAACAAATGACTTGGTTTATAATTGCTTATGAGCAGGAAAAGGAAAAGTCGTGGGCTTGCGAATTTTTACAAAGTTTAAAAGTAGTCAAAGAAAATGAGGAAACCGTATAGGTTTCCTTTTTCTTTACAATATCATTTATGTATGATATTATATATTTAACATATATATTATATTTCAGACATTTATGGAGGATAGTAATATGATGGAAATTATCTCTTTTCGTAAAGAAATTGCTGATTTATTGCGGAATATTACGGACAATATGGAAGCAACATTTGGTTTAACAAGCGAAAAATTGGGTTTAACCATGTTGCAAATGCACATTTTAATGGAAATTCGCCAACATGGCGAATATACCATAGGCAACTTGGCCAAACGGGTGGGAGTTGCTGGAGGCAATGCTTCTGCTTTGTGTAAAAAACTGCAACAAGAAGGGTTTTTAAGTCGAAAAAGAGACGATAATGATGAGAGGGTTGTACATATTGTGTTAACGCCCAAAGGGGAGGAGAGTATTGACTGGATTGAAAAAAAACTACAGGAAAAATACGCGCCGTTTTTTTTAGGGCAATCGGAAGGGGATATTCAAGATATTTTGTGCGGATTACATAAATTAAATTGTCTTTTAGAAAAAATGAAAATTGAGGAACAAAATAAGGAGGGCTTTTAATATGCAAGAGCAAAAAACGCCGAAAAAGCCGCTGATTTATTATTATACAGTTGCTTTGTTATTGATTATGTTATTCAATATGTTCGTTTATCCGATGCTGGTTGGCCAGCGTATTGAACAAGTGGATTATGGTACTTTCCTAAACATGATTGACGACGGTCGTATTTCCGTCGTAGAAATAGAAACCGACCAAATTACTTTTATGGCCAGAGATGAAGCGGGGAAAGATCAGGTTTATATTACCAATGCCGTACCGGATTATGCTTTGGTGGACCGTTTACATAGCCAAGAAGGAATTCAATTTTCTAAAGTAAGGCAAAGTGCGTTTACCGCTTTATTGTTAAATTTATTGGGGTGGATCGTTCCCATTGGTCTAATGATTTGGGCTGGTAATTGGTGGATGAAACAAATGCAAAAGAAAATGGGCGGCCCGAATGCCATGACATTTGGTAAAAGCAATGCCAAAATATATGTGGCGGCGCAAACAGGTAAAACTTTTGCTGATGTGGCTGGCCAGGATGAAGCGAAGGAGGCCTTGCAAGAAATTGTAGATTTTTTACATGATCCGGCCAAGTATGCAGAAATTGGCGCTATGTTGCCAAAAGGCGCTTTGCTAGTTGGACCGCCGGGTACCGGAAAAACTTTGTTGGCGCAGGCTGTAGCTGGAGAAGCGAAAGTACCGTTTTTCTCTATTTCCGGCTCTGAATTTGTAGAGATGTTTGTTGGTATGGGAGCGGCAAAGGTGAGAGATTTATTCCAACAAGCGCAAGAAAAAGCACCGTGTATTGTTTTTATTGATGAAATTGATACCATTGGGAAAAAAAGAGATGGTGCCGGTTTGGGTGGGAATGATGAAAGAGAGCAAACCCTCAATCAGTTATTAACTGAAATGGATGGCTTTGATGGCCGCAAAGGGGTTGTTATTTTAGCTGCTACCAACCGTCCGGAAACTTTAGATAAAGCTTTGCTAAGGCCGGGCCGTTTCGATCGGCGTATTCCGGTGGAATTGCCAGATTTGGCAGGTCGGGAAGCTATTTTAAAAGTACATGCTAAAAAAGTGAAACTTGATGCTGATGTGGATTTCAATGCCATTGCCAGAGCAACCGCAGGTGCTAGTGGCGCAGAATTGGCTAATATGATTAATGAAGCCGCATTGCGTGCTGTGAAATGCGGTCGTAATAAAATTATCCAAAGTGACTTAGAAGAAGCCGTAGAGGTGGTAATTGCTGGTTATCAAAGAAAAGGTGCCGTTGTATCGGCAAAAGAAAAGAAAATAGTCGCCTATCATGAAATTGGCCATGCTTTGGTGGCCGCTAAACAAACGGAATCGGCTCCCGTACACAAAATTACTATTATTCCTCGTACCTCCGGCGCTTTGGGCTATACTATGCAGGTGGAGGAAGAAGAACGTCTTTTAATGAGCAAAGAGGAATTGTTTAATAAAATTACCACCTATACCGGTGGACGATCTGCAGAGGAATTGATTTTTGGTACGGCCACTTCTGGTGCAGCCAATGATATTGAACAAATTACCAAATTGGCCAGAGCTATGGTTACCCGGCTTGGTATGAGCAGTGATTTTGATATGATGGCATTAGAAACGGTTAATAATCAGTATCTAGGAGGAGATACTTCTTTAATGTGCTCTCCGGAGATGGCTTCTAAAATAGATGCCGAAGTGATGGGTATTATCAAAAAAGCTCATGAAAAAGCAAAAACTATTTTGCAGGAAAATGAGGAGAAACTGCATGAATTAGCGGCTTATTTACTGGAAAAGGAAACCATAACTGGTGAAGAATTTATGGAAATTTTAAATCGGGCATAAAAATGATAGGACATTGGACTGGGAAAATAGAAAATATATAAAATACTTTCTTCTAATTATAATATACATTTATTTTAGAACATAAATAATAATGGATTGGTAACAAAATGAGGAGGAATTCGAATGACCCATTTACCAGCCTTAATATCAGATTTGGCTTTATTACTTATTGTAGCTGGTATTACCACATTACTATTTAAAAGAATCAATCAACCCTTGGTAATTGGTTATATTGTTGCTGGCTTTTTAATTGGTCCAGTTGTGGATTTTATTCCAACCATTACCGATACGGCCGATATTACGGTTTGGGCGGATATTGGTGTTATCTTTTTAATGTTTGCCTTAGGGCTGGAATTTAGTATTCATAAATTGATGTCGGTAGGCAGTACGGGTATCATTACTGCAGTAACTGAGATTGTCGGTATGTTGCTTTTAGGTTTTGGGGCGGGACAGCTGATGGGGTGGTCCACCATGAACAGTATCTTTTTGGGCGGCATGTTATCGATGTCTTCTACCACCATTATTATTAAAGCGTTTGATGATTTAAAGTTGCGCGGCAAGAAATTTACAGAGTTGGTTTTTGGCACTTTGGTGATTGAAGATATTGCTGGCATTTTTATGATGATTATTTTATCTACCATTTCTGTCAGCCATGGGGTAAGTGGCGGCGAATTGGCGATTACCATCGGAAAACTTGTGTTTTACCTGGCTATTTGGTTGATTTTAAGCATTATGATTTTACCGTCTTTCCTACAAAAGGCGCAAAAATTGATGAATGAAGAAACCTTGCTGGTGGTTTCCTTAGGGATTTGTTTTGGTATGGTTGTTTTGGCCAATGGTTTAGGGTTTTCTTCCGCTTTAGGCGCTTTTTTGGCCGGTTCTGTTTTGGCTGGAACCATTCATGCCGAAAAAGTGGAGCATTTGGTAAAACCTTGTAAGGATTTGTTCGGAGCAGTATTTTTTGTATCTGTAGGGATGATGGTAGATCCTGCTATGTTAATACAATATGTAGGTCCAATTTTACTGATTATGGCAATCACAATTATTGGGAAAATCCTTTTTGTGGGCATGGGGATGTTAGTAGCTGGTCAGGATTTGTATACCTCCATCCACAGCGCTTTTAGTTTAGCGCAAATTGGCGAATTTTCTTTCATTATCGCTAGTTTGGGGAATTCCTTGGGCGTAACAAGCGACTTTTTATATCCCATTGTTGTTGCGGTTTCGGTAATTACCACTTTTACTACCCCATTTTGTATTAGTCGCGGTGATTTTGTTTACCGCTGGCTGCAAAAAGTTTTACCAGAAAAATGGCTGAATGCGATTAACCGTAATAGTCAGGAAAAGGAAAAACAGGGAGATAAGGATCGGGATTGGAGTTGCTTCTTAAAGCAATATTTTTCCACCTTAATTTTTTACGGTATTATTGTGTTAGGGATTATTCAATTAAGCACCGCCTTTGCCTGGCCTATTTTAACCGAATGGATTGGCGCTCGTACTGGCGACTTTTTAACTTTGGTTTTAACTTTGATTTGTATATCGCCTTTTATTTATCCTTTGTTATATTGTCGTAACCGGTTTTTTTCCGCTTTATGGTTAAGGGGAAAATATAATCAGCCGCCCTTGATTATTTTAATGGTTTTACGAACCATTATTACCGCAGCTTTGGTCATGTTGCCTTTTTATTCTATTTACGATTTGCCGATTGTTTTATTGGCGGTCGTTGCTTTGTTGTTGGTATTTGTGGCCTCTCGTTCTGATTGGCTTATTAGCCATTATTTACAGATAGAGGCGCGCTTCTTATCTAATTTTAATGAACGCATTTTAAATGAGAAGGTATTAGGAGCTACAGAGGGCGGCGGACAAGGGGCCGCTACCCATATTTGGTTGCATGAACAACTTTATGTGATTGAATTATTATGTCCTGCCAATAGCCCGGCAATTGGACAAAATTTAATTCAGTTGGACTGGGGCAACCAAATGCATATCAACGTGATTAAAATTATCCGAGGCAGAAAACATATCAATGTGCCGGCTGGTAAAGAAGAAATTCATGCTGGGGATCATCTTTTTATCATGGGGCAAGAAAAACAGGTGGAAAATTTTTGCTTATATTGCCAACAAAAAGCATTGTTAGAACCGGTGAAAGAAGATTTAGTTACATTAAAGGATTTTGTTGCCTCGCAAGATCAATATGATGAGGATAAGCAAATTTTATGTTATGCTGTAAAAGTGGAAAAAGGTTCGGCCTTTGTTGGCAAAAGCATTAAAGACTCGCGTATTAAATCCTATTTGCATTGTTATTTGATTGGGTTGGAACGGAATTTATTACCTATCCTTAACCCAAACCCCAATATGATGATCAATGCAGAAGATATTATTTGGGTGCTTGGCCCGCAGGAAATGGCTAGCAAGTTGGTGCATAGTAAAATATTATAAAACGTTGTTGTGCGTTCCCTTCTTTGCTTTTTGTTTAAAAAACAGTATAATGAAATCAGAAAATGCGAAACGAGGTGCAAATATGGCTTTTTTGGATGAATTAGGTAAAAAATTGGGTTCTGCGGCCAACGCCACGGCCAGCAAAGCGAAAGAATTGGCAGAGATTGGCAAACTAAATGCGGATATTGGGTCGGAAGAACGGAAAATAGAAAAAGCCTATACTGAAATAGGAAAAATTGTTTTTGCTCAAGCCAAAGAAAATCCGCCGGCTGAAATTGCTCAATGGGTGCAAAAAATTCAAGAATCTATGGCCCAAATAGCAGCGAATCAGCAAAAAATCAGGGAAATAAAGGAAGACACGGTGCCAAGAGAAGAAGCTGCAACGGAATATGTGGAAGTTGAAGTGATAGAAGAAAAGGCTACTTGTCCGCATTGTGGGCAAGATGCTCCCAGAGAAGCAAAATTTTGTCCGAATTGTGGTGGATTAATGGAAATTGAATCCTAAACAAAAAGCGTCCTTTACAGGGACGCTTTTTTTTATATTTTGGAATGTTATTGAAAACTAGGCGAATAGGAAGGCATAAAGCAATACAATGATGCCCAAAATAATACGGTAATAACCAAATGCTTTAAAGTCATGCTTTTTAATATAACTCATTAAGAATTTAATAGCTAAAACGGACACCAAGAAGGCGACGATGGTACCGACTAATAAAATACCCCATTCCAAACCGGTGAGGACAAAACCAAATTTTAACATTTCCAAGCCGCTGGCGCCAAGCATAATAGGGACGGCTAAGAAGAAGGAATACTCGGCTGCTACATAACGGGAACAGCCCAATAGTATTGCCCCTAAAATGGTGGAGCCGGAACGGGAAGTGCCGGGGATGAGAGCTAAAATTTGAAACATCCCAATCATGATAGCGGCGCCATAAGTTAAATCTTTTAAGGTTTGTATTTTGGGTGTTCTGTTTTTATTGCGATTTTCTAAAACAATAAATAAAATACCGTAAACAATTAAAGCGATTGCTACGTCAATATAATTGTAAAAAAGATCGTGAATTTGGTCGTTAAATAAAAGGCCAACAATGCCTGCCGGGATAACGCCAACAATTACTTTTCCCCATAAGGATAAAGTTTCTTTTTTCTCTAGCGCTGTTTTTTTAGGAGAAAACGGATTTAGTTTATGGAAATAAAGGAAAATAACGGCTAAAATAGAACCGAATTGAATAACGACAAAAAACATATCACGGAAATCTGGCGTTACTTGTAATTGTAAAAATTGGTCAACCAAAATCATATGTCCGGTGCTACTGATAGGAAGCCACTCTGTAATTCCTTGCACAATACCCAGAAAAACGGCTTTCAAAATTTCATAGAATACCATGATTACTCTCCTGCAAAATTATTTGTTTGTAAACAATATAGGAATATGTTACCACTTGTTGGTTATTCATGCAATCGAACAAAATAATAAAATTTTGTGGAAAAAATAGAAAGAAATAAGAAAAGGCAGGACAAATAAATATGAACGAAAAAAACTGGTGTAAAGAGATTTGGCAAAAAGAGGATTATGCCGAATTGGTTCAAACTTTGCAACATTTAGCGGAAGACGGCTATCGGAATTTTCATGCCAATTTAGTGCCTGGTGTTGAGGACATTCTAGGTGTTCGTTTGCCCATTTTAAAAAAAATAGCAAAAGAAATTGCCAAAGGAAATTATCGTTCTTATTTGGCGCTTGCGCAAAGCAATCATTATGAAGAAATCATGTTGCAAGGATTGGTGATTGGTTTTATCAAAACGGATATTGATACGATGCTTGCTTTGGTTGCCGATTTTGTGCCCAAAATTCATTGCTGGTCTGTTTGCGATAGTTTTGCTTCCGGTTTGCATCTGATAAAAAAGCATAAAGAAAAGGGCTATGCTTTTTTGCAACCTTATGCTTTCGCCGAAGAGGAATATGAAATTCGTTTTGCTTTTGTAATGTTAATGGATTATTTTATGGAAGAAGCTTATTTGCAGCGTATTTTCGCTTTGATAGAACAAGCCAAAAAAGAAACGTATTATGTGAAAATGGCAATTGCCTGGTTGCTTTCCGTAGCCTATATTAAATTTCCCGGGGAAACATTAGTTTATTTGCAAAAAAATACGCTGGATGATTTTACCTATCGGAAGGCATTACAGAAAATCATTGAGTCCAATCGGGTATCTGACGAGGATAAGAATATGATGCGCCAGATGAAGAAAAGATGATGGTAGAAATTTCATTTTTATCTACCTGCCCAAACTGTTGAACGCAAGCAAGCCGAATGTTACAATAATACAAAGATTGATTTTTGACAAGAAAGAGAAAATGGGGTTTTATAAATGAAAAAAACTGTTGTGGCCGTTGCTGCCCTTTTGTGCAGTTTCGGCTTATTCTTTTGTTTTGATAAAGAGGCAAATGCTTCTTATATGATGCAGGATGAAGTGCTGTTGACCATTGGCCAAAAAGCAGCTTATTTGAATGGCCAAAAAATGGTGATGCCGGCTGCTTCCTATACCACAAAAAATTATAATACCATGATACCGATGCGTTTTTTGTGCGAGAATTTGTTAAAAGCTACGGTAGAATGGGATGCCGCTACGAATATGGTCACATTAACTACGAAAGATAATTTTTTACAATTGAATTTAAATGAAGGATATGCGCAGAACGCCAACGGGGAAAAAATTGAATTGCCGGAAAAAGTGATAGAAACCGATGGGAATACTTTTGTGCCACTGCGTTTTATCAGCCAGGAACTGGGTTGTACCGTGGATTTTGAGGAGGCAATCCAAAAAATAACGGTGCTATCTCCTCCTTACGAAGTGATACAGCCCATTGCTGATTTTCAAATACCGGATAGTATTATTGCCGGTCAAACAGTAGATGCGGAAAATTTGAGCTATGACCCGGAAGGGCGGCAAATTGTCGGCCAACAATGGTGTATTGCAGTAAACGGCGAAAGTATTTTGGTGGAAGATTTGCATTCTGCTATGCATAAACCGACCGCCGGTCAGTATACAATTAAATTAAAGGTAAAAACAGAGGACCAGGTTTGGAGTGAATGGGTAGAAAAACCTTTTACGGTATATGCGAATGAAAAGCCGGTGATTCAGCAATTAAGTATCGATCGGGCACAAGTAAAAGTTGGGGAGCTGGTGGATTTTCATTATTTAGTACAAAATGAAGAATGGGAAGCCGTTACGCCATATAGTTGGTCTTATACTTTCATGGAAGAGGGCAAACTGCGCACGGTGAAAGAAAAACCGCGGGCTTTTTTCCAGGCCGGAGAATATACCGTTACTTTAATTGTGAAAGATGATTATGGCAATGAGAGCGAACCGCTTTCCACAACGGTAGAGGTAACCGGAAAAGAGCGGATTAGTGAAACCAAATTTAAGTTTAGCAATCCAGTCCCCGGGGAACTATTTTTAAATTTGCCGAACCAAAACTTCAATGAGCTGCCTACCGTAACACCTTGGAGTATTGGTTTTCAATCAGTAACATTATTAGCCAGCAATAATCCGGAAAAAGTGCCCGGCTTTGGTATTTTATATCAAGATTATGCCCAAGGCGATGTGCGGTTGCGTTATCATCATCGTAATTGTACGGATGGCAAAATAAGAATTATTGCAACAGTAAAAAATACTGCCGAAGAAGCGGTTACCGTAACCATAGGTAAAAAGGCTCTGGCGGGTCCGAGTGCCGATATTTTGCAGGTCGGTCAGCAAGTGGTTGCCAATTACTTGCAAAATGAGTCCAAAGGAACGACGATTACGTTAGCACCTGGGGAAGAATATATATTGAACCCTGGGGAAAATCCTTTGCAAATAGATGATATTGCCGCTGCCTTAATTGATGTAAGCAGTGAAAAACAAGTTTTATATAGCATTTATAGTGCACCAAGCGATCAGGATGATTTTAGTACCTTGCAGCCTTTGGCTAAAATCAATACGCATATCCGTGGGACTTTTCCCAATGCAACGATTGATTTGAGCTATACGGTCGACGGGCGGGAGCAAGAAAAAATTATTATTGGTAGAGAAGATGCTTATGCCAATTATTATTTGCCTGGGTTGGATCATCTGACGGGAGAGTCCTTAGTAAACAATGGTAATCGAGGGGTTTTGCATAATATTACAATTAAGGCGGAGCAAAAAGTTGGCGTATTGCTCAATCCGCGCGGGACAATTTTTCAAGGGGTCATTACGGGTTTTGACGGACAAATTTGTAAAATATCAAATGGCGGTGTTATGACTGGCAACCGGGAGGCGGTTGTTTTGGGGGTGCTGGAAAAAGGCGAAACCAAAACATTGCGTTATTTGGCTCCTAGCGGTTCTGATTCACCAATCCTGCTTATATTCATTCCTTATGAAGATTGGGAATAAAAGATGGGTACCTTGTATTTTGTATATTTTTAGACACTATGCAAAAAAAACTTATAACAGGGAGGATTTGATTGTATCTTGGCCAATTTCTTGTTATAATAAAAGAGTCAATTAGGCGATAAAAGAAACAGAAAGAAGGGGATATTTTATGGAGGGTTTTGTAAAAGTAAATGGACATCCGGTTCACTATGTGGAATTCGGTAAAGGCTTTCCGGTTTTTTGTATCCA
This sequence comes from uncultured Clostridia bacterium, assembly GCA_944391215.1. Taxonomy (GTDB): domain Bacteria; phylum Bacillota; class Dehalobacteriia; order UBA4068; family CALXSR01; genus CALXSR01. Next base: position 17,012 of record CALXSR010000007.1, read on the forward strand.
TGGTTATGCGGTAGATTGGCGGATGATGGCTGGCTGCCTGGAACCAGTATTCGAAAAACATGATGGTTATCGTCGTATTTATATCGACTTACCGGGTCATGGCCAAACCCCACCCGGATTGTTAAAGACCTCGAATGCTTGGTTAGAAACAATCAGCGGTGCTATTGATGAATTGATTGGTAAAGAACAACATTTCTTGCTTGCTGGTCAATCCTATGGTTCCTATATGCAACTAGGTCTACATTGCTTGCGCAATGAACAAATTGATGGCTCCTTATTTATTGTTCCTTGCCCGATGGCTGATCGGCCGCCGCGTCAATTGCCAGAAAAACAATTCACCGAATATGATGAAGAATTTATGGACACATTACCAGAAGAATGGCGTGCTAGAATGGAATCTTGGGGCTGCATGATGAACAAACGTGTATGGCGTACTTTTGAACAAGACATCATCCCCGGTTTGAAATTAGAAGTGAAACCTTATACCCGTTATATTGTTGATAATGCTTATAAACTTACCTATGAAGAAGATAAGGAAAACGGCTTCAAAAATATTAAATTTGATAAACCGTCCTTATGGATAACTGGGAAACAAGATCATTATGTCGGCTATAAAGATAGCCTACCTTATATCACAAATGAACAATTTACCCGTTCTACCTTCGTTGCATTGGATGGCGCCAGCCACTTGATTCCTAACGAAAAAGAAGATTTGTTCCATTTATTGGTGGAAGATTGGTTATATCGTATTGAAAAATTGCAACCAATCAAATATGTTACCGGTTATAAAGTTTATGGAACTCCTGAAGAAAAATGGGTATTTGAAGACGAAAAATAAGATGAAAAATAAAAAGAGGCATCGAAAAGATGCCTCTTTTTTAATAGGCCATATTGGATAGGTACGCAGGTAGTTAGAAAATAATATAGAAACTACTCCTTCAATGAGTAATCCTACAAATCAGGAATTTCTCAACGGGGAAGATAAGAGAGCGATAAATCGGAGGTTGTAGAGGTGAATTTATTGACTGAGATAAAAGAAATTCGTAAGCAAGATTACAAAAAAGCACAAAAAGTTAAATTTTATAAATTGAGTTGAGCTATTATTCATTATTTCCCTGTTTTCTGTCTTTGATGACACAGGAAATCCCGACTATGAAAAATATTGCAGCGGGAAGAAGTAAAAGAATATTATTTAATGCTCCAAAAGACCACCAAATCAAAATAAATGCCGCTATCATATTTAAAATTCCACTTAGTTTATTCACGTGTATTCTCCTTTCTTATCCTAAGTTTATAAATTATGCTTTGTTGCTATTGCCAAAACAACATATTTGTCTGGCAGAGCCTTTTGTTAAAACCAATGATTTTTTTTAAAAAGGAAAATACAAAACCCAACCACCAAAATACTGCTCCCAATGACAATGGGATAGCCATAAGGGGATTGGTATTCCGGCATATTAAAATTCATGCCATACCAACCGGCAATCAAACTTAATGGTAAGAAAATAGCGGTGATGACCGTAAAAATTTTCATGACATTATTTAAATTAATATCGATTTGAGACTGATAGGCTTCTCGCACTTGACTTAAATAATCCCTTAAATTTAAAACGCTATGCATCAGGCGGTCGATACGTCCTGTTAAGCTACGGAATTCATGTAATATTTTCTTATCTAATAATTCATTTTCATTTCTTTCTAGGTTTTGTGCCACCTCATACAGTTGTTCATAATATCTTTTTAAACGCAATAGCTTTTTGCGCAATATCATAATTTCTTTTAGACCATCATGTTTTGGCGATAAGATAAGCTCTTCTTCTAAATTAGAAATTTCTTGTTCTAAACTTTCTAGCTGAAAGGTATCTTTGGCTGTAAGCTGATTGAAAAAATCAAAGAGGATTTTGCTTAGGGTATTTTCTTTGCAGTCTTTGCTGTTAAAGTTATCTATAATCGATTGACAAAGCTTTTTATCTTCGCAGATAAAAACAAGCAGGTTTTTTCGTAAATAAATGCCATTTTGATCCGTATCTTGTAAAATATCAATGGAATTGGGGATATTTAAAGTAATAAAATCAAACCCTTCGTGGCTTTCGAACTTGGAAGTGCGGATATTCTGGCTTTGATATAAAAGTTCTTCGCTAATTGGTAAATATTGGGAAGCCACATTTACTTCATCAAAATTTAAAACGCAAAGGTAGCCTTTTTCCTGGTTAATATCCATCATTTCAAAATCTTTTTGTTGAATGGCCGGTTTGCTAAGTAGCGTTAACAAAAAAGACACCTCTTTTCTTTATCCCTTTCAAATATAGTATAAACGGTAAGAAAGCGCAAATAAATACTTTTAAGAATGATAAAAAACGTGCTATAATGAAAAAATCAGAAAGAAAAGAGGATGGAAATGGATTCTTTGGAAAAAGCACGCAAAAAAATAGATACGATCGATCAACAGATGGCTGCTTTGTTTGAAGAAAGAATGCAGGCCGTAACGCAAGTAGCCCAATATAAAATGGAACATAAGTTGCCCATTCTAGATGGTAAGCGGGAAGCGGCGGTATTAGAAAAAAATTGCGCCTATATACAAAATGAACCGTTTTTGGATTATTATGCAGATTTTATGCAATATGTTATGGAATTAGCAAAACAATATCAAAAAACGCTATTAAATCATGATAAAGTGGGCTACCAAGGTACAGAAGGGGCTTTTTCCCATATTGCTTTGCGTCATTTATTTAAAGACGAAGAAATAAAAGCATATGCTACCTTTGAGGATGTTTTTCAGGCGGTAGAAGCGAATGAAATTGCTTATGGCGTGATTCCTTTTGAAAATTCTTATACGGGTGAAGTGGGCGAAGTATTGGATTTGCTGCTAAAATATGATTGTTTTATCCAACAAATGTATGATTTAAAAATCAATCAAAATTTATTGGGCTGTCCTGGCGCCACCATTAAGGATATTAAACAAGTATATTCGCATCATCAGGCTTTAAGCCAGTGCCAACAATTTTTACAAAGCAATGATTTTGCGGTAATTCCCTATCCCAATACTGCTTTGGCAGCAAAATTTGTCAGTGAACAAAAAGATAATAGCAAGGCTGCCATTGCTTCAAAGGAAACAGCGCAAATCTACGGGTTGCATGTTTTGGTGGAAAATATCAATACCAGCATGGAAAATACGACCCGTTTTATTGTAATTGGCAAAAAAGCGAATCCTTCTTGCGGAGATCGCTTTAGTTTGCTTTTTACAGTGGATCATACAGTAGGACAATTGGCCAAAGTGATGCAGCTAATCGGGGATTACGGGTTTAATGTGGAAAGTATTAAATCGCGTCCTTTGCATCATGCGCCTTGGCAGTATTATTTTTATGCGCAAATTGTGGGTGATTTGGCTGATGAAAAAGCCGTTGCTTTGGTGCAAAATTTGCAAAAAGTGTGCAAAGAATTAAAGGTACTAGGTGCTTATACCATTCAAAAAAACGAAGAGTAGTTTTTATAGCACAATTTAGTCATTGCGAAAAAATATCGTTTGGGTAAATTGCGCCCAAACGATTTTTTTATAAGGAGGCGTTATCTTGCAGTTAACAGTATCGGTAACCAATAGCAGTTATCCTATTTATATAGAAAGAGGTTTATTATCCCGTATGGCGTCCTTTTTGCCGCAAAACCGGAAGGTGATGATTATCAGTGATACCGGCGTTCCGCAAAAATATGTGCAAACCATACTGCAAAAATGTAAGCATGGGTACTCTTATATTGTAGAACAAGGCAAAAGAGAAAAAAGTTTAGCCGTATACGAACAAATTTGCCGTGAGATGTTAGAACGCAATTTTACAAGAAAAGATATGGTTATCGCTTTAGGGGGCGGTGTAATTGGCGATTTATCTGGTTTTGTGGCCGCTACTTTTTTGCGTGGTATTGCTTTTATCAATATTCCTACTACTACGTTATCGCAGATTGATAGCAGTATCGGCGGTAAGGTTGCGGTAAATTTAGCAGGAGTAAAGAATATTTTAGGAGCCTTTTATCAACCCCAGGCAGTTTTTATTGATCCTGATACCTTGCAAACTTTGCCGGAAAGACATTTTTATAATGGCTTGGCGGAGGCCTTAAAAGCCGGTTTAATTGCCGATAAGGAACTGTTTACATTGATGGAAAAAGAAGATTGCGTTGCGCAAATAGAGGAGATTATTTATCGTTCCTTGTTGGTAAAAAAGCATGTAGTGGAAATAGATGAAAAAGAACAAAAGGAACGGAAATTATTAAATTTTGGCCATACTATAGGGCATGGGGTAGAAAGCGCTTATGGTTTGCATGATTTGTTGCATGGGGAAGCGGTGGCAGTGGGTATGATGGCCATGGTAGAGGATAAAGAAATAAAAAACCGGATGCGCAGTGTGTATGCCAAGCTGCATTTGCCAGAACAGGTTCCCTATAACCCCGCACAAGTTTATGATACGATATGCAAAGATAAAAAAGCGGAAGGGCAAGAGATTACCATTATTAAATTAAAGGAAATCGGCGCGGCTTATTTAGAAAAAATTCCTCTCAGTGAGTTATATCCTTATTTGAAAGGCGGGAAAGCATGAAAAATAGTTTTGGAAGCCAGATTCAATGCAGCCTTTTTGGGGAATCGCATGGTCAAGCCATTGGTATTGTGATAGATGGGTTGGCGCCCGGTATTGCCTTGGATATGGATTTTATCCAAAAACAGATGGGTAAAAGAAAAGCGCAGGGCCGTATTTCTACGGCACGACAAGAAGCCGATGACGTGCAGATTGTCAGCGGTTATTTTAACGGCTATACGACGGGAACGCCTCTTTGCGTGCTATTAGTCAATCATGATACCAAAAGCAAAGATTATGGAAAATTAAAAGATTTGATGCGCCCAGGGCATGCTGATTATACGGCGCAATTAAAATATTTGGGATTTCAGGATTATCGCGGCGGCGGACATTTTTCCGGTCGGTTAACTGCTCCTATTGTGGCGGCCGGCGCTATTTGCTTGCAAATTTTACAAAGCAAAGGGATTGCGATTGGCAGTCATATTTTACAATTAAAAGAGATTGTCGATCTCCCCTTTGCGGAAGAGCGGACCATTTTGGCAGAACAAATTAAAACGGTAAATGAAAAATATTTTCCTGTTTTAGAAGATGTTCAAGGTCAAAAAATGATTGCTTGTATTGAGTCTGCGCAAGCGGCCGGCGATTCCGTCGGCGGCATGATAGAAAGCGCTGTTTTAGGGCTACCAGGAGGAATTGGCGAACCTTTTTTTGATTCGGTTGAAAGTATTTTAAGTCATTTGCTGTTTAGTGTGCCAGCGGTGAAAGGGGTAGAATTTGGGTTGGGATTTGGTTTTGCCAATTTGTTTGGGAGCCAAGCCAATGATTCTTTTTACTTTGACCCGGAAGGAAAAGTGCAGACGGCTACCAATCATAACGGCGGTTTAAATGGGGGTATTACTAACGGTATGTCGTTAAAAGTACGAACTTGTATCAAGCCGACGCCTTCCATTTACCAAAAACAACAAACTGTGAATTTGCATACGCAGGCCAATGAAGAATTGCAAATTCAAGGAAGACATGACCCGGCTATTATCCATCGGGCGCGGGTTGTGATCGATAGTATGTTGGCAATTGGATTGTTGGATTTACTAACAGTGCGTTTTGGCACTTTGTGGATGAGGGAAGAAAAATGAATTACGGTTTAATCGGAGAAAAATTAGGTCATAGTTTTTCAAAACCAATTCATGAACAATTGGCCTCTTATACTTATGAATTACAGCCTTTGAGTAAAGAGCAATTTCCTGCATTTATGCAGAAAAAAGCTTTTCATGCCATTAATGTTACCATACCATACAAAGAAGCGGTCATCCCATATTTAACGCATATGGATCAAAGGGCGCAGCGTATAGGAGCTGTGAATACCATTGTGAACGATCACGGCCTATTGCTTGGCTATAATACTGATTATGATGGTTTCTCCTATTTATTGCAAAAACATAAGTTTTCCTTACAGGATAAAGAAATTTTAATTTTAGGGCATGGCGGAACTTGTAAAACTATTACTGCCGTGGCGCAGGATAGGGGGGCGAAGAAAATTTGGGTGGCCAGCCGGCGACCGCAGGGAGAAAACGTGGTTTCTTATGAACAAGCCCAAAAAATGCAGAGTATCCAAATTATTGTCAATGCTTCCCCGCAAGGTATGTATCCACAAAATGGAGCGCCTTTATTGAATATCAGTTATTATCCGCATTTAGAAGCGGTTGTGGATGTGATATATAATCCTTTAAAAACACAGTTATTATTGCAGGCGCAGGATTTAGGAATTCCTTTTGCCAACGGTTTAGAAATGTTGGTGGCGCAAGCAAAATATGCGGCTGAATATTTTATTGGGCACAAAATAGAGGAGCAAAAAATAGATGAGATTTACACGGCGCTTAATGGCAATTTACATAATTTGGTATTAATTGCTATGCCGTCTGCGGGGAAAACCACGTTAGGAAAGGAATTAGCTTCCCTATTGCACAAAAATTTTGTTGATATGGATGCGCGCATTGTACAGGAAGCAGGGAAAAGTATCCCGCAAATTTTTGCTGAAGATGGGGAAACTGTTTTCCGCGATTGGGAAACAAAAATTGCTGCTTGTTTAGGGAAAGAAACCGGACAAGTGATTGCCACTGGCGGAGGTATCATCAAAAGAGAAGAAAATATCCGCGCTTTAAGGCAAAATGCTATTATCGTGTATATCGACCGCAATTTGTCTAACCTTTTGGTGGGACATGGGCGGCCTTTAAGTAAGGATATAGAAAGTCTACAAAAAATGTATGCAGAGCGGTTGCCTTATTATTTAAAATACAGTGATATCCAAGTTGAAAACAATAATAGTAAGGAAGTTGCTGTACAGCAAATAAAGGAGAAGTTTTATGAAGCTATTGGTTATTAACGGCCCGAATTTAAATTTATTGGGACTACGGGAGCCAGCCATTTATGGCAGTACCACTTATGCGCAGTTACAAGATTTTATCCAAGACATTTGCGCTGAGGAGCATATTACGGTAGAAATCAAACAAAGCAATCATGAAGGCATTATTGTGGATATGGTGCAAGAAGCTTACGGTAATTTTGATGGTATTATTATGAATCCTGCCGCTTATACACATACTAGTGTTGCCATATTGGATGCTTTGAAATCGGTTGGATTACCGGCAGTGGAGGTGCATATTTCCAATATTTTTGAACGAGAGGATTTTCGCCACATTAGCTATCCAAGCAAAGCCTGTGTGAAATCTTTTATTGGTTATGGAATAGAAGGCTACCGAAAAGCCATTCTGTTTTTAAAGGACTATATCAATCAGAATAATAAGGAAAAAGAGGCGATCAAAAAATGATTATTACATTAAAAAAAGGGGCTCCGCAACAGGAGATTGATAAAATTATTCATGAGTTTGAATCAAAAGGGCTTGCTGTGTCCATGATTCAGGGGACTGATTACAATGTATTTGGCGTAGTGGGTGATACGACCATTATTGACGATCGTATTGTTTCGGCGAATAAATATGTGGAAAATGTGACTCGGATTGCTGCCCCATATAAAAAAGCCAACCGTTTATTCCATCCGGAAGATACTGTGGTAAATTGTGGCGGCGTAAAAATTGGCGGCCAGGAAAAAATTGTGGTGATGGGCGGTCCTTGTTCTGTTGAAACAAAAGAAAATTTAATGACCATAGCGCAAGGGGTAAAAGAAGCCGGCGGCCGCATGTTGCGGGGCGGTGCCTATAAACCGCGCACTTCTCCTTATGCTTTCCAGGGTTTGGGTAAAGAAGGGATTGATTATTTATGCGCAGCAAGAAAAGAATTTGGTTTGCCTATTGTTAGTGAATTGATGAGTATTGATAAAGTGGATGAATTTGAAGAACACGTTGATTTAGTGCAAATTGGCGCCCGTAATATGCAAAACTTCGATTTATTAAAAGCAGTTGGTAAAATGACCAAACCGGTTTTGCTAAAACGTGGTTTATCCAATACCATTGAAGAATGGTTGATGTCGGCGGAATATATTATGGCGGGCGGCAATGAAAATGTTATTTTGTGCGAGCGCGGCATTCGTACCTTTGAAAAATATACCCGTAATACCTTGGATTTAAGTGTTGTGCCTATTATTAAAAACCGTAGCCATTTACCCATTGTGATAGATCCCAGTCATGCTACAGGAGATTGGCGTTTGGTAGAATCAATGGCTTTAGCGGCCATTGCAGCCGGCGCGGACGGGCTAATTGTTGAGGTGCACAATGATCCGGAAGCAGCGTGGTCGGATGGTGCACAATCATTAACCATAGAACATTTTAAAACATTGGTGGAAAAAGGTAAAAAAATTGCGCAGGTAGTCGGGAGGGAAATTTAGTGCGCGCTACAGTTTACCCTGGTTGTCCCAAAGGGCAAATTTCGATTCCTCCTTCCAAAAGTATGGCGCATCGGGCCATTATTTGTGCTTCTTTGGCAGAGGGGAAAAGTGAAATTAAAAATATTGCTTATTCCGACGATATTATGACTACCATTGAAGCCATGCGTTTGTGGGGCGCACAAATTACCTGTTTTCCAGATCATTTATGGATAACGGGAACGGCCGGTCGTTTCCCACAAGAGGAGTTTGTCGTAGATTGTCATGAGTCTGGCTCAACATTGCGCTTTTTAATACCTATTTTTTCTT
>CALXSR010000008.1 GCA_944391215.1 uncultured Clostridia bacterium
CGCAAAATAAGCACACTAATAAAGTAATTGCAAAGCGTTAATATAGCAGCCATTAACATCATTGTTCCTGGTATGATACGCAATATACTTTGCAAAACTTCTTCCCGGTCAGGTAAGGCACCTAAAAGCGCCGGATTGCTGCGCATGGTATCTAAAGTATAATCCACATATTCTTCCATAACATGCATTAAATCCGCTAAGCTTAAGCCGCTGATGACCATGGTAAGCACCACATTGGCCAAAGCTGCTAACATACCAATCAAAAACCCAAACAGTAATGTTTTTCCTACGCTATATCCTTTACGAAAGCAATAACCGAATACTAAACCGAAACCACCAAAAATAGTAGCGGCATATAAGGCCGATAAAGGCCCGATAAAAATGGTTAAAATAAGGCCCGCAGCAATGGTAGCTAAAATACCGGTGCGCATAGAATGACGCATTACCAAAATAATCATTGGAATGGGGCAAAACAAAATGCCAATGGACCCCAATAAAGGCAAATAAACATTGGCCATACAAAGCAAAACGGTAATTGCCACCATAATGGCACCCTCAGTTAAAGGGCGGGTTGAACTTCCCGGTCCTTGCGGATTTTGCGGCGTTGGCAGTGTTTGATTTTCCGTAGCAAATCCCTCCTCTGCATATCTATATACAGTTCGCCTTTTTTGTTCTTTTTCCTGCGCCGAGCCCTTATAAAAAAATGGCCCGCCAAAGCGGGCCAAAGTTTTTTAATCGCTGGTATAAGGCAATAAAGCAACAATACGTGCCCTTTTAATCGCTTCCGTTAAGCAACGTTGATGTTTGGCACAGTTCCCAGATATACGACGAGGCAAAATTTTGCCGCGTTCACTAACATATTTACGCAATTTGGCAACATCTTTATAATTGATATCGTCCACTTTATCTACGCAGAAGCTGCAAACACGTTTGCGTCCACGACCCCGGCGATTACCACGGCCGCCGAATTCTTTATCAGAACGTTCGTAACGACCGCCTCTTTCATTATCTCCCATGACTTTTTCCTCCTTTGCGAACCCTTTTTTCAAAAGGGCAAATCATCATCTGTGGCAAGAATAGGCTCTTCTTTACTTAAATTTTCTTTTTGATAATTAGGAGCCGGATTATAGCTTGGCGCAGCCGCCGGAGCAGTATAATTACTGCCGCCTTCTTTCGGCGATAAGAAACGCACATCTTCCGCCACAACTTCTGCTACCGTTCTTTTTTGCCCGTCCTGGCCTTCATAACTCCTAATTTGCAAACGACCATCTACTGCCGCTAACTTCCCTTTTGACAAGAAATTCGCGCAGTTTTCAGCCAGTTGCCGCCATACCACAATATTGATAAAATCCGTTTCGCGTTCGCCTTGCGCGCTTTTAAAGTTACGGTCTACGGCTAAAGTAAAAGAAGTAACCGCCACACCGTTTGGCGTATAACGCAATTCCGGATCCCTGGTCAAACGACCAATTAAAATGACGCGATTTAACATACGACGCCTCCTACTCCTCTTCGTTAACAACCAAGTAACGAATGACGTCATCCGAAATACGGAAGTTCCGTTCTAATTCGGCTGGCAATTTTGCATCACCCAAGAATTTTACAACCACATAAAAACCTTCTTGGAATTTGTTGATTTCATAAGCCAGACGACGACGGCCCCAAATGTCCGTTTTCACGATTTCCCCGCCATTGTTTTGGATTAGCGCAGCATATTTTTCCACCACTTGCGGATATTTTTCTTCTGTTAAGTCCGGGCGGATAATATACATCGTTTCATATTTGCGCATATCCTTCACCTCCTCCCTTTGGTCATACGGTTCCGCTCTCAGGATGCGGAACAGGGGTAACAAAGTTTACTGTTTAAACACAGTTTTTATATTATAGCACAAGCTTTTTGCTTTTGCAATAGAAAAACCACCTTATACAGGCTCCCCGTCGCCTTTTTGCACAATTTTTTTACACCTTTTATTGACGTCCACTCGCGACAGCATCACAATACGGTTGCAGGTTGTACATTTCAAACGAAAATCCATCCCCACCCGTAAAATCTGCCAATCCGTACCGCCACAGGCATGTTCTTTTTTCAAACGGATAATATCACCTAAAGCAAAATCAAACTCCATAGCTTTTTTCCCCTTTTTCCGTTCCTTGTGCCAGCACCACCATTTTAGGATACGGAATTTCTATTTCCGCTTTTTCTAAGGCGGTTTTGGCTCTTTTGCGCAATTCGCGTTCTAACATGTATTTATGATCCAAACCGCTAAAGAAAACCACTTGAATCACCACATCGGAAGAGCCTAAAGCGGTAATGCCTAATACATCGGGCGCATTGGATAACAAAGCGGGAAAATCCTGTTGTAATTGCAGGCAAACTTCTCTTAATACCTCCATAGCCCGGCTGACGTCCGCTTCATAAGCAATGCTAATATCCAAAATGCCTTTCACTTTTCCACGCGAATAATTGGTCACTTCGCTTACGGTACCGTTAGGGAAAATATGCAGTTCGCCACCATAATCTCTAATTTTGGTGGAACGCAAACCAACCTCTTCCACATAACCGGAAGCCTGATTGATTTGCACATATTCGCCAACGGCATAATAATTTTCCAAAATAATAAAGAAACCGGTAATGATATCTTTAATTAAGCTTTGCGCACCAAAACTGATTGCCAAACCAACTACCCCAGCTGAGGCAATAATAGAAGTGGTATTGATGCCAAATAAATTTAAAATGATGATAAAGGTAATAAAAGCTACCACAATACGCACGGTATTTTTTAAAAGGCCGCGCAGCGTTTTGGCTCTTTTGGGATCATAGTTGGGAACGAGAGGATTATCTTTGACCAAAACAGTTTTATCAATCAATTTATTTACAAAGTGCACTACAAAATGGCCTATGATTAAGGCTAACAAAATATTAACGCCCAAGAAAAAAACCGGAATAAGAAAAGCTCCGAAATCGGTTTGTCCAAAAGCTGTTTTTTCTAATAACGATTGCAAATGCGTCATTTTAATTCTCCTTTATTTCTTCTTCTGTTTTTTCCACAGGTTGCCGGCATAAGGACTGCAAAGCAATATGAAGCGCCGCTAACACCTTTTTATCTTCTTCTTTTTGCACGGCATACCGCAATATCGCGATACTTTCCAACCATTTTTGGGTGGAAAACAAAGTAGCCGTTGCCATTTTCACCCGCCAGGACCCTGCTTCAAAAATGGTAAAAAGGGCGTCCTTGGCAAAAGAACAATTTTCTTTCGCGCTATTTTGCAATACCTCTATCGCCGCTAATTGCAATTCCTCTTCCGCCGACGTCAAAGCGCTCAGCAACAAATCCTGCGGCAAATAAGTTGGAAAATAAGATAAACAAGATAAAATAATTTTCTTATTTTCCGGCAAACTTCTCTCATAAAGGGCGCTTAGTCCAAAAGAAGCGACTTGTCCCAAAGAAGCCAAACATTCCGCTACCCGAGACGGCACATAATATAACGGTTGCGTCAAAGCCGTCAACAAAGGCCCTAAACTCCTTTTATCCTGCAAGGCCACCAACAATTCGATAGCAGCCACTTGGTTTTGCAACGGTTTTTTGGCGGCTAATTGTTCTACAATTTGCGTAAAATGCGCTTCCTGGCCTAATTTTTGCCACCAAAACAAAAAACTATCTTTGGTATATTGCGGTTTGCCTAATTGTTGGATCAATTCGCTATAGGCGTCCTTTTCCCGTAGCGCCGCTACCAATTCTTTCTGGCGCCAAGGCACTAAGCTTTCCCACTGCTCATAGGCCATTTGCATCAAATCGGCTACCGGATTGGTTGTCAACATCGTTTGCGCCTGTCCTTTTTTAAAAAGCAAAGGCGATTTTCCTTTTTTGCGGAAAAGTCCCATTAAAAAACAACCACCTTCGGCATAAGAGCTACGGTCTCCGTCATTTGATTACTGTTACCAATTTCCCCTACGCATAAAGATTCTTTTAATTGATAATAATCCAAGGAAAGATCACAGCTAACAATTTGCACATTTTTTTGCCATAATAACAATAATTCGCTTAAAACAGGCGAATTTTTACAGGCCAATTTCACGCCGCTATTGACCAAATAAATGGCCTGGGGCGGTATTTCCAAAGCCGCCAAAGAAGCAAACCACTGCCGCAATAAATATTGACCAAACTCCTGTTCTCCCAAACCGGTTTTGGTCACCAAAAGAAGCCAATTTCCCTTGATAGAACCCGTTTGCAAAAGAGAATCCGGCAAAATGGCTCTTCCTTCCTGATTTTTTTCATATGGGGTAGAAAAAGCTGCTTTTTCCTGTTTTTTTTCTTTTTCCATCAAAAAGCTCCTATTCTTTTAATACCACAATGCCCGGCTCCTCTTTTAAAATGCCAATGATGGCAAAAGGCAAACCGGCGCTTTCTAAAAACACTTCCATTTGCGGCCCCCGGCATTTGGGTACCGCAATCAGCAAACCGCCATTGGTTTGCGGATCATAAAAAATATCTTGCAAGGCCTCCGGTACATCAGCCGCAAACTGCACCGCGTTTTGCAAATAGGCTTTGTTTTGCGCAAGGCCACGCGGCAACACCCCGTCTTTTGCCAGCTGCAAGGCAAAGGGCCAAATTGGCACCTGGCCGGCCCAAATTTCCGCGCCCAAACCGCTGGCCGCACATAACTCCTGTAAATGCCCCAATAAACCAAAACCGGTAATATCGGTAGCGGCATGCGCCTTGGCTTTTTGCATCGCTAAAGAAGCTTCCCGATTGAGGCTGGCCATTTCCTGCCAAACTGGTTGCCAAATATCCAGATTACCATCGCCCAATTTATAACCGGTATTTATGATGCCATTCCCCAAACGCTTCGTTAAAAAAAGCAAATCTCCGCATTGCGCCGTACTATTGCGTATGATACGTTGCACATTGGCGCTTCCGGTTACCGCCAACCCATATTTGGGTTCTAAATCGTCCACAGTATGCCCGCCCAATAAAACACAACCGGCCTCTTTTACTTTATCGGCTCCGCCTATTAAAATTTGCTGCAACAAATCATGATTCTCGCACAGTGGGAAACAAACAATATTCATAGCAGTAATCGGTCTTGCGCCCATGGCATAAATATCGCTCAAAGCATTGGCCGCTGCAATTTGCCCAAACAAATAAGGATCATCCACCATAGGAGTAAAAAAGTCAACCGTTTGAATCAAGGTCCGGTGCGCATCCAAGCAATAAACGCCTGCATCGTCATATTGTTGCATGCCAACCAATACATGATTATCGGCAAAAGAGGGCATTTGGTTCACCACATTGGCCAAATCCCGCGGGCCCCATTTAGCGGAACAACCAGCGGAACGCACCATTTGGGTTAATTTTTTTTCAGCAGTCATCTGACACACTCCCCTTTTTGCCCCAAGGACAAACCGCAACGCAACGGCCGCAAATTCTTTTGCCAAAACTCATCCGCATTTCCGTTAAAAAACGGTCGCAAGCAATGCCGTCAAAGCGCTCCTCTATGGGTTGCCCTTCTGCGTAAACAACTCCTTTGATGGCCTCCGCTGGGCAAATATCCACACATTTTTGACACTTGCCGCAAGCATTGGGCAAAATTTGCGTATTAGCAGGTAAAAGGGCATCCGTCAAAACAGTACCCAAGCGCAACCAAGGCCCTACTTTAGGATGAATCAAAGAACAGTTTTTTCCAATAAAACCAATTCCCGCCAAATGCGCCGCCAAACGATGACTAAAAAGTCCCTCTAGGCGATCGCCACCCAAACGCTGCGAAGCAGGAATCGGTAAAGCCAAGTATCCTTTTTTGTTTAGTAAATTTGCCAAGCGATAACAAATATCGTTAATCCTAGCATTTAACGCATCATAATAGGTTAAATATTGACGAGTAGGCCCGTCTTCTATGGCCTCCATAATTTGCCGGGGAAAATACACGGCAATCGAAATCGCCCTCGGATAGGCCAAAATATCGTCGTCATAATAACAGGCAATCTCCGCCGCATGCTTTTGCAAATCGGCCACAGCAAATTCATCCGCGCCGCAATTTATCGCTAAAGAACGCAACTCTGCCAGCAATTTTTCTGTCACGTTATCACAGTCCTTTCATGATATCCGCACTAAAATCGCGGAGAAAAGGCCAAATAAACTGAGAATTATATAAACTATTCGCTAAATTTTGCAGCCAAACCGGACCGCCGCCGGGCCCGGTTAAAAACAACGGGAAAAGCCAATTTAACAAAAAAACCACCAAAGCCCAACAAAGCAACATCGCGCCGGCGCCCCCCACAATCCCGTCCAAAGAACCAATGATATGGCCGGCGAATAAAGAATGCAGCATACGGCCAAGCAAACGAGTTACCTTTGCCACCACAATAAAAATCACAATAAAGCAGGCAATTTCCAATAAGGCTAATACGATGGAGGAAGTACCAAAAAGCCAGTTGCCAAATTGTTGCAATGTCTGCAAACTATCGTTTTCCAAGGCCTTTTGCGAAAAATGAAAATACCCATCCAGCCATAAACCGGCTGCCGCCGAAAAATGGCGCGCGGCAATTAACCCCAAAATGGGCGCCGCTAATATTGTTACCACGCGAGAAATCCCCATGCGAAAACCCAAATAAAAGCCGGCAAGGAATAAAAGCAATAAAATAATATCGCCGCTATAAGGAAAATCTAACAAGATTCATCCTCCTTCATAAAACGATTGATATTGGCGGCAGCAAAACCAGCTCCAAAACCATTATCAATATTCACTACCGTAATGCCGGCACTACAACTGTTTAGCATGGCCAACAAAGCGGCTAAACCGTCAAAACTTGCCCCATAGCCAACGCTAGTGGGCACAGCAATCACGGGTTTTTCCACTAAACCGCCCACCACACTAGCCAAAGCGCCCTCCATACCGGCTACCACAATTAACACATTGGCTTGGCGCAGCAAAGGATATTGTTCCAACAAACGGTGGATACCAGCCACCCCTACATCATAGACCCGCTGCACTTTTGCCCCTAATAAATCAGCCGTCAAAGCGGCTTCTTCTGCCACCGGCAAATCGGCAGTACCCGCACACAGCACCAATACCAGGCCTTTTTCTTCCTGTTTGCGCCTTACATATAATAAACGCGAAACAGCGTCATACTGCGCTTGCGGCACCTGGCTTTGCACATAAGCCGCTTTTTCTTTCTCTACCCGGGTAGCTAGCAAGTTACCGCCCGGAACAGCCAACAGATGCTGTAAAATTTGGCTGATTTGTTTCGCCGTTTTTCCAGCCCCGTAAATGACCTCGCAAACACCTTGCCGCATTTCCCGGTGATGATCTATTTTCGCAAATTGCAATTCTTCATAAGGCAAATGCAGCAACATTTCTTTGGCCTTGGCCAAATCCATCTCCCCGCTTGCCACCTGTCCTAATAATTGTTCCAATTCTTTTTCCTGCATAATAAGTTTTCCCTCCGCGCTCTATTCCGGCAAAGAAGAAACTTCTCCTTCCTGACGCACCGTTTTCTTCCCTTGCAGCTGCGCCACAATCACTCCGCAAAACATCAAGGCGCAGCCCATTAGTTCCCTAACTGAAAGCAATTCATGCAATAACAGAAAACCGGCCACCGCGCTAAATACCGATTCCAAACTGATGATCAAAGAAACAACGGTGGCATCGGTAAAACGCTGCGCCAAAATTTGGCAGGTAAAACCAACCCCGCCAGACAAAATACCGGCATACAAAATAGGAATCGCGCATTGCAAAATGCCTTGCCAAGTGTTTTGTTCCGTTAACAAACCCGGCACCGCACAAAAAATGGCGCAAAATAAATATTGTAAACAGGCAAAACGCAAAGGGTCCACTTTAGGAGAAAAAATACCTACGCAAACGATATGCGCCGCTAAAAAGAAGGTCCCTAATAAAATGGTATAGTCGCCGGCAGCAAAAGCCAAAGTATCTTTCACACATAATAGATAAAGACCGGCCAAACTTAAGCCCACCCCAAACCAAACATTGATAGAAACTTTTTTATGGAAAAACAAACCCAAAATTGGCACCAATACAATATAAAGAGAAGTAATAAACCCGGTTTTGCCAGCCGGCGTAGAAATCATACCAATTTGCTGCAAACAACTGCCGGCAAACAAGAACAAGCCGCACAAAAAACCGCCCAAAAGTAAATTTTTCTTTTCTTGTGGCGCCATTTTCTTTTTCCCTTTTTTCTTATCCACATAATAAATAATAGGAAGTAGTGTCAAAAAAGAAAAAACGAATCGCAAAGAGGTAAACGTAATCGGTTCCACATATTCCATCCCCATACGCTGGATGGCAATGGAAAACCCCCAAATCATCGCCGTTAGTAACAAGGCGATATTCGCAATCCATTTTTTATTCATCTTTTTCATCCTTTTCAAGACAAAATAAAAATTCCCTAGTTTAATTATTATATCGGTTTAGCGCCTTTTTTGCAATTTCCCAGCAATTTTTCCTAAAAAAAAAGCGACAGACTTGTCTGTCGCTTTTTCTCTTTTTTAGTAAAAAGACTTATTTTACAATCCAGGTACCGTTTTTGCCTTCCAAAGCTTCGGCAATTTTTTCCGGGCAGGTAATTAAAGCTTCTTTGCCGCCTCTTTCTAAAAAGCCTAATACAGCGGTAACTTTGGGACCCATGGAACCGGCTGCAAAATGGCCTTCTGCAGCATATTTTTCAATTTCCGGGACGCTGATACGATCAAGATTCTTTTGATCCGGTTTGCCAAAGTTAATGGCAACTTGCGGAACAGCAGTAGAAATCAAAAGCAGATCGGCATTGATTTCGGTAGCTAACAAGGAAGAAGCATAGTCTTTATCAATAACAGCCGCAATCCCTTCCAAGCCGTCTTTGCCTTGTACCACAGGGATACCGCCGCCACCAACAGCAATTACGATAGATCCTTGTTCAACCAAAGATTGAATGGTATTTTTTTCAATAATTTTATTCGGTTTCGGAGAAGGAACAACCCGACGATAACCGCGGCCAGCATCTTCCACAATTACCCAACCGTCTTCTTTGGCATGTTTTTCGGCTTCTTCTTTATCCATAAAACTGCCTACCGGTTTAGAAGGTTTTTGGAAAGCCGGATCATTTTTGTCTACTTCTACTTGCGTAACCACGGTCACTACGTCTTTTTCAATGCCGCGACGATTTAATTCATTTTTCAAGCATTGTTGAATCATATAACCAATATTCCCTTGTGTTTCCGCGCCAATCCCTTCCAAAGGAACCATAGGCAATTCGGAAGCAGCCATTTCGCAACGACGCAAACCGAAACCAACTTGCGGCCCATTGCCATGGGTAACAATAAGGGTCCAACCTTTTTCCACCATAGTAGCTAAGTGACGAGCTGTTTCTTTTACAGCTTCCATTTGATCCATCATAGAGATTTTCTTTTTGTCTGTGATTAAAGAGTTACCACCGACTGCAACAACAGCAACTTTTTTCATTTTTTTCTTCCTTTCCCTTTTCGAAATGAATTTCAATTTGAAATAATAAGCGGAATGATCCGCAAAAAGAAACAAGTTATACTTTATACGCCTTGAATATCTCCCAACTGATTGGATACCTCTTTGGCTTTTTCTTTTACCGTTTGAATGACTTTTTCTTTAAAATCGCCGCTTAAGCGCAAAGTCGGCCCAATTACTGCTAAACTGGCCTGTACTTCTCCCCGCCAATCACGAATGGGAGCAGCAATAGCCGTTACGCCCACTTCAAACTCTTCATCGCAAATACCGTAACCCAAAATACGAATATTGGCCAAATGCGAAATCAATTCTTCCGGGTCGGTAATGCTTTTTTCTGTTAAATAAGGCAATTTCCCGGCATAAGCAACTCTTTTAATATATTCCTTGCTTTGATAAGCCAAAATTGTTTTCGCAGCAGCGGCTGTATTAAAAGGCATATCCTGGCCAAGACTAACAAAATAATTGATATTACGGGAAGAACTTACCGTATCGACACAAATAGCGCTTTCCCCTTGCAATACTGTTAAATATACGGTTTCGCGCAAAATTTCTTCCATTTTCACTAAATAAGGCCTGGTAATAGTACGAATATCATTTTGTTGTAAATAACTGGAACCAAGCTTTAACATACCCGCCCCCAAACGATACCGTTTGGTAACAGGGTCCTGCATCACAAAATCATGTTCAATTAAGCTGGCCAAAACCCGGTGCAAAGTACTTTTCGGCAATTCCGAAGCCTGATGCAATTCCATAATACCCATGCCTTGTGAGGATTTTGCCAAATAAGCCAAAATCGCCACAATGCGATCCACGCTTTGCATTGTTTTCTACATCCTATCCGGCTAAAAATAGCAACTGTCCCAATGAGCGGAACTGAATTCCAAATTAGGCATATTTCTTATTATAGCACTAAGCTTTTCTACTGAAAAGCCCCCACATGACATTTTTTGCATTTTTATTTTTCTCTTGGCGAGCAATTTTTATACCCAACCAAACCCTATTTTCGCTCCATAATGGCAGCTCGCGCCAGTTCATCACAACGGTTATTTTCTGCATTATCGGCATGACCTGGTACTTTATGCCATTCTATTTCATGTTTTTCCGCTAACGCTAACAGTTGTTGCCACAAATCCTGGTTTTCCACCGGTTTTTTTTGAGCGTTTAGCCAACCGTTTTTTTGCCATTTTTTCAACCAGCCCTTGGTAAACGCATTGATTAAATAGGCGCTATCACTATATAGCTGCACATGACAAGGTTCTTTTAAAGCGTTTAAAGCGCAAATAGCCGCCTGCAATTCCATTTTTTGATTTGTGGTATTATCATAAGCGCCGCTTATTTCTTTTCGATGCCCTTGATATAATAAAACCGCCCCATATCCCCCCGGTCCCGGATTACCAGAACAGGCGCCGTCGGTATAAATCACTATCGTTTTCATTGTTCACTCTCCCATTCCCTTATATTCCGGCTAAAATCGTTTTTTCCTCCCCATGAAAAACCGCAAAAAGTGTCGGTATTTGCCGGAAAAAATATGACTTGTCTACTTTAAACACCAAACCGCAAATGGTATAATTTGAAAGAGACCGGGAAAAAGAGGTGAAGCGGTTTGAGCAAAGAAGAAGAAAATACTTCTCAACAGGAAATACCAGAAAAAAAAGAACAAAATGCGCAAGAAATGATGAATCGCGCAGAAAATACAAAAGATATCCGCCGTTTAGCAGACGAATTAAAAGAACATTTGGCGAAAATTGAGGCAGAAACCCAACAGGCTGCCCTGGAAGCCGAGGAAAAAGCAAGGAAAGCCCAAGAAGCATTGGATAAAGTGGCACAAGCCAATTTAGCGGTAAAAGAAGCACAAGAAGAACAACAACGGGCAGAGCGTTTTATGCAGGAAATGGCCCAAAAAGCCAAAAATATGCGACGCGAAGCAGCCCAAGCCAGTTTAGAAAAAATAGAACAAGACATTACGGATTTAAATGAAGAAATTCGTGTTTTAGAAGAAACGATCGCTTCTTTAAATGAAAATCTACAACAAGTTACAGCCAAAGTAAAAGAAAAAGAAGAAATTTTTGAGCAAAAAGAAAAAGAAGCAGAAACCTTACAGGAACAAAGCGAAGCCGCGCAAGAGGAAGCACAAAGAAAAATTGCCACTGCCGAAGCAGCCAAAGCACAAGCAGCCGCAGCCAAAGCGATGCTAGAGGAAGCCAATTTGGTGCAAAAAAACATGCAAAATGAATTTGCCCAAAAACAAGAAATGATGGCTTTGGCTAAAACCCAAATGGAACAACATCATCAATTAAAAGAAGAAGCTGCCCAAATGGTGGCCAAACTAGAAGAAGAAATTGCTGCCGCCCCAACGCTTAGCGCAGAAGAAAAAAACGGGCAAATAAAAGTGATTTCCAAAGACGATTTGGGAGCCAAAGAGGAAAAAAGAAGTCGAAAAAAAGAACAAAAAAAAAGCAGCGGCTTTTTAAACTTACTTGTTTTTATAATGATTGGGATTGCCTTGGCCTTTATTGTTCGTTCCTATTTTTTCCAATTGGCCGATATCAAAGGCACTTCCATGGAACCCACCATTTGGGACGGCAATCGTATTGTGATCAGTAAAATTGCTTACAGCATGGGGCCAGTACAAAGAGGAGATATCGCCCTGTTACACGCCCCCAGCCGGATGGACGATTATTTTATCAAAAGGGTTATTGCCTTACCTGGCGATCATATTGAAATTAAAGAGGGGCAAGTGTATTTAAACGACGAATTATTGTCCGAGCCATACTTAAGGGAGCATACCAAAACATTAGGCAATATCAATACCATCGTACCGGAGGATTGCTATTTTGTAATGGGCGATAATCGCGAGGCAAGTTATGATAGCCGCTTTGACACATTGGGCTTTATTGCCCGCGACGAGGTGATTGGCAAAGCAATTTATCGCATTTATCCTTTTGAGCAATGGGGCAATTTACAAACGCCTTTGGAAGGAATGCCAGAACCGACTGGAGAAGAAAACGACGATCCTTCCGAACAGGAATTGAATAACGATAACGATGACAATGATAACGGAAATGCCGAACAACAGCAAAATCCACAAGAACCAAATTCCGAACCGCAAAATGGAAATTCTAGCGGACAGGCAGCCGCTTAATTCCCTATTGCAAGTTAATATCACAAAAACCGTTTTTCAATGGCCGGGCATGTCCGATCAGTTAAAATTTCTCATTATTTAATAATAAAACGGAGCTTTTTGGCTCCGTTTTATTTTTTATTCTTTTTTTACCCCGAACTACCAAGACCTATTAATTTTTCCAGAAAGTGGTCTTTGTCAATCTCTTTTCATTTACTTATTTTTATTTAGCGTATTTATTTACGATGGTGGCTTTTAGCTTTTTATATAACGATAACAAGTTTTTTTCAAAATGTTTTTATTTAGCGTATTTGTTCACAATGGTAGCGGCAATTTTCAAACCTGCTTCCAGGCTTTGAATATCTAGCCATTCTCCTCTTGTATGCATACCGAATCCCAAACAAACGGCCGTACAACAAGCAGGAATCCCCATGGAAAGCGGGATATTGCAATCCGTGGAACCAGCACGCACCGACGGACTTTCTCCCCAATATTGTTCTACAACTTCTTTGACAAATTGCGTAATTTCCGTTACATCCACATTAGGATCAGAACAAGGCCGTTCGCCCAATAATTTCACATTAATGGTAATACCCATCGCCCGATAAGCTTCTACAGTTTTTTCAAAAGCATCTTTCATAAAAGCCAAACAATCTCTTCCGCAAGAACGGAATTCATAAGTCATTTTCGCCTGCTGCGCAATGGTATTTACCGAAGTACCGCCTTCCACCAACCCCACATTATAAGTGGTTTTCTTTTCTTGCGGCACCTTGATTTGGCATAAAGTGGTAATAAAATGAGCCATATAATGAATGGCGCTTTTATTTCCAAAATCCACATAGGAATGGCCGCCTTCCGTTACAAATTCCACTTCATAACGCATAGAGCCAACCGCGTCGTTATTAATAGAATCGTAGAAGCCGTCAAACGTATAAAAACCAACGGCCCTAGAACCAAAATCCTGGAACAGCTGCCGGCTCCCTTTTAAATTGCCCAAGCCTTCTTCGCAAGAATTCATCACGAAAAGCAGTCCCATCTCTGGGTCAACCGGTTTTAAACCCAATTCATTTACCATCCGTGCCATCATCATAACAGCCGCCGCATTTACCGTATCATCCACAATACCGGGGCCATAAACGCGTCCATCTTTCACTTCTACCGGCAATTCCGTAGTATCCGGGAAAACAACATCCAAATGACCGGCAAAAATAATGACCGGATTCTCTTTTTTCACATTGATAGGACAAATCACATTTTTGGCTTCATCAATATAAGTATCTTTTAAACCGTGTTCCTGCAAATAATGGCAGCAAAATTCCGCTCTTTTTTCTTCATGATGGCTTGGTGCCGGTATTTTTCCAATATGAATCGTTAAATCCAAATGTTCTTTTTGATGGTCTGCCAAATACTTTAAAATTTCGTCCGACAATGGGTATTTCATGGTAAAGCCTTCTTTCTTACAATTTATTCATTTAAAAACCACTATAAAGCAACCGCTTTTAATAGCCCAATTCTTCCCCAATCAAAACCACATGCATGGTACGCCCCATCATCGGTCTTTTTAATAACAAATAAGCACAGCAAATACGACCGTCCATCCGGCAATCCATGCAATGCCCTGTTTTAGAGCAAGGGTTATCCCTTTTTAAACGCAATACATTTTTGGGAGCAGCCACTTCTTCCACCCTTTTTACCGCCGCCGGGAAATCCGGTACAATTTTATTGATACCAGCTACAATATAGGTGTTTTCCGGGCCATAAACCAGAGCTGCCAAGCGGTTGCCCATCCCATCCACATTATAAATTTCTCCTTCTTCCGTAATGGCATTGGCCGAACAGAAAAAATAGTCGGAAAAAATAGCATGCATGGTCGCTTCTTTTTTTTGCGCCGGCGTAGCACCTGCCGGTTTGCGATCGATCACTTGTAAGCCTTTTTCTTGCGCGGCTGTCAACAAATTGATTTCCTCTAAAGTGATAGAACCACCTGTGCCCACCGTTTTACCCGGTTCCATTTGGGCCAGTAAAAATTGTAAGGCTTCTTCTTTATGAGCAAAATAGTCTACCACAAAACCATTTTTACGCAATGCTTTTATCGTCTTTTCTACGCGTTCCTGAGAAATGTCCATACCAATACCTCCTTATTTTTAAGCAAATAAAGTCTTGCCATATTCTCGCAAAGTGGCACTAAGTTGCAATAATGTTTCTTGTCGTACCGGAAAACAAAAAATCAATTCCTCATCGCTCGCCCAGCCCTGCGGATGCAAATCGCCTAGCAATAAAATTTGCATACAACGATTTTCGCCAGCACAACATTGGGCCACAAAAATCATAGAAGGATCATGAAATTGCAAAGGCGGAATATCCCCTTGGGGCGTTTGCGCCAAATCCACAAGCCAATCGGCCAAATCATTCAATTCAGAATCATAAAAGCAGGGATATTCTTTCTGCCATTCATATTCTGCCGTTTTCCCCAATATTTTAATAAGAACCGAATGATGAAACGCTTTTTTGGGCCCAAAACCCAACAATTCTATCTGCAAACGATCGCCTTTTTCATTGCTTAAATCCAACCACTTCATAAGAAATCCTCCTTTATTGATTGACCTGTTTATTTTCTACATATTATAGTTGCATTCCTGCTGGAAGGTGGAAAAATGGCCCTTCGTTTCTTATTGACCCGTTGGTCGGTTAATGGTATACTGATGGTTAAAATAAGTAATTTACAATAGGGGATTTTTTTATTTTTTACTGCTTTTTCCATAAAAAGGGAAGGAATTCTTTTCATGAAACAAAACAACAATAAAACAAGGTATCTTCTGTATTTTATAGGTTTTACGATTACTCTTTTCCTGTTTTGGCTGATTATGTCCGGCCATTTTACGGTAAAGTTTTTGGTTTATGGTATTTTAGTCGCATTATTGGGAGCGGCCATTGCCTTGGCAATTTGGGTAAAACCCATTCAAACCGCGCATGGCGAACGCAGTATGGCTGATTTTCGGTTCCCCTTTTTGCGTCTTTTTCCTTATGCCCTGTGGCTTTTAAAAATGATTATCATAGCCAATATTGAAGTTGCGCTTATTGTACTAAATCCCAAATTGCCCATTGAACCCATGGTAATTACGTTTAAACAACCATTTCAAAATCCTTTGGCTGTTTTTACTTTGGCCAATTCCATTACGCTAACGCCCGGTACCATTACCATGCTAGCAGACGAAGAAGGCTATACCATTCATGCTTTAACCAAAGCGGGCGCTTATTCTTTATATAATCCGGAAACAGGCGAGTACGGTCCAATGATTTGCAAAGTAGCCAAATTATATGGCGAACCTCTTTGCCAAAATGCAATGGGAGGTGTGGTTGAATGAGCCATATGAGTCAAACCGATATCATTATTTTTTCTTTTGCCATTTTGGTGATCATCGTTTCTATTTTATGTATGGTTTACCGTATTATGAAAGGGCCCCATGCCCCGGAACGCTTGAATGCCCTTTTTGTGATTGGCACCACGACCACTTTGTTTTTGCTTTTTATTGGTTTTGTCACCAATCAAATTGATTTTTATGTCGACATTGCTATTACGTATGCCATCATTGGCTTTGTTGCTTTGGTGGTATTTGCCAAATACTTGCTGGAAACCACGCCTTACCAGCAGGAGGAAGGAGAAGAGGAACATGAAAATTCTTAGTTTTATCTTCTTATTTGCTGGTTTATTCTTCGTATTAGTTGCTACCATAGGCGTCATACGCATGCCCGATTTTTATACCAGAATTCACGCTTCCGGCAAAAGCGAAACGCTGGGCGTTTTTCTTTGTATGTTGGGCTTAGCTCTTTATAACGGTTTGAATTTAACAAGCGTAAAAATTTTATTTATTGCCTTTTTCATTTTCCTATTCAATCCAATCGGTACCCATATTATTACGCGGGCCGCCTATTTACGCGGCGATATTCCGCCCTATACCAAAGGGGGCGATAAGGCATGATGCATACCATTTTACTGGCTATTTTATTCTGCTGTTTAATTGTTTTGGGCATATGCGCAATTTCAGTACGCAATTTATTCGAAGCCATTATTTTATTCGGCGCCTATAGCTACTTTGCAGTACTATCTTATTTGGCTTTGTCCGCTCCAGACGTTGCTTTTACTGAAGCGGTGATCGGCGTCGTCTCTACGGCTTATTTTGTAACAGCTTGGAAAGAACTAAAAAAAAGGAGGCCAAAACAACATGAATAAACGTCATATTCCCCGCCTTCTTGCTGCATTGACTGTTTTTTGCCTTTTGGGCTTTTTTCTCTATAGCACATTAGGACTAACCAGTTATACCGATCCCTATGGACCGCAACAGCTACACGTTTCACCGCGTTATATCGAATTACCATTAGAAGAAACGGGATCTCCCAATATGGTAACAGCAGTTTTAGCGGATTATAGAGGGTTTGATACCCTTGGTGAAACAACGGTTATTTTTACCGCCGGCGTTGTTACCTTTTTGCTTGTCCTAGTGCAAAAGAAAAAGAATATCTTTTGGCGGGAGGATAAGAAAAGATGAAGCAAAATGAAAAAGATAGCATCCTGCTAGAAGTGGGCTTTCGCCTTTTAATCCCGTTGATTGTCGTTTATGCTTTTTACGTTTTACTGCACGGCGAATACAGCCCGGGCGGCGGATTTCAGGCTGGGGTTTTATTAGGAGTAGCCGTTATTTTACCCAGACTGTTAAAAAGCGGCAAACGCCTTTTAACCGGCTTCCAGGCGATTATGTTAGCCGGTTGCGGCACCTTTTTTTATTTACTCATCGGCTTAATTCCCATGTTTTTTGGCGGGAAATTTTTGCAATATGGTGTAATGCCCTTTTTTGCCGATCCGGTGGAAAACCATCCTTTGGGAATTCTTTTAATAGAAGTGGGCGTAACCATTTGCGTTATGGCTACCGTGGTTTCTATTTTTGACTCCTTAGGCAAAAAAAAGGAGGATGATACCATATGACAATCGCCTTTCTTGCCAGCTATGTTCTTTTTTGGTTGGTAGCTATTATGTATTGCTGTGGCCTTTTTGGCATGATGCAGGTAAAAAATTTAATGCGCAAATTAATGGCTATGAATATTATGCAAACCGCAATTATTTTATTTTATCTGCTTTTAGGATATAAACCGGACGCCGTCACCCCCATTTTAATCAACGGCATTACCAATCCTGTTTTTTATGCCAATCCCTTACCGCAAGCCTTAATGCTTACCGCCATTGTGGTAAATTTAAGCACTACCGGCGTAGCGTTAACTTTGCTGATTATTATTGCCCGTAAATATGATACCTTAGAAGAAGATGAAGTGTTGCGGAGGATGTGTGAATGATAACAAATGCCCCTGTTCTAATCGTACTGATTCCTTTGGCCACCGCTCTGTTAACGCCTCTCATCTCTTATTTGGTTCCCAAATTGATGCGTTATTTGGCGCCCCTTGCTTTAGGAACAGTCACTTTACTTTCCGGCTATAACTTATATCATGTGGTCAATCACGGCGCATGGCATTACCATTTTGGCGGTTGGACGCCGCCTTTTGGGATTGAATTTGTCATTGATCCGCTTTCGGCGACCATTGCCGTTGTAGTGGGCTTAGTGGCCACGCTCGTTATTATTTTTGCCAAAAGCTATTTGCCGGAGGAAAGAGAAAACTTATTAAAATTCTCTTTGTTTTACGTGCTCTTTTTATTGGTCGCTACCGGTATTTTCGGCATTACCCTAGCCGGCGATATTTTCACCCTTTACGTATTTATCGAAATCGCTTCTATCGCCGCTTATGGCCTTTTGGCAATGGGGGGGTATAAAGCGGCGGTTTCCAGTTTTCGCTATGTGTTAATCGGTACGGTAGGAGCAAGCTTTTATCTGTTAGCGGTCGCTTTCATTTATGCCAATACCGGCAGTTTGAATATGGCGGATTTAAGCACTTTATTGCCTCCTTTGTTAACCGATCGCACCATGATTTTTGCCGTAGCCATATTGGTAGCCGGTTTGGGCATTAAGTCCGCACTATGGCCCATGCATACTTGGATGCCGGATGTTTATACCTATGGTCCGCCGCCGGCAGTGGCTTTTATTGCCGGTACCATGACCAAAGTTTTTTCTTATGTTCTATTCCGCTTCCTATATTTTATTTTAGGCGGACCAGGCAACCCAGTGATTGATACCGTTTTATTCATCATCGGTATTTTAGCGGCTATCGCTATTTTATATGGTTCTATTATGGCCATCGCCCAAAAGGATTTTCGGCGCATGTTGGCTTATTCCAGCGTAGCACAAATTAGTTATTTACCTTTGGCCATGGCCATCGGCAGTCCGGCTGCATTGGTTGGGTTAATTTTACAACTGATTAGCCATGCCATGACCAAAAGTTTGCTCTATATGACGGCCGGGGGGATCGATTGGAAAACCGGCAATGTGAATGTTACCCGTTTTAATGGTTTATATAAAATCATGCCGATTACTTGCGGCGTCTTTCTTGTGGCCGCCTGCTCTATGATTGGCTTGCCGCCTACTTCCGGCTTTTTTGCCAAATGGTATTTATTAACCGGTTCCTTATCCGGCCATCAGTTATTGTTTGCCATTGTATTGGTCATCAGCAGTTTATTAAATGCCATTTATTTCTTAAGGCTTTTGGAACGCTTTTTCTTCCGTACCGGTATTGACGATAAGATAGATATTCAAATCGTCCGTTTTTCCGTACGGGAATTACCCCTATCGATGTTGGTACCCATGATTACAATGGCTATCTTGATCGTTATTGTTGGCTTAGGCAGCGGCTATTTGGTTGATTTTGCCCTGCAATATATTAGCCCATTGATTTTAGGAGGTGGCGGACTATAATGGAATTTTTAATCGATAACCGCCCCTTATGGGCTGTTTTAATTCCTTTATGTTTATCGGTACTGATTTTAATTTGTCATCATTTCCCCAATATGCGGGAATTTTGGACCTTAGTGGCCGCCGCTTTTAAAGTAGGCATTGTTTATTCCATGATTCCTACCATTTTAGCTGGCAATGTGCTGATGAGCGCCACCCTGGAATTAGCGCCAGGCATTAGCCTTTGTTTGCGAGCAGATGCTGCCGGCATGGTTTTTGCAGCGTTGGCTTCTCTGCTGTGGTTTATTACCTCCTTTTTCTCTATTGGTTATATGCGCAGCTTAAAAGAGCTGCATCAAACCGGTTATTATTTTAGCTTTGCCATTTGTCTTTCCGCCACCATGGGCATTGCCTTTGCCGGTAATTTATTAACCTTTATTGTTTTCTTTGAACTATTAACTTTAGCGACTTATCCTTTGGTAGCACATCATCGGGATCAAGAATCGTTAAAAGCCAGTCGCCGGTACTTAGTTTATACCATTATCGGCGGACAATTAACCCTATTGGGAATTGCTTTTGTCTATTATTTAACCGGCAGTTTGGAATTTATTCCCGGTGGCTTTATGAATACGGATACGGCCAGTAAAACTGTTTTAGTCATCGTCTTTTTATTACTTTTAGCCGGCCCCGCGGTAAAAGCCGGCCTGATGCCTTTTCACGGTTGGCTGCCCAGCGCCATGGTAGCGCCTACGCCGGTTTCCGCTTTGCTGCATGCCGTGGCGGTTGTAAAAGCCGGCTGTTTTGGCATTATCCGCATGGTAGGCTATGTATTCGGGCCCGCCACCATGCAAGCCATCGGTATGGATACTTTTTTGGTTGCTATCGCCAGTTTTACCATTATCACCGCATCCGTTATTGCGTTAACCCAAAACCATTTGAAACAAAGATTGGCTTTTTCCACCATCAGTCAATTATCCTATATTGTTTTAGGCATCGGTTTAATGAATCCAATGACCATGGCCGCCGGTATTTTTCATTTATTTGCTCACGGTATGATGAAAATCACTTTGTTTTTCACTGCTGGGGCCATTTATACCAAAACGCATGATTTACGCATTAACATGCTTTCTGGCTTAGGGCGCGTTATGCCATTTACTTTTACCGCTTACACCATTTGCTCCTTAGGAATTGCCGGTATGCCTTTTACCGTTGGTTTTATTAGTAAATGGAATATTTTAATGGGCGCGGTGGAAGACGGCAAACTTTGGGTTATCGCGCTGCTTTTGGTTTCTGCCGTATTGACCTGCGCTTATTTGCTTTCCGTTTCTTATAAAGCATTTTTTGGCAAGGTGGTACCTTCCATGCAGCATATTAAAGGGGAGCCCAATTTATTGTGTTTATTCCCCTTGTTAACCGCTTGCTTTTTATCCTTAGTATTTGGTATTTTCCCAGACTTTGCCGAAAATTTCTATCAACTAGCACAAATGGCAGCCGCAAATATTTTTAACGGCTTCTTTGGATTGGGGGGTTAAAAATGAACAAGAAGAAAGACCGCCTGGTCATTGTATCTTTAGTGGCGATTTTAGCCATATTACTTCTTTTGGAACTGGTTTTCATCACCCCGGAAGGTCATGTGATTTGGCATACCTTGCCTTTTTCCCATGCCGTTATGGGTATTTTGTTCAGCGTTATTTTCATTTTAGTAGCCAAACCATTGCTCAATAAAATATTGATGCGTTCCGAACATTATTATAAAGATAAGGGGGGAAAATAAATGTTATTTCATCCCGCTTTCCCTCTTTTAGTGGTGGCATTTATTGCTTTGGCAGTACCAGCCACTTGCCGCAAAGTGATTTCCTTATTGGCGCCAATTATTTCAGCTATTTTCCTTTTTTTACTGGACCCGGAAACTGTCTATCACATGAGTTTTCTAAAAGATTATCATTTGCTTTTAATCCGTTTAGATGATATTTCCTTTTTGATGACTTTGGTAATTTGTTTAATTACCTTTTTATTCTTTCTTTATACTTGGCATCAAACTTATAATATGCAGGGCGTAGCTGCTTTGGTCTATGCCGCCTCCGCCATAGGCTCCTTGCTTTCCGGAGACTGGATTACTTTAATTTTTTGCTGGGAATTGATGGCTGTAGCAGCGGTGGCTTTAATTTGGCTTTCCAATCGCTATGCTTTTAAAGCCGGTTTCCGTTATTTATTAATCCACTTTTTTGGCGGCAATCTCCTTTTAGGTGGCATTGTACTGCTCATTGGCCAAAATCAATATGTTATCGGACAGCTGTTGCCCAGCCAGGGCGCTGCCTATTGGCTTGTTTTAGCCGGTTTAGGCTTATCGGCAGGTTTTCTTCCTTTTCACTCCTGGATACCCGATGCTTATTCGCGGGTGGGTTTAGGCGCCAGTGTTTTGATGAACTGCCTAACCACAAAAGTGGCGGTTATGACTTTAATTCGGGTTTTCCCCGGCGACCAAAACTTGTTAATCATGGGTATTGTCATGGCCTTTTGGGGCGTTTTATATGCGCTACGGGAAAATGATTTTAGAAGATTGCTTTGCTATCACATTATTAGCCAAATGGGGATTATTATTGCCGGTATCGGCATTGGTACGCCGCTTGCATTAAATGGCGCTGTCGCCTTAACCATTGGCAATATGATTTACAAAGGATTGCTTTTCATGACTGCCGGCGCTGTTGTTTATGCAACCGATAAAACAAAACTAACCGAATTATCCGGCTTAGCCAAACAGTTACCGGGAGTGGCTTTCATTTTCTTCATCGCCGCTTTGGCGATTGCCGGCATGCCGGGCTTTGCCGGTTTTGCCACCAAGCCGATGATTCTTTCCGCTGCTTCGGCAGCGCATATGGATTGGGCAGAATTATTGCTCATTTTCGCCGGGTTAGGGACATTTTTATCGATCCCTTTAAAAATGGGCTATTTCCTCTTTTTGGCGCCGCCAAAAGAAGGACAGGAAAATCCCATCAAAAGAAAAATCCCCATCCATATGTACTGGGCTATGGGTATTTTAACCGTCGTTTGCGTTGTAATTGGGCTTTTTCCGCAAATTTTGTATCAAATGTTACCTTATACCATCCCCTATACGTCTTACCATATCGGCCATATTTTGCAGGAATGTCAATTATTGGTGGCGGCGGCTCTCACTTTTTATTTAATGCGGCCCATCGTCAAACCGCATGCTGGGATTACGCTTGATTTCGATTGGTTTTACCGCGTACCATTACGGAATTTCTTTTTGGGCCTTTCCAAAGGCATTGATAAAATACGCGGTTTGTTTTGGGATGACATTATCCGCATGGTAAAAAAAGCTTCTGTTTGGAATCGGAACCCATACCGTACTTTTGCCGGAAATACAGAGAACCAACCAGTTTCCTTTGATCCGGATCATTATCGGGCGCCAATGCTAAACAATGTACTATATCCCATTTTGGTTTTAATGGTTATTTTGATCTTGATTTATGTTACTATATAAAAAAATGGAGGTGTTTGTATGGAAGTATTGATTTTAACAGGAAGTCCGCATGAAAAAGGAAGCACAGCCTTATTGGCAGAAAAATTCTGTGCTGGAGCCCAAGAGGCAGGGCACCATATTACCCGCTTTGATACGGCAAAAATGAATATTAATCCTTGCCACGGTTGCCTTTATTGCAAAAGTCATGACCAACAATGCATACAAAAAGATGATATGCAAGCAATTTATCAACCGCTTTTAACAGCAGATGTGGTGGTATTTGTGACGCCTCTTTATTATTTTGGTATCGCTGCTCAATTAAAAGCGGCTATCGACCGTTTTTATGCGGTGAATCCCACCATTAAAACCCAAAGCAAAAAAGCCGTTTTGCTAGCGGCTTGCGGCGGCGAAGAAGACGGCGTTATGGATTCCTTGGTAGCCAACTACAAAGCCATTTTACATTATTTAAAATGGCAAGATATCGGTATGGTTTTGGCCACCGGCGCCCATAGCAAAACGGATATTGAAAACGGGGAATTCCCCAAAGAAGCCAAAAAACTAGGCTTAACCATAAAATAAATAAAAACCCACCCGGATAAGGCAATGCAATAAGAAAACTGTTATGAGAAATATGATTTCCCATTATTTGTTTTCTTAAAACAACCCTATCAAGGGGTGGGTTTTTTAACGACTGATGAAGCAACAAAACGTTAACAAAGCAATCAAAAAACTACTAAAAGCCATCAAATCTTTAAAATCGAATTGTTTGTTTTCATGTTTCACAACAATCATTCCTATCTTTTACAGGAATATGATGAAGTTGTCTACTGCTCCTATTATGGGCATCATAGCATAGTTTACCATATTTTGTCAATTCATTTTCTGATCTCATACTTTATTAATAACTAAACTATTGATTTTTTTAATAATATGATATACTACAGTTGTCAGAAGCAATTCTGTGGATTGAAATAGTTATTAATATGATATTTCTCAAAGAAGAGAAGGCCGGCAAATAGCCGGCCTTCTCTTCTTGCTCCCTATCTACCATCTACTTTATCCATTTTTTTGTTTATCTGTTGTCAGTCTATCTGCTTTTCCACGGAATCATCTATCTTCTACTATCCAGTTGTTCATTCTCTACCTGTCTGCCTACCTAGTTTCTCAATTATCCGTCTACCTAACTACCTACTTTTTAAGCTTTTCCGCTATCCGGTTATTTATCTATCCACTTTTCCGGCTTTTGGATTGCCTAGCTATTGATCTTCCCCGCTGGCTATTTATGCATAATGCTCCGCCTGCGTTAAATCCTGCAGTTGTTCCTGTACCTGAATACTCTCAGCCGTAGGGCATAAAATAAGCAAAACATCGCCCACAAAAAGACGGGTGGCCCCTTGCGGAATCAATTCCTGCACCCCTCTTTTTACCGAAACAATCAAGCAACCGGCTGGTAGCGCAACTTCACGAATTAATTTTCCATCCAAAGCGCTGCCATGATGGATCACATATTCATTCAATAATTTTTCTCCAGCCGTTTCATCCACATGATTAATGCCATTTTTCTGCAAAATACGAGTTAAAAGGCTTTCATAAATAGGCTCGCTGTTCAACAAAGAAGCAGTAATATATGCCACCAAGGAAACCGCGGTCAAGGATAGTAAATGCGATAAAGAGCCGGTCATTTCGCTGATTAAAACAATGCCGGTAATAGGCGCTCGCACAATAGCCGTAAAATAACCGCACATCCCAAAAATGATAAAATTATTTAAATAAACAGGATCAAAACCTAAAGTTTGGGCTACAGAAGAAAAAATAGCGCCAAGCAAAGCGCCCAAAACCAATAAGGGGAAAAAGATACCGCCTGGAGCGCCGGAACCAAAACTTAAAATAGAAAAACAAAATTTCCCCACCAATAAAATCAATAAAAGGCCCAGGGTTAAACTGGGATTCCCCAATAAATGGATAATTTTATGGCCGCCTCCTAACACTTGCGGCAGGCAAAAGCCCAAGCAACCAGCCGCCAAAAAAGGAATGGCCAGCCGCAATCTGGCCGGTACTTTATCCATAGTCCCTAATGTTTTCATGGTCGCTTTATTATAAAAAGCGCCTAAAACCCCCAAAGCGATACCCAACAAAAGCAAAATCCAATAATACTGCAGGGGTAACGCCTCCAAAACCGGAAAGGAAAAAACCGGCGATAAACCAAAAACACTATTGGAAATAAAATCAGCCGTCACGGAGGCCGTCATAACCGATAACAAAACGGAAACCGAAAAGTTTTTATGAATTTCCTCTAAAGAAAATAAAATACCCGCCAAAGGCGCATTAAAAGCCGCTGATAAACCAGCGCTGGCGCCACAGGTCAATAAAAAACGCTCTTCCGTTTTGTTACGATGCAATAAACGAGAAAGCCCCTTGCCGGCCATAGCACCCAACTGAATAGAAGGACCTTCCCGCCCTAAGGATAATCCACCGGCTACACAAAGCACTCCACCGGTGATTTTTGCCACAATAATCCGCAACCAGTTTTGCTCCAAATGGCCCACCATTTCACCTTCAATTTGCGGAATCCCGCTGCCGGAGCAAAAAGGTTCTAGTTTCGTAATGCGATACACCACTTGGGAAAATAATACCAATGTAAGGAACCAAGCCAAAATACGCAAAGGGTCATGCGCGCAATAGGTTAAAACGCCTTCCAACATTTCTTCCGCTTGCCCCAAAGCCAAACGATAAAAGACGGCGATCCCGCCGCCGAAAATGCCCACTAAAATACCAAAAATAGAAAGCATATATCCCCGGTGTTTCCGTTCGCCGAGTAATTCACCTGTTTCCGATTCGTGCTTCAAGAAATGCCACCCCTTTGCCTCTCTTATCGCAATACTTCATATTATACTGCCAATTGCCAAAGTAGGCAAAGATTTTTGTTTTTTCGACCAATTTATATTTGCGCCAAACCTTTGTTAGCTTGAACCAAGTTATTCCTTTCATCAATTTTTATTTCCGCCAGTCCTTTATTGGCTTGAACCAATTTGTTCTTTCCGAATTTTATTTCCGCAAGGCTTTTTTCAGCTTAAACCAAACCGTATCGCGACGAAAACGAATGACGGTCTGCTTCATTTGATCGCAATCTTCGTACAGCTCCTCATCACCAGTCAAAATGACGTCTTTTTCTGTTAAGCCGCATTCGCTGAAACGATTGAAACAGGATAAACAAAATTCTGACATAAATTAATTGAAAAACTGCATCTTTAGAAGTATATTATCATTTCTATAAGTTAAACTTAAGATACTTCTTCATTTATAAATGATGAATTTTACATATGAAAATTTTGGAAACAAAAATTTCAAAATATTATTGAGCCATAAATACGCAAATTGCACAAAGAAAAGCACTTAACGCAAAAAGGGTTAGCGGAATTGTTACAACTGGCAGGCTTGGAATTCAGTGATTTGACCATTTTACGAATTGAAAACGGCAGCCGTTTTGTACCCGATTATGAGGTAAAGGCATTGGCCAAA
Source organism: uncultured Clostridia bacterium (assembly GCA_944391215.1). Taxonomy (GTDB): domain Bacteria; phylum Bacillota; class Dehalobacteriia; order UBA4068; family CALXSR01; genus CALXSR01. The sequence goes on from CALXSR010000008.1 coordinate 26,420, forward strand.
ATTTTTGGCGTTTCTTATGAATATTTGTTTGGCAAATAAACGGCCATTGCCCAAGCGTAGAGGAGGAAAAACAAAAATGATCTACAAAAATAGAAATAAGCATTTTACTATTCGGATTCATGAAGGCATGCATAACAAACTTCGTTATATTGCCAAATATGAGGGCCGTACCATGAACCATCAAATCATTTATTTAATTCACCATAATATCCTGTATTTTGAGCAAAAGTATGGTTCTATTCTAACCAAAAAAGAAAAGGAATAAGAGAATTTGGGCAAAAACCCAGTTTCAACGGGAACAAAAAAACAACGGAAGAATTTAGGAAAAATATCTCTCCAACGGAAGGGAAAACAAAAGGAGAAACCGGAAAAAGCAAAAGGAAAAAAGGAATAACCAACCATAAAGGCCGCGGCATATGCCGCGGCCTTATTTTATATGAACCTGAAACCAAAGGTTTCAAGAATTGCTGTTTTTACCTATCGGCTTTTTCTTTGCCCCTGCCAACCATAATGTGAAAATAATTATGGCAAAAGTAAGCAATAAAAAACATGCTGCCCTTCGCTGGCGCTCAACCTGCCATCGAATGACTCGGCATTTGATTGTTATACCCCTGCGTCATTGCATTTGTTTCCGCTTTCCTGCCGTTCACATGGACGCTTTCCGTACTCACCTCCTGCGCCAGCTCCCCGCCGGAGGCACCATCCACATAGACGCCGTCTATCCCTTTCCCCCGCACATTGCTGTTATGATACAGGGTATAGGTTTCACCATCTTTCAAAGCTGGCGCACTATAAAAGAAAACCTGATAATCCAAAGCCGGAACAAAAGCCAAAACGCTTTCCTGTCCAAAACGAATATCTGTTACCGTACCCGCTTTTTGCACCGCATCATATTGCAATGCAATCGACTTTTGGCGCGATGTTTGATCCGGCATGGTAAGCTGCTTGCCGGTGGCCAGCACAATGCCGTCCTGTATCAATAGTTTGCCGCCGGCCTGCAAACCGCCATTTTCCGCGCCGGCGCCGCTTTGGCTAATTATGGTACCGCCATGAATGGTCAAATCGCTTTTAGAAGCAATCCCATTACCACCTGCTTCCATATAAAGGTAGCCATCACTGATGGTAATGGAGCCAGCTTCCCGGCCACTGGTTTGCAAACCGTCCCCTTTGGTAATAATGCGATAGTTCCCATCATTGATGAGCAAATCGCTTTCGCTCACCACGCCTTCTTCTACATTACCATTTATCTGCAAAAAACCACTTCCCGAAAAGGTTAAAGGACAAGCGCTGTAAATAACGGTATCATAATCGCTTTGACCGCCATCAGCCAGTTGATTTTGGCTGTTTTTTGCTAACGTAATGGTTACGGCTTTGGCCGCCGATACCAAAATGGCCGGCCCTTCCTCATTTCGAATGGTTGCGTCATCTAAAATCAGCTGCACGGTATCCTCCGGCGCGGAAATTTCCACCATGCCATTATTGAGGCTGCCTTGCAATCGATAAGTGCCGGCCGTGGTAACCGCCACCGCATTCGCATTGCTTTGCGCGCCTTCTCCTTCGATATAAATTGTTTCTCCTAACAGAATGGCTGTTTCCCCTTCTTGTGCCGTAATAGGATATTTTTCATTGGCATTGGTATGATTACTGCAACCTGCCAAAAGAAGCAAAAAACAGCTGCAAAAAAGCAGGAAATACTTTTTCATTGCGGAAACCCCCGTTTCTTTCATTGCCCATATTCTGCGCTTTTATTTTGTAGCTCCTATGAAGAAAAGATGATAAATAAGTGAATTTACAGGAACCAATACAACCACCCTCCTCATAAAATAAAGCCATGACAGTGATGAAGGAGGGATGTTATGCTTTGTCCTCTCTTATTTCAACCAGTTTATAAAGAAAGTATTTGGGGCGGCAATGCATTAAGCCGCTTTGGGAAAAAATTACCACAAGACGATTTTATTGGGGAAAGCTGGGAAATTTCTACTTTAGAACCATATTTACCCACCGTGGCCCAGGGACCTTATTGCGGTTGCACCTTACCGCAGTTACTACAAACCCATGGCCCAGACTTATTAGGCCGTAAGCTGCCCAGTTCTGATTTTCCTCTTTTGGTAAAATTTTTAGATGCCAAAAGGTCTTTATCCCTACAGGTTCATCCCGCTGCTCCGCAGGGCAAAGCGGAATCCTGGTATATTTTATCGGCGCATCCCGGAGCGCAAGTGGCTTGCGGTTTAAAAGAAGGAGTCACCGCCGCCACCCTTTCGCAAAGATTGGCGCAAGGGCAAGCTGAAGACTGTTTCCGTTATTTTCCGGCCCGACCGGGCGATTTGTTTTTTATTCCTCCCGGCATTCCCCATAGTTTAGGAGCAGGTATTGTAGCGGTGGAAGTAGAACAAAATGCCGATTGCACCTATCGACTTTTCGATTACAATCGCAAAGACGCCGCCGGCCGTTTGCGCCCTCTGCAAGTTGCCAAAGCATTAAACACCATTCATTTTGCAGCGCAATCTAATCAATACGGCAGGGCAAAAATAAAAGAACGCGAGCAGCAAAAAGGCTACTCGCGTATTCTCTACGATATGCAAAATTATTTTGATTTACAGCTTTTACAAATCAATGATACTTTTACCGACCAGCCAAAGGAACCTTGTTTCACCATTTATGTAATCGCGGCCGGGCATGCTGTTTTGGCCTGGGATGAAGGCAATTTTGCTGTTTCCACAGGAGATGTTATTTTGGTGCCGGCCTCCCTCCCAGCAATACGCTTACATGCCAGAAGTTTATCCTTCAATGTTTTGCGTCTTCAGCCGGTTTGGTGAAAAGATTTATTCCGAGTATTCCTTTTCAGCTGATTTGGTAAAACGCTTATTCCACGCATTCCTCTTTAGCCTATTTCATAAAACGATTTGTTCCACTGATTCATGGCTAATTCGTATTGTAAATTCACTAAGAAATCCTGCACATTGGTAACTACGGTAGTAACCGCTAAACTACCACGATCGCGCAGTTTATTCACGGCAAATTCGGAAATATCAATACAGTAAAAATAAACCGGTCGTAATTTCCCATCTATCACCCGAAAAGAAGGGGTCATATTCCCAGTAGCAATGGTATGTAATTGCGTCGCCAAACCAATTACGGTAGTAGCCTGTCCAATATAATGGCGCATAGCGTCCTGCGCCTCGTAAACATCGCCATAAACCTCGGGCAAAGGGCCATCGTCGCGAATGGAACCGGCCAAAACAAAAGGAACGCCTTTTTTTACGCATTCATACAAAATACCGTCTGTAATGTCATAATCATCAATAAATTGAGCAATCGAACCGCTTTGCCGCACTTTATTGATGACTTCCATATGATGATAGTGGCCATTTGTTTTTTTGCGCTGTGTATAAATATCTTGCCCCAAGGCGGTACGCAAATAGGCACCCTCCAAATCATGCGTTGCCAAGGCGTTTCCAGCTAAAATGACATCCACGAAACCAGCCCGAATGAGTTCGCACATGGCTTTTCTGGAACGAGCGTCAAAAACGCAAGCCGGGCCCAAAACCCAGGCGGTAAAGCCATGCTCTTTTTCATGACGCAATAATTCATATAAATGATCATAATCTTTGGTATAAGGGGTTTCCCGGGAACGGCCGCTACGGAAAGAAAATAAATCCTCCTCCAAGGCCACCTTTTTTTGGAAACCGTTGGCGTGTACCAAAATACCGTCTTCTCCATTTTCGGTACGGCCTAAAAAAACCATATCCCCTTTTTGAATATGGCGGAACTCTTTTACTATAATTTGCTTTTGTCCTTGCTCTTCTTGCAAAACAGCTACGCAATCCATGCGGCTTTGTTCCGCTAAAAGCCAAGCGTCCCCCACGTGAAAATATTCCGGAAAAATGCTGGTGGCATGATAACAATCCGGGGCCACGCCATCCATAGGCGCTGGCGCGCAAGAAGCCTGTGGCGCTTCTGCCAATTTAGCTTGCCGAAATTGTGGTTTTCGATATTTGGGCAGTACAAAAGACATGAAACAACCCCCATGTTAAAAATTGTCTTATCTTTATATGATACCACTCATAATAGGGAAAGACAAGAAAAAAGCCTGCCAAAAGGCAGGCTTTTCCTTTTTTTCTTTCCAGCGGCTTATAATAAGCCTTTTTCAATCTGCTGATAAATTTCTCTTAAGGTAGCTTTGCGGAATTTTTCTATTTCGGCATCGCAATAGCCAATATATTCTTTGGTGGAACAATGGATCAAATCCGGTTGATAATGTACGTCGTCATAAATTTCTTCTAAGGTAAGTCCTTTGCCCATCCGGTCCCGTACCATTTCAAATATCGTTTGTAATTCTTGTTTAAATTTAGGCAAATAACTTTTTTCAACCGGCTCGCCATGACCGGGCACAATGGTGGTAAAATCAAGTGCTTCCAATTCGTCTAACACCTGTAACCATTCACGCAAACAGGAACCACCCAAACAAGGAATACCAATGGTACAAACAATATCCCCAGAAAACAATACTTTTTCCTGCGGCAAATAAATTAAAGTGCTGTTTGGGGTATGCGCTCTTCTATGCCATAAGCGAAATTCCGTTTTCCCTAAATAAAGTTGCATCCGGTCGCTATAAGTGATGGTTGGCGGCCGATAGAAAAAGCCATGTTCAATCAAACGCAAGGCCGGTTTATCCATAAACTCCATCAGTTCCCTGGTATGTTCCGGCGTTAAGGGTTTTTCGATTAAATTTTTCCGGGTTCCCTCATGCGAAACAATCACGCCTGGCATAAAATAATTTCCGGTTACATGATCCGGATGATGATCCGTATTAATTAAATATTTGATTTCCCCCAAAGTACGAACAAAGGCGTACCAATCTAAGGCGTCGCTTGGTTTATGCGGCGTATCAATCAATACAACTCCTTCCTCTGTTACAATCGCCGAATCATTCGAGCCTAAATTTTCCGTTATCGTATAAATATGCTCCCTTATTTTTAGCATATTCACCCTCCTTTTCATAACATTTCCTATTGGCAATTCTTTCTCTATACGCCAAACCCCTTTTTTCTCGCTGCATATCTTACAAAAACCCGCAGTATCATTTAGCATCAACATAATGCATTCTTTTTGGCTTTTCCTGGCGTCTGGTGCCCCTCAGAAAACAATGGCATCTTTGGCATTAGTTCGACCTCTTCTTTTTGGCTTTTGCATGTCATATAGCATCCGATGGAAACCCGCAGTCCATTGGGCAATTAACCTTGTTTCTTCTTTTAATTTTCCCCAGTGTCGCGGTATCCCACGGTAGCCAGCAATATTGAGCGGATAGATTTTTCTTTTTCCATATTTTGCAAGGATTCATAAAATTGTTGCGTTTTTTGTTTCCCCATCATCGGCTCGCAACAATTAGAAAACTTTTCCCAAAGTTGCCTTTCCTCAAATGGATTTTTTATACCCCAACGGGTACCAGCATTCCTCTTCATAAACGACGCTATCATGCAAAATTACCCTGGTTTTGGCCGCCCTAATGCTTCAATTTTCAATTAGGCATAAAGTCAAAAGACGGATGATGGACGGTGACTGTTTTCCGTATGATTTCTTGCACCGCTTTTTTTGTACCATTTCATCGCAGAAAGAAGACTGACAAATTGCCAATCCCATTATACAAAGCAGCATCGGAAGGCGCATAATCCGTGCCATACCCTAAGATTGTAGCTCCAATCTACTTGCCCGGCTGCGGCAATGTCAACAAATCAGATAAGGGGGCTTCGGTAAGGCCCCCTATCATACAAGCTGCGGTATCGATCAACGCATTTTTAGCCAATAGCATCTGCTGCTCGCTGAGTTCCTTTTGCGCCATGCCGCATAAAAAATTGGTAAAAGGAGCATAGGCGTCCATAGGATTCCCTTCTTATAACGTGGAACGTAATACTTCCCGAATGGCAGGCATTTTTTCTATTTCTTGTAAAGAAGTATATAATTGCTCCGTTTTTTCCGCTCCTAATCTGGTTAAGCAACAAGTATCAAATTTTTGCCGCAGCTGCGCTTCGCTCAGCGGGTTTTCTTTATAGCCCAAAGGATACAAACATTCTCCCTCATAAACGGTACCATCCTTTAAGGTTATTTGCACCCGGGCGCCACCCATGGTTCCTTCCGGATAGGCGTCATAATAAGGATCATTATAAATTTCCGTCACATCGATAATGTGTTGGATTTCTTCTTTTTGGACAATTGTATCGCAAAAACTATCCGGCACAATGGGTATCTGGTACAATTGCAAAGCAAAATGGAAACCAGGACTGAAACGCGCTTCCGTCCAATTTTTTGCTTTGGGTGTCACCAGTTCCCGATACGGGCCAATGCCCATAAAGGCCTCAATTTTAGCAATATTTTGCGGATTGATATTCTGTTTTTGTAAAATGACTTCCATGGCCCCTACAGAAGGATGATTGCTACTGCAAGAAGGATAGACCTTTTGCGGAAAACCATCGCCGGCAATCGAATAAGGATTGCCCAAAAGAGCTTGTAACGCTTCCGTATGGATTTCTTGATAAGGTAAATGCGCAAATAATTGCAGAAAACCCTCCGCGCCGTCTAAAGCAGCATGAGAGGCGGTTAACCCCTTTCGCACCATTTGCGCAACCAAAACACCATTTTGACAGGATACCCCAACATGGAACGGTTTGGTAGAAGTACCAAAATTGGCCCTTAAGCCAAAACCCAGAGAAGCCGCCGCACCAATGGCGGAACGAAATTGCTCTTCTGTAAAATGGAACAAAACACCGCAGCCAACCGCTGCGCCAATGGGCCCAAAAACACTGGTAGCATGCCAACCTGCCGCATGAACCGGCTCGCCAAACACTTTGCCCATTTGACAAATAATCTCTAACCCAGCCAAATAAGCACGCAGGACTTCCGCACCGCTGGCATTAATTTCTTCGCCTATGGCATAAACGGCCGGCAATACAGTAACGGAAGGATGCCCCTTACTAGCAAAGGATATATCGTCCATATCCAAAACATGGCTGGCCATACCATTATAAAGGGCCGCATCCTTTGCACTATAGCCGGTACCAACGCTTAAAATGGTACCCTGCCCGCCGCATGGCTGCGGAATTTGCAAAGCTTGCGGCAATGGCGGCGTATCCATACCTAACACGATCACGCCGGTGGTATCAATCATCGCCCTTTTGGCTAAATGCACCACCTCCTGGGGCACTTCTTCATAAATGGTCTTCGTTAAAAAATGAAGCAACGGTTCATAAGTTCCCATAGCAAGCCCTCCTATTTTTACAGAGTCATGCCAGCAATGGCTTTTATCGATTTTTCCTTTTCTAAATTTCCCAAAGCTTGATACAAGGCTAAGGTTTTTTCCGCCCCAATCACCGGTTCACAACAAGAGGAAAATTTTTCCCATAATTGTTTTTCCGTAAATGGGTTCTTTTTATGACCCAAAGGATACCAGCAATCTTCTCGATAAATCGTACCGTCTTTTAAAAATACTTTTACATAAGCCGGACCGGTACCCATATTTGGAATGCCGTCCAGTTCCGGTTCATGAATCAGTTCGGTAGCTTTTATTAACCTTTGCACTTTAGGGTCCATTACCATTTCCTGACAAAACGCAGCAGGAGCGATGGGAATCCCTAAAATAGCCAGCGCAAAATGAAAGCCCGGACTAAAACGTGCCTCCACACCGGTTTTGGGATCCGGCGTGACCAATTCCCGCAAGGCGGAAATACTCATATGCGATTCTATTTTCACCACATCTTCTGCCGCCACCGGATGATTTTCCAACAGTTTGGTCATCGCCCCCAAGGCCCGGTGATTACTGCTGCAAGAAGGATAGGCCTTTAACGTGAAGCCCGGATCGCTGATGGCATAAGGACGCCCCAATACCGCGGCCAGTTTTTCCGTTTTTGCTTCTTCATAAGATTCTCCGGTAAACAAACGGATGAACCCTTCCTCCCCGTCTAAAGCATGAATCGAAGAAGTGAGTCCATGCTGCACCATTTGGGCTACTAAAACCCCGTTTTGACAAGCAATTCCCACATGCAACGGTTTGGTAGGCGTACCAAAATTAGCCCGCAACCCACAGGATAAAGAAGCCGCAGCGCCAATAGCATGCCGGAACTGCTCTGCTGTAAAGCTCATCAGCACCCCGCAGGCGCAAGCAGCCGAAATGCTGCCTAAAACGCCCGTGGCATGCCAGCCGGCGGCATGAATTTTATCCACAAAACAATTCGCCAACTGACAGGCAACTTCTACCCCAGCCAAATAGGCTTTTATGATTTCTTCTCCGCTGCTATTTAAGGCTTCACCTACTGCCAAAACAGCCGGCAATACCAATACCGTCGGATGCCCCATCATCAAGGGGGAAGTATCATCTAAATCTAAAATATGGCTGGCAAAACCATTGTATAGGGCAGCGTCCGTTAAACTATAGCCGTTGCCATATCCAAGGATCGTCGCATTTCCGTCGCCTTTTAACGGGATTTCCAAAATATCTTTTAAAGGATCAACCGTAACGCCGGTCACAATAGCCGCCACACAATCGATGATGGATTGCTTAGCCAAAGCAATATTTTCTTCTGTCATCCCTTGCGCAATCTCTTTCGTCAAAAATTTCAGTAGAGGTTCATAAGTTCCCATTCTTACCCCTCCTTCTCATCGATATATTTTTGCGCCAAATCTTTCACATTTTGCATGGTATTTTGCAATAATACCTTTTTATCCGCCCATTCTTTTCTTAAGAATTTCACTTCTTTGCTTCTTTCTTTCATCATGCGTTCCACTTCTTTGGGAGCCGGGCCGCCCATAGATTCCCGCATCTGCACATTTTCTCTGGGGTCTAAGGCTTCTTTTACTTCAGCGTCCGTAAAACCAACTTTTTGATTAAAAAGCTCCATAGCAATATCGTCAATCATTTTAGCATCTATGGATTCGCAAGGGATATCATTATCCATACAAATCGCCGCCAAACGACCCACTACTTTATGCGCAAAAGCAAACGATTGGCCTTTTTTGCGTACCATATCGTCCGCCAATTCGGTCATCGTGGAAAACCCTTGGAAAGCTAATTTCAAACAATTTTCTTTGTTCACTTTCATATCGCGTATCATATCGCGGGTAAATAAAGGCGTTGGCACCGTATATTGAATGATATTCCACATCAAATCATCCAGAATATAAGGTTCTTTCCCGCCGCCAGGGGTAGTACCTTTAAACACGGTAAACATACCCGCTAATTGACCATAGCTAATTTCACCCGCTCCGCGCAATGCTTCAATCCCAATGGGATTATTTTTCTGCGGCATAATGGAACTATAGGAGCAATATTTACGATCCATACGGATCATATCGATTTCCCGTACATTCCAAACCAAAAGCAATTCGGAAAGACGATTTAAATTGGTTAAATACATACAGAACACAAAGGCCATTTCAAAAATAAAGTCGCGGCTGGAGGTGGCGTCGATGGTGTTTTCCACTATGCCGTCAAAACCCAGTAATTCCGCCATACGCGGGCGGTTAATGGGAAAACCAGTACCGCACAAAGCAGCGCCGCCCATAGAAGATTGATTCATGCGGCCATAGCAATCATGCGCCCGTTGTAAATCACGGGCAAAAACGTCATAGGCCCACAACATATAATGCGCCAAAGTGGTAGGTTGGGCGTGTTGATCATGATGGGTATAACCTGGCATTACCACATCCAAATTTTGCGCACATTTTTCCAACAAACCTTCCATCAAATCGCAAATATTCAAAGCAAAATCAATCAAGTAAGCCCGATATTCCATACGGGATAAATTGGCGTTTAAATCATTTCTGGAACGACCAATATGCACCTTGCCGCCAACTTCCAAACCGATTTCTTTTACCAACCAGTCTTGCATATTAGAAAACAAGTCGGTTCGTCCTGGCGTAATTTCCAGTTGACTCAAGTCCATATGCCAAAACTTGTTTAAAGCAGCCAAAAGCTGTTTTCCTTCCTCTTTGCTAATAATACCCTGTTCTATCAGCATAATTACATGCGCTAAATGCGATTCCATTTGAATGTCTAAATTTCGGTTAATGTCTTTTGCAATACGCACATCTTGCGATGTTGCTAGCATATCGCCATCTAAATGCTGGGTGACCCAATTTTCATTTAACATGCCAAAGACCTCCCCCATTTATTTCATATATTTTTTTGCTTCCTCTTGAATCGCCGCCATTTTATCCAATTGGAATTGTTTTTTATCCGCCCATAGCTTTTTCATTTCCGCTACTTTTTGCACTCTTTCTTTTCTCATGCGATCCACTTCTTCCGGAGCCGGGCCGCCGCGGGTTTTGCGCATTTGCACATTTTCTACCGGGTCCAAAGCCATCCGCACTTCTTCATCGGTGAAGCCCACTTTGCGGTTAAACAGTTCCATCGCAATCTCATCGATCATTTGACCGTCGATTTCTTCGCAAGGAATATTTTGATCCATGCATTTGGCCGCTAATTTAGATAATACTTTATGAGCGAAAGCAAAGGATTGCCCTTTTTTGCGCACCATATCGTCGGCTAATTCAGTAATGGTGGAAAAGCCCTCTTTAGCCAAACGCAAACAGTTTTCTTTTTGCACTTTCATATCGCGAATCATATCACGCATAAATACCGGAGTAGGAATAGTTTTGGCAATAATGCCGCCCAATAGTTCGTCGGTAAAACAAATTTCACGTCCAGAACCGGGCGTCATCCCTTTTAATACCGTAAACATACCGGCTAATTGTCCGCAAGATACTTCATAAGCGCCGCGAATATTTTCAATCCCAATGGGGTTATTTTTTTGCGGCATAATGGAACTATAGGAACAATATTTGCGATCCATGCGAATCATGTCAATTTCCCGTACATTCCAAATCAACATCAGTTCCGATAAGCGGGCCAAATTGGCCAAATAAATGCAGAAAACAGAGGCCATTTCAAATTGGAAATCGCGGCTGGAAGTCGCGTCAATGGTATTTTCACAAACGCCGTCAAATCCCAATAAATCAGCCATTCTTTCCCGGTTAACTGGAAAACCGGTTCCGCATAAGGCGGCCGCGCCCATCGCAGAATAATTCATCCGCTGATAGCAATCCAAAGCGCGAGTCATATCTTTATAAAAAACATCAAAGGCCCATAACATATAATGGCCCATGGTGGTAGGTTGCGCATGTTGATCGTGATGGGTATACCCAGGCATTACCACATCCATATTTTCCTTGCATTTTTCCAATAAGCCTTCCATTAAAATACAAAGCTTTTCGCCAAAATCAATAAGATAAGAACGCGCAATCATGCGGTCTAAAGTACCGTACATATCGTTTCGGGAACGGCCAATATGCATTTTACCGCCCACATCAATACCTACTTCTTTTACCAGCCATTCCTGTAAATTAGAAAATAAGTCGGTCAAACCGGGTTTAATTTCAATAACATCCGGACCCAAATCCCACAACTTTTGCAAGGCGGCTAAAAGTTGCCCGGCTTCTTCTTTGCTGATAATGCCTTGTTCTGCTAACATAATGATATGGGCAAAATGCAATTCCATTTGTAAACCAAAGCCATGTTTGCCCTCTTCTACATTTTTTTCCTGGAAATCGGCTAAAATATTTTCATTATATTGTTGGGTTACCCACTTCAGTTCCTGCATAGGACACCTCCACATTTTATACTTTTTCAGTTAAACTTTATACTTCTTATCATAAAAAAGAAAGTAAACGCCATGCGTTTACTTTCTAACCCAATAACAAATATTCATATCAAACAAGCGCGAAGGGGATAACCTTTTTATCAGGCAACTTTGCGGCCCGGCGGCAAAAAATTGACGCATGGTTATCCCCCCGTTCTTTTTCACTTATTTCAAGAATTTAGAAGCTTCTTGTTTTACATATTCCATTTTGTCTTGTTGGAATTTCTTTTTCGCTTGCCATTCTTTTTTCAGTTCAGCAATTTCTTTTTCGCGTTCTTTCATCATGCGTTCCACTTCTTTGGGAGCAGGACCACCAATGATACTGCGTACTTGTACATTTTCCCATGGATCCAAAGCTTCTCTTACTTCAGCATCCGTAAAGCCCACTTTGCGGTTGAACATATCCATCGCGATATCGTCGATCATTTTCGCGTTGATTTGTTCGCAAGGAATATTATTATCCATGCAATTAGCCGCCAAACGAGCCAATACTTTATGCGCAAAACCGAAGGATTGGCCTTTTTTCCGTACCATATCGTCTGCTAATTCGGTAATGGTGGAGAACCCTTCTCTAGCCAAACGCAGGCAGTTTTCTTTTTGTACCTTCATATCACGGATCATATCGCGCATAAATAAAGGAGTCGGTACAGTGTATTCAATGATAGGCCACATCAATTTGCCCAAATAAGAAGGTTCACGACCATTGCCGGGAACAGTACCTTTTAGCGTGGTAAACATACCGGCAAATTGTCCGGCGCAAACTTCATAAGCGCCCCGAATCGCTTCCAGACCAATAGGATTATTTTTCTGCGGCATAATGGAGCTGTAAGAGCAATATTTACGATCCATACGAATCATATCAATTTCGCGCACATTCCAAATCAACATCAATTCGGAAAGACGAACCAAGTTAGCAAGATAAATGCAGAAAGTGGAAGCCATTTCCAAGTAATTATCTTTACTGGAGGTAGCGTCGATGGTATGTTCAATAAATTTATCGAAACCTAACAAGTCAGCCATTCTTTGCCGATTCACCGGGAAACCAGTACCGCATAAAGCAGCGCCGCCCATGGTGGATTGGTTCATATTCTGATAAGCATGTAAGGCACGATCCAAGTCTCTACGGAACACATCATAAGCCCATAACATGTAATGGCCCATGGTGGTGGGTTGCGCATGTTGGTCGTGGTGAGTATAACCGGGCATTACCACATCCATGTTATCTTTACATTTGGCCAATAACCCTTCCATCAATTCGCAAACATTTAAAGCGAAATCAATAATATAAGCGCGATATTCCATGCGGGCTAAACTGTTAAACATGTCGTTTCTGGAACGGCCGGTATGCATTTTACCGCCCACGTCGATACCGATATCGGCGATAACCCAGTTTTGCAAATTGGAGAATAAGTCGGAAAGGCCCGGTTTTACTTCAATCACATCGGGGCCTAATTGCCATAATTTCATCATAGAACCGATCAAAGCTTTCGCTTCTTCAGCCGAGATGATATTTTGTTCGGCAAGCATGGTTACATGGGCCAAATTCATTTGCGAAAGCAAATCAAATGTATTTTTGTCGCCTTCGATAGCCTTATCTTGATAGTCTTGCAATAAGTCTGTCTGGAATTTTTGCGTTACCCAATTTTCATTCAGAACCATAAAATCGACCTCCATTTTTCATCTATTTACAGCTATATTGTAATAGCTAAGGAAAACTAAACTAAAAAAGAGATGTCCCGTGGTAAAGATCAGAAAAGAATAAGTGAATAAAGAAAAGAAATAAATGGTTATCTATACAAGATTATATCATTATTCTTCTACTTATAAAAAAAATCTCCTGCTTTTTTTCATTTATTTTGCGTAAAGCTTTCACATTTTTCCCATACCAAGCTCTTACAATAAAAGCAATACAAGAAAATAAAGGAGGGTTTTTTATGGAAAACAACCATACTTCTTATGATTATGAAAAGGATTTCATTGATATCCCCGTGAAAAAAAAGTCTTTTTGGCCTAAAGTGGGGAAATTATGTCGCGATATGCTTTTTGTTTGCTTAATTTCCATTATTTCCATTCAAGGATATATCGCCTTTGCGCCAGATACTGCTGACGCCAACCAAGCAAATACAAATCCCAATCAAACCAGCACCCTGGTACAACAAACAGCTACCACCCCTAATAGCGGGCAGGAATTAACCAGTCAACAAATAGGCGTTAAAGTAACGCCGTCTGTGGTAGCAGTTGTCAGTCAAGAGCGCTTCGGTCAATCTACCGGCTCTGGTATTATTATGACGGCAGACGGTATGATTATGACTAATGCCCATGTGATTGAAGATGCGCAATCCATTACCGTAGTATTACACGATGGTGCCGAATATCCTGCCACTTTAATTGGGCAAGACGCCCAAACTGATTTAGCGGTTGTTAAAATTCAAGCCAAAGACTTAACCCCGGCTGAATTTGGCGACTCTGACGAGCTGGAAGTGGGAGAACGGGCCATTGCCATTGGCAACCCGCTAGGCTTAGAATTTTCCGGCTCCATGACCCAAGGTATCATTTCCGCTTTGGGACGAGAAGTGGAAGTCAACGGTCGTACTATGACCTTTATTCAAACCGACGCCGCGATTAACCCCGGCAATTCCGGCGGGCCTTTGGTCAACGCTTATGGACAGGTGATTGGCATTACATCCGCGAAAATTAGCACCCAGTATGCCGAAGGTTTGGGCTTTGCCATTCCCATTAACGACGCTTTACCAATTATTGAGGAATTGGTCAATTATGGTTATGTAACAGGACGGCCTTTAATCGGCATCACCGGACAAGATTTAACGGCCAAGGAAGCAGCTTATTATCAATTACCACAGGGCATTTATGTGCGTTTTGTAGACCCAGATTCCGGCGCTTCTTTAGCAGGCATTGAAGCAGGAGACATTATTACGGCAGCCAATGGCAAAGAAATTACCACCACGAAAGAGTTAAATGAAATAAAAGACGCATTACAGGTTGGCGACACCATTACCCTAAGCGTTTACCGCAACGGCAAAACAGAAAGCTTAAAAGTGGTACTCAGCGAGTCTAAATCATAACGATAGCCCCCTGATATTGCCAAAAAGGAAGACCAACGGTCTTCCTTTTTTTATGCTCTTATGCCTCTACTATATTGACATACTTATATTTTTACACTGCGACATTTCAATATTTTATGCTTTCGTACTCCGATACTTTTTTACTTCCATACTTTTATGCTTTCATGCTTCTTTACTTCTATACTTTTATGCTTTTATGCTTTTATAATTTTATACGTTTATACTTTTATATTTTTACGTACTTTTATGCTTCTAGCCCATCATGTTACCCCTTTGTGCTTTTATCCTTTTGTGTCTTTCTATCTATTGCCATATCTTATGCTTTTGCAAACAAGATGCTCCAATACATCTACTCTGTTAATCTGTTAAATAGAAAGGCAAATAACGGTCTTGTCGATTGCTATCATAACTGGTTTCAAAGTAAGCAGTAAAATCAATATCTGCGGCTGCATCCACAAAAATATTGTAATTGAAAGCAGCAAAAGGATAGGTTTTTTGCATAATGGTTTGTAATTGCTCTTTATTGCTTACAGTCCAATATTTCGTGTCTTGCTTCAAGCCTAAATCAAAGCCAAAAACTTGTTTGATCCATTCGTTTAAGCTCGCTTCGTTTTCGTCTTCCATATAACGCTCGATCTCTATCCTGGTCACGTCATCCACAGCCGGCTTAAAGTCGCTTTCTTCCATACCAATTTGTTGTAGTTTGGCAATGGTCCGATCAAAATTACCATAAATAGGATAATGGATCATTTGCCAATTCATTTGTTCCCGCTTAAATTCATCTTTGGGTGCCGCGCCTGGGTAAACACGCAAATCTAAACTGGCTACCGGTAAGCTTTTCTTCATCTGCGTGGTGGTTAAATCCATTAAATCTTGGCGATAAGCAGACAAAAGCTCCTCTTTAAAAGTCTCGTCTAAATTTATTAAAGATTGCGTCCCTTCCGCATAGTTTTCAAAAGGCTGTACGGCATCTACTAAAATGCGATGAAAAGAAATGTGATTGATGCTATATTTATTGTTTTTATATTCTTGGGAATTTAAAATAACATCCAACTCATTTAAAATATCATCGCAGGCAATATAATGATAAGAACGCGCTACGCTACGCCCCGATTTTAAATGATATACCACATTTACCTTTGTATTATTACTAGAACGAGGCCGTTTGCTGACGGTATCCGGGATTTCCGTTGCTGCCGGCATGGTTTCGGCGGCCATCATTTCTCCCTCATAAACAGGATTCCCGCGCCAATCGTAATCGGCAATATAGGTATCCGCAGCGCCATAGGAAATCGCTTTATGGATAATCGACAATGCGGCCTGAATATTTTCGCTATCCGCCAAATTAGAAGCTTGCAAATATTGGATTTCTCGATTTGCATAATCATAGGACTCCCTATCGGCAAAGGTAGCAAAAGCATCCACATCCGGCAAATACAAATCGATTGAAGCCACTTCCGCTTCTTCAGGCAGAAAGCTGTCATAATGAGTTAAATCGAAAAGCGGTACGCTAATAAATAAAGCAAATACCACGGCAAAAATGCCTAAGCCCTTCCAGTTCTTTTTAATGGATTTAAAATCGAAATCATAAATAATTTCCATCAAACGACTCACCAAAAGAGCGCCTGCGATAAAGCCAAATATCATCCAAAAATAGCTACCGCTGTAGCTATCGCCGATAAAATGGAATAAAATACCCGAAAAGAAAGTGCTGATAAAAATAATGGGATATTTGATAATCGCTTTGCTTTTGGAGAAAGCCATGGCATGACCAGCCGCTTCCGAACTGCGTATTTTATACAAATATAAAGTACAGCCGATTATGACAACCGCAAAGAGCAGCCATAAAACGGTATCAATCGCATGCATCGATACGCCCTCAAAGGCAGAGAACCAACGCGCAACCGGAGAACTATAAGCCAAATAGGTGACCAAGGCAAAAACACTGCCATAAAATGTTTCATAAAACATTTCCATAACGGTAGCGTACATTAAAATCAACAAAGGCCCCACCGCAAGCAAGGTAGCTGTGCCTAATAGATGCACCAATAAATTACCTGTTAATACCCCGGCTAAAATAGCCACGGCATAAACGCAAAGAGCAAAAAGCAAATGTAGGCCCAGGGTGCTAAAAGTAGTCGGCCAATCGATGACGGAAAAACCGCCAAAGAACGAAAGCCCAACAATGCTTAAAAGCCAATTTAAGATAAAGGGAATTAAAATGGACAATAAGCCGGCAATAAAATTGGTACAAAAAAGCTGTTCTCTTTTTAAAGGCAAACTATGATAAAAATCCACCTGTTTCTTGTTATGCAGATAAGAAAAGAAAACACAGGCGGCAATGATAATACCAATCATAACAAAAACACCCAGGCCAAAACCCATGCCGTTTAAGCAATCATCCACAGTGCTGGCCAAATCTCGCGCGTAAAAAGGGTCGCTGGGATTTGCCCAACGCATAAAACTTTGCATTTGCATAACGGTAGCAACCGGATATATAAAGAAAAAGAAAAGAAAGGCCAAGGTAGGCACCCATAATTTTTTGCGTAAGGTATCTAAAATTAAAGAAAAACTAAACCAAGAGTTTCTTGATGTCATACCCTTGCACCTCCGTTTCGCTGATAAAGATTTCTTCCAAAGTTAAAGGTAATATTTCATAAAAACTAGCCCCTAAAAGCTGAATGGCTTTTAAAATTTCATGTTCTTCCCCGCGGGCAATCATGGTATATAAGGAACCGCGTTGCTCCATATTGATAATTTCCAAGCCGGGCCAATCCTCTTTGGTTTTGGCTTTGGTATCCTTAAAGATGCACTGCACTTTATGGATATTTAATTTCATATCATCCAAATCGCGTGCCAGCAACATGCCACCTTTATGCAAAAGGCCTACGTGGTCGCAAATATCTTCTAATTCGCGTAAATTATGCGAAGCAATAATAGGCGTTAATTCCCGTTCGGCAACTTCTGCCGCAAACAAAGCCTTTACCCCTTGGCGCATAACAGGGTCCAAACCATCGAATGTTTCATCACAAAAAATATAATCTGTCTGCGCGCTCATGGCTAAAATAACCGACAACTGTTTTTTCATCCCTTTGGAAAAAGTATTGATTTTACGTTTTTCCGGTAAGGAAAAATTGGCCATAAGATGATGAAATTGTTCAAAAGAGAATTTGCGATATATTTTGTTATAATACTGGGCCATTTCCTCCGGCGTAGCATTTGGAAAAAAATATTGTTCATCAGAAATATAAAAGAACCGTTCCTTTATGGCCGTATTTTCAAAAACATCTTCCCCTTCAATGGTAATTTTACCGCGATCCGGTTTTAAAATGCCGGCCATAACTCGCAAAAAGGTGGATTTACCCGCACCGTTGGTTCCAACCAAGCCAAATACGGAGCCTTTTTTAATTTCCGCATGGACGTCTTCTAAGGCGTGGATATCATCAAAGGATTTATAAATGCCTTCCGCTATAATCACTGTGCTTCCCCCTTCTCCAATGTACTATAGTAATAACTGCATTTCGCCAAGATATCCTTTTCCGGTATGGCCAAACGGTAGGCCTGGCCTATTAGACTGCTTAAATTACTATAAAGTTCCTCTCTTTTGCTTTGCAAAATGCTTTCTTGATCCTTGGTAATAAAACTGCCTTTGCCAGAAACAGAATAAATAATGCCTTTTTTCTCCAGCTCAGCATAAGCCCGTTGAATGGTGTTTGGATTGATACACAATTCCATAGCCAAACTGCGGACGGAAGGCAGCTGGCTATCGGCTGTTAAAATCCCTTTGGCGGCTAAGTCCTCGATACTGTCCATCAACTGCAAATAAATCGGACGCCGATCTTTATAATCGATCTGTATCATGGCCTCGCTCCTTTCTTATGCAAATTTATCTTCTTATTTTCTCTATTTAAACGTCCCAACTGTACTAATACATATAATACAGTTAATACGGAAAGTATAGCATGCGTCTATGGCGCTGTCAACAAAAAAAGAAGCCGGCTCGGCTTCTTTTTATTTTAGTAATATTTATTATAGCAATAATAGGCTTTTTCATAGACATCATTTTTTAAGACAATCGTTTTTAAGCGCAGGCGGCAATGGCTTGGTCGGCGCTCCAATAAAAATTATCCGCTCCCAAAATATCATAGGAATCGCTCCTTTGCAGCATTTCCACCACTTTGGGCTGCACGCCGGCAAAAACCACTTTAGTGCCCTTTTTACGCAAATCGCAACACAAGTCGGTAAAAATTTGCATACCGGAAATATCAATCATGGGCACGCCCCGCATGGAAAAAATCAAAACGCCAGGGTTGCCCAATTCCGCAATCGCCTCTTCCACTTTATCCATTGCAGCAAAAAACAAGGGCCCGGTTAAATAAACAATTTTCATATGTTGGCAATCTTTGGCAATGATTTCTTTTTTCGCCGCCATTTTTTGCGGGTCCACATCGCTGACACTAACCCGCATATCAGAAACCTTACTAATAAATAAAAAGGCCGAAAATACCGCGCCAATCATAATAGCCCAGGTCAAATCAAGTACCACGGTAGCCACCATGGTCAGTAAAAAACTTACCGTACCGGTTTTAAATTTATGTTTTAATAAATAACGGATACAAGCCCAGTCATTCATACGGAAAGAAACTACCATTAAAATACCAGCCAAAGCACATAAAGGAATTTGCGACATAATACCGCTTAAAACAAACATGGAAAGCAACAGCCCCAAAGCATGAATGACACCGGTTAAACGCGTTTGGCAACCGGACTTAATGGCCACACTGGTACGGGCAATAGCGGCAGTAGCAGGAATACCCCCGAAAAAGGGCAATATAATATTCCCAATTCCCTGCGCTACCAATTCGCGGTCCGAATTACATTTTTCACCTTTCATACGCCCGGCCGAAGCGCCGCAAAGCAAACTTTCCACCATACAAAGCATAGCAATAGACAAAGCCGGCATAATAAAATTATGAAATTCGTGCCAGGGCAGTTGGGAAAACATCAAACGGCTTTCCGGCAGCAGCGTTTTGGGAATATCACCTACCGTTGCCAAAGGCAACTGCCAAAAGTGATTTACAATTAAAACGATAATTAAAGCGCCCAAAGAAGCCGGGAATTTACCGCCTATTTTTTTGGGCCAAAAAACCATAATCGCTACCACCAAACAAGAAATAGCCAAAGTAGGCATATGAACAGGGAAACCATTTTGCACATATTGCTGGATTTGGCTAAGCAAACCGCCGCTGGGCGTCGCCACCCCAAAAAAATTACCTATTTGCCCACCGGCAATCACAATCGCAATTCCGGAGGTAAAGCCGGTAATCACCGGCACCGGAATAAAGCGCATTAAATTACCCAATTTAAAAAATCCGGCCAAAAGCAAGAAAATACCGGCCAATAAGCCGGATAAAAAGACCCCTTGCATACCATACTGCGCGCTTAAGGTAATCAAAACAGCCATCATGGCCCCGGTTGGGCCCGATATTTGATAACTGGCCCCGGAAAACAAACTAATGATAATACCGCCTATGATGGCAGTAATCAAACCCGACGCCGCCGTAGCCCCGGAACCAACCCCAAAAGCCAAAGCCAAGGGCAAGGCTACTGCCGTCACCGTAAAGCCTGCTAAAACATCTTGCCCAAATTTCGCGCCATTATAACCGTGAAACTCTCTCTTCAAGTCTTGCAAAAATTGTTGGAACATGTCTTCTAACTCCTTTTAAAGATGCAAAGTCTGTTCCATTATAGCGAAACTTGTCGCATGGAGCAAGGGGGAAAAGCTATTTTATTCGATTATTTTCATCCACATGAACAATAGAGGCAGCAAATTGCTCTGCTTCTTCTTCCTTCATCCAGGCATAAGCCATAATAATCACCAAATCTCCTTTTTGGGCTAAACGAGCGGCCGCTCCGTTTAAACAAATATCGCCGGCTCCCGGTTTTCCGGCTATGGCATAAGTTTCAAAACGATCCCCGGTATGAATATTGACCACCTGTACCTTTTCTTCCACCCGAATATGGGCTGCTTGCAGTAAAACAGGGTCTATGGTAATACTGCCCACATAATTCAAATCAGCATCCGTTACCGTAGCTCGATGAATTTTTGATTTTAACACATTGATATACATGTTGTACCTCCTATTTACCATTTTTCTATCTAAAACGAATTCTATTGTATCCTATGGTAAAAAATTTGACAAGTATTCGCAGGTAAGCCATAATAAAAAAACAAGGAGGCGGCAACATGGTAACATTAGGAAGAAAATTTATATTGGTGGCTTTTGCCACCAATAGCGACGCTATGCGCGCGCAAAGCATTTTTCAAACAAAAAAGCTCTCCGGTCGTCTCATTCCCATCCCAACCGAATTGTCCGCCCAATGCGGTTTGGCTTGGCGCAATGAAATGAACCAAAAAGAGCTTTTAGAAAAAACGATAACGGAAGAAAAAATCCGCTTTCAAAGCATACAAATTTTAGATTTATAAATTAAGCGACGAAAAAATAAATACATAAAAAATGGCACAGGCTGCCCAACAGCACAAAAACATGGAAAAATTCATGAAAACCGAACTCTTTGCTAAAATTGGGTTTTTTAATCATATAAATAATGCCGCCTACGGTATAAGCAATCCCGCCGGCTACCAATAAAGCGATTCCCATCGGCCCCAAAGCCGCTACCGCGGGTAAATCCACCACAATAGCCCAACCCATTGCAATATATAATACCGTAGACAACCAACGCGGCGCCTTGAAAAAAAACACTTTCAACAAAGTGCCAATCAAGGCAACAACCCACATGGCAACCGTAAAATAAGTAGCCATTGGCTGAGAAAATAAATTGTAAATCAAAGGCGTATAGGTACCGGCAATCAGCACGAATATCATAGAATGATCCAATTTACGCAAACGGAAATTAGCGGCTTCGCTTAAATTCACAAAATGGTAAATACTGCTGGCAGAATATAAGGCAATTAAAGAAATAGCGAATACCACCACCGAAAGCATATGCAATAAATTGTTGGCAGGATTGGCGGCGCTTTTTATAACCAGCAAAACCGCGCCGATTACAGAAAAAACTGCCCCTAAAAAATGGGTATAACTGCTAATGGGATCTTTGGCTTTCCAGAAAAATGTTGGCATACAGGCAACACCTCGAAAAAACATAGTTTTTAAAACTACTTTATAAAGATAATGATACCATATGATAAAAAGTTTGCAAGCGATTCCTTGAATTTTCATCTTTCTTCCATTATGATAAGGTGGGAGGGGTTAATATGAAAATAGCAAAATCGGCTATACAAGCGGCGTTTGCAGAAATTTTGCAAGAACATGATATTGCACTTGCCGATATTCCCAATATAGATTTATATATGGATCAAATTATGAGTTTATTCAATCAAGAATTACAAGACCGCAAACGCAATGCGGACGATAAAATTATGACCAAAACCATGATTAACAATTACAGCAAAGAAGGCCTGTTAAAACCAATCAAAGGCAAAAAATACAGCAAGGATCATATTATTTTGCTGCTTTTTATTTTTGCTTTAAAACAAACGTTAAGTTTGCAGGATATCAAGAAGCTCATCACTGCGGAAAAAGAAGAAATGATGGACGGCACCAATTACCACCATGCGTATTTGGCAAAAACCTATACCGCTTATTTGGCTGGAAAAAAAGAACAAAAAGAGCAATTGGCCAATTTGCAATCGCAAATTTTAACGGAAGAAACGGAACAAAATTTGCTTCTAACCGTTTTACAATATTGTGCGGTATCTTCCTACTTTCAAAAAGCAGCCCAAAATTTAATCGACACTTATGCAAACCCCCAAGAATAAGGATTTATTTTAGAGAAGCATAGTAAGTGTGATAGTAGCATAAAAGCAGAAGGCAGGTATAGAAAAAATGCGACAAAAAAGAAAAAACCAGCTCTCTATTTTCCTTTTCATTCTGGCTTTCCTTTTGTTGGCCTTTTATTTTTTATGGCCTTATGTGCAGGAATATCGAGAACAAGATCAGTTGCCAAACAGCATTTCTTTTTTACCAGAAGAGCCTAAAGAAGTTGCGGTTTCTCCTATTGATTTTGCTTCCTTGCTGGATATCAATGCCGATACCATTGCCTGGATTACCATTCCCGGAACCAATATTGACGGTCCTGTTGTGCAAACAGATAATAACGAAACCTATTTAAAGAAAAATTTCCGCGGAGAAAAAAGCAATGGTGGCGCCATTTATTTGGATTATGAATGTCAGCCCGATATGCGCGGTCGGCATGTGATTATATATGGCCATAATTTCGGCCGCACCGGCTTATTTCATGATATTGTCAATTATAAAAAAGAAGATTTTTGGCAGCAAAACTCCAAAATGACGATCTATACGCCTGACAGAGAAATCCATTTGCAAATTATCGCTTGCCAAGTATCTGCCAGCAAACCCATTTACCGCAAAACACAATTTGCAGACGATACAGAATGGCAAAGTTATGTGCAGGATAGGTTAAACGAAAACCGCTATGAAAATACCATAAAAGCAGAAGAGATTACCCAATTATATTCCTTTATTACCTGCAGTTATGAATTCGATAATGCCCGCACCATGATTCACGCCATAGAAATACCACAAGAAAAATAAAAAAATGCAGCATTGAGGTATCATTTTTGCTTTATGGTTCCTTTCAGGAAAAGGGAAATCGATAAAACGCTGTGCCAAAATAGCTCCTATAACCCAATATCCAAAACCTGATACCTGATATAACCGATGATATCAAAAAACAGTAGCCCATAGGCTACTGTTTTCCATTCTATATTTCTTTTTCTAGCAATTCTATATAAGATACAAATTTATATAAGATACAAACGATTCGATATCCTATATCACATACAAAAACATATCAACCATGAAACTATTTTTCTTCTTTGTCTGTTTCCTTTTTGTTTTCCTTTTCTTCCGCCTTATTATCGGTTAAAAAATCACCGCGCAAAAGCTGCAAGGCCAGCCGTTCTCTTTGAATTTCTTCCGGCGTACGCACGCCCAAACGCCGGATAATAGGCAAAGGCGGGCACCAACCAAAAAGAGCATGCTGCAATAAAAAGGCCCCGATACCGCCCGTTACATAAAACCATCTTTTATCCTTTTTCATACCCAAACAGGAGCTAATTAAAATCCAGGTAGCCGCATTGGCTTCCAAAACCCGCTCCGTATCCCATTCTCGATTTAATTTTTCGATTCTGTTGCTTAAAATTTCTTTATCGCATTGCGCATAATCCGCAATGCGGGCCTCCGTATCTTTTTTGATTTTGGCATTTACCATCGGATCCGTATGCTTTTGCACCCTTTTGGTGGTCGGCGGCAACACATGAGTCAGAGAGAAAAACATAAAAAACACCCCTTTTTTTATTTAGTATTTGCCTTTTTAAAAGGAGTAAACAATTTTTTATTTGCCAAAATTTTGTTATACAAAAAAAGCCGTTGCATAGAACGGCCAGATAAGAAAACCTGCAAGGAAAATACGATTTTCCTATTTTTGTTTTCTTGAAATAGCCCTCTAAAAACGGCTTTTTCATTTTGATTTGCTTTATTTTATGATTTTAAATTATTTTAAGAAATCGCAAGCATAGGATACAAAAAATTCTGCGCCCAAGGCCAAACTTCTTTCATCAATATCGTAACGACAATTATGAATATTGGTATCGGCGCCTTCTTTATGGCAGCCCAAATTGGCATAAAAGCCAGGATATTCATTTAAAAGCCAACTAAAATCATCATTACCCAAATTGGGATCATGCGGCGGTAAAACAGTTAAACCCATTTCTTGCGCAATTTCACGTCCTTTTTGCGCACACTGGGCATTGTTCACAACCGGAATGCCCATTTTCTTTTTATGAATCAATTCGGCCGTTGCTCCATAAGAAGCCGCCACATTGGTAGCAATCCGACGGATTTCTCCCATCAGCACTTCGGCGTCGCCCAGACGCAAATAACGCACATTACCGGCAATTTCCGCCGTATCGGGAATAATATTGTTGGCAGTACCGCCCACAATTTTACAAGGACTTACTACACAGGTATCAAAAGGTGAATGCCGGTTGGTGGGAATGGAAGAAATTTGCAATAAAATTTGGCAAGCAGGATGGATAGGATTGATGGACAAATCAGGCCGCGAACCATGCCCGCCTTTTCCGGTGACAATGATACGAAAACCGCCAATACCGGCCATAATAGCACCATCCGGCAAAAAGATTTCCCCCACTTCATGACAGCCCATCAGATGTAAGCCAATCACTTGGTCTACCCCGCCTTTTTCCTGTAAATAAGGAACAATTTCCATAGCGCCTACGCCGTTTTCTTCAGCAACTTGGAAACAAAACACAACGGTACCTTGTAATTCTTCTTTGATTTCGCTTAAAGCTTTCGCCGTGCCCAATAAAATCGCCGCATGGCCATCATGCCCACAAGCATGCATAACGCCTTCATTTTGCGATTGAAAAGGCAGCCCTGTTTCTTCTTTTACCGGCAAAGCGTCAAAATCGGCCCGGATGGCAATTTTTTTCCCCGGCTTTCCACCTTCCAGGATACCGATTACATTTCTTTGACCAACCACTTCATAAGGGATTCCCATTTTGCTCAGCTCTTCACAAATACGAGCCGAGGTTCGTTCTTCTTGCAAAGATAATTCCGGATACTGATGAAATTCCCGCCGCATAGCAATCATATATGCTTCTTGCTTTTGCACCAATTCTTTTCTATTCATCAACACAACCTCTTTCTTTTGCGAATTATTTACAAAAACCATCATAACAATTTTTTTTCATTTTCACAAGACAAATAGTGGCTTACCATGTAAAATAAAGAAAAGGGGGAAATACGATGAAAAAAGGATATATCTTTGAAACACCAATTGGCCGTATCTTTCTGGTGGAAGAGGATCAGGTTCTCACCCATTTATGCTTACCCAACTCTTTGCCCCCGCAGAATATTATTTTTCAAAAAACGGCATTCTTACAAAAGGTGGCCAAACAGCTAGAAGAATACTTTAACGGTACCCGTACCGAATTTACCATACCTTTGCACCCGCAAGGAACGGACTTCCAAAAAAAATGCTGGCAAGCTTTACAAAAAATTCCTTATGGTAAAACTTGTTCTTATCAGGAAATTGCCAGCGCAATCGGAAATCCCAAAGCTTGTCGGGCTGTGGGGATGGCCAACCACTATAATCCGATTGCCATTCTGATCCCCTGCCATCGGGTAATCGGAGCCAATGGCAAATTGGTTGGTTATGGCGGTGGTCTTAATATCAAACAATATTTATTACAACTAGAACAAGGGAGGAAATTATGTTAAAAATCGGCTGTCATCTTTCTAATGCCAAAGGCTTTTTGGCGATGGGACAAGATATGTTGGCATCCGGCGCCAATACTTGTCAGTTTTTTACCAGAAACCCCAGAGGCGGCAATGCCAAAGCCTTAAACTTAAAAGATATCACGTCTTTTTGCGCATTGGCGCAAAAAGAACGCTTTTATACTTTGATCGCCCATGCGCCCTACACCTTAAATCCTTGCTCCAAGGACGCCCATTTGCGAGAATTTGCCACCCGCATTTTTGCGGAGGATTTGGCTAATATTGCCCACTTACCGGCAGCCTATTATAATTTCCATCCCGGCAGCCATGTTGGGCAAGGTATCGAAACAGGCATAGACTATATTTGCGCCATGTTAAACCAGGTATTAACCAAGGATACTAAAAATTTGGTTTTATTGGAAACCATGTCTGGAAAAGGCTCTGAAGTTGGCGGCAAATTTGAAGAACTACGCGCCATCATCGATCAATTAAAATTACCGGAAAAAGTAGGCATTTGTTTGGATACCTGCCATGTTTTTGATGCCGGTTATGATATTGTTCATCATTTAGAAGAGGTTTTAGCAGAATTTGAACGCATCATTGGTTTAGAACGATTAAAAGCGATTCATCTAAACGACGGTTTAAACCCTCTTGGTAGCCATAAAGACCGGCATGCCAAAATTGGCCAAGGCCAAATCGGTTTACCGGCTTTGGTGCAAATTATGAATCACCCTCTACTACAAGAATTACCTTTTATTTTAGAAACACCTAATGATTTAGCAGGTCATACCACAGAAATCGCCCTTTTAAAAAGTCACTATCAAGGGCAAACTTGTTAAAGGGAACATTGTATGCAAATCAAACAAATTACACAAAATAAAAAACAATTTCTCCCGCTTTTATTGTTAGGAGACGAGCAGGAAAGCATGATAGACCGTTATTTGGAACGCGGCGATCTTTTTGCTTTATACGATCCGGATTGCAAAACCATTTGCGTAGTAACAAAAGAAGGACCCGGGATTTATGAAATAAAAAATATTGCTACCAGCCCCCATGCCCAACGCCAAGGCTATGGGCAAAAAATGGTGCAATTTGTTTTAAACTATTATCAACCCTGGGCGCATACTTTTTTGGTGGGCACCGGAGATAGTCCGCTTACCCTATCCTTTTATCAAAAATGCGGCTTCCAAGTAAGCCATCGCATACCTAATTTTTTTATCAACCACTATGACCATGCTATTTATGAAAACGGCAAACAGTTAATTGATATGGTTTATCTCAAAAAAGAATTGTCCGCCCAAAAATAGGAGGAAATAAAATGGAATTTATGGAACTGATCCAAAAAAGACAAAGCTGTCGCAATTATAGTCAGCAGCCTGTTACAACAGAAGAAATCAATGCTTGTTTACAGGCAGCGCAAATGGCGCCCAGCGCTTGCAATGCCCAACCCATGCATTATACGGTTTGCACCGGCGCGATGGCCGCCAAAGTGGGAGAAGCTACCCGTAGCATGGGCATGAACAAATTTACGGAACAAGTGCCCTGCTTTGTGGTAATAAGCGAAGGAAACTATACCGCCAGCGCCGCAATGGGCAGCCGGGTAAAAGATCAAGATTATCGCAGCATTGATATTGGTATCGCGGTCGCTCATTTTACCTTGTGTGCCACCAGCTGCGGCCTTTCTACCTGCATTTTGGGCTGGTTTGAGGAAAAGAAACTGGCGCAATTACTCGGCATAAAAAATCGCATCCGTTTGGTGATCGCTTTGGGCTATGCCGCCGAAAACGACGCCATTCGGCCCAAAAAACGCAAAAGCTTAGAAGAATTAGTGGACTTTAAAACGGAATAAGAAGACAAGCGAAGGAAAACGACAAAAAAAAGACCCGAAAGGGTCTTTTTTATTTTGTTTTTAATGTCGAATCATACCCAATGCTTTGGTCAATTCCAAAACCACAATCGGAACTAGAGCCAAAGCAAAACCAACCAAATAGAGCCAAGTTGGCAAAGGAATCAAAGCAAAAGCCGTAGCCACCGGCGGCACAAATAAAACTAGGCAAACCATAAGGAGGGAAAGGGCCGCCGCCCCGTTTAGCTTTTTATTGGTAAAAAAGCCGGTTTTAAAAAGCGAGTACTTAGAACGCATATTAAAAGAGTGCATGACCTGCGACAAGGCCAATACCATAAAGGCCATGGTTTGCCCGCCGGCCAATTCTCCGGTCACACTGCGGCCAACGATAAAACCGATTAAGGTCAAAAGGGCAAACATCATCCCTTGCAACACAATGCGCACCCCTAAACCGTGAGCAAATATACCTTCGTTTTTCGGTTTCGGCGGCCTCTGCATGATATCCTTTTCCACCGCTTCCATGCCCAAAGCAATCGCCGGCAAACTGTCCGTTACTAAGTTAATCCACAATAGCTGCATAGAAACAAGAGGCGATACACGCCAAAGCATCATCGCAGTAAACACCGCCAGCACTTCCCCGATATTAGTGCCCAGCAGGAAAGCCACCGTTTTTTTGATATTGTCGTAAATACCGCGGCCTTCGCGGACGGCGTCTACAATAGTAGCAAAATTATCATCAGTTAAGGTCATATCAGCGGCCCCTTTGGCCACGTCGGTACCGGTAATCCCCATGGCGCAACCAATATCCGCCGCTTTTAGGGCAGGGGCGTCGTTCACGCCGTCGCCGGTCATCGAAACAATTTCCCCGGCTCTTTGCCAAGCCCGCACAATACGAATTTTATCTTCCGGCGAAACCCGCGCATAAACTGCAATATGCCGAATGCGAGCGTCCAATTCCGCGTCGCTCATCGCCTGTAATTCGGACCCGGTAATCGCTTCATCCCCTTCTAACTGCATGCCTAATTCTTTGGCAATCGCAGAAGCAGTGATGACATGGTCGCCTGTTATCATTACCGGCCGAATACCCGCTTCGCGGCAAATACGCACCGCTTCTTTGGCTTCCGGACGCGGCGGATCGATCATACCCACCAAGCCCAAAAAGTGCAACTCATTTTCCAAATCCTGGGGCTGCGGTTCTTCCGGAATCGTTACGATTTCTCTATATGCCACCGCCAAAACACGCAAAGCATTGCCGCTCATTTCATCTACGGCCTTTTTCGCGCTCGCAATATCACCGCTGATACAGCGTTCCGCCAAAACATCGAAAGCCCCTTTTACAATGACCATATTTTTCCCGTCGATGCGGTTTACCGTACTCATCAGCTTACGATCGGAATCGAAGGGAATTTCCGCCATGCGCGGATGCGTCGTATTTAAGGCTTCTTTGGACATACCATTATGATAAGCCGCCAATACAATGGCCGTTTCCGTGGGGTCCCCAATATGTCTTTCTACCCCGTTTTCTATTTCCACCGCGCCGTCGCAACATAATGTGGCATATTGCAATACCTTGCGCACCGCAGCGCTGTTTTGCGAACTGATTTCTTCTTGCGCTTTTGTTTCTTCTGTATAAGCTTTCACCAAAGTCATGCGGTTTTGAGTTAAAGTACCGGTTTTATCCGAACAAATCACTGAAGCGCTGCCCAGCGTTTCCACCGCCGGCAAACGGCGAATGATGGCATTCTTTTTTACCATACGCTGCACGCCGATGGAAAGAACAACTGTTACAATAGCAGGAAGCCCCTCCGGAATGGCCGATACCGCTAAAGAAACGGCAGTCATAAAAATTTCCATCACCGGCAATCCGTCAATGATCCCTACCATAAAAATAATGGCGCAAGCCACCAAAGCCAAAATACCCAAATATTTTCCTAATTGAGCTAATTTTTCTTGTAAAGGCGTTTTGGTTTCATCTTCATTGGCCAAAAGATCGGCAATTTTCCCCATTTCGGTTTGCATACCCGTGGCGGTAACAATGGCTTGCCCCGTACCATAGGTAATGCTGCAACCGGAATATACCATATTTTTGCGGTCGCCCAAAGGAGCCTTTTCCGCAATTTCTTCATCGGCATGCTTTTCGCTGGGAACCGATTCCCCCGTTAAAGCCGATTCTTCCACTTTCAAACTGGAAGAACGAATCAAACGAGCGTCCGCCGGTACAAAATCGCCCGCTTCCAAAATAATAATATCCCCAGGAACCAGCAAGGAAGCGTCCAACACCTCTTCTTTGCCGTCTCTTTTTACCCGGGCATGCGGCGCGGACAGGTTTTTTAAAGCTTCCAATGCTTTTTCCGCCTTGCTTTCCTGCGCCACCCCCATACAGGCATTCAAAATGACAATCAACAGAATCAAACAAGGTTCAAAAAATTCTCCCGCATCTCCATGATAAATGGCAATCGCAAAAGACACGCCGGCGGCAACCAACAAAATAATAATCATCGCATCTTTAAATTGATCGATAAATCTTTGCCAGTTGCTTTTTTTCTTTTTCTCCTTTAATTTGTTTTGTCCATATTGGGATAAGCGATTTTGCGCCTCTTCTTTGCTTAACCCCTGTGTGGGATCACAAGACAACGCCACCGTCACTTCTTCTAATTTCGCGCTATGCGGTATCAAGAGCAGCACCTCTTTCATAAAAAAGCTTATTTTACTTCAATCAACTGTAACAGGTTTTTTATGTATGGAAAACGTTCCGCTTTTTTATGTAATTAAATTTCTTTCGGTCCCTGCCCTTCCTAAAATTTGTCAACATTTTTGATCTTTTCTATCTATCCCTATTTCCTTAACAACCCTGTTAACGGGGGCTGCCAAAGAAGAATAAAGCAATAACCCCCGGGCCGGCATGGGCGCCTATGATTGGTCCAATCGGCACAATTTGCACGAAAAATTGAGGGAAAGAAGTTGCAATTAACTTTTTCAATAAAGTAGCATCCTCTACACTATTGCCGTGCCCAATAAAAATCACTTCATTTTCCGCGGGGATACAACTTTTTTGCATAGCCTGCGCCAAGGCGTGCAAAGATTTTTTCCGTCCATGCGCTTTACTAACCGGAACCAAATGCCCAGCGTCATCCACATGCATAACCGGTTTGATTTGCAAAATATCGCCTACCATGGCCGTAGAGGCCGAAATACGACCGCCTCTTTTTAAAAAGGCCAAATCGTCTACCGTAAACCAATGGCATAAATGCAAACGGTTTTGCAAAAGCCATTGATACAAGGTTTCCATATCCAAGCCTTGTTTTTGTTTTTGCGCCGCCGCATAAACCAACAACCCTTCTCCAGCAGAAGCACACAAAGAATCCACTGCCAAAATGCGTCTTTGCGGAAATTCCTTTTGCAACTCCGCTATCACTTGACAAGCCGTTTCATAAGTAGCGCTTAAACCGGAGGAAAACGCAATGTATAAAATATCCTGCCCACGTTCTAAAATCGGCCGAAAATAAGCATAATAGGTCATTGGGCTTACTTGCGAAGTTTGGGCCATTTTTCCCCCCTTTAAAGCCTGATAAAAAGCGGTAATATCGCTTTCATCATCCGTAGGAGCATAATGACATACCGTACCATCCAAAATATATTCCATCGGCAAAACTAGGATACCTAAATCTTGCACGATCGTTTGTGTTAAATCAGCCGTAGAATCCGTCACGATGACATAGCCATTTTCTATCGTCAAAACAATACGCGTCCTTTCTTCTTGCAAAAGTATAAAATCAGGTCAAAGCAATATTTGACCTGAAAACACTTTTTTCCCGAAACAAATTAAAGTATAATAAAAATAAAATTTCACTTACTATATTATAAATCCTGTTCCTTCTTATCTAATATTATTATCTACCCCATTCCTTGTCAATATATCTCTTAAAGTCGCTTTAGTCACTTTAATCTCTTTAAGCAAAATATTCCGACTATTTGCTAAAAAACGGGCTTTTATCAGTCCATCAAGAATATATTAAAATTATCGATTTTAAGGAGGTTACCATATGCAATATCCTATCGCTGACCGTATTTTTTACAACGGTCCCATTTATACCATGGAAGATGATTTAAAAAAGGCGGAAGCCGTGGGGATTTTTCAGGATAAAATTGTTTTTGTTGGCCCCAAAGAGCAAGCAAAACAATATGCCGATGAAAATACCCAATGGATTGATCTAAAAGGCCGTACTTTAATGCCCGGTTTTATTGAAAGCCATATGCACGTGACCATGGCTGCTGAATATTTGCTGGAAATTGATACCCAAGGGGAATTAGAAACCTCCATTGCCGAACTTTGCGAGCAAATTGCGCAGGTGGCAAAAACCAAAAAACCAGGGGAATGGATTTTAGGCGGCGGTTGGGACGAACGTTTTTTTGCCGAAAAACGCTTGCCCACGCGTTGGGATTTAGATAAAGTTTCCCCCAATAACCCCGTTGTTATGCGCCGCGTTTGCACGCATAAATGGGTGGTGAATTCTTTGGCTTTACAAGCAGCCGGTATTGATGAAAACACTGTTCCCATAGAAGGTGGCATTCTTAACAAAGATCCTATTACCGGAAAATTAAACGGTATTATCGAAGAAAACGCTTTGAACATGATACCCGTACCGGATTATGATTTATCGGTATTAAAAGATAAAATGTTAGCAATCCAAAAGGATTTGGTAGCCCACGGCGTTACTACCGTCAACGAAATTACCGCAACCAAACAAGGGTTGCGCGCCTATCAAGAATTGATCAAAGAAGAAAGCGCTTTATGCCGGGTGCGTTATTGGGCGCCGGCCATTTCGGCCATTGGCCGCATCGGCTTGATGGAACCCATTTTGCAGCTGGGATTAGAAACCGGTTACGGCAACGATTGGTTGCGTTTGATGGGGTTAAAATTATTTAGCGACGGCACAATAACAGGAAAAACGGCTGGTTTTAGCGAAGGTTTTATTGACATGCCTTTTTCGCCCGATATGCTTATTATCAGCGATGAAGAAATGTTGGATATTTTCCGTAAAGCGGCGCAAGCCAATTTAAGGGTGGCATTACATGCGTTAGGAGATGCTTCCATTGCGCAAATTATCCGCAATTTCAGTATTGTTAACAAAGAAAAAAATATTACCCATATGCGCAACCGCATAGAACATTGCGGCTGTATCAAACCGGAACAAATGGATCAAATGCGCGAATTGGGTTTGGTGGCCAGCCTTTCTACCGGCTTTATTTATCCTTTGGGCGACCATTATAATATGGTATTACCCAAAGAAAAGGTGCAAAAGTTATACCCAGCCAAATCCTTAATGGAAAAAGGCGTCGTTGTATCCGGGAATGCCGATTGCCCTATTTGCAATTTCAATCCTTTTGAATCCATTTTTGGGGCAGTTACCAGAACCACCCAAAACGGCATGGACTTTGGCCAGGACGAAGCCATTACTGTGGAACAAGGGCTGAAAATGTATACGATCAATGCCGCTAAAGCCTGTTGCGACGAAGCCATTACCGGCTCTTTGCGCTGCGGCAAATATGCCGATATGATGATATTAGAAAAAGATCCTTTTGCCGTTAGTATGCAAGAACTTTACCATATGCAGGTTTTGGCTACCTTTACCAACGGTCAACTGGTTTATGGCGATTTACAGTCTTTATAAAAGCTGTTGCGCCATAATCAATATTTTATTTCCATAACATGCATCGTTTATAACAAAACGGATGACAGCTAATGAGCAAACAAAAGCAAAAGAAAGATGGAATGGAAAGGGGATATGAAATGAACGCCACAGAACAAAAGATTGTAGACGCGGTGGAAGCAAAAAGACAGGATATTATCGACTTTTTTCAGAAAATGGTGCAATTTCCTAGTTTACCCGGGGAAGAAAAAGAAATGGGTGAAGCTTTACTGCAAGGGATGAAAGATTGGGGCTTAA
>CALXSR010000009.1 GCA_944391215.1 uncultured Clostridia bacterium
TTTTTGGGCAAAATATCGCTTAATAAAAAAAAGCAATATCCCATTTGCTCCTAATACTGACAACAAGCTGATAAATATATCAAGCACATCGCACCGCCTTTCAAATTATCATAGGAAAAGCACCCCAATGAAGCGCCAATGTAATTTATTTCTAATTATCTCTTGCCTCATTAAATATCAAATGCTATATTAAGTTTAAAGGAGGCAAAAATTATGGATGAAGAAAACAAGCAACTAAAAGAAGAAAATCGACAACTAAATGAATTATTACATTTAGGAACAAAAAAATATATAGAAGAGCGAGAAGAGAAAGAAAAGCGGATTGCACTTCCGACAGTATGGGCCTCCTGTCTTATTGTTGCCGCCTATTCTTCCTATACAAATTATATTTATACAAAAGCTATTAACTCCAGTCTTTTCAACGAAATAATAAGTTTTATTTTCTATATTCTTGCCCATAGTATTGCCTTATATTTCGTATTTGCAGTTGTTCATGTTATAGCATCAATATTTGAAGAAAAAACTGAAAAGCAAAAAAAACAGCTTTATTATATTTTTGTAGTAGCCCTCTTATCGCTTGTCACATATTTTAAACTTGGATAACAATAAAAGAAATACTCCATCAGGAGTGCTTCTCTTTTAGCGGAAAGGATTGTTCTTCTCTTTCCATGAAGTATTTTGCTGCTGCCATAAATAGGCTTTTTGTTTTTTGGTTAAATTTTTACCATATTTATTGATAGCCTTTTCCATTTCTTCTTGCGTCACGCCGCCGTTCCCATTACCATCCTTATAGCGCCAAATCATCAAATAGTCAGCCAAATCAATGCCTTTTTGTTCCGCTTCATAAGCCTTCTTCCAATTTTTACTAATTGGGTCACCCACAACTTTGTAATTCGCATAATCTTTAGCATACTGCGATATATCCGTAAGTAGTTCCGCCTTTTCATCCTTTTTCAAATTTTTATAGGACGGTTTAACCATAAGCTGTTCAATACAATTCTCCACTTTCTGCCCACTTATTTTTTGCCAATCAGCCCGTTGATGAGAGGTCAAACTTGTTTTATCTTCCCCTGTTCCAACATAATAAGGAGCCACAGAAGGTAACACCGCCTTCTCTCCCGTTTGTTGATAAACAGCATAAATTTCTTTCCCTACTTTTGTAGTATTCTGCTCTTTCACATTAGCAGGATTCAAAAAGACATTAAATATACCGTTATCCACTCTTTTCATTTCTCTACCCAAAGTATCCACTTGCGGGGCTAATTGTTTGCTGAATATGGGCAAACCTGCCATTAGCTGATTTTTTGTGCTCCCCAATTCGTCTTTGTATTCAAAACTTTGCCGGTAGGTGTCGTCATAAAGCTGCGTAAGTTGCCGCATGAAAGAAGGTGAAAACTGAGTCGGAGCATCCATGGCTAAACTAACAAGACCTTTTGTAAATCCATCATAGCCAAACAATGTTTTAAAGCCGGATAAAAAGGATTGTTCATAAAGCGTATTCCCACCCATTTGCAAAGCATTTAAAATAGCATTGCCTACTGTGCCAATATTCTGGAAAGAGGCGTCTTTTAAGCCTTTGCCGGCCTTTATATCTTTGACAAAATCAGCTACCATCGCAGCCTGCCCAGCCAAAGGTTGTGCCCAATCATAAGTATAAGACTTACCATTGATAACAACCGAATAAGGCTGGATACCCAGTACATTCTTTTCAAAATTAGCAACATCCTTATCTTCATCACCGCTGCCACTAATAATGCCTTTATCTGCCAAAGCTCCCCATAATACCATCAAAAGGGAGCCTGCTATGCCTTTCCCCAAATTGTCTACAAATCTCTTTTGCATCTGCGGTGTTGCAGTTCCTTTGCGGTATTCCCGAACAAGGACCCTGGCGTCATTCGCCAACGCATTTACCACTCCTGCCGGTGAATAGTCAACCAAAGCTTTGGTTAAATTAGCAGGCGTTTTGGTAAAAGGCAAAACAATGCTGCCAAATCCCCATTCTTTCCCAAAATTGAGAAGATCGCGAATACCTTTTACTGATTTCGTATACCTATTACTATCCTGCCAGGTTCGTTGTAACGCCTCTTGCGTGGCAATATCAATCATATCGGCAGTCGGTTCCGATACCTTATTTAGTCTCATTTGGTTATTTAAACTGTTGGTAAAATAACCCTCAAAGAAAGGTCGATCTCCGGCATCTAACAGAAAAGATGTAGTACGATCTAGCACATTTAACGCCTTAAGCATCCCTCGACTTAACTTATTACGCCCAAAGGCTGGGTTAAAGACCGACGTTTCGCCAATTTCAAAGCGATCGCCGCCCATTTGCCGCGTATTGATGTCGCGCCGAAAATCATCAAAGCTTTCGTAAACACCTCTCGCCGCCGCTTTTGCCGGTTCCTTTACAGATGGAAGCCCAACAGTGCGGACTCCCGTTTTTTTAGAGATTAACTTATCAATCGGCGTAGCGAGAAAATCAGCCGCTAAATTGACAGGCATAATGAAAGTATTCCCTGCGATATTTCGGATTTGCGTCTTAGGATTAAACAACATGGAATTTCTGGCCAACCCCTTTATTTGCGCTAATTTAGACGGCGGTATCTTTTTAGCAACCAAAGAAGAAATTTCAGCCAATAAAATATTTTTATCCCGGCCTTCCGGTAATAAGGAAGCCTTCTCCATGTTGGCAAGGATAAAAGACACTTCTTCCTCCGTCAAGCGGAATTTATCTCTATTGGCCTCAATCCATCCTTTCCCTTTGCTTCTTATCAATGTTTGGTAAGCGTCGTCCAAAGATTTTTGCGCGTAAAACAACATTCCTTCCGGGGTCATGCGTCCTAATATGGACATAGCTTGTACTGTTTGCCCGGCAGTCGTCCCTATTTCTTTTAAATGCTTCGCCACTTCTACCATACTGTTATAGTCGCCTTTATCTTGATATTGCTTCATCAGGATGAAGCCTTCGGCCACATCGATTCCATCAGCATCTTTGGCCTTCTTACCCAACCAGCGAAAAGTTTCTGCCGATCCATTTTGCTGTAATCTTGCAAAAGCCTCCTTTAAACTTTTCTCATTTGTAATACCTCGATAATATTTTAAATCTGTTGTGTCGGCAAAATTTTGCGTTGCCTCATCGTCGAATAAGGACTGATTTTGCAGGCTCTCGTAAAACTTACTTTCTTTCCCTTCTGCAAAACGGTTCG
>CALXSR010000010.1 GCA_944391215.1 uncultured Clostridia bacterium
GTTTGCTCTTGATAAAATTTATGAGCCATAAAAAGAAAAATCACCGCCCAGGCACAGCCTAAACCCAAAAAGGCACCTGGCATTAGGATATTCCCGTGAGATAAATAGAAAAGCAAACCTACAACAAATAGGCCTCCCAACAACAAAACAGGAAATGATAAAGAAGTATTTCTTTTCGCACATAATTGATAATATTCATTTAAACCAATCCCAATTAAAACGGCCAAAAGCAAAGCCCACCAATTTTGCCCTAACCACGCAAAAAGCAATAGGACAGGAATGCCGATACAAGCGCTGATAATTCTTTGTTTTAACATACTCTCCTCCTATTATGATATATTCTTTTTAAGTGGTTATTCTTCCTGCTCCTGCTTTAAGCCACCAAAACGGCGTTTTCTGTTTTGATATTCATAAATAGCCTGCGCTAAGTGATCTCCAGTAAAATCCGGCCAAAAAATATCAGTACGATAAAATTCTGTATAAGCCGACTGCCAAAGCAAAAAGTTGCTCAAACGCATTTCGCCTGCCGTCCTGATCAATAAATCCGGATCCGGTTGCCCACCTGTATCTAAATAGGAAGCAAACAAATCTTCTGTAATTTCTTGCATGGTAACTTGGCCGGCCAAACAGGCATTTGTTATCTTTTTACAGGCTTCAACAATTTCCAAACGACCACCATAATTAACGGCTAAATTAAATAACATCCCTGTATTGTTTTTCGTATACTCTTTCGCTTCTTTTGATACCTCATAGGCTTTTTTCGGCAAAGCAGTCCAATTGCCAATTGGTCGAATTTGAATATTTTGATCATATAATGCCTGTAATTCCTTATGCATATATTCTACTAAAAGATTCATCAAACATTCTATTTCTTTCCTTGGCCGTTTCCAATTTTCTGTGGAAAAAGCATATACAGTAAGTACTTCTACTTGCCAATGCACGCAACATTCCACAATACCATGCAGGGCCTCCATACCGGCCCGGTGTCCTGCTGTTCGCGGCAGACCCCTATTTTGGGCCCAACGACCGTTTCCATCCATAATAATAGCAATATGCCGAGGCATTTTATCAGCTGATAAAAAAGACGGCAATGCAATTTTGCTATCTACCATAGTACCTCCATCATTGGTTATTATAAAAAACCCCCTCATAAAGAGGGGGTTTTCGGTTTTAGCCTTCTACGATCGCACCTACAGGGCAAACATTGGCGCAAGCGCCACATTCGACGCATTTTTCCGGGTCAATCCGGTAGATATCCCCTTCTTCAATTGCAGAATTAGGGCATTCCGATTGGCAAGTACCGCATGCCAAACATTCATCTGTAATTTTATAAGCCATTTAAGTTGCACCTCCTTTATAGAACTACTTTCATTATAAAGTGTTTTAACGGAAAATCAAGTGCGTTTTTCGTACCTTTAAACGGACATAATTTCCTTTTCTTTTTGTTTATACACCTGGTCAATTTTTTCAATATACCGATCAGTCAATTTTTGGCCATCATCCAATCCTTTTTTCACCTGATCCTCAGATACTTCCTTGCTTTTTTCCAATTCCTTCACATCGTCATTCAAACCACGGCGAATATTTCTAACGGCAACTTTTGCTTCTTCCGCTTTTTTATGACAAACTTTTACCAAGTCTTTTCTGGTTTCTTCCGTTAATTGCGGAATCGTAATCCGAATAACAATCCCATCATTCGCGGGATTTAAGCCCAAATCGGATTTCATAATGGCTTTTTCGATTAAAGCGATACTACTTTTATCCCAGGGTTGAATGAGAAGCAGTCTCGGTTCTGGTACGGAGATATTCGCTAGCTGATTTACAGGAGTCGGCGTATTATAATAATCCACCAAAACTTTGTCTAGTAGCGCAGGGGTTGCTCTACCCGCTCTTAACGATGCGAAGTCTTTTTGCATAATTTCCACCACTTTGCCCATACGGGACTCGGCATCTTGCAATAATTCCTGAATCATAATTCCACACCTCCTAAAAATGTTCCGATTGGTTCACCCAAAACAGCCCTGATAATATTGCCGGGTGTATCAATATTAAATACCACCAAAGGAATATTGTTATCCTTACATAAACTTGCCGCTGTGGTATCCATTACCTTTAAGCCCATACTCAATACTTCCATATAGCTTAAGCTTTCAAATTTCTTTGCACTTGGGTTAAGTAAGGGATCGGCGTCATAAACACCGTCCACTTTGCGTTTGGCCATTAAAATTACTTCTGCTTCAATTTCAGCCGCCCGCAACGCCGCTGTTGTATCAGTGGAAAAATATGGGTTTCCGGTACCTGCTGCAAAAATAACAATACGTTCTTTTTCTAAGTGCCGAATGGCTCTTCTGCGGATATACGTTTCCGCCACTTCCCGCATTTCAATCGCCGATTGTACTCGCGTAGCTACCCCTAGTTTTTCTAAAGCGTCTTGCAAGGCCAAGGCATTCATAACCGTAGCTAACATACCCATATAATCAGCAGTAGCCCGATCCATCCCCTTTGCACTACCGGAAAGACCGCGCCATATATTGCCGCCGCCTACTACAATCGCAATTTCCACACCCATATCATGAATATCTTCCAATTGCTGCGCAATGGAATAAATGGTATCCGGGTCAATGCCATAGCCCAAATTGCCGGCTAATGCTTCTCCACTGAGCTTCAATACCACTCTTTGATATTTTGGCTTTTTTTCCATAAATGCCTCCAACAAAAAGATTACTTTGTTTTCTTATTTTTTTGTCATTGCGGCAACTTCGGCGGCCAAATCATCTTGTTTCTTTTCAATGCCTTCGCCCACTTGGAAACGAGCAAAACGACGAACGGTAATGTTTTCCCCAATTTTAGCAATTTTTTCTGTCAACAAATCTTGAATGCTTTTGCTATCATCTTTAATAAAAGGCTGTTCCAACAAACAAACTTGTTTATAATATTTTTCCAAACGACCTTCTACCATTTTATCCACAAACTTTTCTGGTTTACCTTCATTTAAAGCTTGCTGACGTAATACTTCTTTTTCATGTTCTACATATTCAGCAGGCACTTCTTCTTTGCTAACAAATTCCGGGCTGGCAGCTGCAATTTGCATCGCAATATCTTTTGCCAATTCTTTGAAATCCGCCGTTTTAGCCACAAAATCTGTTTCACAGTTAATTTCCAACAAAACGCCAATTCGGCCGGCACCATGAATATAAGATTCTACCAAGCCTTCGGCAGCAACACGACCTGCTTTTTTGGCCGCAGCCGCTAAACCTTTTTCTCTTAAAAAGTCAATCGCTTTTTCCATATCACCATTCGTTTCAGACAACGCTTTTTTGCAATCCATCATGCCAGCGCCAGTTCTTTCTCTTAGTTCTTTCACATCCGCTGCACTAACCATATTTATCCATCCTCCTAATTATTTCTTATTCTTCCTTTATTTTTATCCGCAACCAGCTTGTCCGGATAAAAAGAAGGCAGGGAAAAATCCCCGCCATATCTTCTATTACTCGGCGGTGGCAACTTCCGCAGCCGGTTCTTCCACAACTTCTGCTTGCTCTTCAGCCGCTTCTTCTGTTTCCAAAGCGGCAGCCATCGCATTTCCTTGATTTGCCTCAATAACAGCATCCGCCATTTTGGCAGCCAACAATTTTACTGCTCGAATTGCATCATCATTTCCAGGAATTACATAGTCTACTTCGTCAGGGTCACAGTTCGTATCCACAATAGCCACAATGGGAATTCCCAGTTTTTTCGCTTCAGCAACGGCAATTTTTTCTTTTCTGGGGTCAACCACAAACAAAGCACCTGGTAAACGGCGCATATCTTTAATGCCGCCTAAGAAGCGTTCTAGTTTTTCTTTCATAGCCAATAACTGCGCCACTTCTTTTTTCGGCAAATTTTCCATTGTGCCGTCTTCTTCCATTCTTTCAATTTCACGCAAACGGTCAATTCTTTTTTGAATGGTATTGAAGTTGGTCAGCATACCGCCCAACCAACGTTCGTTGACATAAAATTGGCCACAACGAATGGCTTCTTCCTTTACGCTATCTTGTGCTTGTTTTTTAGTGCCTACAAATAAAACACTTTTTCCTTCACCGGCTACTTGACGAACAAAATCATAAGCTTCATCCACTTTATGAACGGTTTTTTGCAAGTCAATAATGTAGATCCCGTTTCTTTCTGTAAAGATGTAGCGACCCATTTTGGGGTTCCAACGACGGGTTTGATGCCCGAAATGCACCCCGGCTTCCAACAATTGTTTCATAGAAATGACAGACATATTTTTTCCTCCTTTTGTTTTCCCTCCGGTTTTTTTAACAAAATAACCGCACCTTCCCGCATGTTACGGTTTGGCACCAGCGGCATTTCTAAAAACCGTGTGTATTTTTTACACCAAAGATAAATTTACCATAAAATGTTCCCTTTGGCAAGAGCAGGGAGCAAATTATAAAATAAATCGACTTAAATCATCGTCTATTGCCACATGCGCCAATCTTTCATCCACATAATTTCGATTGATTTCCACCCGAGCGGCGGCATTTTCCGGCGCGTCAAATAATAAATCTTCTAACAATTTTTCTAATACGGTATGCAAACGGCGGGCGCCGATATTTTCTGTACGACTATTCACTTTATCGGCGATATCTGCCAAAGCATCGATACCATCGTCGGTAAATAAAATATCTACACCGTCGGTTTGTAATAAAGCCACATATTGCTTAATTAAAGAATTTTGCGGTTCTTGTAAAATGCGACGAAAATCCTCTTTGGTTAGGCTTTCCAGCTCTACCCGAATCGGGAAACGACCTTGCAATTCCGGAATTAAATCGGAAGGCTTGGTAACATGAAAAGCCCCCGCAGCAATAAAAAGCATATAGTCGGTTTTTACCGGACCATATTTGGTCATTACCGTACAACCTTCTACAATGGGTAAAATATCCCTCTGCACCCCGCCGCGCGAAACGTCCGGCCCTTGGGCGCCGCTATCGCGACCGGCAATTTTATCAATTTCATCTAAAAAGACAATACCGGATTGCTCCGCCCGGTTTACCCCAATAGAAATCACTTCATCCATATCAATCAATTTTTGGGCCTCTTCATTGGCTAAAATTTTGCGAGCTTCCCGAACCGGCATTTTCCGTTTCTTTTTTCGTTTGGGCATAAAAGCGCCCAACATTTCCTGTAAATTGATCCCCATTTCTTCCATACCGGCGCCCATACCGTCTACCATCATGGTTTGCTCTTCTACTTCCACTTCGACCAGTTCATTTTCCAATT
Organism: uncultured Clostridia bacterium; assembly: GCA_944391215.1. Lineage (GTDB taxonomy): Bacteria > Bacillota > Dehalobacteriia > UBA4068 > CALXSR01 > CALXSR01. The sequence goes on from CALXSR010000010.1 coordinate 5,263, forward strand.
CTCCAGCCGTTAATTTTTGTCTTAAACTCCAACGTTTTTGTCGTAAATCCTCTTCTTCTTGCCTTTGTCTTTCCAAATCATCATGCGGCTCTTCATTGGCCCCGAAAAACATATTAAAAGGGTTTTGTACTTTCGTACGGTTGGGAATAGGAGCCAATAAATCTAAAATACGTTGTTCCGCTAATTGTTCCCCTTTATATTTTACTGCTTCCATTTTTTCTGTTTTTACCATACGAATCGAAGTTTCCACTAAATCACGAATCATCGATTCCACATCGCGCCCCACATAACCCACTTCCGTAAATTTAGTTGCTTCCACCTTAATAAAAGGGGCGTTTACTAACTTTGCTAAGCGACGGGCAATTTCAGTCTTTCCCACCCCAGTTGGACCTATCATGATAATATTTTTGGGCATAATTTCTTCTTGAATCGCCTGCCCCAAACGCTGGCGCCGGTAACGGTTTCTTAACGCAACCGCTACGCATTTTTTGGCTTCTTTTTGCCCTACAATATATTTATCCAGCTCAGCAACAATCTGGCGAGGTGTTAAATCAATCATGTCCTGCCTCCTCCCTTACAATTCTTCAATGGTAATATTATGGTTGGTAAAGATGCAAATATCAGCAGCAATATCCAAAGATTTTTGCACAATCTCCGCCGCATCCAAATCCGTATTCGCAGCAAGCGCTCTGGCAGCCGCCAAAGCATAGGCGCCGCCTGAACCAATAGCGGCAATATGATCGTCCGGCTCAATGACTTCTCCATTCCCGGATAAAATGAGTAAAGTCTCTTTATTTGCAACAATCAACAAAGCTTCTAATTGGCGTAACATTTTATCTGTACGCCATTCTTTTGCCAATTCTACCGCGGCTCTGGTTAAATTCCCCCGGAATTCTTTTAACCTGGCCTCAAACTTTTCAAAAAGGGTAAAAGCATCGGCAACGGAGCCGGCAAAACCAGCTACTACCTGCCCATCATACAAAGTCCTCACTTTTTTCGCTCCATGCTTCATCACCATGGATTGCCCCATTGTCACCTGTCCGTCGCCACCAATGGCTACCTTATCTTCTTTTTTTATGGCAATGATTGTCGTTCCTTCTATTAACATCATGCCACCTCCTCTCTCCTTCATACATATGACGCGCAAGCTTGTTTAAGCCCTCGGATGCGTTTTGTCATAAACGCTTTTCATCCGGCTTTTGGTAATATGCGTATAAATCTGCGTCGTTTTCATATTACTATGTCCTAAAAACTCTTGTACAGAGCGTAAATCCGCTCCATTTTCCAATAAATGCGTTGCAAAACTATGTCTTAAAGTATGCGGACTAATATGTTGAAACATCCCAGCCTGCTTCATATACTTATCAACAATATTACGAATACTACGCGAACTAATTCTTTGATTACTTCGGTTTAAAAATACAGGATCATCCCTTTTTAGCGCCTGCCCTTTTCCTTCTCTGGCACCAAAATAATGCTCCAACGCCTTTAAAGCAGGTTTGCCCAAAGGAACCAATCTTTCTTTATTCCCTTTCCCTATTACCCGACAATAGCCAACTTGAAAATCGATATCACCCACATTTAATCCAGTTAGCTCACTAACCCGCAACCCGGCGGCATATATTACCTCTAAGATGGCTTTGTCCCGCAAGCCGGCATAATCATCACTTGGTGCAGATAATAGAGCTTCCAACTCCTCAGAATATAAAAATTTTGGCAACGGTTTTTCCGCTTTTGGCATACTGATAAGAGACGGGGGACTTGCCTGCAAAACATCCTCTCGGCATAAATAACGGAAAAAAGAACGCAAAGCCACCAAATGGCGGCTCATGGAAGATTTTTTCATACCTTTATTGCTCAAATGGCTCATATAATGGCGCACACTTAATACATCCACCTTGGTTAAATCCACGTCTTGCCAAGGCACTTCTTCCTCTTGAGCTAAAAATCGAGCAAAATCTATAATATCATTGGCATAGGCTTCTATCGTTTTGGGAGAGACATTCCGTTCCACTACCATATAATCGATAAATTGGCCCAATAAATTGTCTAAATTATTTTCTATCATTTTTTCATCTTCCTATCAATCGTCTAATCGCCCTTCATTTTCTCTGCCTGCTGTAAAAATAGTTCCAAGGAGGAAAGCGCTCGCATAGCAATTTGATAATTTTTCTGCTTTTTATCGCGTATCTTTTCCCCTAAAGGAGGCATTAAACCAAATGTTATATTTGTTGGCTGAAAGTTGCGGTTAGGAAAAGTAATATAACGAATTAAGCTACCGCAAGCAGTATCAGCCGGCCATAATAAAGTTTCTTGTCCTTGTGCCAAACGCGCAGCGTTGATACCGGCCATTAAACCGCTAGCGGCTGACTCCATATATCCTTCCACGCCTGTTATTTGCCCAGCAAAAAACAAATCTCCTCTTTTTTGCCAGGACCAGTCCTGCTTAAGCAAGAAAGGTGAATTTAAATAAGTATTACGATGCATTACACCAAAACGAACAAATTCAGCGTTTTCCAAACCGGGTATCATAGAAAATACTTTTTTTTGTTCCCCCCATTTTAAACGGGTTTGAAAACCGACTAAATTATAATGACTTGCTGCGGCATTATCTTGCCTTAATTGCACTACCGCATAAGGCCTTTTCCCTGTACGCGGGTCTATTAAACCAACTGGTTTTAAAGGACCATAACGCAACGTATGTTCCCCTCTTTTAGCCATTGCTTCTACCGGCATACACCCTTCAAATACTTTTTCATCTTCAAAATCATGCAAAGGTTGTACTTCCGCCTTTCGCAAAGCATCATAAAAGGCCCAATATTCTTCTTCATTCATCGGACAGTTTAAATAATCTGCCCCGTCTCCTTTTTCAAAACGGGAAGCAGCAAACACAATATTTTTATTTATACTTTCCTCTTCCACAATTGGCGCTACAGCGTCATGAAAATGTAAAGTATCCTGGCCTGTTTCCGCCAAAATAGCCTGTACCAAAGCATCGCTAGCCAAAGGGCCAGCAGCAATGACTGTAATACCACGAGGGATTTGAGTCACTTCCCCTTGTATCACTTCTACCAAAGGATGATCGTACAAAGCTTTGGTAATATCTTTGGCAAAATTTTCCCGATCGACCGCCAAAGCACTCCCGGCCGGTAACTTATTTTTATCTGCGCTTTTCATAATAAGGGAATTTTGCCGCCGCATTTCTTCTTTTAATAGCCCCACGGCATTTTCAATATTAGCCGCCCGCAAGGAATTACTGCAAACCAACTCAGCAAAATAAGGAGAAGTATGAGCAGGCGTGTTTTTTTGCGGCCGCATTTCATATAAATCAACCGCTACTCCGCGATTAGCAATTTGCCATGCAGCTTCTGAACCAGCTAAGCCGGCGCCAACAACGGTTACCTTCATGCCTTATTCTCCTCATTTTTTTTGCTACTTTTGCGAGTAGTATCCTTTTTTTCTTTTGTCGTCCTTGCTGAGCTATTTTTCTTAGCCACAGTTTTTTTCGCTGGTTTTTTTTCTGCTATTGATTTTTTATTACTGGATTTTGTTGTTTGACTTATCTTCTTAGATGTCGTTTTTTTCTCTTGCTTATTTCCCTTTTCTTTCGCAGCTTTTTTCTCCATTGCGGCTTTCTTTTTTTCTTCTTTTTCCAGATTGCTTGGACATTCTTTATTGGGGCAAAGTTTCACTTTTTTACCGCCCCGAAATGTTTTTTCTGTCATTTGCGTCCCACACAACGGACACAACTCTTCAATCGGCTTATCCCATGTCATATATTGGCAAGCAGGATAATTGGTACAACCGTAAAATAGTTTCCCAGTGCGACTTTTCCGCTCCTGAATTTTACCGCCACAGGCCATACAAGCGACGCCAACTTCTTTTACAATCGACTTCGTGTTCTTACATTCCGGAAAACCGGAGCAAGCCAAAAATCGGCCAAATCTACCTTTTTTATATACCATGGGACGCCCGCATTTTTCGCAAACTTCCCCGCTTTCCTCCGGGGTAATTTCCACTTTGCCCATCGCTTCTTGCGCATAATCCAATTTTTCCTCAAAAGGCGGATAAAACCCTTTCAATAATTCTTGCCAATGCATTTTTCCCTCTTCTACGGCGTCTAGTTCTTTTTCCATATCCGCCGTAAATTTCACATCAACAATGGCTGGGAAGAATTCTTTTAATAAATTGGTAACAATCACCCCTAATTCTGTAGGCGCAAATTGTTTTTCCTTTTTTTCCACGTATTCACGAGTTAAAATGGTATCAATAATAGGCGCATACGTACTAGGACGCCCAATACCCAGCTCTTCCATTGCTTTTACCAGCATTGCTTCCGTATAGCGCGGCGGCGGTTGCGTAAAATGTTGTTTGGGGTCCAATTTTCGCAAATCTAAAACTTGATTTTTCTCCACTTCGGGCAGAATACCCTCTTCCTCCGCATCGCTATTATCATCGCGCCCTTCCCGATAAACCTGCATATAACCAGGGAAAGCAATTGTTTGTCCCGTAGCGCGAAACAAATAATCGCCCGCTGCAATATCAATACTTGTTACATCTACAATAGCCGAACTCATTTGGCTGGCTACAAACCGTTCCCAAATTAATTTATATAATTTATATTGCGGCAAGGATAAAAACGCTTTCATCTCTATCGGCGTTCTGGTAACTGCCGAAGGCCGAATTGCTTCATGGGCATTTTGCGCTCCAGCTTTACTGCTATAAAAACGTGGCTTCTCAGGTACATAGGGTTTGCCAAATTTCTCCGCAATAAAATCGCGCGCTGCATTTTGTGCTTCTTGGGAAATATGCACCGAATCGGTACGCATATAAGAAATTAAACCAACCGTACCCTCTTCTCCAACAGGAATCCCTTCATATAATTGTTGCGCTATCTGCATGGTCCTTTTGGCCGACATCCCTAATTTTCGGGAGGCCTCTTGCTGCAAACTGCTGGTAGTAAAAGGAGGTACCGGATTTCTTTGCTTTTTCTTTTTTGCAACTTCCCGTACCACATAAGATTGCCCTTTTAAATCTGCCAAGATACCATCCATTTGTTCTTTATTAGCAATGGCAGCTTTTTTTTGTTTGATTTTCGTCAATTTGGCCTCTAACTCTCCCTGACCACTATCTAATAAAGCCAATAAAGACCAATATTCTTCTTCCTTAAAATCCTTAATTTCGTCTTCTCTGTCGCAAATAAGACGTACTGCCACCGATTGTACTCTACCGGCAGAAAGTCCTTTTTCGACCTTTTTCCAAAGCAAAGGACTTAATTTATACCCCACCAAACGATCAAGAATCCTTCTGGCTTGCTGTGCGTCCACCCTTTGCATATCCAAAGAACGTGGATGATTTACACCATTTAAAACTGCTTTTTTCGTAATTTCATTAAATTCTACCCGACAAGGCCCGTCTGGTATTTGTAAATATTCTTTTAAATGCCAAGCAATGGCTTCTCCTTCTCGATCCGGGTCAGAGGCCAATAAAACATGATCCGCATTGTTGACCGCTGTTTTTAACTCCTTTAGTAAGGGCGCTTTCCCACGAATAGTTACATAAGTGGGCATAAAACCATTTTCCACATCTACCCCTAATTTGCTTTTTGGCAAATTGCGGATATGCCCCATGGAAGACTTTACCTCATATTTGCTTCCCAGTATTTTTCCAATTGTTTTGGCCTTTGTGGGAGATTCAACAATTACTAATGTTTTCTTCAATATCGTTCCCTCTCGATTTCCTTGCTATCCATACCAATGTTAAAGCAATTTATAATATAATATTTCCTATCACATAATTTTGCCCTGGTAATTGTTTAATATAACCTTTTACTTCCATAACCGTTAATTTTGATTTTAATTGTGAGGCAGTCAAGCCTGTTTTTTGCACTAATTCATCAAAATGCAAAGGAGTTATCAATAATTTTAGGAGCGCTTCCTCCTCTTCCGTTAATTGAACTTTTGGCACAATTCTATCCACAAAAGGAACTACTTTTTTTTGTCTAGATTGTATTGTACTTTCGAATTCCTCTAAAACATCCTGCGCTTTTTCTACCAATTTTGCTTCGCCCTTTTGTATCAGTCGGTGCGGTAATCTGCTTTGCAAATTCTGAATAGAACCGGGAACCGCAAATATATCCCTACCCTGACTCAAAGCATAGTCTACGGTAATAGAAGCGCCACTCCTATCGGCGCCTTCCACCACAACTACTCCCATACTTAAACCGCTAATAATACGGTTTCGAATCGGGAAATGTCTTGCTAACGGTTCTGCCCCTAAGGGAAATTCACTCATAACACAACCATTTTCGCAAATGGCACGATATAAATCTTTATTTTCCGGTGGATAAATAACGTCGATTCCGCTGCCCAAAACCGCAACTGTTTTCCCCTTTGCTAAAAGCGCCCCACGGTGACCAGCGGAATCAATCCCTCTAGCCATACCGGCAATAACCCAAAAACCATTCATTGCCATGCCAGCTGCCAAGTTTTCTGCAACTTGCCGGCCATAATTCGTGCATCTTCTAGAACCAATTACTGCAATGCTCAAAAAATTCTGTGGCGGAAGCTCTCCCATATAGTATAAAAGATACGGCGGATCATAAATTTCTCTTAGCATATTAGGATAGTCTGCATCATCCCGGCAAACAACCTTTGCGCCAGTCGCTAAAAAACGTTGATAATACTGTTCCACATCAATTTTATTTTGCCCGGCCGCCATTAAATCTTTTTCATGGGCACTCATACGAACCCGCTTGCTCCAATTGGCTCCATCCAACCAGGCAGCTTTGGCATCATTATGATATGCTTGTAAAATTGAACGCAATAATTGTCCATTCATGCCGTTTATCGCATGTAGCGCCAGCAAATAAGGGAGTTCCATATTTTCCACGTCCTTTATTCAGGTTCTAGGATATTTTTCCGCCGCCTTTAGCGCCAGCCGGCGCCATTCCTGAAAGAATATTTCCTTCATAAGAAAAAGTAAGTTTTTCTTTTTGTCTTTGCCTTACCCAGGCTGTTTGCAATAAATCTTCCATTAACTGCCCAAAATCTTTGCCTGCTGGATCCCATAAATAAAAAGATAAGGACCCTGGAATTGTGTTAATTTCATTTAAATATAATTCTTGTGCTACATCATCATATAAAAAGTCAATCCTCGCCACGCCGGAACCATCCAAAGCCACAAAAGATTTTTTAGCCAACTCTTGAATTTTAGCAGTCAATTCTGAGCTAATTTGTGCAGGAACCTGCCGACTTAAATTACTCATACCACCGCTTGGTCCATTTGCGCTCGTTGCCTCAGCGGTTTTTGCAGGAGCGTTTTTACTATATCCTTTTGTGCCTTTACCGCCGTTGCCATATTTTTTCCCATAATCCAAAAATTCCGCCTCACCGCGTATGGGCTCTTCGCAACAAGAAACTTCCATGCTTTGTGGTAAACCCAATACCGCACAGTTAAATTCTCTTAAATTAGGCACTACTTTTTCTACCAACAGCCGCGTTGTAAATTGCGCTGCAAAATCCAAAGCATCCTGCAAAGCAGTTCTATCTTTCGCAATACTAATGCCTACGCTAGAGCCTAAATTGGCCGGTTTTACAATAACAGGATAAGACAATTCCTTCTCTATCTGATCCATAAGAATATGCGCTTTTTCTTCCCATTCATAGGAATAAAAATAAAGATACGGAGCAACCGGTAAACCGGCATCCTTCCAAACCGCCTTCATAGCTACTTTATCCATCCCCAAGGCCGCTCCTAAAACATTTGGCCCAACATAAGGAATACCGGTCAATTCCAAAAAGCCTTGCAAACAACCATCTTCGCCATGGCTACCATGAATGACCGGAAAATATACATCAATCTTCATTTCTTCCCATTTGGCAAAAAGCCCACTTTTGGGCACATAAAAAGCTGCCTTATTTCGATTGATATTTGGCACAATCGATTGACATTTTGCCAACAAAGAAGGCATATCTTTGTAAGCGTCCATCTGGAATAAAGCTTCTCCAGTATACCATTGGCCATCTTTAGAAATATATAAAGGAACTATTTCATATTTTTCTTTATCCAATGCGGCCATAGCTTGTAAGCAAGAAATAATGGATATTTCGTGTTCCACAGAAACACCGCCATAAAGAAAGCCGACTCTAATTTTTTGCATACCCATCCTCCTCAACATTCCCCTTTTTACTCTTTTTCCTATTCATTATAAGTATCTGGTAAGTCATTTTCAAATAAAATCACATCGCCAGGTTCTGTAATTTCCCGTATTTTCCCATTTGCCTCTTCCAAATTTTGCGCAACAAAAAGCCTTTCCTGCGGAAAGCTAACCGCCTCTAAACCTTCTTGTAATGGGCGACTATGTTTTTTCCCAACCAAAATAATATAATCGCAAACAACTGCTGCGCTTTGCGCAAAATCTTTATTCAACAGTTCTTCTTTTTCACCGAGTTCGACCATGCCTGGAGTAACAATAATTTTTTTATTACCGGGAATTTTAGCCAGTACTTCCAAAGCAATTTGAGAACCAACCGGATTGGAATTAAAGGCATCGTCAATCACCACAATATTTTGCGGCGTTCTTTGCCAAGACAAACGATGTGGTACCGGTTCTAAAGTTTTAACCGCTTTAGCCGCCATTTCCATAGAGACCCCCATTACCCCAGCTGCGGCAATCGCTGCTAAAATATTATGGATATTATGCCGACCCAATAATTTAGTAGTAAATACTTGCTCTTGACCGGCCTTATTTTTCACCTTAAAGACAGAGCCTTTCGCCGTTACTTGCACATCATAAGCAATATAATCTAAATTTTCCTGTTCCATCCCATAAGATACAATGGGCACGGTTACCTTATTCAAATGGCTACGGATATTTTCATCATCTAAATTCAAAATTGCAATACCATCGGCAGGAAGAAAGTCGATCAATTCAAATTTGGTATCAATAATATTTTGCAAATTTCCGAATGTTTCCAAGTGCTGTTCCCCAATAGCGGTTAAAATACCAATGCTTGGATTCGCTAATTCGCAAAGCTCTCGAATATCGCCTTTTTGTTTGGCCCCCATTTCCGCCACAAAAATTTCATGACTGGGTTTTAACATGGTACGAATTACTTTTGTAATTCCCATCGGCGTATTATAGCTATCTGGTGTAATCAAAGTATTAAATTTTTCTGATAGCATACGGCCCAAAATGAATTTAGTACTTGTTTTGCCAAAACTACCCGTTAAACCAATTACTTTTAAATTAGGCATTTCACGGATCATTCTTTGTGCGTCTTTATAAAAGCTATTATTGATGCTTCTTTCCAAAGGTTGCATAATCAAATTTGCAATCATCATTAAAACAAAGGTGAAGGTACTGGTCGCCGTAAATAAAACAATGCTATAAAACCGCATGCGTATATAAAACAAAATGACGGCAACCAAAGCAAGTAAAATGCTAATCAAATTCGCCGCAATATAAAGTCTTTTGGCCCGATTGGTAAAAACCAACTTTTTCTTTTCTTGCGGCGGATCATATTGGCAAAATAAAAAAATGTAGCAGGCCAATAAAACAACAACCGACCAAATTACACCGCGTTCTCCTATCGATAAAATCAATAAAGAAAGAAGCGGTAAAAAATCTACTGCAAAAATGTTTCTTTTGTAATGGGATTTTAACCACCGACTATATCTAGAATTCATATAAGAATTTTGTTGCATCATATGCAAATCACGAATCAGTTTTCTACCCGTATAAAGTAAAAAGGCTGCCAGAGAAAGACCTAAAAGGAAATTAAGCATGCTCTTTTCCCCTTTCTTGCTTTAAAAAATCGTTGATAATCACCGCAAAATCATTTGGACGATCCAAATAAGAAAAATGACCTGCTCCAGGGAAAACAACCAAGCCGGCATCGGGTATCTTTTTCTCCATAGTGCGCGCAAAAGATAACGGCGTTTCCTGATCTTGATCGCCCCAAATCAACAAAGTAGGCGCTTTTATTTTAGGCAATAAATCAATCAAATCTTCGTTTACCACCTTAACAAAAATAGGCCGCATAACGCCTTGCGCCGCTTGATAATCACTAGAGCCAGTGTTTTTAGTAAACCTATCTAAAACAACTTGTCGATAATTTTTTAAAACGGGCAACATAAATAATCTCTTCGCCATTTTATAGGAATAAACTTTTATATAATATTGCCAACTTCTTTTGGGTTTCAAGCCTGCAGCATCCACCAAAATTATTTTCCGGGGAATATCCCATGAGCCCAAATGCAAACAAAGGCGCCCGCCAAAAGAATGCCCCAAAAGAATTGGTTTTTCAATCCCTTTTTGTTTCATGAATTCCGCAACACATTTCGCATATTCTTCGGTACCCCAAATATCAGCAGGCGCTGGACTTTGCCCAAAACCGGGCAAATCCAGCGCATAAACCGTAAAACTTTTTTGTAAATGCTGAATTATTCCCGTAAAAGCTTGGCTATTGGCTCCCCACCCATGCAGCAATACAATGGGATACCCTTGCCCCGCTTCATAATAATGCAAACTTTGTCCCTGGATCATCAACTCCATAGACAGCAATTCCCCCAATTTCTGCTTTTGCTTCTTTTTATAATTATATATATATTGAAAAGATTTACAAGATAAAACCAAAAATAACCGGACTTTTCGCCCGGTTATTCTTCTTCATATAGCAGTTCATTCATGGTAACAACCTCAAAACCCTTGTCTTTTAACTGGCGAATCAGCTCCGGCAAAGCATCATAAGTCACTTTTTTCCCTTCATGCAGCAAAATAATATCACCATCTTTTACTACATTCATAATGCTGTTGATTACTTTCGCAGAATCTTTTTGCTTCCAATCCTGCGGGTCAACACTCCACATACAGGTAATTAAATGGTTTTCCTTCGCTAAAGCAACCAAATCTTTATCATAAGCCCCATATGGCGGTCTAAAAAAGACAATAGGGACATTTACCACTTCTTCTACCGCTTGCAAAGATTTGGCAAAATCATTTTCTCGAAACGCCTGTGTTTTTGCGTTTAATTGATTATGTTGGTAAGAATGCAAAGCCAGTTTATTACCAGAAGAAACGATCATTTTCGCTTCTTCCGGATGTGCTTTTATCAAACTACCCAAACAAAAAAAGGTAGCCTTTACATCATTTTCCTCCAACACTTTTATGTATTTTTCCGTCCAATTTTTATACGGTCCATCATCAAAAGTTAATGCAACTTTTTTCTTTTTGCTCCGATTTTGTCTGAAAATACCATCTTTCCCCAAAGCGGCGGGAGCTTCGGCGCCACGGGCGGCCGCCATTGCATATTCATCCACTTTTTCTGCATGCGTTCTTTTTTCCTTTGCCTCTTGAATCGCCTGCAAAAACAGATAATATTCTTTCGCTACTTTATAGGGAAAATCTTCTCCTTCCATTGCTATGTATTCTTCTAGCCATACCGGTTCTGCTATCACCTGACTATCAGGGCCAACCGCATAAGTAGACATTTTTTCAAAAGAGGTGCCATCCTTATCTTCCGCTAAAACAGAGGGAGCAGCAAAACAAACCCCTGCCACCAAAAGAGCAATGAGACAATAAATAAATTTTATTTTCCATTTCCTCTTTGCCATTGTAAAACTTCTTTCTGTAAAATTATTCAAAACGATCCTTACGATCCAAACTGCGATAATTGATGGCTTCGGCCAAAGGTAAAATATCAATTTTATCTTCTTCCGCCAAATCGCTAATGGTTCTTGCCACTTTCAAAATACGGTCATGCGCCCTGGCACTTAGCGCTAGTTTCTGATAGGCCTCTTGCAATAAAAAAGCAGCATCTTCTGTTAAAATACAGAACTCTTTCACCTGCCTGCGATTCATATGCGCATTGCAAGAAATACCGCTTTTCCTAAAACGTTTTTCTTGTAATTTACGAGCAGCTTGCACCCTCTCACGAATTTCGGCCGATGTTTCCGCCTCCACTTTGCTAGCCATCTCCTGATACGGAACCCTAGGCACTTCAATATGTAAATCAATACGATCCAGCAAAGGAGAAGATAAACGCCCCATATATTTTTTTATCTGTAATGGCGTACAAGTACATTGTTTTTGGCTATCGCCGTAATAACCGCAAGGGCAGGGGTTCATCGCTCCAACTAGCTGAAAAAAGGCAGGAAAATCTGCCTTACCTTCCGCCCGACTAATGGTAACGACGCGATCTTCTAAAGGTTGCCGTAAGGATTCCAGCACATCCCGATGGAATTCCGGCATTTCATCCAAAAATAAAATACCGCCGCAGGCTAAACTAATCTCTCCTGGGCGAGGAAAATGTCCGCCGCCAATCATGCTGGCAGTCGACGCCGTATGATGCGGCGCCCGAAACGGCCTTTGCGTAATGAGAGGATGTTCTTTATCGGTTAAGCCGGCAATACTATAAATTTTGCTAACCGCTAAGCTTTCTTTTTGTCCCATCGGAGGTAAAATACCCGGCAAACAGCGCGCTAACATGGTTTTTCCGCTTCCCGGCGGTCCAATCAGCAAAATATTATGTCCTCCGGCCGCAGCAACCTCCATAGCCCGTTTCACCCCAGCTTGTCCTTTTACATCTGCAAAGTCCAACTGATCAGCATCCTGTTTTTTTTGCTGCCAATCTGCAAAATTTGCCTGTACGGATTGTAGTTTATCCTCATTTTCGACAATTTCCAACAGTTCTTTTAAACTAGACAGGGAAAAGGTACGAATTGTTCCCGCCAAAGCAGCCTCCATGGCATTATCTTGCGGTACAAAAAAAGCATCTACTTCTTTTTGCTCATTTAATAGCGCGGCCATAGCTAAAATCCCTGGAACAGGACGAATAAATCCTTCCAAAGAAAGTTCCCCAATAAAAGCAGCTTTTCCCCAACAAGGGTTTTGCGGCAACTGACCGCTAGCCATCAAAATACCGATGGCAATGGGTAAATCAAAGAGAGGGCCCGCCTTCTTTACATCGGCCGGAGCCAAATTAACGGTAATTCTTTTCACCGGAAAAGAAAGCCCCGTATTTTTAATCGCAGTACGCACGCGTTCTCGGCTTTCCCGCACAGAAGCGTCTGGTAAGCCCACAATATCAAAAGCAGGCATCCCCGCGCTTACATCCACTTCAACTTTTACCGGATATGCATGCATACCAAGAAAAGCACAGCTATCTATAATTGCAAGCATTTTCTTCTACCTTTTTCTTGTTTTTTTTATCTTTTTCGCCAAAACTCAACTTTTCCCTGCCCTAAAAAGCTTTTCGGAAGAACTTGTTTTTTATTTTCTTTTATTATAGAATTTAGCTTGTATAATTGATTTGGAGGAGGACTCAGTATGGCGGATATTATAGGAATCAAAGCGTTTCGATATAATAAAGAGATCGTAAAGGATTTAAGCAAAGTGGTTGCGCCCCCCTACGATGTTATCAGTAAAGAAAAACAAGAGGAGCTATATCGCGGGCATGATAACAACATCATTCGTTTGGAATTAGGCAAGAAGCTGGACACTGATACCGATCAGGAAAACGTATATACCAGAGCTGCGCAAACCTATGCCCAATGGAAGAAGGAAGGCATTCTAAAGCAGGATACAAAACCTTCTCTTTATTTTTATCAACAGGAGTTTAACGTAAATGGTGAAAAGAAAATACGCAGCGGATTTTTATGCGGCTTAAAAGCCGAAGGTTATGCCAGCGGGAATGTAAAACCGCATGAAGAAACATTGCCCAAACACAAGGCAGATCGTTTGCAACTGATGCATCATACCATGGCCAATTTCAGTCCCATTTTCGGTCTTTACTCACAACCAGAACAAACCGCTTTCCACTTATTAAAAGAAGCCGCGACTAAAAAAGAACCAGATATCGCCATCACCGACGGCGAAGTAAAACACCGCCTTTGGGTGATTGACGAGGCAGACACCGTGCAAAAGGTTTGCGCCAGTTTAAAGGAATTGCCCATTTATATCGCCGACGGCCATCATCGTTACGAAACCGCCAGCACTTTTGCAGAACAAATGCGAGCCCAAGGAATAAAAAATTGTGATTATATTATGATTGCTTTGGTCAATCTTTACGATGAAGGCCTGGTTGTCCTCCCAACCCATCGTCTCATGAAAAATATCAAGGATTTTAATACCCAAACTTTATTGCAAAATTTAAAAAATGATTTTATCATTACGCAAGTTTCCGGACAAGGCAAGGAAGGTTTGCAAAAATTATTATTGGAAATGGCCCAAAAGGGTGCCCAAATTCCAACTTTTGGTATTTACACCGGAGAAAATCATTTTTATGTAGCCCAATTAAAAGACAAAGAAATGACCAAACATTATGCTCCTGAACATTGCCAAGCATGGCGCGATTTGGATGTAAGCGTTTTGCACAGTTTGGTATTAGAAAAACAATTAGGTGTCGGGCCAAAAGAATTGGCCGCAGAAGGATATGTTACCTATACCAGAAATGACTGGGAAGCGATCCAAGCGGTTGACGATGGAGATTGCCAAATATCCTTTTTATTAAACTCCACTCTAGTACAACAAGTTTTGGATGTCGCCGGTGCCGGCGATAAAATGCCGCAAAAATCCACTTTCTTTTACCCGAAAGTAATTTCCGGTTTAATCATTAACCCATTGGGTGAATAAAAAATAAAGAGGCTAAGGAATTCCTTAGCCTCTTCTTTTATTTTTTTAATCATGGAATTTACCAGTTAAGGTATGTATTGTAAATCGTAATACCTTGGTAGCGGCTACCGTTTTTTCAGAAATAGGAGCTTCTTTCAAACTGGGAAAATATTTACAGATCATACGCCGTAAAACGGTTTGCTTTATCTTTTCGTCTAAAACCGGCGCCACCTGGCCAAAAGCGACAGCGCTCTGATAAGCAGTGCTGGTATCGCAAGGGTTCTCATCTATATTTAACGTTTGCATACAACAAACTTCAAAACAAGCCTTATCGTTTTCTGCTAGGTTATCCAATTTATGCCCGTTTTGTGCGCTGTGAAAATAAATTGCTTTTTCTGTTTCCTCATAAACAAAATGTAAGGGAACCACATAAGGTTGGCCATTTTCATCAACGGTTGCCAAGTGTCCAATCATTTCTTTTTGCAATAACGCAATGACTGCCTCTTCCGCTAAACTATTTTTTGCTCTTCGTAATTGACCTAACATAACAGGCCTCCTAATCAATCTTTATTTTTTTACGCCGCAACAACCAGGTTACCAATTGCCCCATTAAAGTATAAAGTAAAGCCATGGTAGGAACAGCCACCAACATACCGAATAAACCGCCCAAACTGCCCCCTAAAGTAATGGCCAACAATACCCAAAGACCATCTAAACCAATAGCACCGCCCACCACGCGCGGATAAATAACATTTCCTTCAAATTGCTGTAAAATAATAATGAATACAATAAACCAAAAGGCCATACTAGGTTTTTCCATTAAAAGAATAAAGGCTGAAGGGATCACGCCAATATAAGCGCCCAGAACCGGGATTAAGCTGGTAGAACCAATCACAGCTCCAATCATCAAAGCATAAGGAAAACCAAACAAATACATGCCAATGGTACATAAAGAACCAAGAATACAGGCTTCTGTCAGCTGACCGCCAACAAATTTACTGAAAATACGATTTGCCTGTTGGAAAATAGCAATAATATGGGCAGCAATTTCCTGTTGGCAAAAAGCATAAACCATTCTTTTGCCAATCCGGATCAATTTTTCTTTGGAGGCCAATATATAAATGGCAAATACAAAACCCAAACCAATACGGAACATTCGTCCAGCAAAATTTACCGTAAAATCCAGCATTCCTTTTAAAGCATTGGTTAATATATTACCAAAATTGTTGACGAACTCATTTAAATTCATAGAAGCAGTATCCCAAATATTTTTAATAAAAGCCAGCTCTTCCGGCAGTTCCGTCACATATTGCTGGATATTACTAATATATCCGGACATACTGTTAACCAATACTTGAATGCTAGACACTAATTGCGGTACAATGAAATAAATCAATAAATAAAAAATAGCTAAAATGGAAACTAAAGTTAAAATGATACAAAGCAATCGCTTGTATTTATTGAGGTATTTATTTTTCCACAAAAATTTCAGCAAATGTTCTTCATAAAGTTTTACAAACAAATTCAATACAAATGCTAAGCAGATCCCAATAATAACTGGTTGCAAAATACCTAGCCATTTTTGCAAAAATTGTAACACCAAATCTAAATGCGCTATGCCCAAATAGAGCAAAACCGCATAGGTAATAAGCAAAATATATTTCTTCATTGCTGTTTTATCCATGCTTCACCGTTCCTTTATTTTCTGGTTTTATCATACCATATTTTGCCTATAAATCAAAGTAGAAGGAGTTTAGTATGAAACGTTTCTCAAGTAATGGTATGCGTCTTTTAAAAATAATACACTTAATTGCCATTTCTTTTTGGACCGGCGCCAATCTGGCTGTTTTTGCGTTAAGTTTATACGCCCAACATACCAGCGGTACGGAACATTTTTTATGGACTTATGAAATGATGGCGAACTTATTTCCCAAAGTGATTTTGCCTAGTGCTATCGTAACCATAATTACTGCTATTTTATACGGCATTTTTTCCAACTGGGGCTTTTTCAAATTTAAATGGGTTACCGTCAAATGGTTGGGAACGATATTACTGGGGCTTACTACCGGTTTTGGGGTAATGAAGCTTCTGCACAGCGCTATTTTAACGATCCCTAGAGATATGCCATTTCCCACTGTATTAGAAACTTGCCATATGGCGATTAAATCAGTTTCTGCGCTTACCTTTACGCAGGTATTTCTTCTTCTGTTGCTCATTGCGCTATCAGTCATCAAACCTTGGATGAAAAGAAAAAGAGGAAGGTAAACTTCCTCTTTTTATTCCCTATTAAGAGCAGGGCCTATTTTCCCACAAGTATCCTACGCCATATACGGTATGAATATATTGCGGCTTACCAGCATGATCCTCCAGTTTATTACGCAAACGATTTACTGTAACGGAAAGCGCGTTGCCATCTACATATTCCGCTCCACCCATCCAAATTTTATCTACCAATTTGTTTCTGGGCAAAATCATCCCCTGGTGACTAATCAATATTTTTAACAACTTTTGTTCTGTCTTGCTCAATACAATCTCTTGTCCATTTTTGCGGAATTCCATACTCTCAAAATCAAACAGAAAATCATCGATACAAAAGCTCTGCATATTCTTTCTATCGTTTTGTCTTCTCAGCGCAACATTAATACGAGCTTTTAAAATTAAAGGATTACAGGGCTTTTTTAAATAATCATCGCCGCCTATTAACAGTGCGGCCGCTTCATCCATAGCTGAACTGCGGTCCGATAAAAAAATAATGGGAACAGAAGAATGCTTGCGTATTGTTTGACAAAAATCAAAACCATTGCCATCCGGGAAATCAATCCCTAATAAAATCAAATCAAATTGTCGCTTGCGTAAATATGTTTCCGCAGTCGCAATGGAGAAAGCCTGCCAAAAAGCATATCCTTCTTGTTTTAGCGTAGCCGCTACCCCATGGTTAAAAATAGAATCATTTTCTACCACCAAAACATGAATCATTTCTTTCCCCACCTTTCATTATCCTTATTTTTTCACCAAATTATCAAATATTTATCAACAAATGAAAGATTTCAGAAAGAATTCTATGCTATTATTTCTTTTTATTCATGCTAATGAGCTTTAAAATGAACTTTAATAAGTTCTCTCCATAAAATAATGCGCTAAAGCACGTAAAATATCGGCTGCCATGCCAAATTCCTGTAAGGCTGCAACTGCCGCCGCTACCGCTTCATCTCCTGCTTTTTTTGCCTGCTCCATACCAAGCAATACAGGATATGTTATTTTATTATTTTTGCTATCACTTCCGGTTGGTTTCCCCAAAATAGCCATATTAGAAGTAGTATCTAAAATATCATCAGCAATTTGGAAAGCCAAACCGGCCTGTTTGGCATACTCCGTAAAAGCTGCTAATTGCTTTTCGCTTGCTCCAGCTAAAATTGCCGCACTGCGGATACTAGCCATAAATAAAGCGCCTGTTTTATGCCAATGGATGTATTGCAGAACCGGCAAATCAATTTCCTTGCCAGCATAAGCAATATCCACAACCTGCCCGGCTATCATCCCATCTAAACCGGCATAAGAAGCAATTTCCCGACCTGCTTGCAACAAGGCGCTTGCCGCAATATCGTCTTCCGATAAGGAAAGCATGGTTTGAAAAGCATAAGTTAAAAGGCCATCTCCAGCTAAAATAGCCTGACCTTCTCCATAAATTTTATGACAAGTCGGTTTTCCTCTTCGAAAATCATCATCATCCATTGCCGGCAAATCATCATGGATTAAAGAATACGTATGAATCATTTCCAAGGCGGCGGCAAACGGTAAATAAGGAGTCGCTTCTTTCTGCAATGCATTTAAAGTGGCCAAAAACAAAATAGGACGCAATCTTTTGCCACCGGCAAAAAGGCTATGGCGCATGGCTCTATATAATTGCGCTTCCAATAAATCATTTTTTTCTGGCAGTAAATTTTCTAAAGTACGATTCACCAAAGCGGTTTTTTCCTGTAAATAAAGCTGTAATTGCTCTTTATTCATTTTCTTCCTTCCAATCATCCAATAAAACTTCAATTTTCTGTTCCGTTTCTTTCAATTTTCCTTCACAAAAACGGACTAATCCAATGCCTTCTTGGAAATAGTTTAACATATCGTCCAAAGACAAATCCCCTTTTTCCATATGGGATACCACTTCCTCCAAACGGGTTAAGGACGCCTCAAAATTTTGCTTTTTTGCCATTTACTTTCCTCCTTTACCGGTAACCCGACACTGCAATTCCCCATTTGCCAAAACCACATCAATAAGCTCATCATATTCCACTTCCTGCGGGGAAATAAGCGGTTTTGCCTCATTCTTTTTATGCACATAGGCATATCCTCTAGAAAGGACCGTTAAGGGATCTAATGAACCTAATTTCGCTGCCATTAGGGCTAATTGTGCTTGGCTCTTTTGCAAATAAGCTGCTTCCATTTGTAATAAATTTTCTTTTCCCTCCTGCAAGCGCTGTTTGCTATTGGCAAGCAGTATTTGAGGTTGATCAAACTTCCCGCGTAAAACAGCCATTTGTAAGTAATGATTCGCCTGATCCAATTTATTTTGCATCTGGCCTAATAAGCGCGATTGTAAAGAATCTATTTTTTGTTGCAGTTCCAAACGATCCGGGAAAATCAAAGCCGCTGCTACCGATGGGGTAGCGGCCCGACAATCAGCCGCCAAATCGGCTAAAGTATCATCACTTTCATGACCTACCGCACTCACAACCGGTATTTCGGAATCAGCAATCGCTCTTACCACCAATTCAGTATCAAAAGCAGCCAAATCTTCGCGGGCTCCTCCTCCGCGGCCAATTAAAAGGACGTCTACTTTTTTTTGCGTATTGGCAAAAGCAATAGCTTGGGCAATCGATTGCGCAGCGTTTTCACCTTGTACCAAAACAGGATATAAATACAAAGGAATCCCCGGAAAACGGGAACAACTCACTTTTTGCACATCCTGCCATGCCGCTCCGCTCGCTGAAGTAATAACCCCAACTGCTTGCGGAACCAATGGTAAGGCTTTCTTCCGTTCTACAGCAAAAAGTCCTTCCTCTTGTAATTTTTCTTTTAACTCCAATAAAGCCAGCTGCTGATCGCCCGTGCCAGCCGCTATGATTTCCGTCGCTACCAACTGACAGTTTCCATCTCTAGAATAAACGGTTACTTTCCCTTTTGCAAAAACCTCTAATCCATTATATGGTAAAAAAGATAAAGCTGATGCATAAAAATGAAACATCACACAGCGCAAACTACTTGTTTTATCTTGCAAGCTAAAATAATAATGTCCACTACCATGCGCCTTAAAATTGCTGATTTCCCCTTTTAACCAAATTGTTTTCAAAAAAGGATCAGCTGTCATTTTACTTTCTAAATAGCCGTTAATTTGGCTAATCGTGTAATATTGCGGCATCGTTTCCTCTCCCTTTTTTCCATTTTACCATGCCATAGAAAATAAAAACAAGAGGCAGCCCCAAGCCGCCTCTTTCCCTTCAAACTCTTTTATTCTGCCATTTGATTTTTCGTTATATATTTTTTCCGAACCGAGTCCAAAACGCCATTGATAAAAGAACCCGATTCTTCGGTTCCGAATAATTTAGCCAATTCAATTGCTTCATTAATCGTAACGCTTGCCGGAATATCCTCTCGAAATAATATTTCGTAAATACCTAGTCTTAAAATACTACGATCAACATTCGCCAAACGTTCAATATCCCACTGTAAACTAGTTTCTTTTAAAACGGCATCGATTTTTTCTTTTTCCTCTTCTACTCCGGTTACCAACTGCCAAGAGAAATTTGCAGCATCTTCCGACAGATGGTACAAACAATCCTCGTTAGCAATTTCATTTTTGGGCAAACAAGCTTCCTCCCAAGTCAGTCTGGCTTCCGTAAGAGTATTATGCCCTACATCTATTTGAAAGAGCATTTGCAAAGCAATTGCCCTTGCGGCTCGTCTACTCAAAATACTGCCTCCCAATCAATCCTTAAAGAATCTTCTGAAAATATGCTCAATCTGGATATCCCCATCAATGCGACACCCAATTAAAAGACCAACTATAATACAAAATACCATAAACAAAGTAGGCCAAAAACCAATTTTAATTACAGCTAAGGCAAATAACAAACCAATGAAAACACCGATTACTTTTCCGCGATGGTGTTCCCATATTTCATAACAAAGCCTGCTAAAATCCATAATATTGCCCTCCTATGCTTTGTTTGCTGCATTTTGTTCATTGGCCACATTGGCTACAAACACTTTTACTTCCGCCACTTTCAAACCGGACATCGACTCTAGTTGCGTTTTTACAGTTTCTTGCAAAGCATTTACCAATTCCGGAATATTTAAATCGGGGAAAACCACTACGTGTAAATAAATTGCCACCCCGCTATTTAACCGTTTTATTTCTGGTTTTAATTCTTTAATACCAATAATCTCAGAAGCCGCCTTATGCACCATGCTTTCAATCGCAGGAAAACTAATATTTACCTGTCCATTGACACAGCCTTCCACTGTAGCCAAACGAGGTTCGCGTTTGGCAAAAGAACCGCTGATAATGGCTACAGCCAAAATAATAAAAACAGCGCCAACAGCCAAAACAAACCAAGAATACATGCGATTATCTAAAATATATTGTGCCCAACTTAAGAATATGTCGGCGTAAAATACCATCCAAATGAGTCCAGCACCCAAAGCTGCAAGCAGTAAGGACAATACAATCAACCAAAATCTGTTCCAAAAACGCATGAAAATCCCTCCTTTAAAGCTTGTCCCTTAATTGCCAAAAAGCCTCCCCGGCAGAGAGCGTCCCTTCTGCCGGGGAGAAAAGGCTATTTTATTCTTCCTCTTTTTCTGGCTTATTTTGCTTTTCTGTCGGGAAAACAACGCCTTGCACATAAACGTTAACCGCTTTTGCTTCTAAACCGGTCATTGTTTCCACAGCGTTTTTGACTGATTTTTGCACATTTTGTGCTACTTCACTAATCTTTACGCCATAGTCAACGATAATATAAGCTTCCACATAAGCTTCTTTTTCGCCAACTTCTACTTTAACGCCTTTACTAAAATTTTTCCGCCCTAACATTTCGGCAATCCCGCCTACAATACCGCCGCTCATGCCGGCTACTCCAGGCACATCAACAGCGGCAAGCCCCGCGATGGTCGCCACCACGTCGTTTGCAATTTTTACAGAACCAGGACTGGCATTTGCAGTAGTGTTTTCTGTCATAACATCTTTTTCTTCAGTCATAATAGTCCCTCCTTTTTACGATAGGCTTTTACTTATTATACCATAAAAAAGGAGAACAGCAATTTATTTTTGTGCCGTAGCCGTTTGTCTTGGAACTACCACCACTTTATCTAAACTAAGCCCAGTAACGCTTTTTACCATATCGCCAATTTGAATGGCCATCTCTTTATCAATATCGGCAGCATCCACCACTACGGTTACTTTTTCATTTTGAATAAAAACGGCGGACGGCTGATTGGTTTTGGCAGTAATCAATTTTTCCAGTTGTAATTCTTGCCCCAAAGAATTGTTTATGGCAATTATTTGTTCCAAAGCATCTTTGCGACTTTCCGCATCTGTTTTTTCATCATCACAAATCGATTGCAACAATTCCAACTGACGACTTCTCACATTTTCTCTTTCTAGCCGATAAGCGGCATAATAATTATCCGCATTTTTAGCGTCTGGAGTGGTGATTTCTGGCGCATTTTTTTCTTGCGATTCTACAATTTGCGGGGGATTATCGGTATTCGCGGACAACTGCGCCTTGGGATCTGTAATAATAATATAAATGATACAAACGATACAAAAACCCAGAAAAAACCATACCCAATTTTTTTTACTACGGAAACTGTTCATACTCATTGTTTTTTCATTCCTTTCCCTCAATTATAATTACTTTATGAGCCGGGATATCCAGTAAGCCGGTCACTAATGCGCTAATTTGCTCTTTGGCAAGGTCACTATCTACCCCACCCGCTACAATCGCCACCCCTGTTATTTTAGGCGCCGTTTGCTCTAATACCAAAGGACTGTTATTGGCCAAAGCTGGTTTTATTTTGCTGGTTTCTTCTTTGGTAATACTACTTTTTTCTTCTCCCCTTTCCTCATTCGTTTTGCTGTTGCTTTCCTGCTCCAACGCATAAGTAGTGCGACTATCTTCATTGAAATAAACGGCAACCGTCACATTTTTCATACCGGGTAATGAAGCAATTAAAGAAGTCAATTTTCTTTCTATTACAGAAGCCGGATCATCCCCATTGGGCAAACTTTGGGTAGTTGGCATCGTTTGGCTTTGCGTTTTATTCCTACTCAACTGCCAATCAGCTAAAAAGGTCATACAAATCATACCAATCGCTAACAATGCCGCTATTTTTAACCACAACTGTTTCTTTTTCTCCACTGTAAAAAAGTTTTTTTTCTGTTTCATCGGCTTATCCGTCAAAGCTGTCTCACTGTGCAATCTCTTCAACCTCCTCCACTGCAATTTTCTCTGTTCCAATTCCGTACAAGCCGGAAAGATATTGTTTTAATTCAGAAATCGTAATTTTTTCCGTCGCCTCTTTTTTATAAACAATTTGTAAATGCAAAGAAATCAATTGCTGATAACCATCTTTTTCATGCAACACAACATCAGACTGCACTTCTACCCGATCCACCCCAGGCAAATAAGAAACAGTTACTGCAATCTGCTTTTGCAAATCCTCTTGAAAATGAGCCAATTCTTGCTGTTGCCAAGAGGAGGCCAATGCTTCTCCCTGTTGTAACACCGCAGTCACTTCGGCATCATATCCATTGGGGTCTTCCAATACAGTGGGTAAAGCAGTATCAAACACAGAAAGAAGCGGGTTTAAAATAATAACCAATAACAAAAGCCCCATCACCATTCGGGCAAATCTTTGCATATCTCCTTTGGGTAAAAGCATTTCTATAAAAACTGCTAATAAAGTTAACATGGCAATTTGGCGAACCAAATGAATGAAAATATCTATCATATTGCCGCACCTACCTGAGCATCATATTGATATTGCCCATAAATACCAGAATTGCAATCATAAAAAAGAACAAAAGCCCCACCGCGCCAACTGCGGCAAAAACCAAGGTTAAGGCACTGGATAAACCGCTTAAAGCATCCGATAAACGGTCTTCTCCCAAGGGTTGAATTACCGCTCCCACAAAACGATATAGCAAAGACATCGCCATAATTTTAATAGCGGGAAAAGCACAAAGGAATAGAATGACAATCATCCCCAAAATACCCAATGCCGATTTTAATAGCAAAGCAGTCCCCATTACCGTATCCATGGCATCCGCCAAAGAACGGCCAATGACAGGAATAAAAGTACCGGCAGCCATTTTTGCCGCCTTCAATTTTAACCCGTCTACAGAAGCACCAGCAAAGCCCATAATACCCATAAAACCGGAAAATACCGCTAAGCTAATGGTTAAGGTTCCTAAAGAAATATCGCGACATAAGGACGCCATTTTGCCAATATTAAAGCGACTAGAAACCTGACTCAACATTTTTAAAATAGCTGTAATATAAATGAAAGGAAACACCACCGTATGAATGATGGTAGTCATAAGAGCCAAAGCTGCCAACATCATCGGATGGACCAAGGAAACCCCGGCTACACCTCCCATAGCAGCCAACAACATGGAAAGCAAAGGAACAATCGCATAAATAAAATCTGTCATACGAGTAATAACGGCTTGCGCTTCTTGCATAACACCCGTAAAAGTCGCTAAACTAATCGCTACCAAAGCCAAGTAAATAATCCCTTGCGCCAAAGGCGCAATACTACCGTTGGCAAACGCCTCTTGCAAACTATGTAAAACCAAAGCCGCAATCGCCAAAACAATTAATTGCGCCAAGAGAGGGAGGCTGGCCGCAATCTGTTGGAAGAAAAGTTTACCGGCAATAGAAAATAAACTTTGCCAACTAAATTCATAATTACCGCTTTTTAACTCCTGCCATAAATCGCTAAATCGAAATTCCCCTATTTCCATATCATGATCCATTTCCTGCAAAAACTGTTCTAATTCTGTAAAATCAACATCCGTAGTTGGATCAACGATATCTTGTGCCCAGGCCAGTTGTGGATAAAAAAACAGGAAAGATAAAACCACCAATAAGCTACAAAGATACTTTCCCTTTTTTTTCATTTTATTCTCTCCTAACTTTATGGTAGCAATCGCAATACAGATTCTAAAACCGCTACCATAATGGGTAAGGCCATCGCCATTACTAAAACTTTAGCGGCAAATTCCACTTTCGTCGCCAAAGCATTTTGATTTGCGTCTCGACAAACTTGACCGCAAAATTCCGCAATATAGGTAACAGCCATTATCTTCAAAATTGTAGAAAGATAAAATTGATTTAATCCGGCTTTTTCTGTTAGTTGCTGAAAGATAACAAATATTTCTCCTAACTGTGGCAATACTCGCAAAAATAATATGATACCGGCTGCTAAAGGGATCATCAAAGCCAAAACAGGCATTTTCCCTTCTTTGACAAAAACAGCCATAATAGCAGCCACAATGGCCAAAGCTGCCAATGGGATTATTGTTTGCAAAAGCCCACCCCCAAGCTTCAGTAAAGTTTAAAAACACTTTGTACCTGCGCAAAAAGTTCCGCCAATAAGGGCAATACTTTAATTAAAGCAATCGCCAAACCAACCACTAAAGTTAAATAAGCATATTCATCCCGGCCAGCTTGTTTTAAAAAAGTATGCACAATGGTTACGGCAATGGCTAAACCAGTCAAAAAAAAGATTAAACTTGCATCAATCATATTATCTATCTCCTAAAATAAGATTAGTATTAAAACAAAACCCAAAGCAATACTGAGGCTTTGCCGCACCTTAGCCAATTTTTCTTTTTCTTTTTGCGCTATCTCTTCTTGTGCTTGCAGCCGCACCCTTAATAAAGTCAATCTTTTTAATTGATCTTCTCCATCCGATAGCCCCAAGTTTTCTCCCATCAAAGAAGCGATTTGGATATCATCTTTTTTAAGGGAAAGAGTATTTTTTTTCTCCTGTAAACTCTTTTGCCAGGCTTCCCCCGCGGTAAACCCAATACCAGCTTGCAATTTTTGAGCTGTCCCCGTAAAAACACTTTGCAAATCGCCAGCCTGACCGGCAGCCTGTTGAAATGCTTGAGGCAACGGCGTTGCCCCGTAGCCAATCTCCGTTTCTAAAGCTAAAATACCCCTTTGTAAAGAAGCTAGCTGTTGTGGCCGCCGAATTAAATCAACTGTAGATAAGCGACCTGCTACCACGGAAGAACATAAGATAAAAATTGCCCCCAACAGCTTCCAAATCATCCTATCGCCCCCCGTAATTGGCGGAATTGATTATCGTAAATACCCTCTATCGTACCTGGTCCTTTTCTACGGGATAACACAATATATCGATGAAAAATACCAGCTGCCGCTAATTCCTTCAAAACAGGTCTGTTTTGCATATCGGCAATATCGCTTCCATGGGCGCTGGCAATGATGGTTACCCCACATAAAGAAGCATTCCATACCGCCCCGATATCCGCTGGATTCCCCAATTCATCCGTAATTAAAATATCGGGCGCAAAAGCACGTACCATCAAAGGTAATCCTTGTTCCTTTGGACAACCGCTTAAAATATCGCAATGACAACCAATATCCATTTGCGCCAATCCATCACGGGAACCAGCAATTTCCGATCTTTCATCTACAATGCCCACTTGTTTTGGTATTTTTCCTCCGCTGCCATCGGCTAAAGTTCTAGAAATATCCCGCAATATCGTCGTTTTTCCGGCCCTCGGCGGTGAAATGATCAGGGTGTCCAAAACAGAATTGTCTTGCCACAAATAGGGTAAAATCTCTTGAGCTGCCCCCGGCACCTCCTTAGCAATGCGGATATTTAAGCAATTGATATTTTTCAGTGTTTTTAGCTCTCCATGACCTACCACCCCTTGCCCGGATAAACCTACCCGATGGCCGCCAGGCAAAGTAAGATATCCCCAGCGCAATTCTTCTTCCAAGGCATATAAAGAGCTATCCGCCAATAAAAGAACCGTTTTATTCATTTCTTCCCGCGTTAAGCAATATGCATGATTGTAACTGCTTTCTATATTACCTTGCGCATTTAACCAATAGTCTTTTTGAGCAGTACGCAAACAAACAGGCTGACTGGTACGCAACCGAATTTCTTCTAAAGATAGTAAAAATTCCGGAGGCAAAGCAGAAAAAAGTTTTTTTAAACTAGGCGCCAAAAACTGTAAAATCATCGCAAAATCAGTACACAACTCTTTGTCCCCCTTCCTTTATGGAATATGTATGAAAAGGCTTGCCCCAATAGAACAAAAAAAACCCGTCCCTCAAAAGAGGAACGGGTTTATCTGGTCTTTAAATTATAAAATTTTATTTTTGTTCTTCTTCCGAACCACAGCAGCAACCGGGTTCGCAGCAACCATCTTCTTCATCTAAAAAGCAAGCGTCATCATTATCAAAAACAACGGCACCACAATTTGGGCAAGTAACTTCAATCGGTTCATCAGCTGTAAGAATGTCGCTTTCAAAACAAACTTCTTCACCGCAATCCGGACATTCCACGGTTACAAAGTCATCTTCCTCCTCGTCTTCTTCATAGAAGTCGTCTTCTAAATCAGCCAAATCACTATCCAAGCTTTCCACATATTCTTCTAATTCTTCTTGTTCTTCATACAAATCGTCGATGGAATCGGCCATATCTTCCAATACGTCCAAAACCTCCAATAGTAATTTACCTTCTTTGCTTTCAGTGTTAATGTCTAAACCATCGGCCAATCCTTTTAAATAGGAAACCTTTTTTTCTAAACTAGTCATAATAAGTTACCTCCCTCCAAAATCCTTTCTTAATATTTCCTAAGCACGTTCAATATAATCCCCCGTTTTTGTATTTACACGAATGCGGTCCCCCACATTGATGAAAAACGGTACGCGCACAATCACCCCAGTTTCCAAAGTAGCCGGCTTATTTCCACCGGAAGCGGTATCGCCTTTAATACCGGGTTCCGTTTCCACTACTTCCAATTCCACCTGTGTGGGCAAATCAACACCCAAAACATTTCCTTGATAGTATAAAGCAATCACATTCATTTCTTCTTTTAAATATTTAACGCCATCGCCTAACTGCTCTTCAGATAAAGGCACTTGTTCATAAGATTGGTTATCCATAAAAATATAAGATTCCCCGTCATGATACAAATATTGCATTTCTCTTCTTTCTAATATAGCATTTTGGAATTTTTCCCCGGCATTAAATGTTTTTTCCAAAACAGCGCCCGTGCGAACATTTTTTAATTTGGTTCTTACAAAGGCAGAACCTTTTCCAGGTTTTACATGCTGAAAATCAACAATTACATAAGCATCGCCATCAATTTCTATGGAAACGCCCGTTTTAAAATCATTGGTGGAAATCACAAAAAAACCCCCTACATCACAAGTATCTTTTTTCACGGAACTTTGTCCAGTATCTTTATTATTTTACCACAAAACAAATACAATAAACAATGGGCAAACAAAAAGAGCTGATAAAAATCAGCTCTTTTCTTATTTATTTACGAATTTCTTTAATTCTGGCGGCTTTACCAGTTAAATTGCGCAAATAATATAATTTTGCCCGACGAATTTTCCCTCGGCGTACCACTTCAATTTTTTCAATACGTGGCGAATGAAGCGGGAAAGTTCTTTCTACACCAATCCCATAACTTACCCGACGCACGGTAAAGGTTTCGCTCAAACCACCGCCATGACGACGGATGCAAATGCCTTCAAATACCTGAATCCGTTCCCTGGAGCCTTCTACAATTTTTGCATTCACTTTTAAAGTATCCCCCGGACGGAACTGAGGAATGTCCTGACGCAGTTGTTCTTGTTCCACTGCTTTAATTAAATCCATAAGTTTTCCTCCTTCCTTAAGAACGTTCATTCCCATCTAGCATGGCAGAGGACCGTTCTGCTTTTGCACCTACAAACACGCAAATTATTATAACACAACTTTTTTACCAAGGCAAGGGCTGTCTGGAAAAATTCTCCCCCTGCAAGCGGTCAAGAATAATGGCAGCCGCGGAACGCACCGAAAGATGATTATACGGACCTTGCCCATAAATTGGCCGCAAATGAAAATCGCAAGAAGCAATCATTTCATCTGTTAAGCCCCAGCCTGTTCCAAACAAAAGCAAATAATTGCCGCCTTTTTCTCGCATTTGTTTCCGCATGGTCGGATAATCCATCATTTTATCATTTGGTTTGGCGCTCGTAGAAATAAGATATAATGGCGCATCGTTTTTTTGTTTTATTTCTATCAACGCTTCCGATAAATCAGCAATCAAACGAACGCAGGATACCGCTTCATGGCGGTCCGGATTATAAGCGCCGCCAAACCCATCCTGCCAATGGCCAATTAACTGTCCAATCAATGCTCTTTGACTTTCCCCCGGTTGCACAATAAAATAGTTTTCCACGCCAAAGGTTACCGCCGAGCGGGCAATATCATGCAAATCCAAATTGGTTAAAGAAGTATTGATAATTTGTTTCTTTTTATTATAAACCGGATAATGCAATAAGGCCACATATAATCGGTAAGGCTTTTCTTTCTCCTGCCTTACCTTTTGTAAATATACCATATCGTCTTGCGTTAAAGGGGCCTGTTCTAACAAATCCGGTCTTCTTTCCAAAGTCACCTTCAAACTTTCCTGTCGTCGATATTGGGCAATTTCTTTATGATTTCCGTTTAATAAAGGTTGCGGCACACTTTTCCCCCGAAATTCCGGCGGCCGAGTATATTGCGGATATTCCAATAAACCGGCGCTAAAACTTTCTTCCTCCGCCGATGCTTCATCGCCTAAAACCCCAGGTATCAACCGAACAATACTTTCTACCATCGCCATCGTTGGAATTTCCCCGCCGGTTAATACAAAATCACCAATCGACAAAATATCGGTAGCCAATTCTTCCTCTACTCTTTGATCAATGCCCTCATAATGTCCACATATAAAAATCAACTGCTCGGCTTCACGCAATTCCCGCGCTTTTTGTTGGGTAAAAAGTTCCCCCCGCGGGCTGGTAATAATAACACGCGTCTTCCCCTTTTTTTGCATACAATCTTCCACAGCGGCAAAAATAGGCTCCGGTTTCATTACCATGCCAGCTCCACCGCCATATAAACGGTCATCCGTAATTTGATGTTTATCGGTTGTATAATCGCGAATATTCGTTATTTGAATTTCTGCCAATCCTTTATTTTGCGCCCTTTTCATCATACTTTCTTGCAAAGGGCCAAACATGGCTGGAAACAAAGTCAAAATATCAATACGCATGCTTTTCTCCTATTCCATTAAGCCTTGTGGTAATTGTACCATCATTTTTTGATTTTCTACATCAATTTCATGGATAAATTCTTTTATTGCCGGTATCATAAAGGTTTTACCGTTTTCTTGCTCTACCACATAATAGTCCGTCCCGCCGCGACTATCAATTGCTATTATCTTTCCTAATAGTATTTCCTTTTGACAAACCGCCATCCCAATCAACTGAAAATGATAATAACTACCTTCTGGTAAAACAGGCAAATCGGTTTTATCAACCAATAAATAGGAAGGGCAAGCCTTTTCCGCATCATTGCGATCTGGCAGTTCCTCAAAGGATAATAAAAGCCCGCCTTTATAGGGTTCACTTTGTAGTATCGTTACATATTGTTGTGTTTTTTCTAAAAAAAGACGAGTGCCTTTTTGAAAACGGGCTGGATTATCGCTAATACATTCCACTTTAACCTGCCCTTTTATTCCATGAACACCGTAAATACGTCCTACGATGATAGTTTCCTTTTTCATCCGTTTCCCCTTTTTATTCCGTTTTTTCTTGCGTCCGATACCGCAACGAAGCCTTTTGCGCGATTCGGAATACCATAAAAATAACAACTGCGATAGCAGCATAACATAATAACATAAAACGATAACTTCCAGTTAAATCATAACTAAAATTTAATAATGGCGCCCCGCAGGCCACCCCGGCGGCCAGCGTTGCCAAAAAAATACCCACTATGGTGGAATATCCTTTTAAACCAAATAAATCCGTTGCCAAAAAAGTAATAATTAAAGTTTCTAAAGGCAAAGAAAAGCCCAAAAGCAAGGCATAGGCAATGGCCATCCATTCTGTTTTTGCAAAAGCCAAAAATAAAATTGCTGCCAAATAGGCAATAATGCAAATTAGCATACTGGTATGTAAATTCCATTTATCATAAATCCAGCCAATACTTAATTTAGCAAAAGCCAAAGACAAATAAACCATACCGGAAATACCTGCCGCAAAGTGCACATCAAAACCCCTATCGGTTAAATGTGCCGGGGCGGAAAGTACAACCGGGTTGGTAATTAAACCAATTAAAAAAATAAGCAAAACAGTCAAATAAAAATATGGCTGATGAAAAGCCTCTTTGGCACTTGAGCCCTGCCAATAGGCAGTTTTTGTGGTTTTCTCCTTGCTATTTTCCAATCCATAAGCAACCAGTCCCTTGTCTGCAGGATGATTACGAACCAATAATAAAATCGGAACCATAGCACAAAGCATAATCATGCTAGATATCAAATAAGATTGTCGCCAACCCATATCGGCAATCCAGTTTCCTACCAACATATTAAAAAGAAAGCCCCCAACACCGCTGCCGGCAAAAATAAGACCTAAAATGGTTCCCCTATGTTTTGCAAACCAATTATTGATCAAGCTGGAAATTACGGCAGTAGAGGCAAAAGAAAATGCTGCCCCTAATAAAATACCGCCAACATAAAAAAGCGGTAATTGAGCGGCAATAGAAAATAAAAACATGGCGCCTGCAGCAAACAGCATTCCAATAGACATCATTTTATGCATACCAAAAATGCCCACCAGGAAACCAAAAGAGAGGTTTAAAATTACCGAAGTGACAGAGCGTAAACTATGCGTAATGGAATAAGCGCCTCGGGTAAATCCAAGCGACTCCGTAATTGGAGTCACATAAAGACCATTTGGAGAATTTCCTAAGCCCAATAAAACAAAAGAGCTAATAAAACAGGCTAAAACCACAAACCACCCATAAAAAACCTTTTTTTGTTTCATGTTCTCTTTTCCCCTATTTCATAATAAGGAGAGTCAAAAACAAGGTTGCTTCAGACTCTCCTCAATATGCTTGTCTATTCGATTTCCAAATCGGCTTTTTTGCCTTCCTTGGCGGCAACCGCTTTTAAAACAGAACGCATTGCTTTTGCAATTCGTCCTTGCTTTCCGATTACTTTTCCCATATCATCGGATGCAACATGCAAAGTCAAGGAGATGACGCCGTCATTTTCGGTTTCCGTCACCACAATTTCCTCCGGATGTTCCACCAAAGCTTTTACCATATATTCCACGAGCTCTTTCAAAATTCTCCCTCCTTAGGAGTGCGCGTAAAAAAGCGGCGAAAATTATTTTACGCCGGCTTTTTTGAATAATACTTTCACGGTTTCGGAAACTTCCGCACCTTCCGCCATCCATTTATTGGCTTTTTCTGCATCCACTTTAATTTCAGCAGGTTCGGTCAAAGGATTATAATAGCCGATTTGTTCAATAAAACGGCCATCTCTAGGAGAACGGGAATCCGCTACTACGATACGATAGAAAGGCGCTTTTTTAGCTCCCATTCTTTTTAATCTAATTTTTGTTGCCAAGGTCATTCACCTCCTTATAGAAATATCATAAAACCTAAAACGGTAATTTAAACATGCCCTTTTTCTTGCCTTTTTTCCCCATGGCCGCCGCTTGATTGCTCGCCATTTTCATCATCTTTTGGGTTTCAGCAAACTTCTTCAATAACCGATTTACATCCTGCACTTGGGTCCCGCTCCCTTGCGCGATTCTTCTTTTCCGGGAGGCATTGATCATATCCGGCTTAATTCTTTCCTCCTTGGTCATAGACTGAATAATCGCTTCCATACGGGAAAATTCCTTTTCATCCACTTGAATATTTTTTAGCTGTTTACCAATATTGCCCGGCATCATACTAATGATATCTTGAATATCGCCCATTTTCTTCATTTGTTCCAGTTGATCTAAAAAATCCTCAAAGGTAAAGCTGGCATTACGTATTTTGGCTTCCATTTCTAAAGCTTTTTTTTCATCAACCGCAATTTGGGCCTTTTCAATTAAGGTTAAAACATCTCCCATGCCCAAAATACGGGAAGAAAGCCGATCGGGGTAAAAAGGCTCAATGGCGTCTAGTTTTTCCCCCTGCCCGACAAACTTAATGGGTTGCCCGGTCACCGCTTTTACAGAAAGAGCTGCCCCACCTCTGGTATCCCCATCTAATTTGGTTAATACTAAACCGGTAATGCCCAAATCGGCATGAAACGCTTCCGCTACATTTACCGCATCCTGCCCCGCCATGGCATCCACTACCAGCAAAATTTCACTTGGATTTACTTCAGCCTTAATATTTTTTAGTTCCGCCATCAATTCTTCATTGACATGTAAACGCCCGGCAGTATCAATAAAAACAAAATCATTGCCATGCGTCCTGGCATGCGCCAAAGATTCTTTGGCAATACGCACTGGATCATTGCAACCATCCAAGCTAAAAACCGGGATTTCTGCATTTTCTCCTAAAACTTGCAATTGTTTAATGGCCGCAGGACGATAAATATCCGCCGCTACCAAAAGGGGTCTTCGGCCCTGCTTTTTCATTAAATTGGCTATTTTAGCGCTGCTTGTTGTTTTCCCAGAACCTTGCAAACCAACCATCATTACCACGGTAGGCGGATGCGAAGATATATTTATTTTTGCCTGTTCCGGCCCCATTAAGGCAGTTAATTCTTCATGAACAATTTTAATAACTTGTTGTCCGGGACTTAAACTTTCTAAAACATCGGCTCCCAAAGCTTTTTCTTTAATACGAGCCACAAAATCTTTTACTACTTTATAACTAACATCGGCTTCTAATAAGGCCAAACGAATTTCCCGCATGGCTTCGTTAATATCTGCTTCGCTCAAGCGCCCTTTGCCGGTTAGCTTTTTGAATGTTGCTTGTAATTTATCCGCTAAATTTGCAAAAACTGCCATTCTATCAGCCTCATTCTTCCACTATTTGCTCCAAAAGCCGCAACGCTTCTGGCAATTTCTCCATACTTTCTGCTTGCATTGCCTGTTCAATACAATGTTCTGCTTCCTTCACCAGTCTTTTTACCTGTAAAAACCGTTTTGCTAATCCTAATTTTTCTTCATAACCGTATAATAATTTTTCGCTTTTTTTAATCGCATCATGCGCTGCCTGTCTGGTTATATGCAAAGAAGAAGCAATTTCCCCTAAAGAATAATCTTCCTCCAAAAAAAGACTCATTGTTTCTCTTTGCCGGGCAGTAAGCAATTCCCCGTAAAAATCAAATAATAAAGTCAATTCTCCAATTTTTTCTACCAAACGGTTTTCCATTTTTCTTCTCCTATCAAGTAAAAAAACTTGACAGAGCCTATTATAATAAAAACAACAGGCTCTGTCAAGCAAAATAACTTGATATTACTTCTTATATTTTATGCCAATATCCTAGGAAAACGGTTGTAACATTCAAAACGAATACGCTCTGTGTCCAATGTTTTCATTTCTCTTTTTTCCATAATGATTTTACCATTGATAATCACGCTTTGCACATCGGATCCTTGCGCTGAATACACCAAATGAGATATCAAATCATAAGGCGGTAAAAAGTGCGGCTGCTTACAATCCAGCAAAATAAAATCAGCCAAATTACCTTTTTGTAAAACACCTGCCTGTGGAAAACCAAGATAAGAAAAAGCATCTCTGGTCGCCATCGTCAAAGCTTGTTCTGCAGGTATGGCCAAAGGATTATACAGCCGTCCTTTCGCCAACAAACTACCCTGACGCATTTCCAAAAATAAGTTTAAATCATTATTGCTACAAGCGCCATCCGTACCAAAACCCAGGCCCACATTTTTTTGTAACAGCTCATAGCTTTTAGCCATGCCGTTGCCCAATTTTAAATTACTGCGCGGACAATGCGCTATTTTCACTCCGTATTGGGCTAAAATATTCTCATCTTCTTCTGTTAGCCATACAGCATGCGCTGCTATCGTCGGATTATCAAAACAACCTAATTCTGCTAAATAGGCGGTTGGGGTAGTTCCGTGTTTTTTCCTGCAATCATCAAATTCCTGCTTAGTCTCAGCTAAATGAATATGCAGCATGGTTTGATATTTTTGAGCAATTTCACTGATCTTTCGTAATAGCATTTCACTGCATGTATAAATCGCATGCGGGGCAAAGGCTACCTGAATACGGCCATGATCCGCTCCATGCCAATTTTGATACAAAGCAATATTTTCAGCCAATCTCTCATTCCCATCTTGCCAATCACCTACAATCCCACGGCTTAAAACAGCCCGCAGTCCGGACTGATCCACCGCCTGCGCAATTTCATCTACAAAAAAATACATATCATTACAGCAGGTGGTTCCGCTTTCTATCATTTCCCATAAAGCCAACTGGGTAGCCCAAAGAATATCTTCCGCCTGCCATCTATCTTCAGCCGGATACACTCTTGTTTCCAACCACTTTTGCAATGGCAAATCATCCCCGTAACTGCGCAAATAACTCATGGGCAAATGGGTATGCATATTCACCAAACCAGGCATAACCAAATAATCTTGGCCTTCTATAACCTTCCGCGCTTCGCAATTTATATTTGGTTCAATAGCGGCAATTCTTTGTCCTTCTACTGCAATATCAGCAATAAAAGGTTTACGCAAACTTCCATCAGGCGTGGTTTCCATAGAAAGTATGGTAGCTTGCCGAACTAAAATATCATACATACTTTTCCTACCTTCCGCAACAAGGGCTATGTTGTATCATTTGCATATCCGGGATAGCCCGGGCGATTATTTTCAATACTTTTTCTTTATTGGCTGCAAAAATAGATTCTACTTCCTGATGCGCCAAATGATCTAACAATCCAGCTCCATAATTGGTAATTAAGGATATATTCGCAAAGCAAATACCCAATTCTCTTAACAAAACCGCCTCCGTAGCGGCAGTCATGCCCACCACATCGCCCCCCAAGCGATCAAACATTTGAATTTCCGCTGCCGTTTCAAAACGCGGGCCCTCGGTACAGACATAAGTCCCATAAGGCACCACCAAAATCCCTTCTTTGGCAGCCGCTTGCAATAAACAAGTACGCAATTCTTCACAAAAAGGGAAACTAATATCCGTATGCACCACCCGGCCATCGTCCCCGTCAAAAAAGGTAAAAGGGCGTGCTTTGGTAAAATCCAAAAACTGATCGCATAGTACAATCGTACCGGGATGTTGATTGCGCCGCAAGCCGCCTACTGCATTCACTCCTATCGCTTTGTCTACCCCTAACTGTTGCAGGGCCATCATATTTGCTCGATAGGGAATCGCATGCGGCGGAATATGGTGATCTTTCCCATGACGCATCAAAAGAATAATCTCCGTACCATCCGGCATAGAAACAGGCACATAATTTACTTCCCCATATGCAGTTTCAATCGTCATTTCTTCATCGGTTTGGAATATTTCGCTACCGTCAAAACCTGTCCCGGCAATCAAGGCAATTTTACCCATAAACCCATCCCCTTTTAATTAAAAAGCGCCTGCACAAAATCAGCAGAAGAAAAAGGTTGCAAATCCTCGCTTGCCTCGCCAACCCCAATCCATTTCACAGGGATTTGCAATTCATTTTTAATCCCAATTATCACACCGCCTTTGGCAGTACCATCCAACTTGGTTAAAATCAAACCATTTAAAGGAACCACTTCTTTAAAAAGTTGCGCCTGGGAAATTGCATTTTGCCCAGTACCAGCATCTAAAACCAAAAGAAAATCTTTTTTTGCTTCTGGCAACTCCCTTCCTACAATACGGCCTATTTTACCCAACTCGTTCATTAAATTGGTTTTATTTTGCAGTCGTCCAGCGGTATCAATCAATAAAAGATCAATACCCCGGGCCTGCGCTGCTTTACAAGCGTCAAAAACAACCGCCCCCGGATCAGCTCCTTCTTGGTGTCTAATAATCGGAACTTTTGCTCTTTCCGCCCATACCGCCAATTGATCGATTGCTGCCGCCCGAAATGTATCCGCTGCCGCCAACATCACCTTTAAGCCTTCTTTTTGAAAACGATCAGCCATTTTACCAATGGTAGTCGTTTTACCGGCCCCATTCACACCAGTTACCATATAAACTTGTAATATGCCTTTTTGCGGCATAAAACCGTTTTCTTCCCCAGCGCTTAGTATCGCAATAATTTCTTGTTTCAGTAATTCTTTTAATTCTGCCGCTTCTTTTACCTTTTTTTCTTTTGCCAAAGAACGTAATTTTTCCACCAATTCTAAAGAAGTTTTTACCCCTACATCAGCCTGAATCAAACCTTCTTCTAATTCTTCAAATAGTTCTTCATCAATACGGCGACCTAAAGTAAAAACCCCCATCACCTTATCGCCTAAATTTTGTCTAGTTTTACTCACTCCATTTTTCAAATTCTGAAAGAAACCCATTTTTCTCCCCCTTATCCTGCCTGTTGCTCTTCGCTTAATTTTACAGATACTACTTTAGATATGCCTTCTTCTTCCATGGTAATACCCCATAAAGCATTGGCAATCGCCATGGTGCCTTGCCGATGCGATATCAATAAAAACTGGGTTTTATCAGCAAAACGAGACAAATAATTTGCAAAACGTTCCACATTTGCTTCATCTAAAGCGGCATCTACTTCATCCAATAAACAAAACGGACTCGGTTTAATTTTCAAAATTGCAAACAATAAAGCAATCCCTACCATTGTTTTTTCGCCGCCGGACAATAAATTATAATTTGCCACTTTTTTACCCGGCGGTTGCACGGAAATTTCCACCCCGGTTTCCAAAATATGATCTGGATCGGTTAATAACAAAGAGGCCTGCCCGCCGCCAAATAATTGCTGAAAAGTAAAATGAAACTCATCGCTCAAAGCACGAAATGTTTCTTGAAAGCGTTTTCCCATAATGGCATCCATATCTTGAATCACTTGATATAAAGTGGTTTTTGCTTCCTGCAAATCGGCATTCTGCTTTTGTAAAAAATCATACCGTTCTTGCACCTGTTCATACTCGGTGATAGCAGCCAAATTAACAGCGCCTAACGTTTCTATTTTATTTTTTAACCCACTAATCCGTGCTGCCATTTCCTTTTTGCTTAAATCCGGCAAATTTTCATCTTTGTATGATACCGCTTCTTCATAATTTAAAGCATATTTTTCATACAAATTGGTTGTTTCATTTTGCAAATCAGCTTCTAAGCGCGTCTTTTTAATATTTTTTTGATAATTCATTTCTTTCAGCTGTGTTATTTGCTGAAATTCCTCTTTTAGCCATTTTTCCTTTTGCGCTAATTCTTCATTTTCTACTAGCAAACCATGCTTCTGTTGCTGAAAAAATTCCTCCCGTTCTGCAATTTCTTTTTGTAACAGCAAAAGTTGTTCCTGGCATTCTTTCTGTTCTTTTTCCTCTTTTTCAATTTCTGCTTCGGCTATCGCCAAATCCCACTGTTTTTCTTCTAAGCTATTTGCTATTATTTCTTCTTCCGCGGTTTGTTTTTCAATAAACAGATGAATACCAGCCAGCTCCTGCTGCATGCGGGTTAATTCCATTTTTCTTTGTAAAAATGCTTCTTGCTCGTCTTCCTTCCGCTTTTTCAAATAATGCAATTTTTCCTGTAAGGTACTTATTTCTGTAGCCAAAGCTTCATTTTGCTTTGCTAAATCATCATAAGTATTGTGTAATGCGGTTTCTTGCCCGCTGTTTTCCATTAAAACTGTTTTGATTTCTGCCCATTCTATTTGCACCTGTTGCAATTGCTTTTTACAAGTAGCCTCTGCTTCTTTATTTTGCTCTAAATCCTTTTGCAAAGCTAATTTATCCATCTCTAACACTTGCAATTCTTGACGAATTTGTTGTTCTTTCGCTTCCGTTACTTGAAAATCAGCACGTGCTTTTTGTAATATTTGTAATAATTGCTGCGCTCTTCGTTGCGCCTCTTGCAATTCCTGCTGTTTTTGCAATAAGTTTTGCTTTCGACTCAATAAATTGCCGCTGGCAGTTTCTCGGCTACCGCCGGTAAAGGAACCACCTGCATTGACCATATCTCCAGCCAAAGTTACAATGCGGAATCGGTAGCCAACCTTTTGTGCTACCGCCTGCGCTTTATGTAAATCCTCAGCAATTAGAATATTTCCTAATAAAAAAACAACCGCCTTTTCAATCTCCGCCGGATACCGAACCAAATCGGAAGCGCGCCCCAAAATACCGTCTTCCTGTAGTCCTTTTTGTAAAGCAGCATTGTTTTGCGGCTGCACAGTATCTAAAGGTAAAAAGGTAGCACGCCCCAAACGGTTTTGCTTTAAATAGGCAATAATCTCTTTTACAGTACTTGCATTCGCCGCCACAATATTTTGCATACCGCTACCTAAAGCGGTTTCAATCGCCATCGTGTAAGCCGTATCCATATCCAATAATTCAGCCATAACGCCATAAACATTTCGGCAAATAGCATTTCCATTTTGTTTGGCCTTTAAAACTGCTTTTACCCCTGGATAAAAACCCTCGTAATTTTTGTTCAGTTCTTGCAACATTTGCAGTTTTGATTCCAAACTATGGACAAAAAAGCGAGCTTTGGTTTCTTCTTCGCCAATTTTTTGCACTTCTGCATTCTGCTGCTGTAATAAATCAGCCATATGCTGCAGTTTTTGCAAATTTTCCTCTTTCTGCGTTTTTTTCGCATCCCATTCGGCCTCCAGGAACGCGGTCTTTGCCGCTATTTCTTTGCCTAAATGGATTAAATTTTGCTGTTGTTCCTGCAATTTTTTTTCTATCTGCTCGTAACGCTGCCCGCTTTGCAATGCATTTTGCCACATGTTTTTTGCTTCCGTTGCCTGCTGCGCTAAATCAAAAGCTTTTTCCTTCGCCTCATTTAGTTTTATTTCCGCCTCTTCAACAGACAGGGAATCGCCTTCTTTCTGGCCCTCTTCCGTCAATAGAGCCGCTTTCTGCCAGCCAATTTCTGCCTCTAAATTTTGCGCGTCAGTTAAATGTAAATTTCTTTCCTTTTCGCTCTGCTCTTTTTTTTCTTGTAAAGAAAAAATTTCT
The DNA here is from genome assembly GCA_944391215.1 of uncultured Clostridia bacterium. Lineage (GTDB taxonomy): Bacteria > Bacillota > Dehalobacteriia > UBA4068 > CALXSR01 > CALXSR01. The sequence continues at coordinate 45,064 of CALXSR010000010.1, forward strand.
TGTTCTATTTTTTCCTTATTTTCCAGTAAGTGATTTTTCTTAGCCATCATCAGCTGCAGATTGCTTTCTGTTTTTTCTTTTTCACTCTGAAAACGATATAATTCCGCTTGCATTTTGCTAATTTCTTCCCCAAAAGAAGCAAGCGTTAATTTTCTTTCTTCTAAAGCAGCCTCTTCTTTTTGATAGACAATCTCTCTGGTTAATAAATTCTTTTCTTCTTCTTCCAATCCCAAAGTTAATTCTCGCAATTTATTTTGCAAATCGCCTAAAACGCGTACTGCCCAATTAATTTCTAAACTTTTTACCTCTCCCTGATAAGAGGTATATTGCTGAGCGGCAGCGGATTGTTCTGCTAAAACAGGTAAACGATCAGCAATTTCCCCCATAATATCGGCTAAACGTTGTAAATTTACTTCCGTATCATTCAATTTTCTAACAGCTTCTTTTTTGCGATTCCGATATTTTACAATCCCCGCAGCTTCTTCTATTAACTGTCTTCTTTCTTCCGGTTTGGCATTTACTACTTGGTTTACTTGTCCCTGCCCGATCAGGGAAAAGCCATGCGCGCTAATTCCAGAGTCCACAAAAAGCTGATAAATATCCTTTAACCGACAAGGTTGATTATTGATTAAATATTCGCTTTCCCCGGAGCGGTAAGCCCGACGGGTAACAGCAATTTCCGTATATTCTAAAGGCAAATAGGCATCTGCATTATCCAATACAATCGTAACTTCAGCCATGCCCAAAGGCTTCCTTTTTTTACTACCAGCAAAAATAATATCTTCCATTTTGCCACCCCGTAGGGATTTCACACTCTGTTCCCCTAAAACCCAACGGACAGCATCTACCACATTGGATTTCCCCGACCCATTGGGTCCCACGATACAGGAAATACCCGGTTCCAAAGAAATTTTGGTCCGGTCAATAAAAGATTTAAAGCCTTGCAATTCCAATCTTTTTAGATACATAGCTCCTCCAGCCATCTGTTTTCCTAACTTATTATAAAGCAAAAAACCGGCAAATACAAACCAAAAGCTAGCCTTATAGAAACCCGGCTAGCTCATTTTGCGCATAGATTTGATAAAAGCAATCTCTTTTTAAAAGATAGGTATCCCCTTCCACTTGCAAAGCCAAATCCTCTCTTGCTAAACTTGAGTCTGCCTGTACGGATAAAGGAGGATATTGTTTTCGAAGCAGTTGTAAATTGCCTTTTTTTTGTCCAATTACAGTAGAAATTTCTTGCGGATTAACCCGTAATTGTCCAACCGTTTTTTCCGGCTGCCGCCAATATTTCGCACATAATAATCGCGCCTGTTGTAAATAAAGAGCGCTTTGCACCAGCTGCCCGAAAGACTCATGATAAGGCCCAGCTAACACACTTTGCCTTAATTCTGCAGTGGGTTGTAAACCAAAGCGGATCACCGGCACATGCGCCAGGCCAAATAAAACAGCCATATCCTGACAAATTGTTACCGCTTCCGTTAAAGAAAGCGCTTGATACGCCCCTGTTCGCCATAAATCAGCCAAGGGCGTAGCATCCACCACCAAGGCAGGGTAAATACGAACAAAATCCGGCTGCAAAGAAATGGCCTTTTGTACGCCTTGCAAACAAAATTGCCTGTTATCGCCGGGCAATCCGGGTAATAGCTGCAATCCAACCGCAATGCCATAATCATGCAGTTGCGCCACAGCTTTTTCTACGCAATCGGCATTATGTCCTCTGCCGGATAATTGTAAAACAGAGTCGGTAAAAGATTGTACGCCAAGCTCCACCGTATCCACACCATAAGCAAGTAAATTTTGTATCACCTTGTCATCAATCGCATCCGGACGGGTAGAAAGCCGAATCCCGCTGATCTGTCCTTGTTGTAAGGCGCTCCATGCTGGTTGCAAATAATAAATTTGTTTTTCTATTGGGATTGCCGTAAAACTACCGCCATAAAAAGCAATTTCCGGCTGATAGCCGGAAATATTTTGTATCGTTTTAGTAATTTCTTCTGCAGTCGGCGCCTGTTCCTGCCCGCTAATTTTCTTTTGATTACAAAAAACGCATTGATGTGGGCAACCCTCATGCGGAATAAAAAAAGGTAAAATATGACGGTTAAGAAAGCGATTCTGCATCCATTTCCACCTTCAATAAATTTTTCCATTGTTTACGATTTTTATAAGCAATTCCGGCAGCTTGTTGTTCGGCTTCTTTTTTAGAACTGCCTTCTCCTTCAGCCAGCTTTTTCCCTTTATAACAAACCGCTACCAAAAACAGCTTTTCATGATCCGGACCCCATTCTTTTTCCACACGATATTCTAAAGGATCCTCGCCAAACTGTTGTACAAAGGATTGCAAATGGCTTTTATTATCTTCTTGATTAATCTTATTCCAGTCAGGCTCCTCGCCTAATAAGGCTTGCAAAATAAAGGAACGAGCTCCCTCTAACCCACGATCTAAATAAATAGCCCCAATTACCGCCTCAAAAGCGTCAGCTAAAATAGAAGGCCTTTGCCTATCACCATTATTCTCGCAACCCTTGCCCAAAAATAAATAGTCGCCTAAGGCAATGGCTTGCGCCGCTTTTGCCAACGACCCTTCGCAAACCAAAGAAGCACGCATCCGGGTTAATTCCCCTTCTTGCCTTTTGGGAAAATGCAAAAACAAGTATTCCGCCATCACCAAGCCTAAAATAGCATCCCCAAAAAACTCCAGTCTTTGGTTATGATTGGTATTTTCTTTCGCCCCTTCCCAATAGGTAGGATGGGTTAAGGCCTCTTTTAAATACTTTTCCCCCTCGGGCGTAAATTGTAATTGTTGCGCTAAAATATGATAATCCTTTTGTCCGTTGTTTCTCATTGCAACCCCCTGCAAGCCAAATTGTTATTCTGTAGCTCCTGTTTTTTGTTTTACATAATCTGCAAAAGCGCCTAAAGTAGTCAAATTAGCCAAATCCGCTTCTTCGCATAAAATATCAAATTCATCTTCAATAGCCATTACCAATTCCACCATATCCAAAGAATCAATTTCCATATCTTTTAAGGTACTGTCTTCATAAATTGTTTCCGGGTCTTTGCCTAATTGTTCCACTACTATTTTCTTTATTTTTTCAAAAGTCTCCATTTTTATCCCCCTAATTTTTAAAAGCTAATCCATTTTTTTATCCTATCATATAATAAGTCTTGTTTTTACGCAAGTCATAAACTAATTTTCTGTTTTTTCAGCCGGCATAACCGTATTCATATCAGCCAAGTCTTGAATAAAACCAACTTCCACACAACTGATAGCCAATTTCAAGGCATTTTTTATGGCATAAGCATCGGAACTGCCATGGCAAACAACACTAATTCCCTTTACGCCTAAAAGAGGCGCACCTCCGTGTTCCTTATAATCAAACTGTTTTTTTATCTCTTTTAAGCCAGGTAAAACAAGAGAAGCCCCTACCTTGCGCAGGAAGGTTTTGCTCATTTCCTCTTTTATTTGGCTAAAAAGCGCTTTGCTTAACCCTTCCGCTAATTTTAAAACCACGTTCCCAGTAAAGCCGTCGCAAACTAAAACATCATACTCGCCAAAAGGAATATCACGCCCTTCCAAATTTCCAATAAAATGAATTGGCTCTTTTTCTAATAACTGATGAGCGGCAACTACCGTCTCCGTCCCTTTGCAAGGTTCCGTACCATTGGATAATAAAGCAACTTTAGGACTGGCTATTTGATAAATTTTTTGCATATATAAAGAACCCATCCTGGCAAACTGAACATATTGCTCCGGTTTCACTTCCACATTAGCCCCGGCGTCCAACACCAATTTACCACCTTTTAAAGTAGGCAAAACCAAAGCAATTGCCGGACGGTCAATCCCTTTTATTCTACCCAATAGCAAAGTTGCTGCCGCCATTTGGGCGCCAGTAGAACCAGCAGAAATAATGGCATCCGCTTTCCCGTCTTTTACCAGCTTAGTTGCTACCCAAATGGAAGAATCTCTTTTTTTTCCTAAATTTTCAACCGATTCGTCCATGGCCATAACCTGTTCCGCTGCTACATAGCTAACATTGTTTGGCAATTGGTAATTTCCCAAAGCCTCTTTTTTTCCTACCAATATAAAATTATGATTTAAATATGTGCGTGCAGCCGCCAAAGTCCCCATAATAATTTCTTGGGGCGCATGATCACCGCCCATCATATCCACTGCAATACGCATCGTCATCACTCCCTTTTGGCATAACAAAATGTATTATAACATAGTTGCCGCCTAAAAATCTATTTCCCCACTGTTTTATTACCGATAGCTTTCCGTCACATAACCCACCCCATTGCTAAACACACGGATCATGCCATTTTCATCCGTACGATAAATCGGAATCTCCTTCTCTTCAAAATAAGCGGTAACATCAGAACCCGGATGTCCATAAGAATTATTTTTACCCACAGAAATAAAAACGCTAATGGGAGAGGTCGCTTCATAAAAGGCCGGAACATAACTTCCTTTACTACCATGATGCGGTAAAAGAACAAAATCCACATCAATATTTTCATTCAAAAGCTTATTCAAACCGCTCTTTTCCCGATCGCCCGCCCATAAGAAGGACAAATCTTCGTAATCCATCCGCAATACCAAAGAACCATCGTTCGCATTATTATCTTTATAATTTTCTGTTAAGGCAGGCGCCAAAACAGAAATTTTTACATTCCCTTTTAAAGAGATATCCATATCTTTACCAATATAAAAAACGCGAGTATTATGCTTCAAGGCAGCGCTAACCAGTTTGCTTTGCATCGGAACGTTCTCAAAGGTGGGACTACATAATAACAGCTTTACCGGCATTGCTTCTAAAACAGTCAATAACCCATCTGTGTGATCAGCATGCGGATGCGTATTGATGATAACATCCAATTCTTTTACATGCATCTTTTCCAAAAAGGGCAAAAGAACATATTCGCCCACTTTTTTACTGGTACCTCCGCCACCATCAATTAAAACAGTTTCACCGCCAGGCATTTTAATAAAGGTAGCGTCCCCTTCTCCAACATCTAAATAATAGACCTGCATGGGATAGAAAAGTTCCCGATTACTGGGAATAAATAACAATACCACCATGAAAACAATCGTAACAGCAGGCGCTATCTTTTTACCATTCCATGCCAGTAGATAGGGTAATAATAAAAAGCAAACATAATACAACAAAACCAAACCAATACCAGAAACAGTCACTGCCGCCCAAGCCAAAGGACCTTGTTCCATCCACCGAACGACCAATAATAACAATTCACCCAAATACCCGGCACAATAAAAAGGATACACTGCAATACCAGCCCCAAAGGGAGAACAAATGATTGCCACCAATCCCAAAATTACAATAACGCCAGCCGCAGTACAAACAAGCGGGGAAACGAGAAGCGCCGATAAAGTAACAATACCAAAATAATAAGAAAGCAAAGGCATAACAGCTAATTGTGCAGAAACTGTAACACAAAAGGCTTCTTTTATTTTACCATGTCCAGGTAAAAGCTTCTGCATAATTGGGTTTAAGTAGGCAATCCCAAAAGCAGCGGCATAAGAAAGTTGGAAACCGACATTGATAATATAATCCGGCCGATACAATAAGGAACAAAAAGCGGCAATCGCCAAAGCGGTAAAATAGTCTTTTCTTTCTCCAATTTGATAAGCCAACAAACCAATGGAAGTCATCACAAAAGCTCTCATAACAGATGGGCTAAAATCAGCTAACGCAGCATAAAACAATAAAATAATCATGGTGAATACCACTCTTAGCCAGCCTTTTAGCCGCAACCGCTTAGCTAAGAAAACAGCAAAGGCTAAAACAAAACCCATATGCAAACCGGATACAGCAAAAGCATGCAATAAACCAGTATGAGAAAGCGCATTCTTGGTTGCCTCATCCAGTCCGCTTTTATCGCCCAATAAAATACCGCTTATCACGCCAGATTGTTCTTCAGGTAACTTTGCCAAAGCTTCCGATAAAACCGCCCGGCATTGATTGGCAACCTTCACCAAAAAGAAACCGCGATTTGTTCCGGTGGTTAAAATTTCTTCTTTTACAATCACCCGGCCAGCAATTCCCTGACTACGCAAATAACGATCATAATCAAAATTTCCTAAATTCCAATATTCTTTTCCTCTATATGGTTCGCCATAGAATACAATCTCATCCCCATAGGCAATATCACTTTCTTCATTGGCATAAACCAACAATTTGGTTCCGCTTTCCGTCTGACCATTTATCATGCTTAAACGGCAATAAAAAGAGAAGCCGCCGCTACTTGTCGCTTCCGGTTCTGAAGTAACCATTGCGGTAATGCGCATGTCAGTATTTTCATAAGGACTGAAGAAGTCTTCCCGCAGAAAGCGGAATTCGCCCCAAACACAACCCACTAACAAAGAGAAAAGCAATAAACCAATATAAAATTGTTTCCGCAAACAATAGAGAGACCACAAAAAGACCGGTAAAATAGCAAGCAACCATAAGCTGCCAGAATCCGGTAACAAATAACAAAGAATTAGCCCAAGAATAAAACAAATAATATGCCAAAAGAAAGGTCGCATTTGATAAAATGTTTCTAATTTTTGACGCATATAAACTCCTAAAAATTTATCCTTTATCTATTATCCTTTATATAGTTACGATTTTTTCTATCCTTTTCCTCCATCAAAAAACAACCGGTTTCCCGGTTGTTTCCTTTTTATTGAGTTGGCAATTTAGCAATAAAATCTTCCAATGTATCATTCGGTCCCACATTGATACGAGGAATGGCAAATCGCTGTGTTTTCCCTATTTCTACTAATTCTGCTTTTACCGTTACCGCTCCCATAAAACCAACTTCTTCTAATACCCTTTTTACTTTATCAGAAGCCTTCCCATAAGGATAAGCAAATACTACAATCTCCTTGCCTGTCACTTGCTCTAAAATAGCCTTACTTTTTTGCAGATCATCGGTAATTCGTTTTAAATAATCCGCTTCCGATTCCAAATTTCCGTCTTCATAGATTCTGGTAATTAAAAATCCATCCTGTTCCCCTTTCGCATTTTTTTTGACGGTACCATGTCCAGCATAAGTATGAGAACCAATTTCAATTACGCCGCTATCAGACATTTCTTTTATTTGTTTCATGGTTAAATGGCTTAACCGGTTTGGTTGGTAAGGATTCTCTGCCGTACGGTCTTCTAATCCTTCCGAAGAACTCACTACCACATGTATGGTACCCTTTAAACCATACTTTTGCAAAATGGGATACGCATAAACATAATTGCTCTCATAACCATCGTCAAAAGTTACCACAACCGTTTTTGGCGGAAATCCTTTTCCCTCATTTAAATAAGACAATAGTTCACTAAAAAAGATGGTATGATAACCGTTCTCTTGCAAATATTTCATTTGTTCTTCAAAATTTTCCACACTAAGGATAGCGCCATTTTCAGCATCTTTTGTACCATCATAAGTTCCGGCTGGCGCCAAATGATGATACATTAAAACAGTACAATTTTTATAGGTTAAATCTTCCGTTATCGGTAAAACAGGTAATTTTTCAGCAATATTTTGTTTCATTAAATGATCTTGCCTTGTTTGCCATAAAAAAACTGTCACAATTACTGCAACAATAGTCAAAAAAACCCATATTAGCCTACTATTTATTTTTTTGTGTGCCATTGCATTGGTCATTTTTTATCCTTTCTTTCTGTTATAATATACGATTTTGTTACAATGTATAATAAAGTATAACATATTCAAATAATAAACGAAAGAAAGCAACAAATTGTTCCTAATTTCGCAAAACAAAAAGGCTTAAAACAACAAATGTTTTAAGCCTAAATTTGTACTATTATCAATTTGTTTATTCAGCAGCTTTTTCCACGATAACCCGACCTTTATAAGAACCGCATTGTCCGCAAGCATGATGCGGCATTTTCAAGCCGTGGCATTGGGGGCAAACGGAAAAGCCTGGTAAAGTTAATTTTTGCGCCGCACGACGATGTCTATTATTGGATTTCGATCTTTTCCCCTTAGGTACACCCATTGTGGTTACACCCCCTTCTATTCTTTGTCAAATTTAAAATCTTTTAAAACAGCCCAACGCGGGTCTATTTGTTCTTCCGCGCAATGGCATTCTTTCTCGTTCAAGTCAATTCCGCAATGCGGGCAAAGCCCTTTGCAATCTGGCTGACATAAAAAACGCATCGGCAAATTCAAATAAATTTGCTTCACCAGCATTTCTAAAACATCAATCGAATCACCACTAAAGAAATAAATTTCTTTATCCTCTTCATTTTCAGCTTCCCAAACATCTTGCCGGTTGGTAAAGCTTTCCTCAATATCCAATGTCAGCCCATAAGGAAATTCTTTCAGGCAACGATCGCATTGTACCAGTAAATCCACTTGTAAATGCCCTTTTACCTGTAAAAATTTACCTAAATTTTCAATTTCCCCGTTAAAAGAAAGCGGCCCTTTCAATTTTAAATCTTCATAACCAAAATCGCTTTCTTTTAATTCATATTGCAAGGAAAAATCCTGTTTTTTACCGGCGGCAATTTTTACTTTGCCTACATTGATCAACATGTCAGTTTCTCCGTAAATGCGGTTTTGCACCAGTTTTTACAATACTATTTATTATACAAATGTTTTAAGCCCCTGTCAAATGCTTTATTTAGAGGCTAATGCTTTGGTATCTCTTGCAATCATCAACTCTTCGTCTGTCGGCACAACAAAAGCGCGTATTTTAGAACCTGGTTTACTAATTTCCACTTCTTTTCCACGGCATTGGTTGGCTGCCGCATCAAATTGCAAACCGGCATAAGCAAATTGTTCACAAACTAATTTTCTGGTAGCAGGACCATTCTCGCCAATACCAGCGGTAAAAGCAATCCCATCCACACCATTCATTAAAGCAATATAACCGCCGACTGTTTTAATAACATTATGATGGAAAATGTCCAAAGCCAACTGCGCTCTTTCATTACCTTGTGCGGCCGCCTGTTCAATATCACGCATATCGCTACTGATACCAGAAATGCCCAAAAGACCGCTTTTTTTGTTCATCATCGCATTGATAGCAGGAATGTCCATCGTTTCTTCTTCCATTAAAAACGGAATGATCGCTGGGTCAATATTCCCACAACGAGTCCCCATCATGAGTCCTTCCAAAGGCGTAAAACCCATAGAAGTATCTACTACTTTACCATTTTCGATAGCAGCAATACTAGAACCATTCCCCAAATGACAGGTAATTATTTTACAATCGTCAAAAGGTTTGCCTAACAACTCCGCCATTCTTTGCGCTACAAAACGATGCGAAGTACCATGGAAACCATAGCGGCGGACACCATATTTTTCATAATATTCATAAGGAATTCCGTAAATATAAGATTTTGCCGGCATGGTTTGATGGAAAGAAGTATCAAACACTGCCACCATAGGCACACCAGGCATAATTTTTTCACATGCTTCAATCCCCAAAATTCCGGGCGGATTATGCAGCGGAGCCAATTTAATTAAACGTTTTAATTCTGCAACCACTTTATCGTCAATTAAAACAGATTTTGCATAAGTTGTCCCACCATGAACGGTACGATGGCCTACGGCGTCAATTTCCTTCATAGAGGAAATCACTCCATGGTTTTTATCCGTTAAAGCGGCCAGTACTAACTCAATAGCCTTGGCATGATCGGGAATCGCTGTTTGATTTACTATTTTTTGCCCATCGCCTGTTTTATGCGTAATAATCGCATCCGCTAAACCGATTTTTTCTACCAGGCCCTTGGCCAAAACTTGTTCTTGCTCCATAGCAAATAATTGATATTTTAGAGAAGAACTACCACAATTCAAAACGAGTATTTTCATTTACTAACCTCCAGTTTAAAAATAGCTTTTCTATTATACCATAAAGCGGCATATCTTAAAAGAAAAAACGGAGTTTTCCCCATGAAAAAGTTTCTATTACCATTTCTTCTCCTTTTTTGCGCCGGCATGGTTATTTTTCCACAAGAAAGTTTTGCCGCCGCCAGCCATGGACTGCAAATATGGTGGCAAAGAATTGTGCCGGCCTTGTTGCCATTTTTTATCAGTTCTGAGTTATTGATTCGGATGGGCGCCGCAGAATTATTAGGAAAATTATTAAGACCTATTATGCGCCCCATTTTTAATTTACCCGGCGAGGCGGCGCTAGCATTGGGACTAGGCTATACAGCAGGATTTCCAACTGGGGCTAGCGTTACCGCCAGTTTAAGACAAAATGGACTTTGCACCCAAAAAGAAGGGGAACGGTTAATATCCTTTACCAATAATGCCAGTCCATTATTTATTATGGTAGCGGTAGCCGCTGGCATTCTAGGGCAGCCGGAATTAGGTATTTTATTAGCAGCCGTTCATTATGGCAGCAATTTATTGATTGGTTTTGGCTTAGGATTGCTCTCCCGTATCCATAGAGAAAGCAACAACCTACCGCTAGAAGAAAAAGGCATCCTTCAACAAATGCACCAAAATCAAAGCATCGGGAGCTTGTTAAAAGAGGCCGGCTTAAAAGCCTTTCAAAATTTACTTTTAATTGGCGCTTTAATGGCCTTTTTTTCCGTATTAACCCAATTACTTACTTGCTGCGGCTTATTTCATATTTTAAAAACGGAAAACCAGCAGGCGCTAGCCGCTGGTTTTTGGGAAATCAGTTTAGGAGTAGACGCTGCTGCTGGTACCGCTTATGCGTTATCAACCAAAGCAGCCCTTATTTCTTTTATTATGGCCTGGGGCGGACTTTCCATTCAAGCTCAGGTAGCCGCAATGGTCAGTCAAACCGATATCCGTCTGTATCCTTATGTCGGCAGTCGCCTTGCTCAAGGAATCCTAGCCTATATCGCCACCTATTTTCTTTGTCAACAAAAGGTAATAACCACAGCCAGTCAACTTTTTGCTCCGGCATTCCAAATCATCCCGGCTCCTTACGGTTGGCTACTCTGCGGTTTTTCAATCTCTCTTTTATGTTTACAAAAAATATTAAAAAAATCGATCCTTATTAAATGATTTTAGTAATTTGCCGTATTTCCCTTGCTTTGGTTTTCTAAATCTTCCCGGCTTTTCTTAATACTAAACAAAGCTTTTTCTAAATTTAATTCCAGCTGATGTAAAATATCTTGCGAATAGTTCGTGACTTCATTCCGCAAATCCATCGCTTGCTGTTTGGCAATTTTTTCAATTTCAGCCGCATAAGCCTGCGCCTGTTGCACAATCGTATCTTCCATAACCAAACGGCTGGCTTGTGCGCGAGCATCTTCTAAAATTTTTTTACCCTGGCTTTCAATGCTTTCCAACAATTTATCGCTTTGCGCTAAAACTTGTTTAGCTTGTTTTATTTCTTCCGGCAAAAGAGCATGAATTTTATCAATACATTCCAATAAGCTGTCCCCATCTACCAACACTTTGCCGGAAAGAGGAATCCGAGAAGCATTATTTACCATATCCTCCATATCCAATAGAATGGAATCCAGTTCAATATTGTCAACCATCTAAATTATCCTCCTTCATTCGCCTATAATAATTTACAGCGGTATCACCATAAACGGCGCTTTTTTGCATAACAAAACCGTTTAATGGCAGCTCTTCTTGTTTTTTTGCTTTTGTTTCCACAACCAAAACAGCATCTTTTGCTAAAAAACCCTCTTTGGCCAGGTAGGGGGCAACTTCTGCTAGCCATCCTTTATCATAAGGAGGGTCCAAAAAAACAATATGAAAAGGCCCCTTTAAGTTAGGTAAAATTTTTCTACAATCGCCAAAATGCACCGAACATTTTTCCTGCATTCCTGTTTTTGCTATATTTTGCTGTATCGATTGCAGCGCTTCTTTACTTTTTTCTATTAAAACTGCATTGCGCGCACCTCTGCTTAAAGCTTCCAAAGAAAGCGCTCCGGTACCTGAAAAGATATCTAATATGCTTGCTCCATACAATTCTTGACATAAAACATTAAAAATTGCTTCGCGCACCCGATCAGCAGTCGGCCTTGTTTTTAGACCTTTTGGCGAATGCAGCGGAAAACCGCGCACACAACCGCCAATAATCCGCAAAATATCCTCTCCTTCGCACAATAAAAGCTTATTCTATATCATATCACAAAAAACAGGAAAAGAAAAAGTACTATTTTTTTACATAATCTACATTCTTACCGGAAAAACTAAAAAAAGATTTTATTTGTAAGCAACCAATGAAATCCGCAGCACATTTTGCTGCGGATTCTATTTAAATTTGTTTTTTCCATCGGGAAACAGTTTCCCCTTTTACCCTTTTTTGGCAGGAATCGCAAACGAAAGTACCATTTGGATTTTTAGCTAATTTCGCGTAGTCCTGATGTATTTTGGAAATCGATACCTTTTCCCCACAAATACAACATTTTACTTCCATAGTTACCCTCCATCCTCTTTTTAGGTATTCTCTTCGACAAGCATTCTTCCTGCCCCAGCAACAAATTTTATAAAAGGAGATTTTAACTATGCCAAATGCAACCAAACCATTTGCAATGCCCGTTTTGGATTTAGCAGTAGAAGCCAGCTCTCTTGCAAGGGGACAAGCCAATATTGAAATAAAAGGTGTTGTAGAAAAGGTCCGTCATTTTGAACATGCCACGGTCACCACCATAGAAGTAAACACCCCGGAAGGCGCGGAACAAATGCGTAAACCAATGGGAAGCTATATCACCATAGAATCGCCAGATATGGGGCTAGATAAGGAATTACTTTCCCCAATTTCCGGGATATTAGCCGAACGCTTACAAAGCTTACTTCCTGAACACAAAAAAGAAACTATTTTGCTTATCGGCTTAGGGAATCGCCAAGCTACGCCTGATAGTTTAGGGCCCATGACCATTAATTTCTTAATGCCCACCAGACATTTATTTCAATATATGCCGGAAGCAATCAGTGAAAATGAATTGTCTTCCATTTGCACGGTATGTCCTAGCGTTTTGGGTATGACTGGTATTGAAACAGCCGAAATCATTAAAGGAATTGTTTCTTATGTCAAACCAGCCTGTCTTTTGGTAATCGACGCCCTAGCTGCAGCAAGCCTAAGCCGAATTAGTACCACAATCCAAATTAGCGATACCGGTATTAATCCGGGTTCCGGCGTAGGAAATCATCGCAATGCCATTAACAAGGAAAGCATGGGAGTTCCAGTCATTGCCATTGGCGTTCCCACCGTTGTACATGCAGCCACAATTATGCAAGAAAGCCTAAAAGAGTTTTCACAAGCAATTCAGTTAAGTCCTTCTGTCAACTGGCAAAATGCCCGTGATACCATGTTGGATCACATGCTTTCTCCTTTTAATGGCAATTTAGTCGTAACCCCAAAAGATATTGACCAATTAAATTTTAATACAGCAAAAATATTAGCTGCCGGGTTAACCAGGGCTTTGCATCCTGGTGTAAACGGAAAAAATTTTTATCAGTATTTACAGTAAACAATGTTTCATTTACAACTTACAATACAAGTTAACAGCCCATTCCATTGATAATAAATATCGCCACTGCAAATACAATAAACGACAACTTATATAAAACTAAAAGAACCCAAGAATCTAATAACCGCTATCTATTATCTATTATCTATTAACTACTAACCGCTAATTACTAATAACTAATATTTCATTGCTAATTACTAATTACTGATTCATAATAGCTATAATTACCCATTGATACCCATGCCTACAACAAACAATATCAAACTTTTACGCTTGCCTTGGCAAGCGTTTTTTATCCCATAAAACCATTAACAGCGTAACCGCAAACATAATAATGCCGGAAATAAAAAACCAGAACGCCACGCCAAAGCGTTCGGCGCAAGGACCGGCAATCAGCAATCCCAACGGCATTGCGATGGACATCATACTCCCCATAAGGGAAAAAGCCCGTCCTAACGCTTCCTCGGGAATATGCTCTTGCATATAAGTCATAATAGGTAACCCATATACATTGCCACAGGCTCCCATAAAAAAGCATAAGCAAGCAAACAGCCAAAAGAAAAGATACTGCGCAGGCAATAAACCGCAGAGCAAAACAATCGTTCCAAGCCCGATCAAGCCGCCGCGCGCAATTTGTAATTTATCCCTGTCGCTATGTAAGCGGCCCATCCATAAAGCAGACAACATCATGCCAGCCGCATAACAAAATTCCACAATACTGCCGTGAAAAGCGTTTACATGAAAATAATCGCTGCTCATCAAAGGATATAAAGACGAAAGAGGCATATAAAAAATCATACAAATGCCGGCATTAAGCAAAATATGTAATAATTGCGGCCGCATCCGGAAAACCGCAATGCCTTCCCTTAATTCTCGTAAAAAATTTGGATAATGCACATTGTTTCGCCCAGGTTCCTGAATTTTCACTACAGCTACCGTGATGCTGGCCACCAAAGAACCGATAAAATCAGTAAGTAAAATGACCGGCATAGAAAAGGCTCCAAATAGCAAGGCGCCCACTACCGGTCCCAACATAAAAGCGCCGGATTGCATAAACTGACTCCAGCCATTGGCCTGCATTAGAGCATTTTGCGGAACAAGCATGGGAATAAGCGCTTGAATAGCAGGAGTATGGAATACATTGCCAATGGCCCGAATCCCTAAAACCAAACAAACCGTCCAAACCGGCGGCTGACCTATCGCAAAAAAAATAGCAAATACAGCCGCGACCAAACCAATAAATAAATCTGCGCCAATCACAACATATTTTCTTTTCATACGGTCGATCCAAACACCCGCAATAGGCCCTAAGAATAATTGAGGCAAAAAAGCAACCAAACCAGCCAAAGACAACATCATAGGAGACGCCGTTTCCTGCGCCATCCACCATATTAAAGCAAATTGTACCGCAGAGCTACCAATCAAGGAAACGGTTTGTCCGCAGGCAATGGTAAAAAACTGTTTCTGCCATTTTTCTAAATTCATTGTTTTTTCTCCTTTGTTATAAAAATACAGACAGCCGCCCGACCGTTTTGGGCTGCTGCCTGCTATTTTTCAGTACAAAGATAAAATACAAGAAAACAGAATACACACCGTTTCTCATATTACCATCTGCAAAAATAAGCACAACAAAAAAACCCAAAGCAAAGGGTCATTTTTTTGATTACGGCCTTATTTCAAACAAATGGTTTGCATCCACACAACTCCTTTTAAAATTATGTTTTTTAAGTATAGTATGAAACAAGTAATGCGTCAAGCTTTTTCTAATAATACAATAAAATATGTAAAAACCCCGACTATAGTCGGGGTTTTTTACACAGCATATATTTGAATCGAATATAGCTAATTAGTTGTTGCTGTTATTGCTATTAGAAGAATATTGCCCAATCATTTGGGTTTGGCTAGAGCTGTTTACAGCATTAGTTTGGCCTTGGGACAAAGCTTGTTCCGCAAAAGCAACCATTTTTTTCGTCATGTTACCACCAACGTAACCATTTTGACGAGAAGAAAGTTGGCCTTTGTCAATTTGATCATAATTGGTAATACCAAGTTCGTTCGCAACTTCCATTTTGAATTGATTTAAACCTTTGGAGTTTTTATTGTTGTTAGACATTCAAGTTTCACCTCCTTGTACTGTGCTGAGACTATTGTTTGCCAACAGGGCTCACTTTATACAAGAAAGCGATTTGCAGTTTTTTCCTTTTTTTAATGCCACAATGGAAATTTTTCATCTACATATTGCATCAGTTCTTCATTCCTATCTTTTTGTAATAACATGCGCGCATCTTCTCTGGCTATTTCCAGCCATTTGCCATCACGGAACAAATCCGCCACTTTCATTTCCGGAATGCCATGTTGTTTGGTACCAAAAAACTCCCCTGGGCCACGCAATTTCAAATCCTCTTCCGCAATGCGGAAACCATCATTACTTTGCGTCATAATACGCATTCTTGCTCTGGCCACATCCGTTTTTGCTTCATGTAATAAAATACAAAAAGATTCTTCTTTGCCACGGCCAATACGGCCTCTTAATTGATGTAATTGCGCCAACCCAAAACGTTCCGCATTTTTTACAACCATAACACTAGCATTTGGCACATTAATGCCTACTTCCACTACTGTAGTAGCGACCAATACGTCAATTTTTCCGGCACGAAAAAGTTCCGCTATTTCTTGTTTTTCCCCGCTTTTTAGCTTTCCATGCATCAGGGCTATTTTTAAATTTTTTAAATCGTTTTGCGTTAATTTTTCAGCTAATTCACTTGCCGATTGCAAATCCAACTTTTCCGATTCTTCTAATAAAGGGCAAACAATATAGGCTTGCCGGCCCTTTTGTACTTCTTTTTCCACAAAACGCCAGACCCGACTTTCATAATCAAAATTTACAGCATATGTTTTAACCGGCTTTCTGCCCGGCGGTAATTCATCAATGATAGAAAGCTGCAAATCGCCATATAAAGTCATGGAAAGCGTTCTAGGAATCGGCGTTGCCGTCATAACCAAAATATCCGGTTCCTGCCCTTTTTGCTGCAAACCAACTCTTTGCATTACTCCAAAACGGTGTTGTTCATCGGTAATAGCAATCCCAAGTTTCGCAAATTGCACATTGTTTTGAATTAAGGCATGGGTGCCAATGATAATATCTGCAGTACCGTCGGCAATCAGCTGCAACAATTCTTTTTTTTCTTTCACAGTTCCGCTGCCGGTATATAAAACTACCTTGGCGCCTAAAGAACCCAATAGTTTGCCCAAATCCTCATAATGTTGGTTAGCTAACAATTCTGTTGGTACCATCAAAGCGCCTTGATAACCGGAACAAAACGTTTTGTATAAGGCGGCAGCTGCTACTACCGTTTTCCCCGAACCCACATCTCCTTGCAACAAACGCGCCATGGCAATCGGACTTTCCATATCATGATAAATTTCATTCACACAACGCATTTGTGCTTCGGTCAATGCATAAGGTAACGATTTTACAAAACGATTTAAAATTTGGCCATTTTTATCATGTGCAATCCCAGGCAAATGTTTTTTATTTCCTAAGCGTCCCAATGCTAACTGCAACAAAAGGAACTCTTCGTAAACCAAAGACATCCGAGCCAATTCTATCTCCGGCAAGTTTTGCGGGAAATGCAAATGATAGAAAGCCCGCTCCCGGCTCGGAAAACCGTACTTTTCTTGTAAAAAGGCGGGAACTACGTCGCAAATATCCTGATGGTACAAAGTCCAAGCATCAGCAATTATTTTGCGCATCGCTTTTTGATTTAATTTATCCGTTAAACGGTAAATTGGTAAAATTCCTTTTGCCATTGCCATACCGTCATCTAGTAACTCATAATCTTGTACGCTAAATTGTAATTGCGCATATTTTTTTTCTAATTTACCATGTAGAAAAATTCTCTTTCCGGGAGACAGTTTTTGCGCTAAAAATTTTTGGTTAAACCAAATTGCCACAATAATACCGCTTTCATCCCGTATCCACGCTTTCAAAATATGCATGCGATAATGCGGCTGCATTTCTGCAATTTTTATCACTTCTCCTTGAATATTGGCTACCTGGTTAATAGCCAAAGAACTGATATATTCTACGCGGCTGCGGTCTTCATAATCGCGAGGCAAGAAAAAAAGCAAATCACCCACAGTATGAATATTTAGTTTTTGCAATAAAGCAGCCCTTTTTGGTCCAATATTTTTTAAGTACCGCACTGGTGTCGTCAATTTTTGCGACGCCGTTATTGGCAAGGGCTTTTCCACCGCCTCTTTCTCGATAGAAGACCAATCCATATTTGCAGCTACTTGGCGCATTAAAACCAAAATTTGCGATCTTTCTAAAGGCGCCGCCATCTCATAGTTTACTGCTAACTGCCATAAATGCTCGTTTTTTCGCTGCCGAGCAAATTGTTTTACAAACTCGGCAAATCCGCCAAAAACAGCACCGTCAGAATAGCCCATCTTTTCTTCTTTTTCTATTAATGATAAAAAATTGATTTGTTGCAAACCGCTCACCTACTTTAATAAAAAACCCCTTAAGGCACTTGCCTTAAGGGGCATCAACTATTCTACCGATACTAATAAATAGTACAAAGGCTGGCCTCCGTAATGAATTTCAATATCTAAATCCGGATACCGTGCTTCCAGCTTCTCAACTAATTGCGTAGTTTTCTCCTCTTCATAATCTTTGCCGTAAAATACGCTAATTAAGCTGTCCGTATCGCTCACCATATTTTGCAGTAAATCCAACATAGTTGTATCAATATCTTCCCCAACCACTTTAATTTGGCCTTCCTGCAAACCTAAAATATCGTTCTCATGAATTTGAAAACCATCATAGGAAGATGCCCTTACCGCATAAGTAATTTCTCCCGATTTGACCCCTTGGAAACTATCTTTCATCAGTTCCATATTTTCCGCAGCACTACTTTCTTGCAAGAAAGTAAGCATGGCAGCCAATCCTTGGGTGATGAATTTACATTCCACAACTTCCACTTTTTTTTCAGTTAGTAGTTTCGCCTGTTTTGCAGTTAAAATAATATTACTATTATTCGGCAAAATAATAACCTCTTTGGCTGGCAAGCTTTCAATCGCTTTCACCAAATCTTCCGTACTGGGGTTCATCGTTTGCCCGCCATTGATGATGGCACCCGCGCCTAAATCAGTAAAAATTTGCGCCAATCCATCGCCGCTTACTACGGCTACTACACCGCAATTCGCCAGCTTTTGCTCTTCTTGCGCAGCAATATTTTCAGACGGCTGCAAATCTTCTTTTTGGACAATTTCCTCCAAATCTTGCAAATGGTGATGCTGCTCCCGCATATTATCAATTTTAATATCATGCATGCTACCAAATTGCGCTACATAAGACAACAAAGCGCCTGGATTATTGGTATGAAAATGCATTTTTACAACATTTTCATCGCCGACAACCAATAACGAATCGCCATCTAAAGTGGAAAGATAAGCACGAACTTGATCCGGATTTAAGCGTCGCCCCTTTAACAATACTTCAGTACAATAACCATATTTAATATCGCCACTGCTTTGGGCCTGGGCAGAAAAATCGGTTTTGACTGTTTCTTTTTTCATGGAAACAGGTTCCAAAACCAAATCCGTATCGCCACGCAAATTTTTCAAACCACCAGTAAAAATGCAAATAAGACCTTGTCCTCCGGCATCTACCACACCGGCTTTTTTTAATACCGGCAGTTGGTTAGGAGTATTGGCCAAAGCTTCTTCTCCTTTGGCAATACCATAAGACAAAACTTCTAGAATATCGTCGCAACTTTGCGCTTTTTCCGTTACTGCTTCCGACATCATACGCCCCACAGTTAAAACAGTACCCTCTACCGGTTTCATAACCGATTTATAAGCCAAGGCAACCCCTTTGGCTAACGCTTCCGCAAAATCTTGCGCATTTAAAGTTTCCTTTTGCCCAACACCTTGGGCAAAGCCCCGAAATAACTGAGAAAGGATTACCCCGGAATTTCCTCTAGCTCCCATTAAAGCCCCCATGGAAACACTAGCCATTACTTGTGTCGCCGTTGCTTTTCCCGCGATATCCTTAATTGCCGAATGCATCGTAAGGGACATATTGGTTCCCGTATCTCCATCTGGTACCGGGAAAACGTTTAAAGCGTTTACCTGCTCCTTATTTGCTGATAAAAAGGCGCAGCCACCGGCAAAAAAATCCCCCAAAGATGCCGCCGTTAATTGTTTCATTCTGATCCTCCTTAGTCAACCATTCTCACACCCTGAATATTTACCTGAACATGGTCAACTATCAAGTCTGTGTGTTTTTCTACTGTATATTTTACATTACTTATCACATTATTGGCAACCTCTGAAAGTTTTGTACCATAGCCAACCACGATATTGACCGTTATTTGCAGTCCATTGTCTTTTTCCTTTACCTCTACGCCTTTGTGTAACGCTTCTTTTTTTAATAATTCGGCGATACCGTCGCTAAATTTATTGGAAGCCATGCCAACAATACCAAAGCATTCATTGGCGGCCAATCCCGCTAAAGTTGCAATAACCTGGCGGTCTATGACAATTTTACCATAAGGTGTGTTAATTTCCCTGCTCAAAACAAAAACCTCCTCCCACTTAGGGTATAGCAATAGTATACTGAAACTGCTTCATAAAATCAAATATTTTTCCAGAACACTTTTTATTCGCTTTTTTTTAATTTTTCCTTGCAAAAGCGCAAGCAATTTGATAAAATCTTCTAGTATATATGAGTTAGTCCGAGGACAAAAGGAGGTGCAGCAAATGGCAAAATGCGAAATTTGCGGCAAAAGTATTAAAAGTGGGATGTCTGTCAGTCACTCCCATATTCGCACCAAAAGAACCTGGAAACCCAACTTGCAAAAAGTACGGGCAATTGTAAACGGCTCCCCCAAAAGAATTACCGCCTGCACCCGTTGCTTGCGTTCCGGTAAAGTGCAAAGAGATATTTAAAACTGAAATAAATGATAAAAGCGCGTAAAACGCGCTTTTATTTTTACGGCCAATCACCCAAAATTCCGTTTTTTCATACAATAAAAGTAGAAAAAAGCGGAGGTGATCCGGATTTTGCGCAGCCAAGCAGAAATTATAACCAGAGTAAACAAATATAAAGAAAAACTGGCTTTCGCCATAGAAGAAAAAGAAAACTACGACAACCATATTTGTCCTGATATCGATTTAGTGATATTTTCCCTTGTTGATAAACTGGAAACTTTGTTATGGGTATTAGAGCTGGATTTACCGGATGGAGATATTTTAGATAAATTGATGGGGACCAGCCATTAAATATCGTTTTAAAATATAATTTATCCTACCCGGAACCATAATATTGGCATAGCTAGGCTATGCCATATTTTATTAGCCAACTTCATTTTATTTTTTACTTCGTATCTATTTTATATTGCTATAATTGGAATAGACAAAAAGCAAGGGAAACGTATAATGAAGTTAATATTTTTTTCACTGTATTGCAATGATTATTATCCTTATCAATAAAGATACCAGATCATGAATAAGAAGGTGTTTTTATGAAAAAACACCTTGTTTTTAACCAATATTTTTGTTTACGCCATTATTATCTTTGGCTTTATCATTACCTTTCTTATTAGTTATCATTCGAATAAGGGAATCTTTGAACAAGATATTGAATATATATCCACCTTCTTAACTGCGGAAGGGATTTATCACCGCATTGATTCCATTTTTACCAAACCAATTAATATTTCTTTGACCATCGCCAATGATAATTTATTAAAAAGTTTTTTGGCCGAAGAGGAACAAGATGCAAATAATCCTTTTTTCAAAGACGATGCAAAACTATCTACACGCCTATAAAAAGAAATATCACTACGATTCCGTATTTTTAGTCTTCACCAAAACCAATCGCTATTATCATTTTAATGGGATCGATCGTATGATTACCCCTAATAATCCGGAAAACGATTGGTATTATACCTTCTTAGAAAACAACCAAGAATATACTTTAAACATTGATAATGACGAAGCAGCTAATAATGAAATTACCGTTTTTATTAACTGCAAGCTAGAAGATAATGCCGGCAATATGATCGGCGTGGTTGGCATCGGTTTTCAAGTAGATTATTTACAAGAAATATTTCAACAATATGAAAAAGATTTCGGAATCAAAGCCTTTCTTGTAGATCAACAAGGAACCATTCAAATATCTACCCACCAAACAGGTTATCAAAAAACCGATTTGTTTTCTATTTGCCCTTACCACCAATTAAAAAAACAAATTTTAGGTAGCCAGACAGGAGAGCAATCCCTCTGGGCCTCCGCCAACGGCTGGAACGGCTATTTGGTTACACATTATGTTCCGAATTTAAATCCGTATTTATCATTGAAAATGATACCTCTGCCATCTCTGCTGCCTTAAATAAGCAGTTCTATATCGGCGTGATGATAATTATATTTGTCATTATTTTAGTATTATTTACCATAATCAGTATTATCCGCAAATATAATGCACAAATTGCGCGCTTAACTGTTACCGAAGAAAAAACATAATGCTATTTTCCAGACCGAAACAGAAAAAATTTACGAAAATATTTATGAAATTGACATTACCCATAACAGAGCCGCCTCCGAAGCAACAAAACAATATTTCTCTAGCTTAGGCATACCTAAAAATACACCGTATGATCAGGCTTTACAATTTATTGCACAAAAACAGGTAAAAGAAGAATTCCAAGCCGGTTATCTTTTCACTTTCAGCCCAGAACATATTTTACAAGTTTATCAGGATGGAAAAGATACCCTAAGTTATGATTTTATGTTTACCAACGACAATGGGGAACATTATTACTGGATACGCATTACCGTACGCATTTTCTATTGGGATGAAGATAAATCAGTAAGCATGTTCGTTTATCGACAAAATATTGACAGCAGCAAAAGACAGGAACAAGAAATGGTAGAAAAATGGAGAAAGACTCCTTAACCGATTTATATAATAAAGCGGCCACCCAAAAACATGTTCAGGAACTTTTAAGTAAAAACCCCAATGATTCTTTTGCTTTTTTCTTTTTAGATATTGATGAATTTAAAAAGGTAAACGACACATATGATCATATCACAGGCGATAAAGCAATCAGCGATTTTGCCAAAATATTGAAAAGTCAATTTATAGCAAATGGCATTGCAGGAAGAATTGGTGGAGATGAATTTGTTGTTTTTCTTGCTGTTCCCTCGCGCGAATGGACTGATAAAAAAGCCCAAAGTTTGATGTCTGCATTAAGGCATGATTTTATCACAGGCAATCAAATATGCAGAATCACTCCCAGTATTGGGATAGCTATTGCCCCACAAGCCGGAAAAGACTTTGAAACATTATACCATAATGCGGACATTGCCTTATACCAAACCAAGCATAAAGGGAAAAATGGCTTTACAATTTATGAATAGCCCATCATTGAAAAATAAAAAGGAGAAGCAAAGTTTGCTTCTCCTTTTTATTTTCGGTTGGGATTTTTAGGAAACCAACCTTTTTTTACCCGTTCTTCCTGTTCTATTAACTCATGAATACTCCACAAACACGAAAAACCAATTAAACCAAAAATACAAGCCACTTGCCAGGAATTAGCCCAAAGGGAAGCGAGCAAAAACAAAATACCCGATAACAAAAAAAACGGCCAAACCTTTTTTCCCCAATAATATTCCGTTTTTATAACAATAGGATGGAAAATACCAATAATCAGAAAAGAAACGGCGCCTATGATAATACCATTATAATTCATATGACATCCCCTTACGCTTGCATATTACGCAACAAATTGGCCATTTCAATCGCCGAAACTGCCGCATCATATCCTTTATTGCCTGCTTTACTCCCAGCTCTCTCAATCGCCTGTTCAATATTATCGGTGGTAATAACGCCAAAAATGACCGGTTTGCCACTTTGCAAACTCACCTGCGCAATGCCTTTGGAAACTTCCGCAGCGACATAATCAAAATGCGGCGTATTGCCACGGATGACGGCCCCCAAACAAATCACAGCGTCATATTCTTTTGCTGCCGCCATTTGGGCAGCCAAAGGAATTTCAAAAGCACCCGGTACTTTTATAATATCAACATCATTTTCTACATCTACGCTATGCCTTGTTAAAGCGTCCATAGCGCCAGATAACAATTTTCCCGTAATAAAATCATTAAAACGACTCACAACAATGGCAATTTTTAGCTGGTTGGCAACTAATTTTCCTTCAAATATTTGCATTTTCATTCCTCTTTCCTTTTTTATTTTCCAATTTCCGAGATATCTAATAAATGACCCATTTTATCTTGTTTGGTTTGCATATAAAAGGCATTTTTATCATTTGGAGGAATAATAATAGGCACCCGTTCCACTACCTTTAAGCCATAGCCTTCTAAACCATGTATTTTTTTGGGATTATTGGTCATCAAACGAATTTCTTTCGCACCCAAGTCTACTAAAATTTGGGCTCCAATACCATAATCGCGCAAATCAGCCGGGAAACCTAATTTTAAATTCGCTTCTACAGTATCAAGTCCTTTATCTTGCAAATTATAACATTTTAATTTATTTACTAAACCGATACCGCGACCTTCTTGTCGCATATACAAAATAATACCGCGGCCTTCTTTTTCCACCATACGCATAGCCGTTTGCAACTGTGCCCCGCAATCGCAGCGCAAACTACCAAAAACGTCTCCCGTTAAACATTCCGAATGCACCCTTACTAAAACCGGGCCCCCTTCAGCAATATCGCCTTTAACCAAAGCGATATGGTTTTCCTTATCTACGTCATTCCCATAAGCAATACAGCGGAAATTGCCAAAGGCAGTGGGCAATTCCACTTCCACCTGACGATGCACCAATTTATCCGTACGCATGCGATAAGCAATCAAATCCGCAACGCTAATTAAATGAATCCCATGTTTTTCAGCAAAAACCATTAAATCCTTTACCCGGGCCATGGTACCATCCTCGTTTACAACCTCGCAAATAACAGAAGCGGGATATAAACCAGCCAATTTTACTAAATCAATAGAAGCTTCCGTATGTCCGGCCCTTTCCAAAACGCCGCCGTCTTTGGCCCGCAAGGGAAACATATGACCCGGCTTAATCATATCTTCTGGTTGGGTATTGGGGTCTATCAAAGCCTTTACCGTAGCCGCTCTTTCAAAGGCGGAAATGCCGGTTGTTGAATCTGGCCCATCTACCGATACCGTAAAAGCCGTACAATGACGATCATTATTTTTACTAACCATTGCCGGTAACTTTAATTCGTCCAAACGTGCACTAGTTAAAGGTACGCAAACCAAACCTTTGGCATGGGTAATCATAAAATTAATCGCCGCGGCATCCGCTTTTTCAGCAGCAATTACCAAATCCCCTTCTGCTTCTCTATTTTCATCGTCTGCGACAATTACCATTTTTCCGTTTTTAATATCGACAATCGCTGTTTCAATATCTACAAAGCCCATTTCTTTTCCTCCTTACAGAAAACCATTTTCCGCCAAAAAAGCATAATCTAAATTTTTCTTTTTTTCTTGTGTTTGACAAAATTTTTCCACATACTTTGCCAATAAATCTACCTCAATATTCACCGTAGCCCCTTGCCCTTTTAAACCTAACACCGTATTTTCTTTCGTATGCGGAATTAAAGCCACAGTAAAGTAGCTTTCATCTACTTCTGTTAGGGTTAAGCTGGTACCATCTATTGTAACAGATCCTTTTTTAACCATATAGCGTAATAAAGCGGCATCTGCTGCAAATTGATACTCCGTAGCAATATCGCGCAGTATTACTTTATTTATCATAGCGGTTCCATCAATATGGCCACTCACCAAATGCCCACCTAAGCGGCCGCCCAAAGTCATGGCTCTTTCTAAATTTACTTTTTGTCCTATATGCAGAGTTCCTAAATTGGTTCTCGCCAAAGTTTCCGCCATCGCTTCCGCCGTAAAAGTATTTTTATCACAATTTACCACAGTTAGGCAAGCCCCGTTAACTGCAATGCTATCGCCAATTTTAGTATCCTGCAAAACCTTATAGCATGCGATTTTTAATTTTGCCGAATATGCACCATGCTCTATTGCTGTTAACAATCCAATTTCTTCAACCAAGCCGGTAAACAAAAAATCGCCTCCTCACCATGTTTTACCATACGCGCTTATTAAAATATCTTCCCCAATTGGTTCTATTCTCATTTGTTTTAATTGTTTGGCTTGCGCCATACTGGGACAACCAGCCCCTTCCCAAAGACTGGGCGCTGCTGCCCCTCCCACTAATTTTGGAGCATAAAACAAATAGTATTTATCTACCAAATCTTGCTGTATAAAAGAGGTGCACAATCTAGGACCGGCTTCTACTAAAATAGATCGAATCCCCATTTCATATAACATTTGTAACAGATCCGGTAAAACAAAACCATCCGTTCCAGCCGGCATTGTACAAACGGTAACGCCTTTTTCTTTTAACGCCGCTTTTTTTATTTCTTCCTCGCTAGCTGTTATCAAGATAGTTTGGGCCTCCTGCACTTGCAAAATTTTTGCCGGCCAGGCAACTTTTAAATATCGATCTAACACAATCCGTTTGGGTTGCAACAAATTTTCTAAACGCACATTCATCTGCGGATTATCCTTCAATACCGTGCCGCTACCTGTCAAAACTGCCCCATATTGGTGGCGCAAATATTGACCATGCTTTCTTGCTTCTTCTCCGGTAATCCATTTACTACTGCCGTCTTGGGCTGTCATTTTTCCATCTAAGGTCAAAGCTGCTTTTAGCGCTACAAAAGGCCTTTTTTGCGTCATATTGACCATGAAAATCTCATTTATTTGTTGTGCTTCCTGTTCCAACAAACCACATTCCACAGCAATCCCAGCCGCGCGCAAAAGGGCAAGCCCATGACCGCCTACTTTTGGATTGGGGTCCTGCATACAGCAAACCACTCTTTGAATACCAGCTTTCATAATGGCATCCGTACAAGGCGGCGTTTTTCCATAATGACAACAAGGCTCCAAACTTACGTATAAAGTAGCGCCTCTAGCCAAATCCCGCGCCTGTCGTAAAGCATGGATTTCAGCATGGGGGGTGCCCGCTTTTTGATGATAACCTTCTCCCACCATCCGACCATCTTTTACCACAACTGCCCCCACCATGGGGTTGGGTGCGGTAAAGCCTCTGGCTTTTTGCGCCAAACGCAGACATTCTCGCAACCAAAATAAATCGATTTCTTTTTTTTCCTGCTCTAGCATCTCAGCCATACGCACACCTTCTTCTCTATAAAAAAATCCCCGTTCAACAACGGGGATAGATCGCATAAACAAGAAAAGCAACTTTAAAAAGCTACTTTCTCCTTCTTTCATCCAGACTTTTACTGTCGACTTCGGAATTACACCGAATCCTGCCAAATTTTGGCTCGCGGGTTATACCGCCGATAGGGAATTACACCCATCCCCGAAGGCAAATATAGAATTCTTTTTTATTGTAATCACTTTTTTCTTATCTGTCAAGGGCGCCAAGTTAACTCATTGGCTTGCTGCGCTTTTTCCCGCATTTCCTTTACGGCGTTACCGATATCTGCCGCACCAAAAATAGCAGAACCCGCTACCAGCACATTGGCCCCAGCTTCAACTGCTTGCGCAACATTTTCCAAACCAATTCCACCATCTATTTCGATATCCAATTCCCAACCTTCCAAAATCGCCAGTTGCCGTAATCGTTTTACCTTTTTTAGGACATTAGGAATCATTTTTTGACCGCCAAAACCAGGGTTAACGCTCATCAATAAAACCATATCCACTTCCGGTAAAATATCCTCTAAAAGCCCCAAAGAAGTAGCAGGATTGATGGCCACCGCCGCTTTTACCCCTAGTTCTTTTATATTTTGTATGGTACGATGCAAATGCGGGCACGTTTCTGCATGGACGCAAAGTAAATCTGCGCCGGCTTTCACAAACTCCGCGAAATACTGTTCCGGTTTTTCGATCATCAAATGCACATCAAAAAAAAGCCGGCTTTCTTTTCTTAAAGATTGTACAATAGCCGGTCCATAAGAAATATTCGGTACAAAATGACCATCCATAATATCCAAATGTAAATAATCTGCCCCAGCTTCTTCTATCAAAGCCACTTGTTGCCTTAAATTTCCCATATCCGCCGCCAAAAGCGAAGGCGCTATTTTAATCATTTTCCCATCTCTCCTTCTGCTGCCGAATTTGCTCTAATAAGTACAAATACCGCTTATAACGTTCTCCATCTATTTGCCCTGCTGCCACCGCTTCTTTCACAGCACACCCCGGCTCTTTATCGTGCAAGCATGGTTGGAAACGGCAATGTTGCGCCAAAGGCGCAATTTCCCCAAAACCAGCTTGCAATTCCTCTTCTGTCATATGGGGTAATTCTAATAAAGAAAAACCCGGTGTATCAGCCAAAAAAGTATTCTCTTCACCCAATGCTAAAAGCTGAGCAAAACGTGTGGTATGTTTTCCCCGGCCTAACTTATCACTAATTTGCCCTGTTTCTAAATGAACATCGGGAAACATCGCATTGATCAAACTCGATTTTCCTACACCGGAAGGACCAGCCAAAACGGTAGCTTTTCCAGATAATTCTTTGGATAAAAAGCCCCAACCAGCCATATCCGAGTTTATATTACTATTACAAAATGCGCAATATCCCGCCTTTTGATAAATTTCTAATAGCATTTGCCCTTTTTGCGGCGCTAAATCACATTTGTTAAAACAAATAATAGGACGAATATCATTTTTTTCATTCCATAATAATATCTTATCCAATAAAAGCATGTCTGGTTCCGGATCGCTCACAGCCAGAACAATTAAGCATTGATCAATATTGGCCATTTTAGGCCGTATCATTTCGTTCTTGCGGGGCAGGATTTCTTCAATTACCCCATCCTGTGCGCCAATCCTTTGTATTTTCACATAATCGCCCGGATAAATGGTGCCATTTCTTTTCAAGCTACCCCGAATACGGCAGGTATAGCTTTCCCCTTGTGCATAAACAAAATAGAAGCCGCCATACTGTTTTAATAAAATACCCTCCATGCCAATCCGTCCATTCCTATTTTAGGAAACCGGCTGTACGGAAACAACATTGCCGTCCACATAAACCGTTATTTCCCCGGTTCCGTAAAAATTCACATATTCACTAAATTTCGATCCAGTCGCCATTTGCTGGTTATATTCCTCATGGCTACCTGTATTATCATCTACCACAATACGCAATGTATGCGTATTGCCGTCGTTGGGAATTGTATAGCTAACCAAAGCCGTTTTAGCAGAAGGCCCCGGCCCATTGCTTACTGTCAATACAATCTGGCTGCCTTTGGTACTCTCGCTATTTGCTTCTAAGCTTTGCGCTATCACCACGCCAGCATAGTAATCATTGCTGTCTTCTTTTTTCAATTCCCCTTCAAGCAAACCAATTTCCTTAATTTCCTCTCTAGCCTTTGTAAGTTCTTTTCCACGCAAATCCGGCACTGTAATTGACAAATCTTCTTCTGGTCCTTTGCTCACCAACACGCTTACAATTACCTTATCCAAAACTTCCGTATTCCCAACGGGGTTTTGAGAAATCACCCGACCGGCCGGTACTTCATCATCGTATACCTCGCTAAAAGAGCCGGTGAACATATTGTTATTCAAAGTAACTTCCGCCTCCCGCTTAAGCAATCCCGTTATATTGGGAACCACGAGCGGGTCCGGCCCACTGCTTAATACCAAACCTACTACGCGATCTTTTTTCACAACCTGTCCACCGGCTATGTTCTGACTGATTACCGTATCCTTGGCGGCCTGATTATCAGACCGCCAATCTAAGGTATAGCCCAAATTATTTTTATCCAATTCCGCAATGGCAACTTCCTTAGTACTGCCTAATACATTAGGAACCGTTACCTCCTCGCCACGTGCCAAAGCCCTAAAAATGGTAAACATGGAATAAATCCCAGTAAAAATTAAAATGATTACCAGTGCAATAATAATCCATTTTACCCGATAGTCTATTATGTTTTTCGGATTACCCCGGCTATTACGCCCACGGTTACGGGTATTATTCCGTCCATGGCTATTCCGCTCAGCAATCGACTTTTCTTCTCCGGTTTTGTTATGCGGCGCATCCAAACCCAATTTCAGCAAACTAGCTCTCATTTCAGCCGCCGACGCATAACGAATATCCGGACTCTTACGCATAGCCCTTTGCACAATAAAGGAAAGTTCCATCGGCACCTCTCGATTCATACGGTGCGGTGGAAGAGCCTCGCCTTTCACATGCTGCATAGCGACATCGACAGGGGTTTTCCCCGTATAAGGTAATTTACCCGTTAACATTTCATATAATACAACACCGGTAGAGTAAATATCCGATTTTTCACTAACCGGCAAACCTTGCACCTGTTCTGGAGACATATATTGGACAGAACCCACCACATTGCCGCTCCGATCCAAATAATTTTGTCCCATATCGCTAATGGCCATGGCTATTCCAAAATCGGTAACTTTTACCACGCCTTCTTTACCAAATAAAATATTATGTGATTTAATATCACGGTGAATAACACCATGGTTATGAGCATGTTCTAACGCATTTAAAATTTGCACAGTAACATCTACTGCCTGCTCAATTGGTAGCGGCCCTTTTTCTTTAATATATTCTTTTAAATTTGGCCCCTCTACATATTCCATAACAATATAATGGTAGGTATCTTCATACCCAACATCATATACGCTTACAATATTATTATGAGAAAGACTAGCCACCGCTTGCGCCTCGTGGCGGAACCGGGCAACAAATTGCGGATCTTGCGCATATTCTTCCCTTAAAATTTTGATTGTTACCAAGCGCCCCAATAATGTATCGCGGCCCATATAAACCAAGGCAGTACCGCCGGCGCCCAGCTTTTCTTTTATCTCGTAACGGTTGTTAAAAACTTTGCCAATCATATTCTTCACCTCAAACCAAATCAACCAATGGCCAAAAGAACGGTAATATTGTCATACCCGCCCCTTTTTAAAGCCATAGTTAATAGTTTTTCTGTCGCTGTTTTGGCATTTTCCGCCGCCAAAATAACTTGCAATAATTCTTCATCCGTCACTAGATTGGTTAAACCGTCTGTGCAAAGCAATAAGCTATCTCCTTTTTGCCAATCGTATTTACGAATATCCACTTCCAGCCAAGGATCATTTCCTAAAGCTCTCGTTAAAATATGCCTTTGTGGATGGTTTTTAACTTGTTCTGCTTTTAATTCCCCTTTTTTCACCATATCAGCAACCAAGGTATGATCTTGTGAGAGCTGGGAAATATGCCCTTCCCGAACAAGATAAGCACGGCTATCCCCAACATGGGCAAGATACAGTTGCGATTCTGCTTTTTTTAACCAAGCCAGGGTTAAAGTAGTTCCCATGCCCTGGTATTCGCTTATAGCACGCGATTTTTCAAAAACCATATTATTGGCTTTATAAAAAGCTTCCCGTAAAGCCTCTTCCGGCTCTTCACCTTCTGCTTCCAACAAAGATGTTAAGACGGTTTGCGCTGCCATTGCAGCAGCAATTTCTCCTGCTGTATACCCACCCATCCCATCGGCAACCAAAAAAATACCTTCCTCTTCCCGGTACAATGCGGCGTCTTCATTATTTTTTCTTACCGCACCTACATGGGATAATATTGCGATATCCATGTTTTCCTCCGCTGATATTATTTCGAACTTTATCTTCCTTGTTCTTTTTGCGCTTTTAGCTGTCCGCATGCCGCTGCAATATCCTGTCCGCGGGAATAGCGGATACTAACAGCTAAACCACTTTTTTCGATTTTATCGGCAAATTTTTTAATCATTTCGCTATCACTCGGGTAGAATCCTGTTTGCGGTAAATAATTCGCCGGTATTAAATTCACATGCGCCAATTTTC
Source organism: uncultured Clostridia bacterium (assembly GCA_944391215.1). GTDB lineage: Bacteria > Bacillota > Dehalobacteriia > UBA4068 > CALXSR01 > CALXSR01. The sequence goes on from CALXSR010000010.1 coordinate 76,422, forward strand.
CTCTTAATAAAGAAATCAACTGTTGCGCATCTTCCATGCTATCGTTCACGCCCTGGAACATGGCATATTCATAAGTAATACGTCGCCCCGTTTTATTTGTATAGACGGAACAGGCCGCAAAAAGTTCTGCCAAAGGATATTTTCTGTTGACCGGCATTAATGCGCTTCTTTTCTCGTCCGTCGCCGCATGCAAAGAAATTGCCAATTCCGGCGGATTTTCTTCTTCAGCTAAAGCAAGGATTTGCGGTACCAAACCACAAGTTGATATGGTTAAATGGCGGCCGCTCAAATGCTGTCCTTCTGTATGTCGAAATAAAGCCAGGCTCTTTAATACATTTGTCATATTTAAAAGGGGCTCCCCCATCCCCATATAAACGATATTTGATAGAAACGGCCAACCGATTTCTTTACAATGCTGGTTTGCAGCATAAACTTGGCCCACCAATTCCCCCACTGTTAAATTACGACCAGCCCCTAACGTACCGGTACCGCAAAATTTACAGCCCAACGGACAGCCTGTTTGGCTGCTAATACAACAAGTTGTGCGATCGTGACCATCTTTTTGCCGAAACAGCATCAAAACACTTTCTATTGTTTGCCCATCAGCCAAGGAAAATAAAAACTTTACTGTTTCATCTTTTTGACTACGCTGACAATCTGTTATGGTCACAGTACGCAAAAAAGCATGTTCTGCCAAAACAATCCTTTGTTCTTTTGATAAATTGGTCATAGCGGAAAAATCGCTACAGCCTTTTTGGTGCACCCAGGAGAAAATCTGTTTTCCCCGGAAAGAAGGCCATCCTAATGATTTTACAAAAGTAAGGCATTCTTCTAAATTCAAACTGCGCAAATCAACCTTTTCACTCATTTTTGCGTAACCTCGCCATAAAAAATCCATCTAAATGTTCCTTTTTTTCCCGTTGCGGCCAAATTTGCCAAAATCCTTCTTCCGGCGCATTCGGTATCTGTTCATTTAAACTGCACAAATCAAATTCCGGAAACTGTTGTAAAAACCATTTTAAGTTTAGATGATTCTCCTCCAGAGTTATGGTACAAGTACTCATCAACAAAATACCACCCGGTTTTACATAACCAGCTGCCGCCTGTAAAATTTGCCTTCCTAATTGCGCTAATTGACCAATAGCTTCCTCTTGCACATGCCAACGCAAATCAGCCCGCCTAGACAAAACGCCCAAACCGGAACATGGCAAATCAACCAAGCAATAGTCTGCCCATCCTTGAAATTGTTTTGGTAAATGCCTAGCATCATTCTTTTGCGCCTTTATGACATCAATACCCAAACGGCGGGCATTTTCTTCTAATAATTTTATCTTATGTTCGTAAACATCAAAAGCATAAATTTGTCCTTTATTATGCATTAGCTGGGCCATATGCGTACTTTTCCCTCCAGGGGCAGCGCACAAATCCAATACCTGCGATCCTTCTTGAGGATTTAAGGCTAAAGCAGCTAATTGCGAACTGATATCCTGGATAGTAAAAAAACCTTCCTGATAGCCTGGTAACTCCTTAATTGCTGCAGATTTGGCTAGCAATAGACCATCCTTGCTCCAGCTGCTTTTTTGCGTTGGAATCCCTTTTTCTTGCCATAAAGTAACCAAATCTTCCCGACTAATACGTAAAGTATTGACCCGAACGGCCACCGGCGCTGGTTCATTATTGCTACAACAAAAGGCCAAGGCTTCTTCCGGATCCAGCTCTGCCAACAAACGACGAACCAAAAAACGTGGATGACTTTCTTTTAAAACCAAATAATCTTCCGCCTGTTTGGGCCAAAGCGGTAACTCAATTTTTCCTTTTTTTCTTTCAACATTACGCAAAACCCCATTTACCAAACGTATGATACCCGGATGCCCATATTTTTTTGCCAGTTTCACACACTCGTTTATCGCAGCATGCGCCGGTATCTTATCCAAACAAACAAGCTGGTAAATACCAAGCCGCAAAATCAATAAAATAGGTAAAGGCAACTCAGAAAGCGGCTTTTGCAAAAAGCCGCTTAAAATATGATCCAAATAACTTTTGTTTTGCTCTACGCCATATACCAAACGTGTTACAAAAGCATTGTCTAATTTATTTAATTTCCTCGCCTTTAACTCTTTTTGCAATGCTAAATTGGCATAGGCCTGCTCTTTTTCAACCTGCAATAAAACGGTTAAGGCAACAGCACGGGCACTTTTTTTTTCTGCCATAACAGACTCCTTTTAATCTCTATTCGCACCCCCGGCAATAACGGCCAAACGCAACATTTGCAAAATTGCCGTAATCAAGGCAGCAACATAAGTTAATGCAGCAGCGCTCAAAACCTTTTTGGCCCCCGTCATTTCCGCTCCGCTTAAATATCCACCGCCTTCTAAGGAATTTAATGCTCTGGAAGAAGCATTAAATTCTACCGGCAAAGTAACCAATTGGAAAAAAACTACCGCCGCAAAAAGCCATACGCCAATTTGCGCCAACTGATAATTACTAAATAGCAAACCAATGAGAATCAAAACCCAGGATGCCATAGATCCGAAATTAGCTACTGGGACAACCACTGAACGCACTTTCATCGGGAAATACTCCTCCTGATCCTGAAAAGCATGCCCAACTTCATGCGCAGCAATCCCCAAAGCAGCAATCGAACTACTATTATAAACCCCTTGCGATAAGCGCAAAACTTTTTTGCTAGGATCATAATGGTCAGTTAAATTTCCTGCTACAGATTCAATTCGCACATCGCTTAACCCATTTTGATCTAACATATTCCGCGCCACTTGCGCCGCCGTATAACCGCTTGCACTGGCAATACGAGAATACTTTCCATAAGCGCTACTGACCCTTGATTGCGCCCAGGCAGCTAAAATAATGCCGGGCAATAGCAAAAGTATTGTCCAATCATAAAAAAACATACCCATTCCTCCTATTTTTTCTCTATGCTATCGATATATCATCAAATTGCATTCCAATTTGAATTCTTTTTCCCCTCGCAAATTCCGCAGCATGCATCTTTTTTTTCCCTGCCGGCTGCACTTCCTTTAACCATAAAGCCCCTTTCGGGGTACCAACCAAAATACCGTTTTGATTATCGATCTTTAATATCTGCCCCGGCATATATGATTTTTCTGTATCCGCCAATAAGGAACGATATAATTTTATGCGCTCACCCTGCCAAACAGTATAAGTGCCCGGCCAAGGAGACATCCCTCTAATTTGATTATGCAAAAAGACAGCGTCTTTTTGCCAACAAATTGCTTCATGCTCTTTTTTCAGCAAAGGTGCAAAAGTAACCAAAGATTGCTCTTGTTTTTGTTCTTTGACTTTCCCTTTTTCCAACAAAGTAAGGGCTTCCATTAAAGCTTGCGCGCCTAAAGTCGCCATGCAATCATGCACTTCCCCTACTGTTTCATTTTCCCCAATCATCATGCTTTTTTGCAATAAAATCGGCCCGCTATCCATGCCGGCATCCATTTGCATAATACTAACTCCAGTTTCCGTTTCCCCATTACGGATCGCCCAATGAATAGGAGCCGCCCCACGATAAGCGGGCAATAAGGAGCCATGCACATTAAGGCAACCAAACTTTGTCAACTGCAACAAATTTTGCTTTAAAATTTGCCCAAAAGCAACAACAATGAAAACATCCGCATGCAAAGCTGCAATTTCTGCTACAGACTGCGGGTCGTTAACTTTCAGTGGTTGCAATAAGGGAATATGCTGTTTTATTGCCCATTCTTTAACAGGCGTATATCCCAAATTTTTTCCTCGACCTTTGGGTTTATCCGGCTGGGTTACAATGGCCAACAGTTCATGTTCACTATGATATAGAGCGTCTAAACAGGGTAAGGAGAAATCTGCACTACCCATGAAAACAACACGCACTATTCTTCCACCTCAACTTCTTCACTCATCACATCAATAAATAACACACCGTCTAAATGATCACACTCATGTTGCACGCAACGGGCTACCAAATTTTTGGCCTCTAACGTATAAGGATTGCCAAAACGATCTTGCGCTTCTACTTTTACCCTGGCGGCACGGGTCACCTTTCCATGCCGGTTTGGCACGCTCAAGCAACCTTCAATATCAACGTCCCGTCCTTTTTTGCTTACAATAACAGGATTCACCAATTCATATACTTCATCATCAATTTCCATTACAACAACTCTTTTTGACACACCAACCTGCGGGGCGGCAATTCCTACCCCATTTCCACAAGAACGCAGCGTTTCTAACATGCCGTCTAATAAATCATGTAAATTTTTATTAAAACGGCGTACTTCCGCCGCTTTTTCTCTTAAAATTGGGTCGCCCACTTTTATAATTTGATACATACTCGCTCCTCCATCCTATTGCAATAAAATGCTACATCATACTGATTGGTTCAATATCAATTAAAATACGAATATTTTTTTTTATTTTACCATCTTTTTGGTATTCTGCCAAAGCATTCCGTAGATGCAATCGCAAAAGAAACAAGTCAGTTCCTTTTAACATCAACTGCATTCGATAACGATCCTTTATTTTCGCTAAAGGCGCCTCCTGCGGACCCAAAAGCTGTTCTTCAGCAGCCAGATGACGATGCAAATAACCATGCAGCACTTGCGCAGCAAAAGCTGTTTTTTCTAATTCTAAACCGCTTACTATCATACGAATTAAAAAAGAAAACGGAGGGTTTTGCATCATTTGTCGTTCGGCAATTTCCCTATGATAAAAGGTTGCATAATCCTGCGCAGCAGCAGCTTGGATAATTTCATGTTCCGGCTGATAACTCTGGATGATTACCTGCCCCGGCAAATCACGACGCCCCGCCCGTCCGGCAACCTGGGTCAACAACTGAAAACTTTTTTCTTCCGCAAATAAATCAGGTAAAAACAAACTGGCATCAGCCGCTAAAACACCAACTAAAGTTACATTTGGGAAATCCAGTCCTTTTACCACCATTTGCGTTCCAATTAAAATATCCGCTTCTCCCTGATACATTTGCTTATATATTTGCTCATAACTTCCTTTTTGCAAGGTGGCATCACGATCTAAGCGTAAAATATGGGCCTGTGGCCAAAGCTTTGCCGCTTCCTCCGCCACTTTTTGCGTACCACTACCAAATTGGCGAATCGCTTTGGAGCCACAATTAGGACAAATTTCAGGGATAGGTTGCGTAAAACCACAATAATGACATTTTAAAACTTGTTCTTCTTGATGATACGCCATGGCCACCGCACAATGACGGCATAAAATGGCTTCTCCGCAAGACCGACAAGAAACAAAAGTATGATACCCCCTACGGTTTAAAAATAAAATAACTTGTTTGCCTTCAGTTAAAGTATCCGTTATTTGCTTTTTTAAAACGCCACTAAACATGCTGCGATTACCCTTTTGCAATTCCAAACGCATATCAACTGTTTGTACCCGCGGCAAAGGCAAATCTAGCACTCTATTTTTTAGCTGCAAAAGCAAGTATTCACCTTGTTGCGCCTGATAATATAAAGTAACCGGTGGGGTTGCCGAACCCAGTAAAAGCTGCGCACCGCAAAGCCGGCAGCGTTCTTTGGCAGCCGTTAAGGCATGAAAACAAGGTTGACTTTCTTGCTTATAGCTACCATCATGAATTTCATCCATAATGATAGCGCCTAAATTAGGAGTCGGGGCAAAAACCGCTGATCGTGCGCCAATTACCAAAGGATAAATTCCTTTGGCAATCCCTAACCAAGTCTCTTTCCGTTCCTTGGCGCTTAAACCGCTATGTAATACCGCTACCGGCATTTGCAAACGGCTGCGAAAATAGGAAACCATTTGCGGCGTTAAAGAAATCTCCGGTACCAAAAGGATGGCTTGTTTCCCCTGCCGTAACAACGGTTCTAAAAAACGCAAATATAATTCTGTTTTACCGCTACCGGTAACCCCATGCAATAAAACGGGCTTGCGCTCCGCTGCGGCATTTTTTTGCAAACGATCAAGGACCTCTTTTTGTTCTATCGTTAAACATTCGGGTTTTATAAATTCGATATCTGCTTTCAGACTCTGCTGATACCATCTCATTTCTGTTCTTTTTTCGATATATTCTTTTTGTACCATATTACGTAAAATGGACAAATTGCTATTCGTATTCGCTAAAATGACATCTTTTTCTGCATCTGGGTTTTGCTGCAAATAGGCATATATTTCTTTTTGTTTGGTAGAACGTAATTTTACCGGTTCCTGTATTTTTATACTAAAATGTTCAACCAAAGAGCTTTTTGGCAAATGACCGGTTAAAGAAAGGCCTGCCGGTAACATTGCCTGCAAAAAGGCAGCCCTAGTCGATAGAAAATAATCCGCTAAATACTGGGACAACTGTAATAAATCTTCACCAAATAAAGGGTTGGGACTAATAATTGCTTCAATTTCCTTTAAAGTATCATCTTCACGATCGGATTGATCTAATAATTCTACAACCACGCCTTCTAAATGTTCATGGCCAAAAGGAACCTTAACAACCAAGCCAGGCACAATTTTATTTTGTAAGGCGACAGGAATTTTATAGGTAAAAGCACGGTTAACTGCTTGTACCGCTCGATTAATAATTACTGCCGCATAAAACCTCAAAATTATCCTGCCTCTCTTTCCATAAAACCTATTCTTATTATAGCAGATTTTGTCAACTTACAATAGATAAGAGGGAACCCAGCAGGAAGATTCACCAAACTCTCATTTAGTTTTTTGGTTTAAAAACCAAAGCCCCTAAAAAGGAAAAAATAATCGCCGCTGAAATGCCAGCGCTAGTAATATCAAAAATACCGGTTAAAATACCTACCAAACCATGAAATTCATATTCTGCTAAAGCACCCTTTAATAAGGAATTGCCAAAACTGCAAATCGGTACGCTAGCACCAGCACCAGCAAAAGCAATCAACTTATCGTACCAACCCAAACCGCCTAGAATAGCACCAACAACCACTAAAGTACACATGGCATGGCCTGGCGTTAAATTTAACACATCCATCAACAGTTGCCCAACTACACAAATAGCGCCACCAACCAAAAAAGCCCACAAAAACTGTTGCCATTCCATTATGCATTTCCTCCTTTTTGCAAACAAACCGCATGAGAAATCCCTGCAATACTTTCCTTTTGTTGATAAGTTAAAGGAGAAAACAAAGCACCGCTGGCGGCAACTAATACTTTTTGCCAAATTCCGCTACGAATATTATTATAGATATAGCCAAAGGTAACGGAAGCCACACAACCTGCCCCGGAACCGCCGCAGAATGCATCTTGATCAGCATGATAGATTTTTAAGCCACAATCCATAAATTTACTCGGTTCTATCGTATAATTTCCTTTTTCTTTTAGCATATCCAAGGCAATTCTTTGGCCAATTTGTCCCAAATCTCCCGTTACGATCATATCGTAATCCTCAGGTTTACTTTTTGTTTCTCGCAAATGGGCACAAATCGTATCTACTACGGCCGGAGCCATGGCCGAACCCAAATCGGTTGGATCTGTAATTCCCATATCCACCACTCTACCAATGGTTACACTGGGAATAAAAACATCGGTATCACCACCATAACCAACCATAGCCGCGCCCGCTGCCGTAACCGTTCTTTGACAAGTAGGCGCCTTTTGAATACCGTACTCATTGGGATAACGAAATTCTTTCTCTGCACTGTTCATATGGCTAGAAGCCGCTACCAAAACCCGGCTAGCAGCCCTGCTATTTACCATCAGCGCTGCTAAACTTAAAGCCTCCATCGTAGTAGCGCAAGCGGCAAAAAGACCAAAAAACGGAATATCCAAAGTGCGTGCGGTATAGTTAGAAGCTACAATTTGATTTTGCAAATCGCCAGCAATAAAAAAGTCTGGTTTTTTACCAGCTTTTTTTATAGCTAAATAAGCCGCATCTTCTTGTAATTTCTGTTCTGCTTTCTCGAAACTTTCTTTCCCTACCCATTGATTATCATAAAGCAAATCAAAACTATTTTTTAAAGCGCCTTTTGCCTCTTCCGGTCCGCCAATAGCAGCCCCGGATAAGAGCATAGGCGGTTGATCAAAAACCCATGTTTGCTTTCCTTTTAATTGCATATGATTCGCTCCTTTAAAAATCGATCCCCACGTAAATTTTAAGCAAAACCTTGATAATAGCAATAATAAAAGCCGAAACCACGCCAAAGCAAATTACCGATCCGGCTAATTTAAACATATTGCTGCCAACACCCAAAACCAGCCCTTCTGTTCTATACTCTAAAGCAGAAGAAGCCATAGAATTGGCAAAACCAGTAATGGGTACCGCCGTGCCGCCCCCGGCCCATTGCGCCAATTTATCATACACGCCAATTCCTGTTAAAATGACTGATACAAAAATTAACACAGCCACTGTAGGATTGCCCGCTGTATCTTTGGTAAAATCAAAATAGGTAATAAAAAAAACTTGTAAAAACTGGCCAATTAAACAAATCAAACCACCGGCTACAAAAGCATGCCAACAATGTTTCCAAATCGGTTTTTTTTCTCCATGCTTTTTGGCATAAGCCGCATATTCCTTTTTTTCTTTTTCACTGGCGATACTCAAAAAGCTCATCTCCTTTTCTTTTTCCTATTATGGCCATTTTAGGAAAAAGTATAAGCAACAATTTTTTAGGCAAAATAGAAAACGGAGGTGGAAAAATGCCAATTACATTAACAAGAACCATTTTTCTCTTTTTTATTATCATGCTTTTTTTACGGTTAATGGGTAAAAGACAATTAGGACAATTACAACCTTACGAATTTGTGTCCCTACTCATCATCTCAGAATTGGTTTCCGTATCAATGCAAGATATTGGTTTACCAATTATGAATAGTTTATTACCTCTTTGTATTATTGCCATTTTGCAAATTTTACTTTCTTTATTGAATATGAAAAGCCAAAGGAGCCGGCGTTTTTTTTGCGGAGTCCCTACCGTTATCATTAAGGACGGCCGGATTCAAGAAAGAAAATTACGGAGCCTCCGCATGAATTTAAATGACCTATTAGAAGAGTTGCGCACCAATGGTTATTTTGATATTACCGATATCGATTGCGCAATGATGGAAACCAACGGTAGTATCAGTATTTTACCCAAAGCAGAAAAAAGGCCGCTAACACCGCAAGATATGGGAATAAAACCTGGCTTAGAAGGGCCTTGCTATATTTTAGTTTTAGACGGCCAAATCAACCATCGCAATATGGATTTAGCAGGTGTTACACAAGAGGAATTGCGCAACCAGGTACAAAGAGAAGGGGTTTCCTCTTTAAAAGATATTTTTCTAGCCAGCTGTAATCAAAAAGGTGAGATTTTTTACCAATTAAAAGAAAGCGCATTAACCAATCAAGGAGGGCAAAAATCTTGAAAAAAATCATCTTTGTTTGTTGCCTGTTTTTATTATTAATCGCTTCCTGTTTTCTTGTTCAATATTATATGGATCAAGATGCTAAAATCCTCTTAGGTGATTTAGAGGAAATCAATACTTTGCTACAAAAAGAAAATTGGACCCAAATACAGGAACAGTTTACCGTCTTTGGCCAAAAATGGGAAAAAGAAGCTTTTTGGTGGTCTATGATTATTAGTCACGATGAAATTGATAAAGTGAACTTACTCATTTCTGAAATGAATGCCTTATTGCAAAGCGATTCCTTACCGGAAGCAAAACTTGATATGGCGCAGAACTTAAATGAATTGATTTTTTGGGTGGACCATATTGCCGGTAAAGGCAATTTAACTTCCCCCAATTTCTTATAAAATATAATGAGAGGCCTGCATACTCACAGGCCTCTCATTTTTTTCATTTTATTTTTTTAAATTAAAATGGTCTCATGTACTGTTTTGAGCCAACTTTTTTGTATTTTTATGTTATCAAACAAAACAGATTGTTATAAATTTATTCCACTGTAACACTTTTTGCCAAATTACGCGGCTGATCCACATCGCAACCACGTTCAATAGCCGTATAATAAGAAAGTAACTGCAAGGGAACCACGCTTAAAATTGGCGCCAGCAAATCGTCGGTTTGTGGCAAATATACCACATGATCCACCGTTTTTGTCAAATCCGTATTTCCTTCATAGGTAAAACCAACTACATAAGCGCCACGTGCTTTTACCTCTTTGATATTACTAATCATTTTCTCATAAACATCCATTTGAGTCGCCAAAGCCAAAATAGGTACATCCTCCTCAATTAAAGCTAAAGTACCATGTTTTAGCTCACCAGCAGCATAAGCCTCCGCCCGGATATAAGAAATTTCTTTCATTTTTAAAGCGCCTTCTAAAACCACCGCATAATCCATACCACGGCCCAAATAAAAGATATCGTTTTTTTGCGCGAATCGTTTGGCTAATTGTTGTAATTCCGGTACCAGGTTCTGCAAAATTTCTTCCACCTGATGCGGCAAACGATAAATCGCTTCCATCATTTTTTGCCTAGTTGGCAAATCAATTTTATCTAATAAATCACCCAAATATAAAGTTAACAAATAAACAGCCATCAACTGCGTTAAGTAAGCTTTTGTAGAAGCTACCGCAATTTCTGGTCCAGCCCAGGTATAAATAATATCATCCGCTTCGCGGCTAATGCTAGAGCCCAAAACATTCGTGATAGCTACCACCCGCGCCCCTTTCTTTTTGCCTTCTCGCAACGCAGCTAAGGTATCCGCTGTTTCTCCAGACTGCGATACTACCACCAAAAGAGTATTTTGATCTACCATCGGATCCCGATAACGAAATTCGGAAGCAATATCCACTTCTACTGGAATCCGCAATAATTTCTCAATCGCATATTTCGCAACCAAACCAGCATGATAGGCTGTACCACAAGCAACTACTGCAATTTTATGAATTCTTTGCGCTTCTTCTTTACTCATGGAAAAATCGTGAAAATAAACTTTCCCATGTTCCTCTTCGATACGTCCCTGTAAAGTTTGGTTTAAAGCCCACGGTTGCTCATGGATTTCTTTAAGCATAAAATGCGCATAACCGCCTTTTTTAGAGGCTTCCGCATCCCAGTCAATACGCACAATTTCTTTTTTCACTTTCTGGCCATTGGCATAAACATCTACCCGATCCTGGTAAATAGCAGCCAGTTCACCATCTTGTAAAATTAAAATATTACGAGTGCTGTTAATAATAGCCGGAATATCCGAAGCAAAAAAGTTTTCATTGTCGCCCAACCCAATAATCAAAGGATTATCTTTTCTGGCAGCCACCAAAACATCGGGTTCCTTCACACAAATGGCAACAATCGCATAAGAGCCACGCATTTTTTTAGTGGCTTTTTCCATTGCCTGCAATAAATTACCCTCATAATACTCTTCCAATAAATGCGGAATCACCTCTGTATCCGTATCCGATACAAAAACATGACCCTTTTGTTCCAACTCCTCTTTAATTTGCAAATAATTTTCAATAATACCATTATGTACTACGGCAATTTCTTTATGACAATCCATATGCGGATGGGAATTTTCATCGCTAGGTCGACCATGCGTTGCCCAACGCGTATGAGCAATTCCTACCTTTGCCTGCCCAAAATTGCCAGCAATTTTTTCTTCTAAAACACAAATTTTCCCTTTCGCTTTTTGCACTTGCAGCTGTCCGTTTTCAATAACAGCAGTACCAGCGGAATCATAACCACGATATTCTAAACTTTTTAATCCATGCAAAAGTAAAGGAATTGCTTTTTGTTCCCCAATATATCCAATAATCCCACACAAAGGAATAACCACCTTTCCCCCACACCATTTAGTTTAATTCTTTGCTTGCGGTAGCGGCAATCTCCTGAATAATCTCTTGTAACATAGTTAATTCCGGACCTTCTGTCATAATACGAATTAAGGATTCCGTACCAGAAGGCCGCACTAAAACACGACCACTCCCAGCTAAAATTTGCTCCGCCCTTTTTACCGCTTCCAGCATGGCATTGCTTTCTTGCCAAGCTTTATTCTTCACCGGCACATTCATTAGAACTTGCGGCATTTTCACCATAATTTTTGCTAATTCTTTTAAACTTTTTCCGGTTTCCTGCATAATAGAAAGTAGCATTAAAGCACTTACCAAGCCATCACCAGTAGTATTATATTCAGAAAAAATAATATGCCCGGATTGTTCTCCACCCATAACAGCGCCGATTTCCAACATTTTAGCTAAAACATAACGATCCCCAACTTGCGCCTCAAAAACCCGAATATTATCTTTCTCCATTGCTAATTTTAAGCCCAAATTACTCATTGAAGTTACTACCATTTGTTGCTTGGTTAAACATCCCTTTTGCAGCAAATAATGCGCGCAAATGGACATAATTTGATCTCCATCTAACAAAATGCCCTCTTCATCCACTGCTAAAAGGCGATCGGCATCCCCGTCAAAAGCCAGCCCAATAGCATTATCTGTTTGACGTACCATTGCCATCAATTGTTCCGGATGAGTACTTCCGCAATCGTGATTGATATTCAAACCATTCGGGTGACAACAAATTGCCTTTACCGAGGCACCCAAATGGGTAAAAAGCTGTGGCGCAATGTTGCTGGCCGCCCCATTTGCTCCATCGATAACTATGTTATGCCTATTTAACTGTAATGGAAACTTCTCTTCCAAATAAATACGATAATCATCGATATAAGAAAAAGCATTTTGGATTCTACCCGGAATAATATTTTCAAAGTTGGGCCATGGCCTTTGCTCCAACAAAAATTCTTCTATTTCCGCTTCCATCGCATCGGATAATTTATAGCCATTTTCGGCAAAAAACTTAATACCATTATCTTGAGCCGGATTATGAGAAGCAGAAATAACCGCTCCCGCATCCGCTTTTTTATTTTTCACCAAGTAAGCAACGCCAGGGGTAGGAATTACGCCAAGCAAAAATACATTTGCTCCAGCGGAAGCCAACCCCGCTGCCAAGGCTGCTTCCAACATATCCCCAGAAATACGAGTATCCTTACCAATGAAAAAAACAGGTTCTGGTTTTTGTTCCGCTAAAACAATAGCGGCGGCTCTCCCCAAACGATACGCCAATTCTACCGTTAATGTTTTATTGGCTTTGCCACGTATCCCATCGGTTCCAAACAACTTACCCAAATAAGTCTCCTCCTACTTCTCACTTATGGTTAATTTTACTTCTTGTATCTCCATACGAACCAAACTAATACTGTCCATCGCTTCCATTTGCACTGTTACGGTATGCTCGCCAACCGTTAGCTCATTTGCATCCACAAATAAATGAATGCTTCCTTTTTCTAATGCTTGCAAAATCGCCGGCGCCGCAGCTAATGTAATATCCGTACTTGCCACATCTAAAGAGCCATTGAAAGCTTCTCCTAAATTACGAATTTCAATGGGAACATCGCTAAACGATTTATCGCCCCCATGCTCGATTTGTATGAATACATTGACGGTACTTTCACCATCAATTTGCACGCCATCCGGTAAAATTAAATTTGATTGTACAGTAATATCTCTGGTAGCACCATTAATATCTACATCTTCCGTATACAAATAGGTAATCGAATCTATAATATTATATGCCCCCAAAATTTTTACAACAGACGGTTCTACCACTACCCGACTTACAATATAGTCGGAAGCAGGAGAGCCATTAATCCGCGCAGTTACGGGGACCTGTTTTGATGGCATATCTTCTACCACAGGAATAAACACGGCAACCTCCGCCGGACTTACCGTCAATAGATTATTGTTTTTCTCATTATTGGTCATATTGATAACAACAGGCAACTTTTGCAAATAATTTGCGTCTATACCAGTAAGATTTGCTTCCACCGTAACCGATTTAATTTCGTCCAACTTGCTTTGCGGGCCGGAAACAATGGCCTCCGTCGGCGTAACTGACGCTGTTAAAGCAGTATAGCCTTCTTGCAAATCCCCTTTTACAATTACCTCAACCGGTAATTGCATGGTAGAAATTTGTTCAATATTAATGGTAACACTCGCTGGGTTTACTGATATTTTTTCTACTTTATCCGGCAAAATTAAATGCACTGATTCGGTTCTCTGTCCTTCCACCGCATTTTCCAATACAATATAAGCGCGGATATCCTGCGTCCCCAACTGCTCTAATATCTGCTTAGGTCCCTTAACCCTAACACTTACTTGACTGGGCATATCCGCTACGACCAAATTGGAGGACAGCTCTCTGGTTTCTAAAGGGATTTCTAATAAACGTTCGCCAACTGTATTTTGGGTTTGCAATACATAAAACCATAACAATAAGGCCAAAGCAACAGCGCCTATTTTATACCAAAAATTATTGATGGCAGTTATTTCACTTTTTTTCATTCTTATTTCCTCCTTTTTTCCAAAAAGGAGTAATGCTGTCAGATTTCGTTAATAATATATCCGACAAAGTCTCCCGTAGATGTTTTTCTTCCAAATAACGGACTAATTTACCATCTCTGGCAATTGAAATAATACCAGTTTCTTCCGATACGACTAAAGCTACTGCATCAGAAACTTCTGTAATCCCAATCGCCGCCCGATGTCTGGTGCCCAAAGAAGTGCTGATATAAGGATTATCGGAAAGAGGCAAAAAACAAGCAGCTGCTACCACCCGGTTTCCGCGAATAATGGCAGCACCGTCATGTAAAGGCGTATTAACCACAAAAACATTGCTTAAAAAAGCTTCCGATACAATGGCGTCTAATTGTACCCCGGTTTCAATATAATCGTTCAAACCGGTTTCTCGTTCTAAAACCACTAAAGCACCCGTTTTGGTTTTGGCGCAAGCCACCATTGCTTTGGTTAATTCGTCAATTAAACGAACCGCATCATCGGCCACCAAACCAACGCTAGTACTAGGCAAAAAGAATTGCCCGCGGCCTAATTGCTCCAAAGCGCGGCGCAGTTCTGGTTGGAAAATAACCGCCAAAGCGACAAACACAACCGCCCAAATTTGATTTAGAATCCATTGAATCGTATTTAAGCTCAATAGGTCGCTAATATTTAAAGCGATTAAAAGGACAACAATTCCTTTGATTAATTGTACCGCACGCGTGCCTTTAATCAGCAACAAAATACGATAAATCACATAAGCAACAATGGTAATATCCAATAATGAAGTAAAAACAGTAACAATATCCCATTGTGGCCAATTAATAAAAGGCAAAGCGCGACACCTCCTGTATGAAACATGTTTTAAAAGGGTTTTTATCTTTCGTTTAATTCGACAAGAGAAAAAAAATACCTCTTATAATTTCCAAATTCCCTTTAAACATTTGGTGAATTATAGTAGAATAGGAAAATAAAGCTTTAAGATGAAGGTAGGTTGCCATGAAAATAAGTAAAAATTATATCATGCTTACAATATTCTGTTTAATAACAGGATTTCTGTTGGTTACTTCTATCCGTTCTCAAGATATCAATTCCGGTACTACTGAGGCCAACCGCAACCGCATGGCCATTGAATTGATTGATTCTTTGGAAGAACAAAGCTTGAAGTTAGAAACTTCGATTGGTCTGTTGCGCGATGATATCGAAAAAATACAAATCCAACAAACCGCAGGGGAAGACGCTTTAACCGATATGCAGAACCTTTTAGAAGAATTAAAAATGATCGCCGGTTATAACCAAGTGGAAGGGCCCGGTTTACTTATTACCCTGGATGATAATACAGCTGGAGCAGAGTTGGCAAAATCAAAAAACCCCCAAAATTATTTTCCAGAGTATTATATTATTCATGATAAAAATTTGCTTTACTTGGTTAATTCTTTAGCGAACCTGAGCGAAGGAATTTCCATTAACAATCAACGCATTACAGCAACTTCCGATATTCGCTGTGTTGGTACCGTTATTATGGTAAATTCCACACGCTTAGCGCCTCCTTACGAAATTCGAATTATTGGAAATGTAGAGGAATTAGAAAAAGCCCTTTTGGAATCGAATGAATATCTTTCCTTAAAATTAAGAGAAATTCCCATTAAAATCTCTAAGGAAAATAAATTAACATTACCTGCCTATTCTAGTCGCTCTTCTTTTACTTATACGCAAATGGTAAAAGAGGCAGAAGAAAAAGAGTAAGGAAAAATAAAATACGGAGAAAAATTTCTTTTCTCTAGTATACCAAATAAGGAGAGAATCTATTATGTGGCTTCCACTTTTCGGCTTATTAGTTGGTATTATTGTCGGTTCTGTTTTTAGTTTCACAGTACCCGTTATTTATGCACAATATCTATCGGTTGCCGTTTTGGCTGCTTTAGACTCTTTATTGGGTGGGATTAAAGGAGCTTTAGAAAATTCTTTTGATGGTCTGGTTCTCATATCCGGATTGGTTGTCAATGCTCTTTTAGCAGCAGCTTTGGCTTATTTAGGAGACCGTATGGGATTAGACCTATATATGGCGGCCGTTTTTGTATTTGGTTTCCGCCTTTTTTCTAATTTAAGTTTCATTCGTCGCGACTTAATTACTCGTTATCGGAATTATAAAGCCCAAAAAACAGGAGTAAACCATGAATAAATGGAATTTGCAAAACTTAAAATGGCAAATCCCCCTCGCCATCGCCTTGTTGCTTTTCGGCTTTTTATTAATGGCCCAATACCGTACACAAATTGAAATAGGGAATTCTTTAAACTTTCAAAAAACAGAAGACTTGGTTACCATTGTTAAAAGTCTAGATGAAAAAAGAACTAATTTAGAAGCAGAATACAACGAATTACAAAAAACTTATGAAGCATTATTGGAAAAGCAACAAGCAGGGGAAAGCTTAAATAGTAATTTGGAAAAGGAAATTATCCAATTGGAAATGGCATTAGGCACCGTCGCGGTAACGGGTCCCGGCATAACGGTTACCATCAGCGGGGACTCTAATTTAATTGCCACAGACCTGGTAGATATTGTAAACGAGTTATGGGTAACGGGAGCCGAAGCAGTAGCCATCAACGATATTCGTTATGACGCCTATACCAGCATTACGGAAGAAATTGGAGCAACGGGGGGTTCTATTATTACGGTTAACGGCTATCCTCTTTTATATCCGGTAGTAATAAAAGCTATTGGAAATGCCGACACATTAGAAAAAGGCCTTACTTTCACTGGCGGTATTATTGATAACCTTAATACATTATACAAAGTATATCCGCAAGTAAAAAAAGAAGAAAGTATTACCATTCCGGCCCGCAGCGAAAAACGCGCCTATCAATATATTCACAAACCGGAAACAACAGGGCCTACTTTAAGCAATCAGCCGCTTCCCCCTATTCAACTGGAAAAATAAAAAAGGATTGGCAAAGCCAATCCTTTTCTTTTATCTTTTTTTCCTCTTCTATTTTTTGCGTTTGGCCCTGTTTTTCATTTCTTCTTCCGCCATAACCATTTGGTTAATGGACTCTCCGTTTCTAATATAGGGAAAGATCATGTCTTCTTCAGAAATAACACATTCTACCAAAGTCAATTTATCATTGCTCAAAGCTTCACGCAAAGTTTCTTCCATATTTTTATTTTCCGTTAAACGATAAGTGGCCATATCATAAGCTTTGGCCAACTGTATAAAATCCGGATTGCCCGGCATAAATACGCCATAATATTCTGCATCACAATAGGTATCTTGCAACTGGCGTACCAAAGCCAAACAATTATTGTTAAATAAAATAACCTTAATGGGCAACCTTTGCTCCTTAGCAGTTGCTAATTCCGCCATATTCATTTGGAAGCTGCCGTCACCGGTAATACAAATCACCAAATCATTGGGAGCAGCCATTTGCGCCCCTACTGCCGCAGATAAACCATAGCCCATTGTACCCAAGCCACCAGAAGAAATAAAACGGCCCGGTTTTTGTATTTCATAAAACTGCGCAGCTGTCATTTGATGCTGTCCAACATCGGTAGTCATGATTGCTTTTCCCTCTGTAATACGAGAAATCGCTTGCATCACTGCACGAGCCGTTAACTTATTCGGATCTTCATCTTGCGGATATACCTTGTCGCGCATAGCCCGATAGGGTTCTAATTCTTTTAACCAGCCGCTGCGATCACATGCTTCCATTTTATGTAGCAATTCTGTTAAAATCATATGAATATCTCCAACGATTGGTACTTGAGAAGGGGCATTCTTACCAATCTCGGCCGGATCAATATCAATATGAACAACCGTTGCATTGGGTGCAAAACCAGGCACGGAACCAGTAGCGCGGTCATCAAAACGGGCTCCCATACAAAGCAACAAATCACAATTATTTACCGCCATATTCGCAGCCGGCCAACCATGCAAACCTAACATCCCTAAATAAAGAGGATGATTAGCATCCATAACCCCAATCCCCATTAAAGTGGATACCACTGGGATTTGCTGTTTTTCCGCAAATTGTACCAATAAAGGTTCGGCCTGTGCATTGATAATACCACCGCCAATATACAAGACAGGTCTTTTGGCTTGTTCAATCAAATTGACTGCATTTTTTATTTGGCTAGGATGACCCTTATAAGTAGGTTTATAACCTGGCAAATCCAAAGGCGGATCTAATTTCGCCTTGCAAGGCGCTTCCGCAATATTCTTAGGTATATCAATAACCACCGGTCCCGGTCGTCCGGTTTTCGCAATATGAAAAGCCTCTTTCACAATGCGAGGAATATCATCTGTATTTGTAATCAAATAATTATGCTTGGTAATCGGTAAGGTAATTCCTTTGGTGTCCACTTCCTGAAAAGCATCCGTTCCCACCATCGCTGTAGATACCTGGCCGGTAATTGCCACCATAGGAATAGAATCCATATAAGCGGTAGCAATCCCGGTTACTAAATTGGTGGCCCCCGGCCCAGAAGTGGCCATACATACTCCAACAGTATGGTTTGTTCTAGCATAACCGCTGGCCGCATGGGCTGCCGCTTGTTCCGAACGCGGTAAAATATGTTCAATACTAGAATCTTTTAAAGCCCGGTATACTGGCAAAATAGCACCACCCGGATAACCGAAAACAACTTTCACCCCTTGCATTTCCAATGCTTTTACCAAAGCTTCTGCTCCTGTTATCGTCAATTTGGGCACCTCCTAATCCAATTTTAGTTGTGAACCGCGAACAATGGCAATTTCAGCAGTGCGCACCACTTCTTTAATGCCAAAAGGACGCAAAGCTTCTACTAAAGCGCTGATTTTTTTCGGGTCCCCCGTTGCCTCGATGATAAGGCTTTTGCCACTAATATCTACAATCCGAGCCCGGAAAATATCTACGATTTGCATAATTTCCGCTCTCTGTTCTGTTGAAGCGGTTACTTTGATTAAAATTAATTCTCTGTTTACATACTCTTCTCCAGTTAAATCATTAATTTTAATCACTTCTACCAATTTATGTAATTGTTTCATTACTTGCTCAATAACATTATTATCCCCATCCACAATAATGGTCATACGAGAAATCTCCGGCCGTTCCGTAGTTCCTACGGCTAAACTTTCGATATTATAACCGCGGCGTCCAAATAGTCCGGCTACCCGAGCTAAAACACCGGTACGGTTTTCTACCAAAACGGATAAAGTATGGCGCATATCCTTCCCTCACTTTTCTTCCTATCCTATCATTTCTATTGCTGCTTTAACGCAAAGAAACCGCTCCTTGCGCTGCCGAACTGACCCGGTTGGCATAACGCCCCAAATAACCTTTGGAAATTTTGGGCTCCGGTTTTTGCCATCTGGCCCGCCGCAAGTTAATTTCTTCATCCGATACCAATAAATCTAGCTTACCGCTGGCAATATCAATTCGAATGGTATCGCCTTCCTGTACCAAAGCAATCAAGCCGCCTTCCATCGCCTCCGGTGAAATATGGCCGATCGCTGCTCCGCGCGTAGCACCGGAAAAACGACCGTCAGTAATCAAAGCAACCGATTCCCCCAGTCCCATTCCTTGTACGGCAGAAGTAGGCGTCAACATTTCTTGCATCCCAGGGCCGCCTTTTGGCCCTTCATACCGGATAACAATCACATCGCCAGGATTGATTCTACCGCCATAAATAGCCGCTGCCGCTTCTTCTTCTCCATCAAAAACACGAGCCGGTCCTTCATGATACATCATAGAACGGGCAACCGCAGCTCTTTTTACCACACAACCATCCTCAGCCAAATTGCCCCATAAAATAGCTAACCCACCCTTATCGCTATAAGCAGTTTCTTTACAACGAATCACTTCCGGATCTAAAATTTTTGCTTTGGCAATATTTTCCGCCATTGTTTTACCGGTTACAGTAACAATCGAGGTATCTACCAAATGCAAATGCGCTAATTCGGAAAGCAAAGCCGAAATGCCGCCTGCAGCATGCAATTGCTGAATATGATGTTCGCCCGCCGGCGCCAATTTGCATAAATGAGGCGTTATTTCGCTAATTTCGTTAATCATATGTAAATCCAATTTTATATTGAGTTCATGGGCAATCGCCGGCAAATGCAACACAGTATTCGTAGAACACCCTAAAGCCATGTCTGTTACCAAAGCATTTCTAAAAGACGACGCTGTCATAATCTGCGAGGGTCTAATATCTTTTTCTAGCAATTCCATAATTTGCATCCCAGCTTTTTTCGCCAAACGAATTCTAGCGGCAGATACCGCTGGGATTGTGCCATTACCAGGCAAGCCCATCCCTAAAATTTCCGTAATACAATTCATGGAATTGGCAGTAAACATACCGGAACAAGAACCACAGCCAGGACAGCAATTCATTTCCACTGCTTCCATCTCTTCTTCGGTACAATTTCCGGTAGCCATTTTACCCACCACTTCAAAAGCAGAGTTCAAATCCAAATTATTATTTCCTGGAATCGCCCCCGTCATCATCGGGCCGCCAGAAACAAAAATGGAAGGAATATCCAATCTGGCTGCTGCCATCAACATACCGGGTACCACTTTATCACAGTTGGGAATAAAAACCAAAGCATCAAAAGCATGCGCCATCGCCATTGTTTCAATAGAATCGGCAATCAATTCCCGACTAGCTAAAGAATATTTCATACCCACATGGTCCATGGCAATGCCGTCGCAAACAGCAATCGCCGGGAACTGAATCGGCGTTCCACCGGCTAACCGTACCCCTGCTTTTACCGCATCCGCGATTTGGTTTAAATGCACATGGCCAGGGACAACTTCATTAAAAGAGTTGACCACGCCGATAAGGGGACGGGAAAACTCTTCTTTTGTTAACCCCAAAGCATAAAAAAGCGAACGATGCGGCGCTCTTTCTTTACCAACTTTAACGACATCACTTCTCATTTTCATCAACCTCTTTTTCTATTATCACTCACCAGTTCATCCTACCTATTTATTGATAGATTTAGTTATTATAACACATCAATCTGCAAATTTACAGTACTTATTATAGCCAGTTAAAGGCAAAATGGCATTAAGAATACGAAATACCATTCTTTCACGATAAACACCTTATTTCTTTTTTGCCAACAAAGCAACTTTCATAGTTTTATCAAAGTAAATCCTAATCTCCGATAGAGTGGAACTGTTATTAACAAAAAGGCAATCATATTAACCAAAAGTTAATATGATTGCCAACACACTGTTTTTTAAAATTAAAATTCCTATTTTTATCTTACCAAGGGATCGACAAAAATAGTTAAAATCCCTCCGCAAACCATACCTTCTTCCGCAGCATCCCGCCCTGTAATATCAGCAGTATGTAAAAGTGGTTCCCCGGTATCTATAGCATAAAGGGCGTTGCGCCTTAAATCAGCTTCCACGCAACCACCACCAATGGTTCCAATCATACGACCATCTTCATATACCAGCATTTTTGTTCCCACTTCCCTGGGAGCAGAACCCTTTCTCTCTACAATGGTAATCAAAGCAGCAGGCTTTGTACATTGCAACAAAGACTGTAATAATTCCTCTTCAAAACCACCGAAAGAAGGCATTTTATTTTTTTCTGCAATGATTTCAGCAAAAATACTAACGGCAATTTCCTCCGGTGTTTCCGCCCCAATTTTTAACCCGATTGGCGCATGTAATTGCTCCAATAATTCTTGCGAAACGCCATCAGCCAAAAATTGCTCTTTTACTTTCCGCACCCGCACCCGGCTGCCAATCATGCCTAAATATGCATATTCTTTCTCAATAATTTCTTTTAAACAAACTTGGTCGTAAACATGCCCACGCGTTACGATAACGAAAAAACAATCCGGTCCATAAGGAACCTCTTTTAACGCTTCCACAAACGGTTTACAAATAATATGCGCATGGGGGAATCTCATTTCATTGGCAAAAGCAATGCGATCGTCAATCACTGTTACCTCAAAACCAAGCATCTGACCAATGGTATGAACGGCTAAAGAAATATGGCCGCCGCCGCAAATGATCAGTTTTTTACTTTGCCCTATTTTTTCCTGATAAACTTGAACGTTTTCTCCCTGATAATCAAGTGTTAACAGACCATTTTTTTTCGTATTGAGAATTGCCTTCTCCTGACTTTGCCAAAAACTTTGCATTTCTTTCGTCGCATATACTAAATTTTGATTTTGCCACAAAGCTTTTTCTCCAACAGGGATATGATTTGCCGCCACCACTTGCGCCCAAACCCGATTGCCTGCAGAAGAGGCAATCATTTCAAAAATTTGCTTCTTCATACTTACCCTCATTTCCCAAATGCATGATGGCCTCCAACACCCCTCCGCCAATCGACCGCGCCTTATCAGAAATACTAAAACAATGGCTCACGATTCCACGTGGATCCACATCGCCAGCTTTCATGCCCGCCGTAACGATAATGCCATTTGGTAATAGCCCTCTTAAACAACCGTCTATTGGCGCTAAAACAGGCGTCTGGTCAACGCAGGCTACCATATCTCCCTTGCATACCATATCGCCTATTTGCGCCTTAGTATAAAAAATGCCTGCCTGCGGCGTACGCACAATGCGATCTCCACTATGTCCGGCAATTTCCCCCGGTACACCGGTATCAGGAAAAGCTTGTCCCTGATAAAGAACTTTACCTAAAAAATGTCCCCTTTTGGTTTCAATAACAGCATGACAGTCAACGCCAGCCGTAAAACCGGGTCCTAGCCCTATCACAATAGAAGCATCCGTTATAGAAGTATTTAAATTATGTTTGGCCATAATCGCATCCACTACAATCTGAGGTGCAAAATCTCTTTTTACGGCAGCTTCTTCATCAATCATTACTGGAATTATGCCTTTTTTCATACAATCCAAAGCCGTTGTCAAGTTCTCTACCAACTGTGCGGTGACGCCTTCCACCGTCACTTGCCCATCATAAATAGCTTGAGAAAAGGCTACCGTACGTCGTACAGCCGTTGGTTTGGCAATATCCGTCAAAAGCAAAGAAAAACCAGCCTGATGCAATCGATAAGCAACACCGCTAGCCACATCGCCAGCGCCTTTTATCAATACTCTCATTTTTTATCCTCCCCAAACGCCTTTTGCAATGCTGCATAAGCAGCCGGTGTATCGCAATCCAATAAAACAGCGTCTTCCTTTACCGAGAAAAAGAAAACCTGCTCAGTATATTTTGTCAGTAAACAGCGAGCGCCAGTATCCCCGGATAATTGCCAAATATCGGGAAAAAATGCTTTATCCACCAAAACCGGATTTCCCCTTTTCCCATCCTTTGCAGGAACAATCATGCATGGCCCATTTTTACGTTTTTCTTGATAATAAAGCAACATTTCCGTTAATAATTGCGGCCTTTCCGCCAAAAGGGGTTGATCCCCTAAAACAAAAAATGCCGCTTGCACACTTGGCGCTAAACTAGCTAATCCCGCTTTTAAAGAGGTGCTTTGCCCCTCTTGATATTGCAAATTTATGGCAACTTCCAAACCACAGCAATTGATTTGCTGTAATAAAGTTTCCTTTTCATGTCCCACCACCAAAACAAGCTGTTGACAAGGGCTGTTTAAAACAAATTGCAAAGTTGCATCTAAGATGGTACCGTTTTTCCAGGGTAAAAGCAGTTTTGTCCCTCCCATGCGCTTTGCTTCTCCTGCAGCTAAAACAATGGCCGCATAAAGTGGGTTTTTACGGAAAACAGCTTTTAACTCCCTTTTTGCCAAACAGGTTAATAAAACTTGTTCCGCGCCCCCTTGCAACAAAGAATGTGCTAACATCCTTCCTTTTACCATTGCTTCTTCCTGATCCGCTTGGTTTAACACATAAAACAATTTCGCCTGCTGCGGAATATTTTTGCGTCCTCCCAAAGGATGTAATAATAAACGAGCGACGTCTTCCTCTGTGATGACTTCATCTTCTGTTATCCCTAATAAAGCGCGGGCCCGTTCCGCTTTATGACAGGCCTGCCGCCAGGTTTTAGTGAAGGCGCTGAAACCACTAACATGAAAAACAATATCTGCATTTTCTGGAATAGCCGGTTCATAAGAACGCGGTGCCTTCAACGGTTTGCCAGCAGCGCCATCCGCCTCTAAAATAATAAAATCCGTCAAAGGATATAATGCAGCCAAATCCTTATCTGTAATAGCTAACATTTTACCATTTTCATAAGCAGGGGCATAAGCGACAATACAACCGGGTTGCAAAAAATTACCGACAACCGATAATTGTTTTGCCAAGGAACCAATCACAATTTTATCCACTTGCTCCTCTTGAGGTAAATACATTTTCGTAGTGGTGGCAATCAGCACTTTTTTTTGCTTATGCGCTAAAAAATGCGCTAAAACAAATAATAGGCTTGACTTCCCACCAGCCCCTACTATAGCAATGATCTGCGGTCGCTTCGTTTCTAAAAGTGCCTCATTAGAAAAAAAATGGGACCAAACTTCCCCTTTTTTTCCCCAGCTATCTATTTTGCTCATCTTAAATTTTACGACTACCCGGTTTGACCAAGGGTAAGTTTTTCCGACAAAGCGGGCAATTATCTGCATCAAAATTATCAATATTCACTTGTAATAAAGCATGGAATGGCATGCCAAAATCAACTTGGCCATTACTACGGTCAACCAAACTACCAGCAGCAACAACTTCGGCGCCACAGTCTTGCACTGCTTTTATCACATCTCTTAAAGAACCGCCTGTGGTTACAACGTCTTCCACAACTAAAACTTTATCGCCGGGGCCAACTTGAAAACGACGAAAACGCATAATATCTTCTTCTCGTTCCGCAAATACCGCAGTAACGCCTAAGGCTCTAGCCATTTCATAGGACATAATGATAGCACCCATAGCAGGACCAGCCACCATGTTAATATCCATATCTGCAAATTCTTCGGCTAATTGCCGACATAAAACAGCCAAATCCTCCGGATACTGCATAATTTTAGCGCATTGCATATACTGCCCGGCATGCCGTCCGGATGTTAGTTTAAAATGGCCTTCTAATAAGGCTCCTCTTTTTTGAAAGAGCTGTAAAATTTCTTCTTGGTTCAACAATCGGATTGCCCCCTTTATTTCAAATTCCTACTGAAAACTTTTTTAACCTAAATATTGTTTTTTCGACATGCTTTCGTATTTCCCTGTAAAAACAAAAAAGTTTACAGTCTTCCGAAAATATGTTAGAGTAGGGGCTGTAACCCAAAAGCATAAAGGAGAACTGTTCTTATGCATGTAGATTTATTATTTACCCCTTTAGAATTGCAAGAAATTTATTTGCAAAACCGTGCCATTGTGATCATCGACGCTTTACGTGCTACCAGCACAATGAGTGTTGCCTTGCAAAACGGGGCTGATAAAATTATTACGAAAGCAGGAATCGAAGAATCAATAGCCACACAAAAAGAACTTGGAGCAAACGCTTTGCTTTGCGGGGAACGCGGCGGGCTGATCATTCCCGGTTTTGATTTAGGCAATTCCCCTTTTGAATATACCAATCAAACAATTTCTGGCAAAACACTCATTTTTTGCACAACAAATGGCACCAAGGCCATCGCTATGACCCAACAAGCGGATATGGTTTTTTTAGGAGCAACCGTCAACGGCCAAGCAACCGCCAAAAAGTTAGCCGCCTGCGGGAAAGACATCACCATATTATGCGCCGGTACAGAAAACAAAGTATCTTTAGAGGATACGCTTTCCGGCGGTCTAATTTTAACCGAACTTTGCGCTATCGCGCCTCATTGCCAATATAATGATGCCGCGCTTATTGCGATGCAGGCTTATCACAAAAATGCAGAAGAGCTGCCGCAATTGTTCCTGCAAGGGAAGCACGCGCAAAAATTAATTCACTTAAAGCATGAAAAAGACGTCCTTTTTTGTGCGCAAAAAAATACGGTACAAACAGTACCGCATTTATGCGCCGATGGCTTTTTTCATTGTTAAAAACACGATTTTCAAAATCGTGTTTTTTTATTTAATGGCATGAATATCGTACGGCGTAACCTGATAAACAAAATAATTTAACCAGTTAGAATACAATAAATTGGCATGAGAACGCCAAAACACTTCTGGCCTTTCATTTGGATTATTACATGGATAATAATTTTTGGGCACATCAATTTTTAATCCTTTGGCAACGTCTCTTTTATATTCCAAATCAAGCGTATTATAATCATATTCGGCATGCCCCAAAACATAAACCTGCCTACCATTCAAACTGGCAGCTAAAAACACGCCTGCTTCATCCGATTCCGCCAATAATTCCAAGGCCGGCACAGACAAAATATCCTTCGCCCAAACAGTGCTATGTCTGCTATGCGGAGCGTAAAAGACATCGTCAAATCCCCGGAGCAAAGGATGCTGCGGTTTTAACACCTGATGCGGATAAATACCAAACACTTTTTTATCCAAAGCATGCTTCCCAATTCCATAATGATAATACAAGCCGGCTAAAGCCGCCCAACAAATATAAAGCGTACTATAAACATGTTTACTGGACCAAGCCATAATTTCTTTTAGCTCCTGCCAATAGTCCACGTCTTCAAATTCCAAGGTTTCTACCGGCGCGCCAGTAATGATCAAACCGTCAAACTTTTCTCCTTTAATTTCTTCAAAAGTGCGATAAAAAGCCTCTAAATACTTTTGACTGGTATTGGAGGATACATGACTGGCCATTTTAATTAAAGTAATTTCAATTTGTAAAGGCGTATTGCTCAATAAACGCAAAAGTTGTGTTTCTGTCACTTCTTTGGTAGGCATTAAATTAACAATACCAATATGTAAAGGACGAATATCCTGTGTGCTGGCACGCTGTTCATCCATAACGAAGATATTTTCCTCCGTCAAAATTTTAGCAGCCGGTAAGGTAGATGGAATTTTAACAGGCATATATAATCTCTCCTCTCTGGTATTGCTATCTCCATTACCAATTGTTTTATAATGAATCGAATTATAATTTTTTTTTCCGATTCTGTCAAGTGGCGTACAAAAGGTCTTGGTTGTAGATACCCATTAGCAGTAAAAACGCAGACAGATTTATACAATGATCTTGAGAGGGACGATTCAATATGATATTATCCTAATAAGTCTAACTAAACTTTGGCGGAAAAGTAATATTGAAAGATGGGAATTTGATAAGAGGAACTAAGTATGAAAATGCCCAAAAAAAGATTGTAACCACAATGGTTGCGCCTTGTGGAATGAATTGTATGGTTTGCCTTAAACATTGTTACCATAAATCGCCATGCGCCGGTTGCTGAAACAGCGATAGCGGAAAGCCAGAACACTGTCGCAAATGCAAAATAAAAGATTGCGCAAAAGAAAAAGGATTTGCGTATTGTTTTAAATGCTCCAATTATCCTTGTCAGTTGATCAAAAATCTTGAAAAAAGTTACAATACAAGGTATCAAGCTAGCCTTATGGAAAATAGTGAATTGATCCGCCAACATGGTTTAGCGGTATTCATGGAAATCCAGAAAAAGAAATATACTTGTCCAAAATGCGGCAGCATTATATCGATCCATGATGGGGAGTACAGTGAATGTCAAGAAAAAATGGTATCCGAAAATCCCCGTTGACCAGGCTAATTATTTTTGTTCTGTTAAGGAAGACCGGTTTATTAAGCCGCATATCAACCGGTACTATAATATCTATCATAATAAAAAAACAAAAAAGGAAGTCCAAAGGCTTCCTTTTCCATTGCTTCCGATTATCTTATCGTATTACCTGCCGCACTATTCTGATTATCATCGGCATCATCATTGCCATGAATGAGTTCAATAAATTCAACAATATCATCAATCACCTGCTGATCAACATGCCCCGCCGTATAATAATCTTGCGGTGTGCTCAATTCATCTCCATCCCCGCGAATAAACAGGTGATTTAAATCCGGATAGCTTTTCATGGTAACATTTTCTTCTCCGCCCAAATTGTCTTGTAGCAAAGTGAAATCTGCCATGCGTACCTGATAATCTCTTTCCCCTTGTAAAATTAACAGAGGTCTACCAATTTGCGCCGCAGCCGAAGGCACATGATAGTCTTGCAAATCTAACCAGAAAGAAGCTGGATAGCCAAGCAATTCATCCGCCATGCCGGTATCGCCTTCTTTTAAATTTTTGATTTTTTCTACCGATGCTTTAATCGCATCTAAATTTTTTTGTTTTTCCGCATCGCTGGTATTTTTATCTAAAGAATAAAGATATTCATATTGTTCTAACATAATATCTTCCAAAGGACGCGCCGGCGTACCCAACATAATATAACCCATAGCGTCTGGCGTCTTTTCAGCAATGCGCGGCATGAGCATGGCCCCTAAACTATGGCCCAAAACATAAATATCTCCAAAGGTCATATCATCCAAATCACGCAACATACTAACGGCGGCAACCGCATCATCTACCGTTTCATCATCAGCTGTAAAATGGTTGATATCAGCAAAACTTTTTTCGCCATATACTTTGGTTCTTTTATCATAACGCAAAACGGCAATTCCTTTTTCCGCTAATCCCCAAGCCAA
This sequence comes from uncultured Clostridia bacterium, assembly GCA_944391215.1. Lineage (GTDB taxonomy): Bacteria > Bacillota > Dehalobacteriia > UBA4068 > CALXSR01 > CALXSR01. Next base: position 105,206 of record CALXSR010000010.1, read on the forward strand.
ATCACGAAAAGGCGCATTGGCTCCTATCGTTTCATTACGGTCGTTCGGACCAGATCCATGGACTAAAACCACAATGGGCAAACCGCTGGTGAAACCATCTTTTGGCAAGGTCAAGACGGCAGGTAATTCATAATCGCCATTTTTAATACTTAATTCTTGTTCCATCAATGTTTCTGGCAATTCCATTTCCGGGGCTTGCGAAGTGGGGACAAACTGCATACCGGAAATTTTACCATCTTTATCAAACACAACACGAATATCCGCTTGACCGTTTTTAAATTCATTGGTTACGTAAACCACCTCATAGTCGCCTTCTGTTTCTTGTCTTTCCCCAATTCTTTTAACAAAATCCCCCATGGTGCCGGTTAAACTTGTCCAAGCTTCTTTCAGTCCATCTTCTGATAATGCTTTATTCATATCATCACTAAAATGCTGTCTGGCTTTCGTCAAATCTCCTTTTGCCCAATTATCAACAAACATTTGCGCCGTGGTTGTAATTTCTTTGGGCAATGCGTCTCCTTTATTACCGCAGGCTGCAAACAGGCAAAGAGCCATAATGCAGGTTAACAATAACGCAATTTTCTTCTTCATGCAACTCACCTTTCTTTTCTTGGTTTCCATATTTATGACTGTTAAATATTCCCGTTTCTTTTAGGATACACATTTTTATTAAAAATATTTATGAAAGCAATCATAAAATCAACTTTTTCTAAATAAAAAACGAACTGGCAATCAAAATAATATTTTTGATTGCCAGATAAAAAAGGCTATTCGTTTTCTTCTGCAGGACTTTCCACCGCCGCCATATGCTTAAAAATTAAATCTGCATGCTGCCGCATCGCTCTATTAGCCGCACCGACATCTTTTTTACGAATCGCGTCTAAAATGGCTTCATGTTGTCTATTTACTAAATTATTTTGCTCCGGCATTTTGGCCCGGACATCTTTTATCATATTTTCAATTAAAGTAGAAGCAGCATTTAAAATATTGGTTATCAAATCATTTCCAGCAATTAAAGCAATTTGATAATGGAATTGCTGATCTAATGCAGCCTGCTTATCCGGATCACTTTCTTTTGCAATCGCTTCACAATAGCCTTCTAGTTTCTCAACACCCAAGCTATCAATTTTTTTTGCCGCTAAGGGGGCCGTCATCAATTCCAAGGCAATGCGCAATTGCACCATTTGCATAAATTCGCTTTTATTCAACAAAAACAAAAGAGAAAGCGGTTCAATAAAACTGTTGGCAAAATCTTCTGTAATATAATTCCCATCCCCTTGCACACATTTTATCAATCCTATCATTTCTAAGGAACGAATCGCTTCCCGCAAAGTAGCACGTGAAACGCAAAAATCCTGCGATAGCCGCCTTTCGGAGGGCAAACGATCCCCTTTTTGCAACTCCCCATTCCGGATTTTCTCTTTCAACTGTTCTAAAATTTGGGTAAATATTTTTTCTTGTTCAATTGGCTTAAAATCTGGGGTCACGTTCATCCACCTTCTCTTTGTTTACTGGTATTACAACCGGCCCTTCCGGCATGACGCTTACTTTTGCAGTATTACCGACCAATGCAAAAGCTTGCTGCAAAGCTTCTTCCAAATCACAGGCATATCGCAAATGCAATCTCTCTACCTCTTCTTTTTTCATACTTTGAGTCACAAGAATAATGGGATGCTTGATTAAAACACGCGCCATCACTTGTACTTGCCATTGATCAATGGCAGGATTTCCCTGGGAATATTTTTCATACAATTCCCGGATATCTCGGCAAGCATAAATTAAATTGGCGAATTTTTCATGCGCAACGCCATCCAAACACTCCGCGGCCAAAATAATAACGCCGCCGGGCTTTACCGCTAAACTGGCTGTTTCCATCCCTTTTACCGTTTGATAAACATTACGGTCCAAGGGATAGCCATTATTAGAAGTAATCACAATATCCGCTTTTGTTACCGGAACCTGCATTTGTTCTTTGACAAAAGCACAACCCGTTTCATGCGCTTTTTGCAAATCACCAGCAAAAGCAGCAATAATCTTCTTTTCCTTATTCAAAGCAACATTTAAAATAAATTGTAATTTTGCCATTTTAGCAGCAGCCAAACATTCTTCATGGATGGGATTACCGAAAAGATTAGCAATTCTAGCCTTTTCGTGATTGATGTTTTGCGGACAATGATTTTGCATAATAGTACTTGCGCCGCTGACACCAGGTAAAATGCTTTTACGGCCTCCAGAAAAGCCGGCGAAAAAATGCGGTTCTATAAAACCTTCCGCTATCACTAAATCACTTTCCGTCACCAAACGATTCACCCATAAATCATAGCCAGCTGGTAACTTTCCTAAATTTACTAAATCTTCCTGGTTTTGAGCCATATGATTTTGCACGCGGCAAATACGGCAAATTTCCTTCCCCAACCGTTCCTCAATTTGCGCCTCCGTCATCGGTGCATGCAAGCCGGTTGCAATTAAAATAGAAATATCATAATCCGCAAGCGGCCTGGCAAATTCTTCTAACAGCAAAGGCAATGTTAATTTGCTGGGCATCGGCCTGGTGTGATCATTCGTAATAATCAAAACCTTTTTTGCCTTTTTGGTTAATTCTTTTAAACCCGGGCTAGCAATGGGATTTTGCAAAGCCTCCCTTACCACCTTTATTTCATCGCTTGCTTTTTGTTCCATCGGTTCAATGAGTTGTAAAAAGTTTTCTTCTGGGATGCGAACGGACAGGGTTTTTTGACCATATAAAACGGAAATCGTCTTCATAGCATGCCTCCTAGATGTGCTCTAGATTCGATTTTCTTCAATACGCTAGAAGTTTTCTTTTTATTATAACAGAAACCGACTCCTGTCTCAAAAGAAAAAGAGAAAATTAACATTTTCTCTTTTACAGCGCCATTTTATCCAAACGTAAAACAGTATCCAGTAACATTTGCGTACCTAATATGAGAGAATCATCATCTGTTTTTTCTTCTTTATTATGGCTAATACCCCGAATACTCGGCACAAATAGCATCCCGGTGGGCATGACCCTGGCCATTGGACTGGAATCATGCGATGCGCCGCTAGGCATTTGCATGGCTGTAATCTGGTTTGCCGCGGCAATTTCGCCAATCAAACCAACAATTTTTTGATTTAGAGCCACAGCAGGTTTTTTCACTTTCATTGTCACAGAGGTTTGACAAGGCCCTTGTTGCAATAAAGATTCTAATTTTAAAAGCGCTTCCTGCACTTTATCTTCCTGCAAGGAACGGATTTCAGCCAAAAAGGTAACTTCACTAGGAACAATGGTGGCGTCTTTTGTACCCATTTCTAAAATGCCAACATTACCCACAATGCCTTCTTGTTTGCGCAAACAGTCCATCCATTCGGTAATGGCTTTAGCCGCATCATATAAGGCGTCTTTTCTTTCAGATAGCGGCGTGGTTCCGGCATGGTTCGCCTGTCCTATTACTTTACATTCATAGCGATTAATGCTAAATATTCCGGTTGGAATCCCCAAAGGCAAGCCTTTTTGCCATAAAACAGGCCCTTGTTCAATGTGCGCTTCCAAAAAAGCCGTATATTGGCTTAAATCAGCCTTAGCGTCTACAATATCTTGCTTCTTGATGCCAAGCTTCTGCAAAATATCATCTGTCGGAGGCGTTTCCATTAACCCCGTAAAAGCGCGACTGCCAAAAGTGCCGCCCCAGGGACCGCCCTCTTCGGCATGAAAAGCCCCAACTTCAAAAGCATGATCCAAAACAATATTGTTTTCTTTCAAGGTACGGGCAACTTCCAAAGCCGCGCAAATACCGTATGCGCCATCATAAATACCGCCACCGGCAACCGCATCCAAATGCGAGCCGCTTAATATTTTTTTTGCCTGCTTTGTTTTTCCCTGATAAACACCAAACAAATTTCCCACGCTATCAACCCTGGTTTGCAAACCAATCTTATCCATTACGTTTTGCATATAGTTACGAGCGCTAAAAAAGTTATCACTAAAAGCCAACCGATTTAGGCCATAGCCATCTATCCAACCAATTTTTCCTTGCTCCGCTATCAAATTCAATAAACGATTGCCATTGATTGTTACCATAGGACACCTCCGCACAAACAATTATTTTTTTAAAAATTCGCGGATAAGCAATTTTTTCCTCCCTGAAATGCAAAACAACTCTTCCGCGGCTTACAAGCTATCTCCCTGCTTTATAATAACATAAATTGATATCCAAAAATATTTAATAAAACACAAATCTATTGTACAATTTTACTATGCAATATTTTATAAGTGAAAGAGGTCATTATGAAAAAAAATAATTTCTTAATTGGTTTATGGTTACTTTTTATTATCATCGCTATCATCTTTTGGCAAGCATATGATAATTATTTTTATTTGTTCAATTTTTCCTATATCGGCACCTGTCTTACCTGCGGAATTTTTTTATACGCCAATAAAGTAAAATATGCAAGGCGATTGGTGCAATTTGCCATTGGTCTTTACCTATTGGTTTACCTTGGTATCCTTTCTAAAGAAAACATGCAAATAGAAGGATTCTGGTATTATCTTTTTTTAGGCGTCTTTGAAGCGGCGGTCATTCATTATCTTGTTGCCAAAATAATAGGGCCCCTGTTTTTTGGCCGCGGTTGGTGCGGATATGCCTGCTGGACCGCTATGATTTTAGATTTACTCCCTTATAAAGTAGCCAAACAACCCCGGCAAAAAATTGGTTTCATACGCTATATCACCTTTTTGGGTTCCTTTTTCTTTGTTGGCGTTCTTTTTTGGTTGCAGGTTCCGCATATCAATAAAATTATGGTTTGGAGCTTTCTAATTGGTAATTTACTTTATTATCTAATTGGGATAGTCCTTGCTTACCATTATCAAGATAACCGCGCTTTTTGTAAATATATTTGTCCTATTACCGTATTTTTAAAGCCCGCTAGTTATTATTCTTTGCTCCGGGTACAAAACGACACCCAAAAATGTATTTCCTGCGGTAAATGCAAAACAGTTTGCCCAATGGATGTTGACATGACGGACAATAGCCGCACAAGAACCAATGGTACAGAATGTATTCTTTGCTTGCAATGTATCGATCATTGTCCCCCAAAAGCGTTGCATTTATAAACAGTTTTTATCCATTACCACTATTTTGAATATGAGAAGAGGGCAGCAATATAGATACTACCTTTGCCGTCCCCATTTTTCATCATACAATCGATTATAAATACTGTCTCTTTTGTTGCTATGTCAACTCTTAAAAAAGCCTATTCATCCATTGTTTATTTATTAACATACTTGCTGGTAAATGCCTTTAACAAACAACCGTAACCCATTGTAAAATTCATCCTGTCGCCCACTTGATAATTCTTTTGACAGCCATCAATATCCACAATAAGATGATCCGACCCACCGCCCAAAATAATAGCGTCAGGGTCCATCGCAAACAAGGTAGGCAAGTCAATATCCTGCTTACCAAGCGCTAAAACAGCTCTTTTCCGCACACCCCGGTCTTCATAATACGGTTTTTCCCCAAAAGCGTCCCTACCAATTTCACCAATCGGGACGGAAGGTTTTTTCTGCACTTCTATAATTTCTGCTTGTAAAATCACGGCATCTTGGCAAGTGCCAGGAATTCTTTCACCAAAAGCAGTTTCATTTCCTAAAACAAAACCTTCTCCCAAACGTAAATTATTGATACATGCCGGCAACTCGCCACGAGGAATCAAATATAACGAACTGGAATTACCCCCAGAAATCATCGCTAAAGAAATCGAAAATTCTTTTTCTATTTTCCCTGCTAATGTAGTTAGTATGGAAAGATTTTCTTTTTGCGGTAATACGGCGCCATAGCAAGTTAAATTGGTTCCTATCCCAAATAACACGATGTTTTCCATCATTAAGATTTGTTTTACCGTATCCATTATCTTTTCTTCTTCTTGAAAAAACAACCCTTCCCGTAAATCGCCCAGGTCAATCATAAGCAATATGCTATGCTTCACACCCAGTTTGCCAGCTTCCTTATTTAAAACACCAATAGTTTCTAATTCTGAATTCACGCTTAAATCGGCAAATGCCACGGTATCAGAGGTCTCGCTAATCATTGGCAAACGCAAAAGGGCGGTTTGTTTTAGCCAACGCCAGATAAGGAAGTTTTTATGTAGGGGTACGGTGTAACTCAGTAAAATGGGTTGCACCGTATTCTTTTGTTATGCTAC
>CALXSR010000011.1 GCA_944391215.1 uncultured Clostridia bacterium
GCATACCAATAGAAGCTATTGAAGATATCGTAGACTGGGAAGAAGTCCCCATAGATTGGACAAAAGGCGGCAAAGAATATTTTGCTTTACAGGTAAAGGGCGATAGCATGTATCCGGAATATCTACCGGATGATGTTGTCATTTTGCAAAAAACCCCAGTTTGTGAAAGCGGCGATGATTGCGTAGTATACGTTAACGGCTATAATGCTACATTAAAACGAATTATCAAAAATGAGGATGGCAGCTTAACCATTAAGCCAATTAACACCAATTACGCACCGCAAACCTTTTCAGCAGAAGAAATTGAAAAATTACCTGTCACCATAGGAGGAATCGTAGTAGAGTTGAGGCGTAAACGAAAAAACAAACTATAATATATCACTCTATAACGAATTACAACCTTGTCGCCCTCCCTTGTGGAGAGCGTGGGTTGAAATAAATATATCGGGCAACTGCGTTGGAACCCTGCCGGCAAAGTCGCTCTCCGCAAGGAGGGTGTGGATCGAAATAAATAAATAAATGGAGTAATTATATGGTTCCTAATGAAGTAAAACAAAACAATATTATCCTTTACCAAACGGAAGAAGGGAATATGACCGTATCTGTGGTGTTTAAAGATGAAACCTTTTGGCTTACCCAAAAAGCCATGTCGGAATTGTTTGACGTGCAAACACCAGCAATTAGCAAACATCTTAAAAGTATTTTTGCCGAAGGAGAGCTGGACGAAAAAGTGGTTATTTCTAAAATGGAAACAACCACGCAACACGGGGCGATCTCGGGGAAAACCCAGACAAGAGATACTCAATTCTACAATCTGGACGCTATTATTGCCGTAGGTTATCGCGTTAATTCCAAAAGAGCTACCCAATTTCGCCGTTGGGCTACCCAAGCTTTAAAAGAGTATATCATTAAAGGTTTTGTTATCAATGATGATTTATTAAAAAACGGTAGACCATTTGGGAAAGACTATTTTGATGAATTACTGGAAAGAATCAAAGAAATTCGGGCCAGTGAACGAAGGTTCTATCAAAAAATTACTGATATCTATGCACAATGCAGCTATGACTATAATGCAAATAGTGAAACCACAAAGCAATTTTTCGGGACTGTGCAAAACAAATTACTATTTGCAATTACGGGGCAAACTGCATCGGAAATCATTGCCGAACGCGTAGATAGTCAAAAAGAACATATGGGACTCACTACATGGAAAAACGCTCCTGAGGGGAAAATTTTGCAATCGGATGTTACTATTTCTAAAAATTATTTAACACAAGAGGAACTCAGCGGCCTAAATGATATTGTAAATATGTATCTGGATTACGCAGAAAACCAAGCAAAAAGAAATCGTCTTATGTCTATGGCTGATTGGGCAAACCGTTTAGACAGCTTTCTAAAATTTAATGAATATGAACTTCTAAACAATCTTGGAAAGGTGTCCCGTGAGGTAGCAGATAGTTTGGCTATTTCAGAATATAGAAAATTCCGCATTGAACAAGATAAACAATTTCAATCTGATTTTGACAAACAAACGCAAAAGTATTTAAAAAAGTGAGATTTTTTATTTGCGAATAGTGTAGTTTCATAAGTTAGTTAAACAAAATAAAAGGCCCCCTACTCTGCCCCAACAGGATAAGGGAACTACAGATTATGCAATTTCAGCCCACGCACTCCTTGCGAAGAGCGTAGGAAAAAAACAAAAAATAAAGAAAGAAATAAAAAGATGAAGTATGCTGCCGCTTATATCCGTGTCAGTACCAACGATCAAACAGAATATTCGCCAGAAGCACAAAAAAAAGCCATTGCCAAATACGCCAAAGACAATGGCTATGTTTTGTTGCCTGAAAACATCTATGTGGACGAAGGCATTTCCGGCCGTAAAGCCGAAAAAAGACCAGCCTTTATGCAAATGATTGCTGCCGCCAAAAGCAAAGAAAAACCATTTGAAGTTATTTTAGTACATAAATTTGATCGTTTTGCCCGTTCCCGCGAAGACAGCGTAGTATATAAATCGCTTTTAAAAAAAGAATGCGGCGTGAAAGTAATCTCCATTACCGAAAGCATAGAAGATGACAAATTTTCTATCATCCTGGAAGCAATGATGGAGGCTATGGCCGAATATTACAGCATCAACCTATCCGAGGAAGTAAAAAAAGGCATGACGGAAAAGCATTTGCGCGGCGAACTGCAAGCAACCCCCGCCTTTGGCTATACGGTAAAGGATAATATATTAGTTCCCGTGCCGGATGAAGCCGCTTTGGTCCAAGAAATCTTTCGCAAGTTTATTGCCGGATCCGGTTATTATGCAATCGCACGCTGGTTAAATGATCTTGGAATCAAAACCCACCGCGGAAACCGTTTTGAAAATAGATCCATTGAATACATCATTCGCAATCCTGTTTATGTGGGCAAGCTGCGTTGGAACCCTGCCGGCAAATCGCGCCGAGATTTTAAAAACGAAAGCATCATATTATCCGCTGGAAAACACGAAGCTATTATAGACCAAAATACCTGGGAAGAAGCACAAAAAAGGGTGGAAATAATGAAAACGCGACATAAATATCACGAATTACCGATGGAACGGAAAAAAGACTGGTTATCCGGTTTGGTATATTGCGCGGCCTGCGGTACCACATTGGTATTTGCCAAACCGCATTATTGGAAATGCAATAATTATACCAAAGGCGCTTGCCGCTTTAGTCAACACATTGCCGATGAATTACTAAAAGAAGCTATTTTAAACACTATGCGCCAGGATGCGGAAACAGAATACCTGTTAAACTATAATGAAATCCATGCGAATAAAAAAGGACTTGACGAATGGACCACTTTAGAGGCAAAATTAAAGAAAGTACAACATAGTATTCAGCGGTTACGCGAAGCATTTTTGGCTGGGGCAGAATCCGTTGAAGAATATAAACAAACAAAACAAACCTTGGAAGAGGAAGCGGCTAATATTCAATGGCAATTGGAACAGTTGAAGAAAAAAGAACCGGGCAGGAATTATAATGCTGAATTAAAATCAGCGATCAAAGAAGCCTTGGCTGTTTTAGAATCCACTACCGCCACCATGGAAGAAAAATATAATGCCGCCCATGGCATCATTGAAAAATGCATTTGGGATAAAGAGAAAAACACATTGCAAATATACTACTTCTACCCATTTTAACAGGGAGAAAGCTCTATCATAGTTAAATGAAGTATGGTGGGCCAGATGGCGAACTGGCAGCCAGTCTGCGCTATCTCAACCAGAGATATACAATGCCCAATAACAAAACAAAAGCATTGCTTACAGATATTGGCACAGAAGAATTAGCCCATATGGAAATGGTAGCAGCCATGGTTTATCAACTCATAAAAGACGCTACCCCGCAACAAATCAAAGATGCCGGCATGGATACTTATTATGTAGACCGCGGTAAAGATTTATTTTATGTTGATGCCAACGGCAATCCTTGGACCGCCGCCTATATTGCCGCTAAAGGGGATCCAATTGCAAATTTAACAGAAAATATGGATGCCGAACAAAAAGCACGTGCCACTTACAATCATTTATTAGATTTTTCGGACGATCCCGGTGCTACGGATACCTTACGTTATTTAAGAGAAAGAGAAGTTGTGCACTTTCAACGGTTTGGAGAAGCTTTAACCGAAATTCAGGATAGTTTCTTTAGCCGCAAAGTGTTCTATAAAGACTAAAAAATATCAAATAAAAGGCAGGATTTGTATCAACTACTTATCCTTTACCTAATAATATTTCAGTTACTATTATGGCGTAACCCAATACAAGGGTTACGCTATAATTTTTTTTGCAATTCATTCTGTGTATGATTATTTCCCAATATTGCGATAAATCCGTTTCCATCTATTATCCTTAATACAAAGAGAACGGATCAGTCCTCATGAATAAATAGTCTCTTTTCAATATGATGATATTGAAAAGAATTTGCCTGAAAAATCCTCTTTTAGCTTATAAAAGTATACAGACTCATTTTAGCAAATATATTTACCCGTCCAGAAGTTAATTTACTGATTTTAGAAAACTTAATACCCATTAAAAAGTCTTTTTTATTTTTATCTATTGAATGCAAATAGGAATGCAAATTCGCATAAAAAACCGGACATCCATTTGCCAATCGATGTCCGTAATTTTTCAGGAACCCAGTTATCCTATACCTATCTATCAAAAAAAATCAACCTTTGCCTGCTTCAATCATTCCTTTTCCTCATTTAAATCCCACAAAGAAACGGGTTACCCTGTCTGCTGCGATTCTAAAAACTGCATAATTTTTTCTTTCGCTAAAGGACGGGAAAAAGAAAAGCCTTGCGCAACATCGCGGTTAGCCGCTATTAAAAACTCTACTTGATGTTTTGCTTCCATCCCCTCCGAAACAATCGATAAATGCAGAGATTTCGCTAAATAAATTGTATAAATAGCGATATTTTTACTTTTTTCATCATCTTCCAGCCCATCAAAAACGATTTATCCAATTTCAAATCCCGAATAAAGTGCTTGGTAAAAGGCAAGTCATTTAAAATGACGCTTTCCGTCATTTCAATTTCCAACAAGTCCCCTGGGATTTGGTATTTTCGCATGGTTTCGGTTATAAACTGTAACAAATCTGCCTGGTAAAGCTCAATACGCGAATGCAATCCTTTTTCCCGGAATTTTGTTAAATCACTGCAGACTTGCGTCCACACCAAACGGCCAATTTCTACAATTAAGCCGCTTTTTTCCGCAACTGGAATAAAAGCAGATGGCAACATAAAACCTTTTCCGGATGTACCCAACGAATCAACGCTTCAAAGCCAACCACATCATAATTTTGCAAAGCTACTTTTAGCTGATAATAAACCAAAAACTGCTTTTCGCGAATAGCAACTTTCATATCCTGTATCATCTGGTTTTCTTCTGTTAATTGTTCTCGCATTTGCTCATTGAATACAGCTAAACAACCCTTATATTGCCCCTTTTTGACTATATAACGGGCAATATTAGCCCGATTAATCATATTGTTCATATCTAATTTTTCTTCTTTTTTTATCAAGTAAATACCCATTGATAAAGAAATATCAATATTCGTTTGTCCATCCGGCTTCACATTTTTTAAGCATGCACAAACTTCCTCCGCCTTTTTGGTTACCTCACTAATTTCATGATGATAATCATATAAAACGCCAAAATAATCATTGGAAAGGCGGGCATAAATAGACTTTTCTCCAAAAACGCTACGCAAAACGGTAGCAACATAGCGTAACACATCATCGCAAAAGATATACCCAAAAGTATCATTAATTAATTTAAAATTATCAATATCAAAATAATAAAGCGCACAACTTTTACTGCCCCCATTATGCAACTGTTTTTCACATGCCGTATAAAAGCTATGATAATTACCAATTTGGGTTAGCGGATCAATAAAAGCCATATGGAATAACACTTGATCGTTCTTTTTTTTATTTTTGGTGATGAAGGCAATAATTACCAAAAATATAACAATTAGAACCGTCACAAAAAGCAGCGTTTGTTGAATGATGCGGGCCGAACGGTTAAAAACTACCACAGAAGGCAACACCGCCAATAAACTCCAGTCATTTACTCCACTTATTGAAGAGCAACCAATATAACTATCCCTATCATGGAAAGACAAACGTAACGTTTTTGTCTGATCTCCCAATAAAGCCCTCTGGAAAGTGTCTATTTCCTCCGCTGTATTATATGGCGCCATCACATCAATCATATTTTTGCCAATTTCTTCTCGATTCGGTACAAAAATAATTAAACCATTGCTATCGACAATATAAGAACTGCCCGTACCGTTAAAAAAGGAAATTTGCAATGCTTGCACCAAACTTGTCGATTCATTGGTAGCAAACAATACCGTTTGTGGTATCTCATCTTTAAACACCGGTACCGCATACACAACAATTTGCCGCTCGCTATCTGTTCTATCCCATATAGGCTGAGAAACGACACTAACACCTGTCATAGCAGCTTGGTAATAGTCTCTACCTCCCACATAAAAAGTATAGCAGTGGTATGCAACATTCCCTTCGCATTTACATAACCAATACGTAAATAATTCTCTCTTTCCACTTCCGGCGCCATGCGTTCAAGTTTTTGCCTAATTGTTAAGGAGTCGTCTTGAATCATAGGAGAATCCGATAATACTTCTAAAACTTTTATTTCTTTTGCAACAGGCTTTTGGCTAATTTAGCCCCTTGTTCCGCTACTTCGCCAATATGACTACCTATTTCTTCTTCTAATAAATAGTATTATTCACATAAAGAATGGCAAAAAGAACAAAAATAGTCAACAAAACTACAGATAACACAATATACTGTGGCAATTTGCTTTTATGGACAGAACTTTGCTCAGTAAAACTTTGATTTTGCCCAAATTGCATCTGTAGCGCTTCTTTCCCAATGAGTCCTTCTAGGTAAAAATACCCAATTATTATTATAACAGTCCATTCAGCTATAGAACAATAGATAAAAGAGAAAAGGCGATAAAACGCCTTTTCTCTTTGCTTTTAGTTCCCATTATAATGATTGATAAATCATAGCTACCCAATGGATAAGCATGGGCGGTAAGGAAATATCATAGCACCAACCCGTTTAGGGAGTACCAATTAAGCCAAATTATTTTCGGCAAACTGGCTATTGTACAAATCAGCATAAAAACCGCCTTGCGCCAACAATTGTTGATGCGTTCCCTTTTCCACAATATCACCTTCCCGCATTACCAAAATCATATCAGCATTTTTAATTGTAGAAAGCCTGTGGGCAATTACAAAACTGGTACGATTTTCCATCAAGGTATTCATCGCTTTTTGAATCAATAATTCTGTTCTTGTATCAACAGAACTGGTCGCTTCATCCAAAATTAAAATAGGCGGATCGGATAAAAGCGCGCGCGCAATGGTAATTAACTGCCTTTGTCCTTGCGAAATATTACTGGCTTCTTCGTTGATCACCATATCATAGCCACCCGGCAAAGTTTTAATAAAACCGTGGGCATGCGCGGCTTTTGCGGCTTTTTTTACATCTTCATCACTGGCGTCTAATTTGCCATAACGAATATTTTCTCGAATACTACCGGTAAATAGCCAAGCATCTTGTAATACAATCGCGATATCATTACGCAAATCAACCCGACTCATATCCCGGATGTCCACACCATCCACCATAATACGACCGCCTTTAATATCGTAAAAGCGCAGTAATAAGTTGATTAAAGTCGTTTTCCCAGCGCCTGTCGGCCCCACAATAGCCACTTTTTGTCCGGCTTTTACCGAAAGGTTTAAATCTTGGATTAAAATAGTATCGTCACTGTAGCCAAACTTCACATGTTCAAAAACCACGTCGCCTTTTACCTCGGATAAAATAACAGGATTCGCCGTATCCGGAGCTTCTTCCGTTGCATCTAAAAACTGGAAAATCCGTTCTCCAGCTGCTGCAGTCGACTGTAAAATATTAGCAATATTTGCAGTTTGGTTAATGGGTTGTGAAAATTGGCGCAAATACTGAATAAAAGCCTGAATATCTCCTACTAACAAACTACCGCGCACAACGCCATAACCACCCACTACTGCCACCAATACATAACCAATATTGCTCATAAATTGGATACAAGGCATGATTATACTAGAAACAAATTGCGCTTTCCAAGCATTTTTATATAGCGTGTGGTTTAAATTGTTAAACTCAGCTACCGTATCATTTTCTTTACCAAAAGCTTGAATGACCTGATGACCGGAGTACATTTCCTCTACATAACCATTTACCGCACCTAATGCTCTTTGTTGTCCTCTAAAAAAACCTTGTGATTTTTTTACTACCAACATAGAAATCAAAAAGGAAAAAGGCAAAGTAATCAAACCGATTAAGGTAAGCTGCCAACTAATGCTTAACATCATAATAAAAACCAAAATAATGGTGCTGACAGAAGTAATAATTTGATCCAAACTTTGTTGCATAGAATTTGAAACCGTGTCCACATCATTGGTAACCCGGCTTAACACGTCACCAAAAGTATTAGTATCAAAATAATTTAAAGGCAATTTCGCCAATTTATGATCAATAGACTTCCGCAAATCATACATGGTTCTTTGCGCTACACCAGTCATAATATAGTTTTGAATATAACGGAAAAAGGCGCTACAAAAATAAACGCTCGCTAAAAGAAGCAATATTTTGCTTAGTTTTCCCATATTAATACCAAAACCATTGCCCCCAAAGGCTTCGCCAATACCGGCAGCAATTTCATTCGTGGCGCTGGCTAAAATTTTAGGGGCAAAAGCAGTACAAAATACCCCGATTACCGCCAAAACAATAACTAGGATAATGCGAAAACGATAGGGTTTCATATAGCCAAATAAACGGGCGAAGGTTCCCTTCATATCTTTTGGCTTATGATCATCAAATCTTCTGTTCTGATTCATTCTGCTCATTCCATTTCCTCCGCCGATAACTGCGATTCCACAATTTCACGGTAAATTTCGCAGTTTTGTAATAATTCCGCATGCGTACCTTGCCCCACCACTTGTCCTTCGTCTAATACCAATATTCTATCGGCATACATAATGGTGCTAACTCTTTGGGCAACAATAATCATGGTAGCATCAGCCGTTTCTTCCGCTAAGGCTTTTCTTAAAGTTGCGTCGGTTTTAAAATCCAAGGCGGAAAAGCTATCGTCAAAAATATAAATTTCTGGCTTACGCATAATAGCACGAGCAATGGCCAATCTTTGTTTTTGCCCGCCGGAAAAGTTACTGCCGCCTTGCGCTACCGGCGCATGAAACTGCCTTTCTTTTTCCATAATAAAATCGTAAGCCTGCGCAATTTTTGCTGCCTGGATCATGCGTTCTTCGGTAGAGTCCTCATTACCAAAACAAATATTTTCGGCAATGGTGCCGGAAAACAAGGTGACTTTTTGCGGCACATAACCTATTTTCTTCCTTAAATCAGCAATCCGATACTCTTTTACCGGGATTCCATCAATCAAAATTTCTCCTTCCTGAGGATCATAAAAACGGGGAATTAAATTGACCAATGCGCTTTTCCCACTACCGGTACTGCCAATAATCGCAGTCGTTTGCCCCGGCTGCGCAGTAAAGGAAACATGGGAAATAGCCGGCTCATCAGCATCGGCATAGGAAAAACTCACATCCCGAAATTCTAAAACCCCTTTTCTACTCCCTGGCGTAACAGGATTTTCTGTATCCTTAATCTGGGGGTCAGTATTCATAATTTCATTGATACGGTCAGCCGAAGCAGCCGCCCGGGGATACATAATAAAAATCATGGAAAACATGGTCAAAGCCATCATAATTTGCATTAAGTATTGGGTAATCGCAATAATATCACCCACCATAATATTTCCATAAGAAACCTGTAAAGCACCCTGCCATACTAAAACAACCGCTGTTAAATTTAATACCAGCATTAAAGCAGGCATCAATAAAACCATGGTTCTTTGCATTTTAATGGTCGTATCGGTTAAATCCAAGTTAGCGTCATCAAAACGTTTTCTTTCAAAATCTTCCGTATTGAAAGCCCGGATTACTCGAATCCCGGTTAATTTTTCTCGCATAACCAAATTGACCCGATCCAGTTTCTTTTGCATCGATTTTGATAAAGGCATAACAAAACGAGAAATCAAGTAAATCAAAACCAAAACAATAGGCATGGCAATAAAAATAATTTTAGAAAGCTCTGGACTTTTATTTAATGCCATCACAATACCACCAACACACATGATGGGGGCCAATAATACAATGCGTAATAATATCATCACAAAATTTTGCATTTGCATAATATCATTGGTAGTACGAGTAATTAAAGTGGAGGTAGAAAACTGATCGAATTCTCCCATTGAAAAACTTTCTACTTTGGCAAAAACAGCGCCACGCAAATTACGACCAAAACCAGCAGAAACGCGCGCAGAAAAAAAGCCGCTAGCCAAACTGCAAATAATCCCCATTAAGGCAAAAAGTAGCATGATCGCGCCAGTTTTTATAATATAGGGAATATCGCCATTGGCTATCCCCTGGTCAATAATTTTAGAAAGATAATTTGGCATATTCAAATCGGCAAAAGCCGAACCAAATGTTAAAGCTAAAACAAATAACATCGGCCACAAAAAGGGCCGCAAAAAACCGATTATTCTTTTCATGCTCTAAAAAAGCTCACTTCACTTCTCATTAAAAATTTTGTATCAATATCTTTCCCTATTACCACAAGAGAATGTAGATTTACCTTTTTTTATCCATTCAAATTTTGCATAGAAGTCATTACCTTCTGCAACAACGTAATGCAGGTTTTACTATCCTCTGCTCCTAACTCCTCAACAATAGCATAAAACTTCTCTTGTACTTTATGCATATGCTGCTCTAAAAAATCCTCTCCTTGCCTAGTAATCCCCACTAATACCACCCTACGATCGCTACAATCCGCATGTCTTTGAATAAAGCCCCTTTTTTCCAAATCATTCAATACTGGCACAATACTTGGTTGGGCAATACCAAATTTACGGCTAATGGTAGACGCTTTCAAACCCATATAAGGGTCCTGCGCGTTTTGACAAATCATTTTTAAAACGGCTAATTGTTGATGCGTATAGGCTTCCTTTCTATTAAATTTGGAAAAAGAGCGACGCAATTCAAAAATACAATCCATCAACTCGCCCGCTAATTTTTCTTTTTCCAAATTGATATCAGACAATTCTTCTTCCTCCTTTACAAGATATTTAGTTAATCTAATTATTTTATTGTCTAAGTATTATATAGCAATATCTGGCAGGAAGCAATGATTATTTGGTGAAAATCTGATAAAATTATTAAACCTTTTTTAACCTCTTTCCCTCTATAAAACCATTTTTTATCGTCAACACGGCTTCTTTCGCTTCTCTTCCTCTATAAAACCACTTTCTATCTTAAAATAACCTAGCATGCAGACTTCCTTCCCTCATCATTTTTATTTAACGCGCTTTCATTTACTTCCAAACGGCTAGCAAAAAGCGTCCTGTAACGCACAAGATTGCAACCCGTTCCTTTTGCCCTATTTAAAATTATGATTACTCGCCCCATGCAGGAAAAGATGCGATACCCAATTTGCTTTTATTGAAAAAAAAGAGGAAAGCATTTGCTTTCCTCCAGCCATATCATCGACTTTATTCCGGAATTTCATGCGCGGTATCATAAAAAACATGACAACGTTCCCCACATGAATGCGCCTCATGTGCATGATCATGGTGACCGCATCCAGTGTTTGGATTATCTTGTAAAATTCCCATACAAAAATCAGCCAACGCCTTTTCCAAAGTCCCTTGCACACCGCCGATCACAGAAATTCCAAAACCGCTTAAGGCATTACGCGCGCCTTGACCAATGCCACCGCAAATAACGGTATCAACCTGTAAACCATTTAAAAAAGTAGCTAAAGCTTCATGACCATGGTTAGAAGTATCTACTTCTTTTTTACTTTTTACTGTATTATTTTCCACTTCAGCAATGGTAAATAGTTGGCTTTTGCCAAAATGCTGAAAAACAGCACCATTTTCAGTTGGTATTGCAATTATCATTTTTCTTCCCCCATTTTTTCAATATAATCTGCCGTATGCTGCAAATAACCGTTATTCAAGCTTTCAATTTTTCCCTCGTCACAGGCTTTTGCAATATTTGGATTCAAAGGCAAACGATCCAAAACAGTTAAACCGTATTTTTCGGCCGTTTCCTGGACATGGCTTTCGCCAAAAATAGAGAATTGCTTATCGCAATCCGGGCACTGCACATAACTCATATTTTCTATCATACCCAAAATTGGAATATTCATTTGTTGCGCCATATTAACTGCTTTGCCCACAATCATCGATACTAATTCCTGCGGAGAGGTAACAATAATCAATCCGTCCAACGGTAAGGACTGAAACACTGTTAAAGCAACATCGCCCGTACCAGGCGGCATATCCACAAACAGATAATCGATATCCCCCCAAACCACATCAGTCCAAAATTGGGTTACCGTACCGGCAATAATCGGACCGCGCCAAATAACCGGCATACTTTCATCGGGCAACAATAAATTGATGGACATCAATTCAATACCGCCGGCGCTTTTTTCCGGTAAAACACCAAATTCATTGGCAATCGCTTTTTTATGAACGCCAAATAATTTAGGAATCGACGGTCCCGTAATATCGGCGTCCATAATGGCCGTCTTTTTCTGTCTTTTTTGCATTTCAGTAGCCAATAAAGCGGTCACCAAAGATTTTCCTACTCCGCCTTTACCAGAGACAACGCCAATTACTTTCTTTACCGTACTCCGCTCATTTAATTTTGCTCTCAAATCCGTATTCCCCTCGCGGCTCGCACAATCTTCACCGCAAGAACCACATTGATGGTCACAAGTATCCACTTTTGCCATAATTCCGCTTCCTTTCTTTTCCAATTATATTGCCACTATTGCGATTATAGTTCTTTCTTTCCATCCTTGCAAGTCGTAAATTCTGTATCCTTTTTTGTTTTTATAGCAAAACCCAACCTTTTCCAGCACCTAATTTTTTATTGTGTAATTTTCTCAATTTCTATAAACTGATTCTACAAATTGAACAAACTAAACTTTCCCATTTTGCAGTCCTGTCCAGTTTTCTCCAATAGTTTGCCCGAACAAAATAAAGCTATGCTTTCTAGTAATCATAATATTTTTTCACCTATTTCATTCAAATACAAAATAAACATCAATAAACCAAAATAAAAAGAGCGGTACAAACCGCTCTTTTCACATTTCCTTTTCCAACTATTCCTCTTTTTGATTTCTAAATTGTACAGGAGTCAGCCCATATTTTTGTTTAAACTTCCTGTTAAAGTGTTCTACATTCATATAACCCACTTTTTCGGCAATTACTTCCACCGTCATCCCTTCACTTTTTAAAAGAGTACGAGCCTTTTTCATTTTAATATTGGTTACAATCCCCACAAAAGTATGACCCGATTTTTCCTTAATATATTTGGATAAATATGGTTTAGACAAGTGAAAATGCGCCGATAAATCTTCCAAGGTAACCGTTTTATAATTGGTTTGGATATAATTCAAAATTTCCACCAAACGTTCATCTCGTTTCTGCGTTTTTCCTGTTTTATGGAGTAACTGATTTACTGCAACAACTAAAGCATGCACAGAAGCTTGGATAATATCCTCATGGATGCCTACGCCCCAGTACATTTTATTATTGCTGCTAATCCCTACATAAGCCGCCGCCTTGGAAGAAGACCCTTTCGATAAAGCATGTTCTTCATAAACAGATAATTCATAACTAATATTAAAATACATTTTGATGGCGTTGCTTACCGCATCCAACCGGCCATTGCCCATGCCAATTACGGTATGCGTGACCCCATCGCTCTTTATTTCCACCTCGGCCAAAATGCCTTCCATTTGCTGAAAACGACAATTTTCAATGGTAAACACATTGCAGTTGGTAATATAATTATTTTCAAAAATATGGTAAATCCATTCTGGAGAAAGTTCCTTATGCTCTTTATCGGAAACATCTTTAATGGCATAGCCAACTTCTTCTTTCATGCAAGCCGGCAACTCTAAACCAAAATTCTGTTTTAACACAAAGCTTACCCCACCTTTGCCGGATTGACTGTTAATCCGAATGACATCCGAATCATAAGTTTTACCAACATCTTGCGGATCAATGGGCAAATAGGGCACCGTCCAATAAGGGCAATCTTTTTCTTCCCGCCATTTCATCCCTTTGGCGATCGCATCTTGGTGCGAACCAGAAAAAGCAGTAAACACCAATTCACCAGCATAAGGCTGCCTGGGAGAAATATGCATCCCCGTCAATTTTTCATAAGTAGCGGCAATCTGCGGCATATTGCTAAAATCCAATTCCGGATTTACCCCATGGGAAAATAAATTCATGCCCAAAGTGATAATATCCACATTACCAGTTCTTTCGCCATTACCAAATAAAGTGCCTTCCACACGGTCCGCGCCCGCCAAAACGCCCAATTCTGCCGTTGCAACCCCGCAGCCGCGGTCATTATGCGGATGAATGGAAAGCGTTACCGCCTCTCTATTCACCAAATTACGGCAAATATATTCTATTTGCGAAGCAAACACATGCGGTATGGCATTTTCTACCGTGGTAGGGATATTTATAATTACTTTATTTTTAACAGTAGGTTGCCAAATTCCCAGCACAGCATTGCAAACTTCTACCGCATAATCCACTTCTGTCCCAGAAAAACTTTCCGGCGAATACTCAAAAGAAAAATTTCCCTCCGTTTCATCCGCTAGTTTTCTTAATAAAATAGCCCCGTCTACGGCTAATTTTTTTATTTGCTCTTTACCCTTGCGGAAAACCTGCTCCCTTTGCGCTACAGAAGTAGAATTATATAAATGGATAATGGCATGCTTAGCGCCTTTCACCGCGTCGAATGTTTTTTTAATAATGTGTTCGCGAGCCTGCGTTAGTACCTGCACTGTAACATCGTCAGGAATCATATTGTTTTCAATTAAAGTGCGCAAAAATTGATATTCCGTTTCTGATGCGGCAGGAAAACCCACTTCAATTTCTTTTAATCCAATTGCCACCAGCATTCGGAAAAATTCCAACTTTTCTTGCAAACTCATTGGTTCTATCAAAGCCTGATTGCCATCTCGCAAATCTACGCTACACCAAATAGGCGCCTTAGCAATATAATCTTTTTTTACCCAATCATAGGTCATCACTGGCGGCAAATGATATTGCTTTTGATATTTTTGATAATTCATCATTGTTTTTTCCTCCTACAAATTTCCTTAGCTGGCATAAAAAAACTCTACAGCCAGCTTAAACTGATTGTAGAGACGAAACTTTTTTCGCGGTACCACTCTACTTCATGTAAATACATGCACTCATGGATACTTGAGTTACCCCGTTATATCCTGTCCTGATGACGGAGGACTTCCGGCCAAACTTATACAAATGGCTTTGCCATTTATTCAGTCCGCAGCTCCAAGGCGAGTTCCCTGCTATGCGCCTACTGTCTCGCATCACCCGACAGCTTTCTGTAAGCCGCTACACAGCTACTATTCCTCTTCATTGCTTTTATTTTATTTATAGTAACATGGATTCCAAAAAACATCCAGTATTAAATTTAATCATTTTTATTGATATTTTTTAACATCACAATCACAGGCCGCCGCAAAAATAAAAAAATTTACAGCAGAATACAAAAAGGAAAGAGCAAGAAAGCCACGTGCTCTCTTGCTCTTTATAGTGGGAAAGCGATTTATTCATTGATCATTTTACTAAAATTCAATAGCATTTGCGCTACTTCGGCGCGGGTAGCAGTACCAGTTGGGTTCAATAACCCTGCTTCATCTCCTTGCATAATACCTTTATCTGCCGCCCAAATAAGTGCTGTTTGCGCCCAATCGGCAGCAGCATTTCCATCGGTAAAGGAATCTATATTGCCGCTAGCTGTTGTATCATAAGCTTTATAGGTTGCATAACGATACAAAATAGCAGCTAATTGTTCGCGGGTAATTGCATCGTTCGGGGCAAAAACACCTTCCCCATGCCCATTTACAATTGCTTTTTCTGCTGCCCAATTTACTGCCGCGCTATACCAAGCTTCCGCAGCAACATCATCAAACATATTGGTTGTTACAACCGGTTTACCTTCTAAATTATAAAGCACTTGTACAAGCATACCGCGGGTTAAGGATTCATTTGGTTCAAACATGGTAGCGCTAACACCATTCATCAAACCATTTTCATAAACATAAGTAATGGCTTTGGTATACCAAGCATCTTCTACCAAATCGGTAAAAGGCAATTTTGCAGCTTCTTCTTCACTGATAAAGGTTGCTTTTACCGTAACGTCAGCATCCGGCATAGTAAATTCCCATTTATCTTCTGCTTTTTTGTTAGCGGATACCACATTGCCTTTTTCGTCCTTAACTGTTAATTCATCCAATACGAAACCGTCATTCGGGGTAATCGTAACCGTAATGATACTGTCTTCCGTGGCTTTATTTTGCGAAACGACTACTTGTCCATTTTCTGTATCCGCAACAGTAATTTCATAACGCGTGGTTACGGTACCACCACCACCGGAGCCAGTAGAGCCGGAAATTCTACGAGTTGTCACTTCCACTTCTACAATAATAGCCTCAGTACTGGGCGAATCATTGTCACCATTCAAATCGCTGCTGGCTTTAACCAAGTATTTGGTATTAGCTTTCAAACCGCTAAAGGACAAATCTTTTCCGGTACCAACTGTCCAACCGGCAATTTTATTGGCACCTTGCGCATCATAAACAGCATAATACAAAGAAGCGTTAGAATCTTTTATCGTAATACTGGTAACAGAAGCAACAGCATTTACACTTACTACTATCGGTGTCTCCGCATCCTCTGTGAAAACAGTTACCGTATCGCCATTTTTCGCGGCATCCACCGCGTCTTTTACAGTGGGATAATAAGAGTGTTTGCCATCGCTGTTTACTTTGGCTTTGGCTTCCGTTTCGCTATCAATATAGGCATCTACATTACCAGCAAAGGTACCGCCGTTAATTGCAACATTGCTTTTTACGGTTTCAATCGTTTCTGCGACTTTATCTTCCGTAATAGTCTTATCAAGCTTTAATTCCCCATTGATATCGCCGCCGTTTACGGTTAATACGCTTTGATTATCGGCATAAGCATCTTGTCCCCAAAGGCCAAGTTCTACCGTACCATTGATGGTAGCACCGTCTTTTACGGTCACTCTAGCGCCATTCACATAGCTTGCCGCCCAGCAAACATCCATGGCAATTTCGCCATCCGCTCTGGCATAAATGGTGGTGCCTGCATTCAAAGCCGTTTCCCCATTATTATTGGATAAGGTATATTCCACACCACCAGCATCATTGGTTAAACCGCGTCCATCCAAAGTAACCTCTTCTAAAGTGAGGTTAGAATAATTTTGAATTAAAATATATAATTTATCTGCTTGTCCATCAGCGGCAATGGTACCGTTTTTAAAAGTAACATTGCTATTTTTTAATAACTGAAAACCATTGGTTTCTGTTCCGCTGGAACCAACGCCTTCATTGACCGTATAAGTATTGCCACCCAAATCAAAAATAATCTTTTTTCCTTCTTCCACAACTACCCCTTTGCCGGTCGCACTTTTTATTAAAGCAATCGTCGTTTCATCCGTTCCGGCAGCGTCTACGGCATCTTGTAAGGTAGTGTAGCCAACGGCGCCAATAACGGCAATAATGTCGGCAGTATTTTCAATCGGGTCCCCATCTGTCGTTTTACTATCGACATACTGTACATTGTCATTTCCCACATCGGCGCTACCCACGGTACTATTCAATACCATAGTATCACCACTTTCATTACCGGCCACTGTTCCGCCAACACTGGCGTCTTTTACCATTAAAGCGCCGGTTCCAGCATTGGTCACATTTCCGCTAACGGTAGCACCTTCGCTAACGGTAGCGCTTCCAGCAGCAATTGTAACATTACCAGTTACATTTGCCTCCTTGCTAATAGTAATATTACTGTTAGCTGCTTCACTTCCGGAATTTTTAATTTCTATATCCCCAGTGAAGCTGCCGCCGCTTATTGTAATGGTGCCGGTACTTTTTTGCCCATTTTCCATGGTAGTAATGGCAGTTGCAGTCCCAGAAGCCGTAAATGTACCACCTTTGATAGTTAATTCGCCTTTATCCATGGTATTATCGATTTGCCCGTTTAAAATAACCGATTGTACGCTGGCATCTTCTGCTAGGGTAAATTCACCATCATTGATTTCTGTTACATTCCAATTTAAAACAGCGGCTTGCGTAATATTCTTAAACGTACCGTCATTAATAACCAGTTTTCCAAAGTCGTCATTTTTTATGGTGTTCAAACCGCCGTCATAAACACCACCGTTAATGGTCAATTCGGACAATACTTTTCCCGTATTTTGATTGCCGTTTTGCCAGCCATTTTCAAACAAGCTAGAATGCGTTTCTTCCCAGGTAGTCATATATACACCGGCATTTGTTGCCATTGTACCATGGTTTAAAACCACATAACCATGACTTTCCTGTTTTTGAAAATGGCCGCCGTTGAGCGTAGCGGTCGCCCCAACTTCATTATAAACTGTTTGTTTTTCGGAAGCGGTATTGGTTACGCCACCTGTTTGCTCTTCTACTGCAACATCTTTTTCTTTTTCATTATTAATCGTCAGTGTCCCTTTATTATAAATGGTATGACTATTCGCCGCATTCGTTAATGTATAACCATTTAAATCAATGATAACTTCTGCATCCTCTGCAATCGTTAAAGCGCCACTGCTTAAAGTGACATTGTCATTTAAAATATAGCTACCGGACGCTAATACAGAACTCTCAGCGTTAATTTCTATTGGAGTTGTGGCTGGTTCATCTTCAGCAAATGCCAAAACAGATAATGAAAATACCATGCATAACACCAATAAAAAAGCTAACAAGCTTTTCACTGTTTTTTTCAATTTCATCATCCTCTTTCCTACAATTTCTACAAGTCCTCTTATTATATCAAATATTTCTCCTAATTTCGAAAAAAATACCACCTCCGTTTCGTACAAATAATAAAACTTTCTGTTTATTCTATTGTGAAGCTATTTAACTTTTGTTTTTCTTTTTCATATAAAGCATCTAAAATCTTTCGTTTTGCTTCTTTCGGGGAAGTAAATAAAAAATGCTCTCCCAGTAAATAAGTAGCGGCTTCCTGCCATTGCCGCAAAGAATATAAGTTTGCATCCATTTGGCCCAAGCAACAGGCAATTAAGGAAGTAAAATCAGGATTGCGTAAATCAGAAAGATAAGAAAGCTGCGCTGCTGCCGCCATATCATCTAATAAACAACCTGTACAGGTAAAATGCACCAAAATAGTTTCCTCCAATCCCAATAATAGGCATAATTGTTATTATGTCTAAATCTTAAAATTAATTAATGTATATACCTAAAAAAAGTATAACATAATAGAAACTTTTTTCAATATTTTTTGTTGATTATGTTTTTTGCTAAGTGAGAAAAAGAAAAACCAATAAAATTATATTTTATTGGTTTTTTGTGATGCTTTTTCCCTTTATATTATTACGATTTTAACTGTTTGCCAAGTCCGAATACAATGAAAACAAAGGAAGCATTCGGAAAAAATCGATTTTTAACGGAACATAATAACAATTATGCACCTGAAATTCATTTTTCCTGTAACATAATAACAATTATGTCTATCTATACGACAAAGCCCAATCGTTCCAGTTTACGGCTATAAGCTTCTCCGGTAGATAACACATAAATGCGGGTCGTTTCAATACTACTATGGCCTAAAACATCCGCTAATTCAGCAATATCATGGTCAAAAGCATAAAAGGTTTGGGCAAATAAATGTCTTAAATTATGCGGAAATACTTTAGATGGCTCTACCCCAGCAATGGCGCAGAGCTTTTTCATTTCTGCCCAAATGGTTTTACGGCTTAAACAATTCCCTTTCTGTGTAATAAAAAGCGGACCATGCGCAATGTTTTGCCTTTGCGCATAACGTAATAATTTGCGACATAACTTATTTGGTAAAAAAATGGTCCGCGTTTTCCCTTTTAAAGTAATGATAGTTCTACCCGTTTTCACCGCTTCAAAGGTGATATATTGTACCTCCGAAACGCGAATTCCGGTACCACATATGGTCTGTAAAAGCAGTTGCAATCTTTCATCCCCTTTTTTCTGTGCTGCATTCACCAATAAAAAGAATTCTTCCTTGGTTAAATTACGATCTTTATCACGAAACAGCTGTCGTTGACACTTGAATTGTTTGACCCGACAATAAGAGGCGCCAATAAAATCCAAAAAGCTATTTACAGCAGCTATCATCGAATTGATGGAAGAAATCTTATACCCCTGTTCTAATAATTCCGCCTTCCAGTTCTGCACAACTTCTTTCGAAACAATTTTCTCATCAGCCAAATAATTGTAAAAAGCAAACGCGTCCCGACGATATTTTTCTATTGTACTAGGGCTTTTTTCCTCTCGATATAAATTAGTGATAAAAAAATCGATCTGCTCTTTGCTGATGGTAGTAAAACTCTCTGTCATGATAAAACCTCCTCAAATTAAAGATATGTTTATTCTACCCATATTCAGCACATCCATGTTCATAAACAAGAAGCTTCCACGGCATGCACCGAGAAGCTTCATTCTATTTTCATCCATTCTACCAGGCTGCTTTTTGCGCCTTATTGAGACTTTTATTTGTGCAAAAGTATAGCATTTTTCCCCTAAAAAATACATGGAAATAATTTCCATAATTAGCTTTACGAATCCCTTTTCTTCCAGCTGTCGTCTTTATGGATTTCTTGCTGACCGCGTTTTATCTTCGTTCTGTCATTGTTTTCACCCATACCAATAATTGCCAATCATTCGGGGTACCTATTTTGATATCCGTACCGAACATGCGAAATCCATCACAAGGTTGCACGCCAACAATAGAACCCATATACCTGAGGTTATTAGAAAAAACCGCAAAAATTGCGGTTTTTTCTAATACTCATAAGCATTGTAAAAGAGTCTTATCTTTGTTAGAATAAATAAAAACAATGAATTCCTGTTATGTGTTACATAATGGGCAAAGGAGGTATTCTCATGACGGAACAGAAAAAAGAACAACAAAGCAAAACCGAACAAGAAAAGAAATCAGAAAAAGAATTAAGCTGTTGTAATTGTAATGTTTATAATTGCCGCAATCAAAATTCACATTATCCCGCTTTTTGCTTAACCACCAAAGTAAGTGAGGAAGAAAAAAAAGAAATTGCCTCCATTTATGCAAGTGATACAATTGATGGCATTATGGCGCGTACAGCCGCTTCTATTGAAGGGGAGTTTTATTGCCAAAAAACCAGAGTGGAAGAAACGATTTTGTTTGCCCAAAGGATTGGCGCTAAAAAAGTAGGTGTTGCAACCTGCTTTGGTTTAATCAACGAAGCCAAAACCTTCTGTAAAGTATTAGAAAAAAATGGCATTGCTTACTATTGCGTGATCTGCAAAGTAGGTGGTGTAGATAAAAGAGAAATGAGATTGCCTGAAGATAAAAAAATTCATCCTTATATGGACGAAGTGATGTGTAATCCTATTTTGCAAGCCCGTATTTTAAACCGGCAAAAAACCGATTTAAATGTTACCATGGGGCTTTGCGTAGGACATGACGCCCTTTTTAATAAATATTCCGAAGCTCCCGTTACCAATTTAATTGCCAAAGACAGAGTATTAGGTCATAACCCCTGTGCTGCTTTGTACAGCAATTATTATAAAAGACTTTATCAATAAAAACATCTCTGGAAACAAAATTTTTTATGTTTTGCATAAAAAACAACTTTTTGTAAAAACAAAAGGCACCGATAAAAATCGGTGCCTTTTGTTTTTATCTCAAAAGTTAACCATCACTATTTGGCAATTTCATCTAAAAAGTTAAAAATCATCTGTGCTATTTCAGCTCGGGTGGCCACTTCATTCGGGTTGAGCAGATTATTTCCGTTTCCTTTTATTATTTGTGCATTTACTGCCCAATCCATGGCTTCCTGTGCCCAATCGGAAATTAACGCATAGTCTGCAAACTCACGTGCCGCCATTCCGCCTTGCGTTGTATCATACCCTTTTACCGTTGCATAACGATACAAAATCGCAGAGAATTGTTCCCTGGTAATGGCGTCTTCCGGCCCAAAGCTACCATCACCGTATCCTTCCACAATATGATTTGTTGCCGCCCAATTAACCGCATGAGTATAATATTGATAAATAGGATCACCACTATCGATAAACATGGCTTCCCCGGATACAGTCGGTTCCCCTTCTAAACGATAAAGAATGGTGACCATCATACCACGAGTCATAGTTCCCTGAGGGGCAAAGGAAGTATCGCTAATCCCTTTCATAAAACCATTAGCAATGACATAATCCAAAGCTTCATGATACCAAAGCGTTGTATCAATATCATAGAATTTTTCACTGGGACAATCATGCTCCTTAGAACTATCTTTTTGGAAGGAAACGGCAATTTCCACCTTAGAAGCAGGCATAACAAAAGAGTATTTGCTATCGTTTTCTTTCGTTAATAAAATTTCCTTTCCATTTTTGTCCGTTACCACAAGTTCCTCTAATAGGTATCCTTCGTTGGGAATAACTGTTATGATTACAGTACTGTCTTTTGTAGCATTTTTACTAGACACTGTTATACTGCCGTTTTTCATATCATCAGGTAATTCCACCGTATAAGTAGGCGTTGAGCTGCCACCTCCGGTATTCCGAGCCCATCGAGCAATTATCGTTACGCTTTTTCCACCTTCGGCAGAAGCAGTATATTCCGTTATTTTATTACCATCTAGTTCCCAACCAGAAAAACGATACCCGGAGCGAGTTGGGCTAGGTAAAGCAAATACTGCACCGTTTTCAACTCTCACAATATAACTTTCATCATCCGTATATTGCAAAGTAACCGTATCTACTTTTGTATCATCTGTACCAAGCACAGTCACTTTACCACCGCTTCCAGCATCCTTTAAAGCTTCTTGTACGCTGGTATAATAACTAAACGGAGCATCCGAGTTTTTGGCCGTACTGTACAACTCAGTATTCAAACTTTCAATCAAGTATTTTTCCGCTACTGAAGAGGAAAAATTACCACCGCTTACCACAGGCGTTCCGGTATTTGGAGCTCCCGTTACCGCCGCTACTGCAGCTGGGGCAATGAAAGTACCACCTTTAATTTCAGAGGTCGCCTTTTCATTAATACCGCCGTCCCCATTGGTATTATCATTACCAATTAAAACAGCCGTTTTCGAAATCGATTGGAAAGTACCGCCGGTTACAATACATTTAGAAGCAGAATGTTCCCCGGCTACATATAAAGCATAATGCGAAGGATCGCTGCCATGCGTAGCACAGGCAACTGTTTGATAATATCCGCTTGTAACTTCTAACAAACCACCGGAATTTGCCAAAGCCCCCTGTACCCCGGTCACTTGTACGGAACCTGGAGCGGATTCTGCAATTTTTAAATAGGCATTTTCATTATCCACCCCATTGCGAATGGTATAGCCCCATAAGCTATCACAACTACTGCAAGAAGTATTAGAAAAAGTCCCTCCACTAATCAACATATTGCCACCGTTCTCAATAGCGGGTGCACCATTATTTCGATAATTTCCGCCATAAATAGTTGTATCCGAACCAGCGGCCGTACGAATAATAGTAGGAGAATCCTCATAAACCCCACCTTTAAAAATAGCCACACTATCAGCACGAACCCAAATGCCTACTGCATTAGAAGAACGTAAACTTTTAAAATTCCCATTATCAATGGTTAACGTGCCATAATTATCAATCAAACCAGCCGAATTTTGGGTGGCATTGGTTACATCAATCGTACCATTTCCGGTAATAGTTAAATCTCCATAATTAAGAATAGGCCGTCCAGAAAAATCTTCCGTAACAGTAATACTTTTCCCATTCATATCCAATCTAATGGTTTGTTCTTCGGCCACAGTCACAATATCCGCGGTACTCAATTCTATATTAGCCAATAACTTCACTGTGCCTTTTGTTCCGGCAGCTGTTATTGCCTCCATCAAACTGGCATATTTTTTATCCCCAACCACTTCCGCTGCAACTTTTTCTACTATAGCTTCGTTTTCTGCCGATTTAGAAATTGAATAACCGCTTATATCGCTGGTAAAATAAGCAGAAGGATCTTTTTCAACCATATGAGTTTCCCAATCGTCAGTAAAAGCCCCCGTATTGGGATCGCTTTCCGTCGAATATAAAGATATCCCAATAGCAAATCCTTCCGTTAAAGCACCGTCTAAAGTGACGGTTGACCAGAATAAATGCAAATTGTTTTCTATCCCTTTAGCCGTATTTCCAGTAACAATCGGATTCCCGTGCAATAAAAAGTTCGGCCTATCATCCGGTAGGCCATAACTGACATTGCCCAAAATACCGCCGCCATTTGCTCCTTCCGCTTTATTATCAGTAATACTACCACCGTATAATTTTAAAATACCGGTATTAAAAATACCACCGCCGCTTCCTTGGTCGCCAAGCGCTTCATTTTGGGTAATACTGCCATCTTCTAAAACAAAAACACCCTTATCCTGAATAGCAACACCACCACCTTGCTTACCCTTGTTACCACGAATCTCACCGTCATGCATATAAAAGGTACCATCCGACATCATAATGCCGCCAGCGCTATTGAGGGAAGACGAAGTATTCACGTTTCCGGCAATTTCACCACCATACATATGGAATATACCCGCGCCTGCATACCCCTGTCCACTCGTATCAGCAGAATCATTAAAATAAATACCACCAGAAAAAGATTTACCGGTATTTTCTGCAATACGGCCTTCATATAAATTGAATACACCATTGCTTAAATATACACCGCCAGTATAGTTACCGGAATTATTAGCTATAGAACCGCCATACATGTTAAATGTTCCGCTATTAAATAAGGAAACAGCCCCACTCCAACACTTATCCGCCTGATTATTGGCAATTGTACCGCCATAAAGGTTTACATTAGCATTTTGCACATAAATACTACCAGACCGGCCGCCATCAGCAGCAGCGCTACTGGTAATCATACCGTCTTTTTCTATAGAGCAATCACAAATATTTATTGTGCCACCAGTCAATACAATAGGTGCAATACTAACCCCTTTACCCGTTAAAGTATGACCATTTAAACAAATATTAGTATCAGCAGAAATCCAAATTTCTTGGCTTATATCCACATCATCAGTCAAATAATAATTACCGCTGATTCCTAGTCTCGAAGGATTACTATTTAAATCTACAAAATCAGCTTCTTTGGCTACTGGGGTATAAGTAACAGCCGTAGTATGTATTGTACCTTCGTGGGTACATTCCGCTTCTCCGCAAACAAAATGCGTATGTGGCTCTTCGGCCATAGCTGCTAGCGGAAATACCATGATCATAATGACTGCTATCAATAAAAGTAACACTCTTTTTTTCATACACAATTCTCCTCAATTAGAATTCATCCATAATAAAGAATATTCATACGCAAAAGCAATTTTATCATATCATTGACAAAATCAAAAGTCTGCTTTTACGCTGTTCCTTTCACCTCCCACCTAAAACAGGATAAGGTAGAGAATAACAGCCATGCATTTTTTGGTAGTTTTCATAAAACATGTCCGGTGGAATCGCCGGAGAAAAATAAAAACCCTGCGCTTGATTACAGCCATAACTGGCCAACATCTGGCATTGTTCCGCTGTTTCCACCCCTTCGCCAATCACCTCTATCCCTAAGCATTGGGCAATTTGGATCAGTTTCGGTAACAAAATTTCATTTTTTTCTTTTATTGCTTTTTCTTCTGTTAAAAAGCCCTTGTCTAATTTTACAATGTCAAAATCTAACTGTTGCCAAATCGTAATGCCCGTATAACCAGCGCCATAATCGTCAATCGACACCGCATAGCCATAAGAGCGCAATTGATCCACCAAAACCTTACATCCTGCAAACTCTGTTAATAAAATGGTTTCGGTCAATTCAAATTCTAAAAACATCGGTGGAATTTGATATGACTGCACAATTGCATGCAATCGTTTAGCGGCATCTCTTTCCTTAATATGTAAACGAGAAAGATTTACCGATGTTTTCACTACCGGCAATCCCTTTTTGATTCGTTCCGACAAATAAGAACAAACCCCTTCTAAAATAAAATAATCCAGTTCTAAAATAGAGCCGTTTTGCTCCATAATAGATAAAAAAGAATCCGGATAAATCACGTTACCGTCTATGCCAACTCTTCTGGCTAAGGCTTCAGCCCCAACAATTTGTCCGCTTGTTAAATCTATTTTTGGCTGCAAATAAAATAAGAATCTTTTTTCATGTAATGCCAAAGAAGTTTCCCGTTCCAAACGCTGTCTTTCCTGCAAATCCTCAATCATCTGTTCTGTAAAAATAACTGCGTTACTAATATTTTTTTTATGTGCTTCCTTCCTGGCCAAAGCGGCGTTATCAATTGCTTCTAATATGTTATTACTAAATATTGGACAAATACCACAACAAAGTTTTAAGTTACAGGCAGGATATTTTGCTTGTTGTTCTGCTAAAAAACGATTGGCATAAAACTCATAAGAGGAAACAATTTCCTCATCGGTACGCGGTTCCTTAGTTAGAACGAGAAAAATAACTTGATCCGAAAAGATACGTTGCCCCAATACTATTTCCGGAATACTTTTTGAAAGATTTTCCAACGCAGATAGCAAGGCATTCCCTTTTTCGATTCCATAAAAGCGATTTACAAGTTTAAAATCAATAAAGTCAATCTCCAGGAAAAATGCAGTTCTAGTACCAATGCAGGATTTTGCAATTTGAGTAGCCTTCTCGATAAACTTTTTATGACTTAACATAAAAACAAACCCCTATTTTTTTCTATTCATTCTTTTTATATTTTGGCCAAAAGCGATATTTCTATGTTTCACTACAAAATGTTTGTTTTGTAGTGAAACTATTATATATTTCTATCATTTCAATTATAATAAAGAAACTTCTTTTTAATTATTATACTCTTGAACTTGCCTTCTTTCAAGCCATTACAATTCAACAGTATAGCAAATAAGCCGGCATATCATTATTTTTGCCAGCCTTGTTTCGTGTTTCTTTTTTTCCCTATGTACGATACTATTTTAAGTTGATTTTTGTTTTATTGTATTTAAATTTTGTTTTTTTTCTTTTTTTTTGCATGTAGTTTCACTACAAAACAAACATTTTGTAGTTATACGACTAAACCCAAGCGTTCTACTTGGCGCATATGGGCGATGCTGCTTTCCATTACATAAATACGTGTTGTTTGAATACTGGCATGACCCAATAGATCGGCCAGTTTTACAATATCTTTTTCTAAATTATAAAAGCTAATTGCAAACAAATGGCGAAAGTTATGCGGAAATACTTTATTAGCGTCTACCCCAGCGCTGCTACATAGCTTTTTCATTTCAGTCCAAATATTAGAGCGGTTCATCGGCCTCCCGTTTTTAGTAATAAATATCGATCCAGTTACAATATGATTGCTTTGACAATAGTTTTTTAAATCATAGCATAACCTTTTTGGTAATAAAATATTGCGCCTTTTGCCTTTGCAACTTACCCAGGCTTGTCCTTTTTTTACCGCTTCCACAGTAATATGCTGTAGTTCAGAAATACGGATACCGGTTGTACAAAGGGTTTCCATAATAAAAAATAGTCGACGGTTTCCCTTGTTTTTAGCGGTTTCCAATAAACGCAAATATTCGTCTTTTGATAATTCCTTTTCCTGATCTCTAAAGATACATCTCTGTTGTTTAAACGGCTTAACCCGATATTCAGGAAGTCCTAAAAAAACAAAAAAGCTGTTCAATGCCGCTAACATAGAATTTGCTGTGCTAACCGCATATTGATTCCCTAAGTATTCTTTATAGCGGATCACTATTTCCTTATCCAATTCTTTTACAGCTGGCAAAAATGCCCAAAAAAAGCCAATATCACGCATATATTTAGCAATCGTTCCAGTGCTTCTTTCTGCTAAAAGTAAATGCTTTTCATAGCTTTGAATTTGTTCCATCGTTAATATATGGCACATAAAAAGCCCTCCTACTATTTTTGTTCTTACTTTTCATCTTATCGTGCTTCAAAGAAACGCTTTTTATTTTGCCTCTTTGCCTTTTTTCCTCCGCTTCTTATTTTAATGATAAAAAACAAAAATTTCTCTGGTAAAATATGGTAATTTATTTTATTCATTTAGGAAATAATAAAAAGATCCTCTTTATACCAACATTGATAACGCTACTCTATTTCTAGCATATGAAAACAGCAACCGATTCCAACTTTTCATTACGGATTTTTTCACCTGATGTTTTTCCCGTTCAATACAAAAGTCTACTATTATAATTCTGCCCCATCCTTTCCTCCTTTTTCTATACCGCAAACCAATCAAGCCTTGCCCCTTTATTGATAAAAAAATAGACGTTCCTTATAAAGAACGTCTATTTTTTAAAATAATCATTTTCAAATCTCTAATATCAAGCTATTACTATTTTACAAGCCCAGCAGATAAATGCGGCCTTTCATCAATCGTAAATTTTTAAACCGTCCAATGAAGTTAAATTCTTGGCGCAAAACGGAATAATCTTTTTACCATCTTGCGCTACAATATGCACGCAACATGATTTTAGCCGCTCCAAATCCAAATTCCAACAATCTTGAAAAGCCATAGCGGTAATGATAAAACGGAATGCTTTTCCATACAATAAAAAGGATTCCATATTGCTAATATCTTCCAACTCTCCTTTTTCATAGGCTAAAACGGCCTCCAAAGGCATTTGCCACCGGTTGGCCACAAACTTTTTCGCTTTTTCTACCGCCTCGCCTTTTTTCGGTGCCGTACAACAGCAACAATCCTCCTCCGTTTTACGATTTGCCTTTACTGTACCGTCTTTTTGTAGCAAATAGGAACCATGAAAGGAACAAGCGTTATGCTCGCAGCCGGAAGGAGTAAAACTGCCTTTTTGAATCAAACCTGCTGTTTGTTTTTCAATTTCGTCCATCAAATCCGTTAATAAAAAGCGTTCCTTTTCTTTTGGGGCTTGCGGATAACGGCCAAAAAAGCTCATTGGTTGAAAATGGACACCACGAATATAAGGTAAATGGTCTAAAGCAAAACGAATAATGGGTCCAATTTGGTTTTTATTCCAATCTCCTTTTATCGTAGGTACCAAAACCACGCCTAAATAAGCCTTTTGGCAATTTTCAATGCATTGCAATTTTTCTTTTAGCAAAGGCCGACCTCGTAAAAGGCGATAGCTTTCATCATCCAATCCGTCAAACTGCAAATAAACAGCATCTAAACCAGCAGCTACTAAATCTTTGGCTAATTGCGGCTCTTTTGCCAGACGCAAACCATTGGTATTTAACTGCACAAAGGGGAAACCAATTTCTTTTACTTTACGCACAATTTCCAGTAATTCGGTATGCATACTGGGTTCTCCACCCGATAATTGCACATTAACAGGTCCTGCCTGTTCATATAAAAAATGCAACCATTGCGTAATTTGCTCCAAACTCGGCTCCGGGCTTTGTCCTACCGTGCTTCCAGCATAGCAAATAGGACAACCCAAATCACAATTCGGCGTAATCTCCAATAATACGCAACAGCTTCTTTGTCGATGATCCGTACACAAACCACAATCATAAGGACAATGATGATCCCCTACGGTTTGTGTAAATTCCGGCTTATCCGGCGTTTTCTTTTGCCACCAGTTTTGAAAATGCGCCACACCCCGCCAAACAGGCGTGGCAAAATGGCCGTGCTGCGCACAGGTTTTTTCCATAAAAACCGTTTCCCCTCGTGCTAAATAATAAGCGGGTAATACCTTTAAACAAACGGGACAAACACTTTGGGTTTTGCGCAATAATTTTTTCATCCTGTTATCCCCTCCTGCTGTTTTTTCTCTTTTCTATGCTTCCTTGCAATTTCTTCTTACCAAGCAAAGACAACTGTTAGTTCTTCTTTTGCTACCGCTATTTTTTCCTATGATAACCTTAGGCCCAAAAAGATAGCGATTTTCTTTTTGTTCTACCCGTCCATTGCTTTCTCCCACTTTATCATGCGTTTTCCATAAAAACACGGTAAGTCTTTTTCCTGTTCTGTTAGCAATAAATCGTATTGCCAAGTTGACCCTAAAAGCGCATTTAATTTTTCTTTTATTCTGCCTTCCGGCAAAACAATTTTATTTTTATACAATTGAATTTGCAGCCTGTCCCCTGCTATGATTATTTGAAAATCCAAAATACCGGCAAAAGAAAATAGAATTTCATCTAAGTCCTTTTGCCAAATACGCTTTCCATGCTGCGCAAAACTATTTTGTATACGCCCCTGAACATCATATAAAACAGGCGCTTTATATCCGCAAGGGCAAAGTTTCTTTTTCATACGCCCCATATCGCCAGTCCGATAGCGCAACAACGGCATACCTCGGCGATTTAAAGTAGAAAATACAATTTCCCCCATTTCACCTTCTTTTAGCAGTTGGCCGGTCTGCACATCGACGATCTCAAAATATAAATCCATTGCTCTCGTATGCATATGAAAGCTATCATCAAAACAAGATAAAGCGCCACCATAACCCATCTCCGTCATACCATAATGATGATACACCGTACATTGCCACTTTTGCGTAATTTCCTCAACAATACTTTTTGCAAGTACGTCGGCGCTAAATAGAATTTTTGGCAAATAAAACTGTTTTGGCGCAAAGCGGCTGCGACATAAAGCCAAAATTTGTACCGGCATAGCCACCAAACAGTGCGGTTTTTCTCGTTCTAAAAACTGCCACGCTGCCTGCAAATTATCAATTGAGCCATAAATAATGGGTACCGCCCCCAAAGCGCTTAATCCCTTTACCAGCAAATCAACGACACCACCAGGATTGTTGCCAGGCAAACATATAACGCATTTTTCACCAGGATTTACCAAAGTCCGCATCCCATATTGAAAATAATCGACGGTCAATTGTTGGTCTGCTGTGCTAAAAAAAATCTTTTTGTTTTGTCCAGTAGATCCAGAACTTTGCATGGTAACAATTCTGCTAATTTCATCCGGTTTCATACATAAAAAGGAAAAAGGATCAGCGGCAATTTGTTTTGCTTCCGTAAAAGGAAATTGAGCAAATTCCTCTAATGTAAAGTTATCTTGATAACTCGCATAGGCCTTTTTATAAAAACGGCTGTGGGTTTTCGCCCACAGCACGCTTTGTATCAGCTGCTCTCGGATATATCGCTCTGGTTTTTCCCAAGCCTCTGCCATTTTCTGTTCCCATAAATCTTGTAAAAAATTCATTATTTATCCTCTAATAAACTTTCTACTTCATGCATTTTGCTTTTTACCAATTCCTCATCCACATAACGCTGTCCGCACTTCGGGCAAGTAGGCAAATCATAATAAAAGCGGTTATTTTGGTAGAAGAGAGTTGTTTTTCTTGGCTCCATTTCTACTTGACATTTTTGGCAAATGATTTTTTTCTCCTCAGTCAACCGTATCCTCCCCTTCCAGCTGAATGCGATGACTATACGTATTTAAAATACGATAACCGCCGTCCTTTTCCTTCCGATATTCCACCCAATAGGTAATAATTTTAGGCTGATAATGTGCGGCAAAGCAATCTTTCTCTGGCAAATAAACCATCCGCCCTGTATTTTCCGCATAGGAAATGGTGACAATCAAATCCTCTTCCAAAATAAAATTTTGTTCCATTTTCTCTTTTATTTCATCTGATAAAATCAGCTGCAACCGCTCTTGTTTTTCTGCCACTTCTTCACCAAACTCCTTGCATAAAAAATCATTTTTTAAGCGAATCCGATTTTCTTGCCGCAAAGACAAATTCGGCCCTGGCTTCGCATACGCCTCATCTTCACAACCAAAAAATAAATCCAACCAATAAACAGCATCTTTCCCATACCGTCGGAAAAAGTCGCGACAATTGATACAATAGGTTAAATAAGGCAAATCACTTTGCGCAATTCGCTCACCAATCACATCTTTCATAATATGCGGCGCTACATGGTACATCAAACCACCATAGCCGCAGCAAGTTGTGTTTTTTCCATCCATAGGCAGCTCTTCTACCAAATTACCGCAAGACGTTGCAATCCCGCGTACTTGCTGTTGTAATTCTTTTTCATAGCGCGCAGAACAAGCATCGTGAATTGCTAAAGTACGACCATCTTTTACCGCGGCATCTTCCTTTTGCAAAAACTCCCCAATAAAATGCACCTTTACATCAGGATAATGTTCTTGAAACGTTTTATAACAACTCGGACAAGCGCAAATCAATTCCGGCTGTCCTTCTTTTTGCCATAAGGACAATAGTTCTTCTTTGGATTTCTTTTCATCATCCATCCGTCCGGACCAAATAGCCGGTACTCCACAACAATGTAAAAAAATTCCAACTCCGTCCGATGCCAACTTTCCTTTTAAATAGGCATAGCTCTTTTGCACCAAATCCGGCCGCGACGCGCTTAATTGGCAACCAGGGAAAAAATAATATTTGCTTTTTTCTTTTCCTATTTGCCCTCTTTGTAAAGAAGCATCCTCACCATTGGCTTGCTGCATATCGCGAATTGGAAAATCATGAATAGCCGGGGCTAAATAATCTCGTTCAAAAAGCATTTCCCGCGCTTGTAAATTCACTTCCGCCATATTGATATCCCCAGGACACACTTCGCCGCATAAACCACATAAACTGCAAGAAAGAATCAATTTATTAAAATTACGGTAACCGGTATCCGGCATCATTTTAATGTTTTTAATAATGCTGCGAATACAGGTTCCGGGATATTCTTTAAAATAACGCAAATAAGGACAAACTTTCATGCATTCTAAACAAGAACAGCGAATACACCGCGCTCCTTCTTGCTTCGCTTCTTCTTTACTATAAGAAACACCATTTTGTGATTCTATCGGACTTTTACGCTCAATATCATCTAAACTAGGGATCAACGGTTCCTCTCTTGCTGCAATTTCCTGGAAAGTTGCGCCGGTCAAATAGCTTTCTATTTTACGCACTGCATTTTGCCCATCTTTTAAAGCACGCAATGGTTGTGGAGCTTCATCTGGTCTTAAAACGGAGCCCGCAGCAAAAACGCCCTCCGGTAATGTTTCCGGCAAAGCAAAGCCTTTTCCAGGCGCCAATAACACCGCATCAAATTCTTCTTTTAGAGCCAAAGCCTCTGCAAGCGTAAGGGTTTGGCCAAGCCGTATCTCAATTTTTGCTTTTTGCAAAATAGACAAATCCCGTTCCAAAACATCCTGCGGCACATTGGTTAAAGAACCGCCTAACCCTTCTTTTGCTTCCCAAAGGGTAATGGGATATCCTTTTTTCCCCATTTCATAAGCAGCAGAAATACCAGTCATGCCGCCGCCTACAATCGCAATTTTATATTTCTTTTTCGGTGGCAATATTAGTTTTAAACTTTGATAGCCATAAGTAACCGCAGCTTTTTCCAAATCATGAATACGAATCGCACCCCCGCAATCTTTGCGCACACAAACGCTTTGACAGGGATGTTCACAAGCATAAGCAATAATCCCAGGAAAAGGGATTTGCTTTTGCAATAATTTAAAAGCTTCGTTAAATTTACCTTCGGCGATTAAATTGGCCATTTGCCTGGCATCCACATGCGCCAAGCAACCTGCCATACAGGCAGGAGAGCGCTGCTGGATGCAGCGCTCTTCATATTGTTGTAAATTAGCAGGATCCATCAACATAAGGCAAACTCCATTCTTTTACTACACTACCCTTATCGTTGACTACTTTTACAAAATAATTCCTTTTTGCCTAAAAGCAGTTAAAAATCAATTTCCTTTATTTGCTTTCTTTTTCTTGCAAACCAGCCAATACTTTTTCCGGCAAAGCAGGTAATTGATAAATACGTACTCCACAAGCATTGTAAATGGCATTAATGATAGCCGGGTGCGGAGCGGTTAAAGGCAATTCGCCGCAACCAGAAGCTCCAAACGGACCTTGTTCACGCGGCGTTTGTAAAAATTCCACATCCAAAACATCCGGAACATCTTGAATATAAGGAATCCCACAAGAACGTATATCTTTATGAATTTTCACATCATCAAAATCTTCACTTAACGCCAAACCAATCCCTTGGGCTAAACCGCCATACATTTGCCCTTCTACCGTATTGACATTAGCTAAAACACCACAATCTACACAAAGATGCATTTTTTCTACTTGTGTTTTCCCAGTTCTGGTATCTACCGCAACTTCTGCTAAAAACACACCATAATTATAAGAAGGAACTACTTGACCGCCATTTTCTAATTGGTAGGTTTCAAAATTGATCTGTTCGCACATAGATGCTGCAGAATAGTTACCAAAGTATTTGGTTGGCAAGCCTTCTTTTACCATTTCATCATAGGTTCGGAAGCTACCATCAGGCTTCTTCATGGCTGCAATCAATTGTTCGCAAGAGTTAACAATCGCATTGGCTACCGTAAATTGCGAACGACTGGCAGAAGCCGGACCACTATCCGGACATTTACCGGTATCATTCATATATAGATGAATTTGTTCCGGTTTTAAACCCAAAGGACGTAACGCTTCATGCGCAGTAGATAAAGTACCAATATCAGCGCCTTGCCCATGGTCTTCCCAAGTATTATAAATGGTCACCGAACCGTCTGGATTCAATTCAATATCGGAACCGGCTTTATCAACGGCGTCTTTTCCAGTATTATAAACGCCTAAAGATACGCCAACCCCATATTTTATAAATTCAGAGTTTTTATTCTTTTCAGCTGCTTCTTTTTTGGCCGCTTCATATTTAGGACGCATCATATCCATTAGTTTTTCCATCGGGAAAATGCGCGGATTTTCGTTCAAGTTTGAAGTTTGGCCAGGACGCAAGATGTTTTTATAACGGAACTCAAATGGATCCATACCAATCGCTTCCGCCAATTCATCCATCATCGATTCCGAAGAGAAATAAGCCTGCGGACCGCCATAAGCACGGAAAGCGGTACAAAAAGCTTGGTTGGTAAAGCATACCCGACAAGCCCCACGAATACTATCCACATAATAGGGGAAGAACGGGTAGCGAATGGTTTTTCCAATCACATTATCGCCATATTCAGAATAAGCACCATGGTCCATGGTAATATCATCTTCTACGGCTACCAATTTCCCATCTTTATTCGCAGCAGCTTTAATATTGATAAAAGCAGGAGCCCGTTTACCAGTATAAGTGATTTGTTGGAAATAATCATATTCCAAATAAGCCGGACGGCCAGTTGCAATGGTTACAACGGCACAAAGCGCTTCCAAAGTGGGGCTTAATTTATAACCAAAAGATCCGCCAACCGGGTTGGAAATCATACGTAATTTATCTTTTTCCAGCCCTAGCCCTTCACAAATCATAAAGTGATTAGAATATAAAGTAATACATTTGGATTGTATTACAATTTCACCATTTTCACCCACATAGGAAAAACCAACATCCGGTTCAATCGGCAAGTGCGGTTGTCTTTGCGTATAGTAATCTCTTTCCAAAACCACATCGGCCTTTTTGAATTTTTCTTCCGGGTCCTCCCCACGAATTAATTTCAATTCGCAGTACATATTGGGGTTACCAGGATGGATTTCAATCGCATCCGGAGCCAAAGCTTCCGGCGCACTCATATAAGCTGGCAACACTTCATATTCTACTTTTACTTTTTTCGCAGCTTCTTTGGCATGTTCTTTGGTATCGGCACAAACGATGGCAACAGCATCACCAAATTGAAATACTTTTTTATCGCACAAAATAGGACGATCATAACCATCCTGTTTGCTCCAAGGATAAGAAACAAAACCAAAAATACGGTTACTGCCTTTTACGTCTTTATGGGTAATTACACGTTCTACACCAGGCATTTTTTCTGCTTCACTG
Organism: uncultured Clostridia bacterium; assembly: GCA_944391215.1. GTDB lineage: Bacteria > Bacillota > Dehalobacteriia > UBA4068 > CALXSR01 > CALXSR01. The sequence continues at coordinate 35,525 of CALXSR010000011.1, forward strand.
GTATCGATCGATAAAATATTAGCGTGCGGAACATCTGCTTGCACCAAAGCCAAACGCAAAGTATCAGCCGGCAATTTTTGCCCCAGATCCGCCCCATATTCGCAAGTACCGGTTACTTTTGCAACCGCGGAAGGTCTGGGATAACGGGTATTCCAAATTCTTTCATCTTCCGGCATTTTAAAATCTAATTCTTTTTCATCCATTTCGCCGCGCAAAACTTTTGCCGCCATCATTACCGCATCAACCGCCGGTTTATAGCCGTTGCAACGACAAACATTGCGATGTTTTTGATACCAATCGCGTACTTCTTCTCTGGTAGGATTATTGTTTTCATCTAATAATTGTTTCCCGGATACGATAAAACCAGGGATACAAAAACCACATTGCGGCGCACCGGTAGCAATAAAAGCCTTTTGCAGTGGATGCATATGCAAAGGCGTACCAATGCCCTCAATGGTAGTAATTTCCGCATTTTCCGGTACCATACGCATTTTGGTAATACAAGAACGTACGACCTTCCCGTTTACAATAACGGAACAAGCGCCACATTGCCCTTTCCCGCAGGCATGTTTGGTTCCGGTTAAACCCAACTGTTCCCGAATCACCATATCCAGGAATTCTTCAGAATCCGCAACCACAAAACGGGGAACGCCATTGATAATGAGATTTTTCCTTTCCATTTTCCAACCCCTCTTCAATTTTATTCAAAAACCATAAAATAAATTTCTTTCTTATTCATACATAAAACAGAGCCTTTTTTAAACATACGCAAATTCTCAACAACAATACCCTTTTACCATAAAATAGCACAGTAAAAACAAATTTTTCTTACTATTCAATTATATCTGACTTTATCAACAGTTGTAAAGTCTTTTCCATATTATTTTCATTCGCTACCGCTATCATTTTCCCTCCTCTAAGCGCTATCCTAGCAAAAAAATAGCGCATCATTCCTCCCGGAGAAACCCCTTTTTTGGATAGCAAAACGCCACCTACTGTACTATTTTTCTGATCCGATTAAGATAAAATCATAGAAGGTCAAAAAATTTTAAACCTAGCCTTTTCTGGTTATTAGGAACCATTTTAATAAAAGAAACGAGAACAGAGAGGAAAATTTTATGACAAAAGCATGTTTGGTTATTCCATACTGAAACCTACCTACCAAGCGACAAAAGAAACGACGCAATAATCAAAAACTCCTGGTCCTTTAGAAACCGTGAAATACTATGCGGGATTACAAATATAACGGTTTAGGCACAAAAGGGAGCGCCCCTTCCATAGATGCCATAACCAAAACAAAAATCATCGTATGCAAAAACGTATTAGTATCATGATTTTCATCCCATTCTTCATAAAATGAAAATCATGATGCTAAATTAGCTATGTCCTTATTTTTCTACTTCCTATTCCACCAATATCCACATCATATCACACCGATCCTAGCAAAGGGACAAATACCGTGGTATTTGTTCCTTTGTTGTTTTTATTCGTTTTAGCCGTTTCCTCCTTGCGGCTAAGTGCGTGCCTCTGTTCCATTCATTTTTGCTATTTTTATTTCTTTTCGCTGTTTTATCGTTAAAATGAAACGCCTAGCCAAATCACAGAAATAGAACCGAGCCTTTCCTTACCACTCTAAAAAATCAATAGAAATGCATATAACCTGCCATAATTTTAGACTAATTTCATAGAACCCTATTTTTTCTTTTTTATGTAACCCTGCATAACCATCGATCCCAAATAAGCTAGGAGGTACTTTTCAGTTAATCCGTTTTTGTGAAAATCTCTGCGAAACAGAGCTTTTTTTGCCCTGCGGCCAACAATTCCAAAATAAGAAACCCCTTTTCCATGCCTTGCATCTATTGCTTGCCAAAAAAAATCGTCTTCTTTACAAGAAAAGCGGTTTTATCGCTTATTTTCCTTCTTTTAGCAAGTCTCGAATCTCCGTTAATAACACTTCTTCCTGGCTAGGGGCCGGCGGAGCTGCCGGAGCGGCTTCCTCTTTGCGATGCAAACTATTGATCGTCTTTACAAAAACAAAAACGACAAAAGCTAAAATAATGAAATTGATCACAGTTTGTATAAAATTTCCTACATTTACTGTAGCCGGACCAATTTGCCAAACCAAGCTCGAAAAAGTGTCTTTCCCTATCAAAATCCCTACCACTGGCATAATAATATCATTCACCAAGGAGTTGGTAATACCGGAAAAAGCGCCCCCTATAATAACCCCAACCGCTAAATCAATGACATTGCCTCTTAAGGCAAATTTTTTAAATTCGGCTAAAAATCCATTACTTTTTTTACTCATTTTTTGCCTCCCGTTTTTTATTAAGGGCGTAAGCCGCTGCCTCCTTGCAACGTAATCGTTTCCCCGGTTAAATATGCGGCGTCGTCGGACGCCAAAAACACGCATACTTTACCGATATCCGTTTCCGGATCAGCAAAATGCCCCAAAGGAATTTCCTGGATGGCATTCTCATATAGTTTCGGATAATGCTGTTTCCATTCTTCTAAACCAGGCGTCATGGCCAATGGGCATACTACATTTACGCGGATGCCAAAAGGGCCCCATTCCGTAGCAGCAACCCGGCTTAAACCACGGATTCCTTCTTTAGTCGCCGCATAGGAAGATTGTCCAAACGCACCTTTTAAGCCAGCGCCAGAAGCAAAATTGATCACACTGCCTTTGCTTTCTTTCAAATAAGGAAAAGCCTCCCGCATATAAAAGAAGGTAGCGTATAATCCAGAACCAATAGCTAAATCAAAATCCTCTTTACTGTGCTCCGCTAGAGGAGTCCCCGATTTGGAAGTTTGGGCATTGTTAATTAAAATATCAATTCCACCAAATTTTTCTACTGTTTGTTGTACTGCATTTTTAACCGCCTCTTCTTTCGCGCCGTCTGCGGTTACAGGTAAAACGCAAATACCGTAAGCACTTGCCAATTCTTTTTTTGCTTGCAGCAAAGTTTCTTCCGTACGGCCCGTTAACACCAAGTTGGCGCCCTCTTTCGCAAAAGCTTTGGCTAACCCAAAACCAATTCCTTTGCCACCGCCGGTGATGATCGCTGTCTTATTTTGTAATCGCTTCATGTCGTATGCCTCCTCTTTTTTAGACGCTAAAATTGGTCAAATTCCTACTTTTTTTGTTTTTCCAGACTTTTTACCGGTACCAAACAACGTTGTTCGGTACAAAAATAATACTTGCTTTCACCCGGTTTCAGCACATAATCCCTTAAATGCGGAAACATACTCTTTATTTGTTCCATATTCTTTTCCTCTATAGCTACCAATACCAGGCGTTCCGTATTTTGGTTACCCAACCAGTCCATCAAGTTTTTTTTCTCTTCCTGTTGGCCCAAAACCGCAATCAATTCCGTTTCCGGATAAGCCATATTCAAAAACCCAAGCAACAAAAAACAATAGGCAGTGGGATTTGCCTCAACCAAAGGCAAATAAGCAGAAAAACAATTCTCCGTCATTTTTTGCCACGTTTGATTGCGGCTTAAGGTAGCTAAATATTGTAACCCAACAAAAGCAACGGAATTACCAGCCGGCATAGCTCCGTCATAATACTCTTTAGGACGAAAAATTAAATCGTCGTGCGCGGTGCTGGTCAAGTAAAATCCAGCTCGTTCCGTATCATAAAATAAATCCAATAACTGCTGTTGCCATAATAATGCTTTTTGCAAATAAACCGTATCGCAGGTAGTCATATATAAGTTTCTCGCCGCCCAAATAGCAAAAGCATAATCATCCAAATAAGCCGGAATGCCAACGCTACCTTGCCAAAAACGCGCATAAAGGAAGCCCTTTTGATCCGTCATCGTTTCCTCCAAAAAGGCAAAAGCCCGTTTGGCCAACAGCAAATAATTTTCCTCTCTTAACACAAGGCTGCCTTTGGCTAAGGCCGCGATCATAAGCGCATTCCAAGAAGTTAAAATTTTGTCGTCTTTGCGCAACGCCATTCTTTTTTGCCGATAACGATACAATTTTTGCCGCATTCGATCAATTGGTTGCGGTATTTTTTCCCACTGTTTTTGGCTTAGTAAATTGACAATATTTTTCCCATCAAAATTACCTTTTTGATCAATACCGTAGAAATTACAAAAAACAGGGCCGTCTTGCTCCCCTAAAACGGCCATAACTTCTGCCAATGTAAACAAATAAAAAGCGCCTTCTCCCTCTACGCTATCGGCGTCTTGCGCAGTATAAAAGCCGCCATAATCCGACATCATTTCCTGCTCCACATAGAAAAATATTTTTCTGGCCATATCCTGGTAAAAATCCTTTTTGGTAATCCGATAACATTCCAAATACACCATTGCCAAAAGAGCATTATCATAAAGCATTTTCTCAAAATGCGGCACCAGCCATTCTCTATCCGTCGAATAACGACTGAAGCCAAAACCGATTTGGTCAAAAATCCCCCCTCTTGCCATCTGCTGCAATGTTTTTTCTACCATTGGTAAAATTGCCTTATCCGCGGTTTGTTCCGCATATTGTAATAAAAAAAGCATTTGCTGGGGCGCCGGAAATTTGGGAACATCAGAAAATCCGCCATAAACCGGATCAAAATGCTGTTTTAATCCTGCAACCGCTTTTTGGCATAATGTTTGACAAAGTTCCTTCTTGCCAATCTTTTTCTTCCGCGGTTTTTCTAGTTCTTGTTGTATACTTTGCGCTAAAGCAAATGTCATGGATTGGCTCGCTTCTTCACAGGCAGCGCGTTCTGTTTGCCACATATGATTGATTTCCTGCAGTAAAAGCAAGAAATTTTCTTTTGGTAAATAAGTTGCAGCAAAAATTGGTTTTTGAGTGGGCGTTAAAAAAACACTAAGAGGCCAGCCGCCAAAACCTGTAAAGGACTGGCAAAACTGCATATAAACGGCATCCACATCGGGGCGTTCTTCTCTATCCACTTTAATGGCAATAAAATGTTCATTTAGATAAGAAGCTACTTGCTCATCCATAAAAGATTCCTCTGTCATCACATGACACCAATGGCAAGTAGCATATCCAATACTCAAAAAAATAGGTTTTTGCTCCTTTTGCGCTTTTGCAAAAGCAGCGGCAGTCCAGGGATACCAATCCACCGGATTTTGCGCATGTTGCAATAAATAAGGGCTTTTTTCATTTTGCAAATGATTATACATTTTTAACCTCTTCTTATTTCTTATTTTTCATTTCCGCTTTTTATCTTTTATGCTACCTAGTTTTTCCCTAATTTCCCTCTACAGTATTTCACTTTTTCCTATCTTTTTCTTTTATTGGTTTTAGCAAAACACAATTTCTCAGTTTCATTCTCTTTTATTTTTTCCGCAACGCCTTTGAATATACCAAAAACAGCCGGAATAAAAATTCCGGCTGTTTTTTTATGATCAAACAAATGCTAGCGACGACTCTTTTCTACTTTTTCAAATTTTATCATCATATAAAAACCGCTTTTTTCTATTGATGAATCTTAACTTTTTGATTTATATAAAGTCGCCAACACTTGGGATTTTATTCTATCGCTAAAAGCAAAAGCTCGCGAATAATATCGCCAAACGTCATGTGTTCTGCCATCAGCATACGCGGATAACGACTGCAATCAGTAAAACCAGGCAATGTGTTTACCTCGTTAAAAACAATAGTTCCATCCGGCTGTAAAAACAAATCTACGCGCGTTAATCCTCGACAACCAAATACTTTATATAGCAGCAAGCTCGTTTCTTTTATTTTTGCCTTGGTTTTATCATCAATCCTGGCTGGCAAATGGATGGTAGCTTCGTGAGTTTGATATTTTTCCGCATAGCCGAAAAAAATATCGCCAATTTCAATTTCATCTATTTGGCCCACGGTTGGTTGTAAATTGCCCAAAACGGCACAACCTACCTCAAAGCCAATAATATTCTCTTCAATTAACACTTTATCGTCATATAAAAAAGCTTTTTTTACTGCATTTAACAAGTCCTCTTGACAATACACCTTCGTAATACCAATGGAAGAACCAGATTTAGCAGGTTTTACATAAAGGGGATAATCAAAAATCTCCGCAGCAATCGCTTTTTCTATACAGTCGCCACGATAAATAGTAACGGCATGCGGCACCGCCACGCCTGCATCTTTGGCTAAAGTATGGGCCAACACTTTATCCATACCAATCACGGACGCATTCATATCGCATCCAACATAAGGAAGTTCTGCTAATTGTAAAAGCCCCTGCACACTACCATCTTCTCCATTTTTACCATGTAAAACTGGAAATACAATATCGATATCCATAAAAACGCATTGCCCATCTACAAATTCAATAAAACCTTTATGGGCGGGACTTGGAGATAACACAACTTGCCGGCAAGGGCCAATGGAAAGCCAGGTATCCTTTTCAATGCCGGTAAGCGGTCCTAAATAGTGGTACCAATTTCCTTCACGGCTAATACCGATACAAACCGCCTCGTAGTCTTGCGGAAACTGCTGCAAAATAGCAAAAGCCGACGCCAAAGAAATATCATATTCCGTAGATTTTCCACCAAATAAAACAGCTACTTTTTTCTTATCCAAAACAATGCTCCCCTTCCTGTATGGTTATGCCTTGCGGCTGGTATTTTAATGCGCAAACCGGCTCCAATAACAAAATTGTATCTACCACGGTTCCCGTTTTCTTTTGTACGGTTTTCCGATATATTTTATTTTTTCGATAAAGAATTCCATTTTCTCGGAAAAAGCTTCTATCCTGTTCATAAATTTCATAACGGTACGGGCTTTCATGATTGGCCAATAGAGAACCGTATAAATAGCTGTCATCAAACCAAATTTGAATTTGGTAGGTAGTATCCGTTTCGTTTTTCACTTTTAAATCTTGCCAACCTTCATGGATAGTGGCTTCTACGCCGTCCGGTATTTCGCTAGGCGGAATAGGAAAAGATTCCGCTTTATGGCCATGCCGTTCTATTACGGTAAGAGGACTTTGTAAAAATAGCCAATACAACACGGTACTAATTTGGCATAAACCGCCGCCCTTTACCGTAGTAAGTTTATCATCCTGTAATACCAAAGCTTCCTGGTATTCCTGAAAGCGATCCGCTTCTTTTACTAAAAGCCAAAAAGAAAATACTTCTCCTGGTTTGATTAAAATACGATCTAACGTTTTGGCTGCCAATTTTAAATTATGCACCTTATTATATTGGAACTGAATATCCTGACCGCTGTTTTCATTCACCATAAGAGAACTGGTAGCGACAATTTGATAGGGCAAGGTATAATCCACTTTTTTTTGTGCATACGTACGGCCATCAAAACGCATTGCCAAATAAAAACAAGCTACCTTTTGTTTTTTGCGCAAAGGTAATAAAAAGGGAAATACTTGGGTTAACCTCTTTCTAGGCATAGGATTCCCTCCTTTTTTTCTCCATCTCGGCGGCCAATTCCCAATAAAATAGTAACTAGCATTACCAAAAGCATGGCATAAGAATAAAACACATATGGCGTCACCTGTAAACCAGTTAAAGGGTTAGCGGTATCCGAGGCAAACCCTAATGTATAAATAACCGCCGGTGTCCAGGGCAGGCAATAAACCAAAGTATTGGATTGTGCATCCAATAAATTTGCTGCTCGATAAGGACTAATGCCATATTTTTGGGCTAAAGGTTTGGCAAAAGAAGCGCCAATCGCCAAAATAGCCGGCGCATTTAAGCCCATCAAGGCCGATAAAATAATAATCATCAATGAAATAACCAGTTCAGCACCTTTAGCGCTTTTCGCCACTTTTTGTAATACCTGCAACAATTTTTGATCCCCACCACCTTGACGCATAATAGCAATACAAGCAAACAGTAATAAAGCCAAAATACAAACCTGTATCATCCCGCTCAAACCAGAAAAAAGCACGCCATCTACAGTACGGTCTAACCCTTGTCCGGAAACGCGGAATAAAGCCGGTATGGTAGAGTTGGCATTATCAATTTGGATAAAATCCATTAAACCAGCTGCAACCGCTGTTATACTACCGGCAACAATACCAATGGTAGTGGCAATTACAATATCTCCCTTTTTAATCGCCACAAAAACAGTTAGCCCTACTGGCAAAAACATCCATAGCGTATTCATATCGTAAGCAGCATTATTATTGATTACCCCACTTGATCCCAATTGGGAGCCGGCAAGAAAAATACCGGCAATCGTAAGAGCGCCTGCAGCCAAAGCATACTTCAATCGCGAACGGACCACGCCCGGCACATCTACCCCTTGCGAAGTAGCCGAACAAATCGTCGTATCAGATATTGGCGCCAAATTATCACCAAAAGCAGCGCCAGAAATAATAGCGCCAGCCAATAAACCAGGATGCGCGCCTAATGCCAGTCCAGCCGGATATAAAACGCCCATACCGGCGGCAATGGTTCCGAACCCAGTACCAGAAGATGTGGCAAATAAAGCGGAAGCCAAAAAAGAAATAACTGTAAAAATAGTACTATCTGCGCCTAATCCAGCAGCAATGCCAGCAATCGCAGCCGATAGCCCGGAATCTCTTAAAATACGGGAAAATACTCCGGCAAACAACCAACAAACCACTGGTAAAATGGCCTCTTTACTAGCCATACCATTTACAATCACTTGCCCGTATTGTTTTTTATCTTTGGCCCCAAAAAAGGCAAATAAAATGGCTAAAAAAGCAGGTAACCATAAAGCGCCATCGGAAATAGAACCAAAGTAAAAGGTAGTTAAAATAATGAAAACAATGAAAATCAAAAATGGTAAAAAGGACATCCAGGGACCGCCATAAAATTCCAATTTTTTCTCTTCCTGCATAAAAGAGCCTCCTAAAACAAAACCGTTTCCTCGTTCACTATTATTGTAGCGAAAAGGAAACGGTTTTATTTTAAGCCTTTCTTAGCAAAAACTTAGTTTTTTCTTACGAATTCTTAAGGCTCCTTAAGAAAATTTTTTATCCACCTCGTGTAATAAATTTAACACTTGATGATAGTTGTTTACCAGTTGTTTATAATAAATTTCATAATGACTAACATCTTCTTTTTTTAAGCAACTCAACAGTTTTTCTGCAATACTGCTTAAAGAAAGAAAACCAAGACTAGCGGATAAGCCCTTTAAGCTGTGGGTATAAATTTTGGCGTTATCCCAATCATTTCTCTGATATGCTTCCTGCAATAAAGGAAAGGTTTTATCTTCTGGGAACATGCGAATATACTTTTCATAAAAAGACTCATTATTCATAAAACGATCCAGAGCAATATGTACCGCAATTCCTTCATTTTGCAAATGACTTAAATACTCAGAATTCATCTTCACCATCCCTTATCAAATGTTCCTTCATTTTTTCAAACAAACACTCAAAATTAATCGGTTTCGCAATATGATCGTCCATCCCACAAGCAAGGGACTCTTCTCTATCTTCACGGAAAGCATTTGCCGTCATGGCAATAATAATAACTTTTGTTGCATCTTCCCGTTTACTTTGCCGAATTTTTTCAGTAGCCGCATAACCGTCCATCCTCGGCATTTGCACATCCATTAAAATAAAATTGTAATAACCAACTGGAGAATTCAAAAAAGCCTCGCAAACCGCCTCCCCATTTTCGGCGCAATCTACCCTTGCCCCGGTTTGATTTAAAAAATCTAAAGCAATTTCCATATTTAGCACATTGTCTTCCGCCAATAAAATATGACAATGGCTAAAATCAAAAGTATTTTCCTTTTGTTGACAAATGCCTGGTACATTTTTACTATTTTCTATAATAGCCAATAAATCAGAAGAGAAAAGAGGTTTTGTTATGCAACCGTCAACCAAAGGTAAAATATGCGCTGCAACTGCTGTAATATCATAAACACTTAAAAAAATACGCATGGCCGTCGTTGGAGAAATGCAACGGATTGCTTGCAAAAAAGAAGCCGCCTTTTCCCTTGGAAAATCCAATAAACAAAATGTATAAGGATATCCTATACTTTTGGCTTGTTCTAATAAGAGCAATATCTCTTCCTGATTAGAGCAGTACTGCGCTGAGCAGTTTAAGCTGTTTAATACTTTAACCAAATAACAAGCAATTGTCGTGTCTTGCTGCCAAATCAATATTTTTTCTTTGCTGGAGAAGGAAAAAGCTTTTTGAATTCCCACTTCCTTGTTATCTACGGCCAACGGTAAATCTACGGTAAAAGTACTTCCTACTCCCAGTTTACTTTCCACAGTGATATTCCCATTCATTAAAGTAATTAAGTCTTTCGTAATGGCCAAACCCAAACCAGTACTACCGCTTCCTTTTTGTGTGGCTTGTGCAAAAGGCAAAAAAATAGTTTGCAAAAATGTTTCACTCATGCCGATACCATCATCTTTTACCGCAAAACGAAGCCGAACCTGTTCTACATCCTCTGCTATTTGTCGAATGGAAAAAGTGATATGGCCCCCTGTTGGCGTATACTTTATCGCATTGCTCAATAAATTTAATAAAACTTGCTTTAATCGCAAGGTATCGCCTACCAATGATTCCTTATTTAAACCATACGCTTCTGTGGCAAAAAACACTCCCTTTTCCTTGGCCTGCGTATTTACCATAGAACAAATCGCTTGTACCAATTCTTTAAAAGAAAACGGTTCTTTTACCAATTCCATTTTGCCGCTTTCTATTTTAGAAAAGTCTAAAATATCATTCACCAAAGTAAGTAAATGATCGGAAGATAAATTCATTTTATGCAAACAATCCTGTAATTTATCCGGATCATCAATGGCATGTTCCGCCATTTTAATCAAACCAGCTATCGCATTCATTGGCGTTCTAATTTCATGACTCATTTGCGATAAGAAATCCCGACGGGCAACGCCTGCTTCCTGCGCTTTTACTAAAGCAGCTTTCAATAAATCTTGATTCTTTTTCTGTGTTGTTAAGTCGGTAATCGCCAACAAAAACCAATTCTTATCGAAAATATCGATTGGTTGCACATGAAAACACACCCATTTCGCTTCCCCAGATGGCGTTTGGAAAGCACATTCCAAATGCTGCCCTTTTTTTATTTCCATCACATGCAGAATGGTTTGTCTTAATAAAATTCGGTCTTCTGGCAAAAGGCAAGAAAAGAAAATATCCGCTTGATTGTAAACTTGCTTGATCGATAATCCTAAAATTTCATTGAGGCTTTCACTAATATGGATAAAACGGTGTTCCGATAAAGAATAAAGTAAATAGGTATCCTCCATATGCTCCACAAGCAACTGAAATGCATTTTCACGAGCAATCAACTGACAATTTCGTTGTTGAATTTTTTTCCAATAGTAGCCCAAAATTCCCACAACAATAACACAAATACTTAAAATCACTAAAAGAATTGGCCAATAAAATTCATTAGATTGCGATAAATCAGCATGTAATATTCCTTGTGCCGGATCAGGATAATATAATAAATCTACAATCAAAGCTTTTTGCCAAGCACCAAGACCCAAACCAACCAGTAAACATGTCCCCACCAAGCAGCAAATAGCAGTACGTAAATTTGTTCTATTATCAAAGTTCATTCCAACACTTCCTCAAGGTTGTTCCCCAAGTATCTCGTAAGCCAACAAAGTTCTATACATTCTTCTAATTATATACATTTTGTGACCCAAATAGCCTAAGAATGATTATAGTCAGAAAACGCAGCTCCGTCAATGTAAAATCAATCTTTGTCGAAAAGATTCGAAAAAAACCGCCTCATAGAAAAACGCATACATTTTCACTTCTATTCAATAAAAAGAGAATAATTGATAAACGCGCCAATTCTGCGACTCACTTTATCGCCCCCACTTGCTTGACAAAAAAGAAGCAAATATTTATAATTGCAAATAGAAATTATTTGCATTTATAGTAGAAGGGAATCAAATCACATGTGGGATCTTATCTTAGACACGATCTTAGACACCTTAAAAATTATACCGATTTTGCTCATTTTTTACCTCTTTATGGAATTACTAGAACGCAAAACAGACTTCAGTTCTTTCATGCAAAATAAATTGCATCGTTTTGGGCCCTGTATTGGCGCTCTTTTAGGTTGTATTCCGCAATGCGGTTTTTCCACTGCTTGCGCCGCTTTATATAATCAGGGACTCATTGGGGCCGGTATTTTAATTGCTGTTTTTTTATCGACCTCCGACGAAGCGATTCCTATTTTATTTGCTCATTTTTCAGACTTCTCTCTCATACTAGAATTACTATTATGGAAGGTATTGATTGCCATTGTAGCCGGGTATTTTCTGCAATTTACCATATTCCGAAACGAAAAAAACGATGTCCGTTCCTATGACCATTCCGACGACTGTATCCTGGGAGATGATTGCCATTGTCAGGAAGAAGACTCATTATTAAAATGTGCCATACTGCATACCATAAAAATTTCTCTTTTCATTTTGCTAACCATGATTGTGGTAAATATCGTAGTTTATGTAATCGGTATGGAAAATCTGCAAAATTTACTGTTAACCAATAGCGTTTTTCAACCTTGCCTTACCGCACTTATTGGTTTAATTCCAGGCTGCACAACTTCCGTGTTATTAACCGAACTTTTCTTAAATGGCAGCCTAAGTTTTGGCTCTACCATTGCGGGCCTTTCTTCCGGCGCTGGATTTGGGTACTTAGTTTTAATGAAAGGAAAAAATAAGAAAAATGCGTTGCGTATTATTTTTTATACCTTTTTCACTGCGGCTGTTTTTGGCATGTTAATCCAGCAAATTATGATATAATAAACAAAAGGATGGAATGCGTCATGGAAAAAATAGAATTATTATTAAAAAAAGCAGATTTAAAATATACCAAACAGAGAGAAGGCATCTTATCTGTTTTATTACAAAATGAAAAACAGTTGCGGGCCGAAGATATTTATTTGGCTTTACAAAATAATGGCAAAGAATATAGCCTTTCTACCATTTACCGTAATTTAATTAGTTTAGAACAAGCCGGTATTGTAGAAAAAACCGATATTCCCAGTCATAATGGGCAGTTTTTTCATTTAAAAACAGAAAAACATCTTCATCAGTTGATTTGTATTTCTTGTAAAGATACTTATCCAATCGATGAATGTCCGCTAGAGCCTTATCTTCACGAAATAGGTCAAAAACAGGGCTTTCAAGTATTGGGTCACTCTTTTGAAATATTCGGGCTATGTCCGCATTGTCAACAAAAAAATAGCGAAAGAGAGTTAGCGCATGAGAAAAAGTGAAACTTGCTATAATGTCATTTTTCCAATTTGGTTTTTACTCCTTTTCCCTATCGGTTGGCTTTTGGTATTACCGGCCAATTTTATTGTGGATTCCATGATACTTATTACCGCATTAAAAATGCAGCATATTCCCAACCGTATGTCTATTTTCAAACAAAGCATTATCAAAGTTTGGATTTTTGGCTTTACTGCCGATATGATTGGCGCAGCTTTGCTTTTTTGCAGCCAAATGAGCCTGGGAGACTGGTGGATTGAATATATTACCATTCCTTTGGCCACCAATCCTTTTGATAACTGGTATGCCCTTCTTTTTACTGCAGCAGCAATTGCCTTGGCCGCATTATTCATTTACTTTTTTAATTATAAGTTTTCTTTTTACGAGATACCTTTACAACAAAAACAAAAAAAGACCATTGCATTGGTGTTGGCCTTGGTTACGGCACCTTATTTATTGTTGATTCCCAGTCAGCTTATTTATAACGGAGAAAATGGGAATCGGCCCGAATTATTATGTTTTACCAATCATTTTGTGACCCATACGCAAAGCAGTACCCAAATTATGCAAAACGGCCAGGAATATTCTTTCCCTGACCAATACAGTACTGCCTTTACCAATGGCATCAATACTGCGAATCAGGTAAAAATGCCGCATTTAAAAGAAACCGAACCTACTTTTACCGCTTATTTTTATAGTTCCTCTTATCCTGACGATAAAACGTCCTTCCCTTTTTGGCAAGCGGATAATGAACAAAGTACCATTTACTATTTTCAATATGAAAATAAAATATATCAGGTGAAAGAAAAATACAGTGCTTCGATTGCAAGCGGCTTACAAATACCATAAAAAGGAAGGATATTATCCTTCCTTTTTATTTGCTTAATTTTTTACTTTTCTATCTTATATATGTAACCAAATTTATGTAACCAAATAGCAAGTTACGTAACGAAATACAACAATAACCGATTCTTTACTTTTCTGTTAATGCTTCCCCGGCTGCAAAAGCATCTAAATTAACCTGCAAGAACTTTTGCGGTACCAATTTGGTAATTACCGTAATCCAAGTTTCCCGATCTATATTCATGTATTTGGAAAGCGCGCCTAATAGAACGACATTAGCCGCTTTATCACTACCGCAATCCCGTGCTGCATGTAAGGCATCAAAAATTAAAACATTTTTGCACTTACTGCGAATTTGTTCCAATACATCATCAGGATATTTGGCAACCCCCGTCACCACCGGCATAGGATTCATTTTTTGGTCATTAACAATAATTTGGCCATCTTCCTTTAACCAGTGCAGCCAACGTAATGCTTCCAATTTTTCAAAAGCCATAATCATATCGGCAGTACCCGGCTCTATAATAGGAGAATATACTTTATCGCCAAAACGAACTTGCGTTACAACGCTACCGCCTCTTTGGCTCATGCCATGAATTTCTGAAACCTTTACGTCCTGTCCGGTGCTCAAAGCAACTTGAGAAAGAATACGGCTGGCCAAAATGGTACCCTGGCCACCGACTCCCACAATCAAAATATTTTTTACCATTTTATTACTCTCCTTTCTCAATGGCCCCGAAAGGACATAATTGCATACAAAGACCGCAACCCACGCAAGTGGAGTCATTGATTTCCGCTTTCCCATTTTCATCTTTCCCGATGCAAGGGCAACCGGACTTCATGCACATTCCGCAACCGGTACATTTTTCTTTATTAATATAGAAAGCCGGTTTCATTTGCTTTTTATCCAACAAAATGCAAGGACGGCGTGTAATAATCACGGAGGGCTCTTCCGCAACCAATTCTTCCTTTACGGCTTTCATCGTCGCTTCAATATCGGCCGGATCAACCACTTGCACCCTTTTTACGCCGCAGGCCCGGCAGATACCTTCAATATCTACAATAGGAGCTGGCTCCCCTTTGGCATTAAAACCGGTAGTCGGATTATCTTGATGACCAGTCATAGCGGTAATGCGGTTATCCATAATTACCACTGTAATATTCGATTGATTATAAACAGCATTTATAATACCGGTAATCCCAGAATGCATAAAAGTAGAATCCCCAATTACCGCTACCGTGTGTTTGCTAAATTCTTTCCCACGCGCTTTTTCCATACCATGGGCTAAACCGATACTAGCCCCCATGCAAATAATAATATCCATCGCATTCAAAGGCGGCGTAGCGCCCAAGGAATAACAGCCGATATCCCCGGTAACATTTACTTTTAACTTACTAAGCACATAGAAAATACCACGATGTGGACAGCCAGGGCATAATACCGGCGGGCGACCAACCGCCGCACTTTCTTCTTTACATTGCAAACAATCGCCGGCAATTTCTTGCCGAATCATTTCTGTAAACACTTCTCCGCATCTAGGAAAATGCTCTTTGCCGGATATTGCAATCCCCCAACTTTTCACTTCCTGCTCTATCAAAGGATCCAATTCTTCTACTACATATAAATCTTTTACGGAAGCAGCAAATGCTTCAATTTTCTTCCGAGGCAATGGCCAACTAAAGCCAAGCTTTAAAATGGAAGCTTCCGGCAGCGCTTCTTTCACATATTGATATAAAACGCCGCTTACAATGATACCCACTTCCTTGCTATTCATTTCCACTCGATTTAAGGAAGTTTCTTCGCTAAACTTTTGCAGTTCCAATAATCTTTGTTCTACCACAGCATGACGTTTTCGAGCCACAGCTGGCATCACTACATATTTGCTGGCATCTTTTACATAAGGTTTTAATTCCTGTTCTTTTCTGTCATGCACTTCCACCAAAGATTGCGAATGGCAAACCCGGGTCGTCATACGCATAAAAACAGGCGTATCAAATTTTTCACTTATTTCATAAGCTTCTTTCACAAAATCCAAACATTCCTGGCTATCGGCAGGTTCTATCATCGGTATTTTGGCAAAACGGGCATAATAACGGTTATCCTGTTCGTCTTGGGAACTATGCATGCCCGGATCATCAGCGCTTACAATCACCAATCCACCATTGATGCCAGTATAAGAAGAAGTAAACAAGGGATCAGCCGCCACATTAACGCCAACATGTTTCATGGTTACCATGGAACGAACACCACCTACAGCAGCACCAATCGCCACCTCCATGGCTACTTTTTCATTGGGCGCCCATTCGGCATAAATTTCATCATATTTGGCCATATTTTCCGGTATTTCCGTACTGGGCGTACCAGGATAGGCCGATAATACTTTTACGCCTGCTTCATAAGCGCCTCTTGCTACCGCTTCATTTCCGGTTAGCAATACTTTGCTCATCATTCTCACCCTATTTCTTTCTATTTCAATTTTCTAAAACTATCTTTCTTCCGGTTTGCGCATGTCGTTTACTCTTTTGGCTTTGCCATAGCTTCTTTCTAAAGAAAGTGGTTCCACCAATTTAATTTTCGCATTGATCGATAAAACAGAACGCAAATTCGCTTTAATTTCTGCTTTTAAATGCTCAAGTTCAGCGTATTTATCAAGCAAGGAGCCATCCGCCAATTCGCAAAGGATTTCCAGCTCATCCAAATAACCTTTCTTATATATATTGATACAATAATTCGTACCAATTCCTTTCATATTCATTAAAACGCTTTCAATTTGGGAAGGGAACACATTTACCCCGCGGATAATCAACATATCATCAGTACGGCCAGTCACTTTTTCCATACGTGCCAATGTTCTGCCACAAGGGCAAGGTTCCTGATTGATCACTGAAATATCCTTGGTCCGATAACGGATAATTGGCAATGTCTCTTTCGTTAAGCTGGTAAACACCAATTCCCCTTTTTGGCCCGGCTCTAACACTTCCCCGGTATCAGGGTCAATCGTTTCAACTAAGAAATGATCTTCATTGATATGTAAACCAGTCGCATAGGTGCATTCACCAGCTACCCCAGGTCCCATTACTTCACTTAAACCATAATTATCCGTAGCGATAATACTCAACCGATTTTCAATTTCGCGACGCATTTCATTGCTCCAGGGCTCCCCGCCAAAAAGACCGGTGCGTAATTTCATTTTTTTCATATCAATGCCCATTTGCACCGCTACTTCCGCCAAATGCAAAGAATAAGTGGGCGTACTAATTAAAGTAGTGGTCCCAAAATCTTGCATTAGCATCAACTGTTTTTCAGTATTACCACCGGAAGCTGGAATAACCGTAGCGCCAACCCGTTCTAACCCATAATGCAAACCAAAACCACCGGTAAACAGACCATAACCAAAGGCCACTTGAGCAGTATCATGTTTTGTTACCCCGGCGGCCGTAATAATACGGGCCAAAAGATTCGTCCAAGTATCCAGATCCTTGGCGGTATAACCAACCACAATGGGTTTCCCGGTCGTACCGGAAGAGGCATGTAAACGAACGATATTTTCTTGTGGTTCCGCAAAAAGGCCAAAAGGATAATAATCCCGCAAAGCAGTTTTTACCGTAAAAGGCATTCTTTGAATATCTTTTAAGGTTTTAAAATCTTCCGGTTTTAAATTCCTTTCATCCATAATTTGACGATAATAAGGAACTTTGGTATAGACCCTGTTCATGGTCCATTTCAGCCTTTCTAGCTGAAGCTCCTCAAGCTTTTTACGGCTTATTGTTTCCATTTCCTTATCCCACATCATCATCAAAATCGGCTCCTTTATCGTTTAATCAAATTCATTTATCCGTGAAAACGGTTCTAATATGTTCTTTACTATATGGTTTGGTAAATTTACTAACAATAGGAATAATCAGCAAAGGCGCTATCATAGCAATGGTACCTGCCAAAGGCGTGTTGCCATTTAATAAAACAGTTAAACCAATAGAAAGGACTACCCCGCTTATCATACCGATCCAAGCTGCAGTTTTGGTGATGCCTTTCATAAATAACCCCAATACATAAGGAGCTAAAAAAGCGCCGGCGATCGTTCCCCAAGAAAAAGACATTAAATTGATAATATTATTCGGTATCAAAGCCAAATACAAAGAAATTGCCACAAATACCACGCAACACAAGCGCATCAATAATACTACCTTTTTTTGTTCTATTTTGGGTTTGGCCATTTGCACCAAATCCATTACCACCGCCGAACTTGCCACCAATACCAAAGAAGCTAAAGTGGACATCGAAGCCGATAACACCAAAAGCAAAATCAGCAAGGCAACCCAGCCCGGCAAAGTCATATTAATCATGGTAGGAATAATTTTATCTACATTATTCCCAACTGCCGATAAATCTGTAAAAAACAAATGGCTTAAAGAACCGGTGAAATAAGCGCCAAAGGCAATCCATAAACAAAAGATAAAAGTTACAATCGTAGCTTTTTTTATCACCGCTTCATTCTTAATGGCATAAAACTTTTGCGTCATTTGCGGCAACCCCCAAGTTCCCAAAGAAGTCAAAAGCACCAAGGAAAACAAGGCAACTGGCCCGCCGGGACCAACAGGCGCCACCAATTTAGGATCTATGGCCGAAAGCCTGGGAATAATTTCTCCCCAACCGCCTACTTGCGGGCTTTCTACCACATAATACAATAAAAAACCTACGCCTAAAATCATGATAATGCCTTGAAACAAGTTGGTTAAATTCACTGCCACATAACCGCCCATCACCAAATAAACAGCGGTGATAATGGCGATGGCAAAAAGCGCATAAACATAAGGAATGCCAAAAATAGACTCAAAAAAATAACTTAACCCCATATATACCGAACTACAATATGGTACTAAAAACACAAAGATAATGAGGGCCGCAAAGACCTTCATGCCTTTGCTATCATAACGCTTGGCTAAAAATTCCGGCATAGTAGAAGCTTGCAGCCGAATCGTCATTGCCCTTGTTGGCCGAGCTAATAATTTCCAAGCCAAGTAACTACCGATAATAGCATTACCCAAAACAATCCACAAAACAGAAAGGCCAAACCCCCAACCGCTTTTCCCTGCATAGCCAATGAATATCACAGCCGAAAAATAAGAGGTGCCATAAGAAAGCGCCGACACCCAAGGCCCAATATTCCTACCGCCCAGGTAAAAGTCATTCAAGGTTTTGGTCTTTTTCATGCTAATATAGCCCAAAAAAAGCAGAATCGCCATGTAGAGGGCAATTACAAAAAATTTCATTTTTCCCTACCGTCCTTCCATCCTATCCAATTTTCTTTTTTCCTTTTTTTCTACTACCATACTACAAGGTAAAACATTACATTTATTTTACACCGGAAAGCCCTATTAGGCAATACCTTTTATTTCCCAAAAAGCATCCTGCCCAAAGACATTTGAAAAACAATATGCGAGAACATGGAAAAAAGAAATTTATCGTTTCAAGATTGGAAACAATTATATTTACCGATTAAAAAGCAAATTCCAATTTCATCTTGTATGCTTGGCCCAACTAAAACCTCGACAGTCTAAAGAATACAGATCAGCGGATATATCAAAGGAAATTAGGAGAAAATTAAAGAATCGGTAATAAGAATAAAAAGCAATATAAGGAAAAATTATCTTCTTATACCATTTTCATTTTCATTTTTATTTTTTTATTTCCATCCCGATCCATGATAGATCCAATTGAAAAGTTACTTTTACGCTTTCTTGGCCCCAAGCTTCCTCTAATCCAGCAAGGTTTTCTATATAACCAAGTTTGGTATAAAAATAAGAAGTGGCAAAAGTTTGATAGAATAATACCAACAGACGTCAGAAGCAAAATAAAAAAGCCTTATCCAAAATTGAATAAGGCTTTTTCAGAGCGAGTATGCGTAATCTTTTTATTTTAATTTATTGGCTTCTTGATTTTTCAACCAATCTTCCATTTCCTGAATCGATACTTTTACCGCTTCCGGAGCCGGGCCGCCATATACTTTCCGGTCGGCTAAACATTTTTCTACATCAATCGCGGCATACACATCATCTGCGAAGGCATCCGAGAATTGATGGAATTCATCTAATGTTAATTCATCCAAGGCTTTCCCGTTTTCTTCACAATAAGCAACCAAATGACCTACGATTTCATGACCTTGACGGAACGGCACACCTTTGCCCACCAAATAGTCGGCAGTATCTGTAGCGTTGATGAAACCGTATTTCACGCCATCTTTCATTCTTTGTTTATTTACTGTCATGGTAGCAAGCATCGGAGCAAATACCAACAAAGCTTTTTTCACCGTATCTACCGCATCAAAAGTGGCTTCTTTATCTTCCTGCATATCCTTATCATATGCCAAAGGAATCCCTTTCATCATAACCAATAGGGTTTGCAAATCGCCAAAAACCCGACCGGTTTTACCACGTACCAATTCAGCCATATCCGGATTTTTCTTTTGCGGCATAATAGAAGAACCGGTAGAATATTCGTCATCTAAGGTAATATAACGGTATTCATTGGAAGACCAAATAATAATTTCTTCCGAAATCCGCGATAAGTGCATCATAATCATGGAAGCGCAAGCAGCAAATTCAATTGCATAATCCCGATCGGAAACACCATCAATACTATTTGCACAAACATGCGCAAAACCCAATTGTTTGGCAGTCATTTCCCGATCAATGGGGAATGTGGTAGTAGCCAAAGCGCCGCTACCTAAAGGACAATAATCCATTCTTTCATAGCAATCTTCCAACCGTTCAATATCCCTTTTAAACATTTGCGCATAACACATAGCATAATGGGCTAAAGTAATCGGCTGCGCTTTTTGCAAATGGGTATAACCGGACATAATGGTATGAATATTATCTTTTGCTAATTGGATCAAAACTTCTTCCAAGTCCAATAAAAGATCTATAATATCTTTTACTTCTTCTTTTAAATACATTTTAAAATCCAAAGCCACTTGATCGTTTCTGCTTCTAGCTGTATGTAATTTCTTTGCTACATTACCCAAACGTTCCGTTAAAATGGTTTCGATATTCATATGAATATCTTCTGCGCCAATCATAAATTCCACTTTATTAGCTTTAATATCTTCCAAAATCCCTTGCAAGCCAGCAATCAGCTGTTCGGCTTCTTCTTTGGTAATAATACCTTGTTCCCCTAACATATGGGCATGCGCCATAGAACCTTCAATATCTTGTTTATACAATCTTTTGTCAAAACTGATGGAAGAATGGAAATCTTCCACTAGATGATTCGAATCTTTTTTAAATCTTCCGCCCCAAAGTTTCATTGTACATTCCTTCTTTCCTTTTACTTTCCTCTTATTATACACCAAGAAAAGGCAAATGCAAGAGTTTTTTTGAATATTTATTCATCAAAACGCGTTTTTTCTCAACAAAATACCCAAAACCCAGCCTTACTATGTTCTCCCCCTGGTAAACACATAAAGTTCATGATATAATAATGCGAGAAATTTGTCGAAGAAAGAGCTTTTCGGAGTTGAAACAATGATTTTTTCTAGCAATATTTTTTTATTTGGCTTTCTGCCTATTGTTCTGTTAGTTTATTTCGGCCTTCTTGGCTTTTGTCCCTTATGGGTAAAAAATATTTTTCTTTTATTGGTCAGTTTATTCTTTTACGCCTGGGGAGAACCAAAATTCATTTGCATGCTGATTTTCTCCATTCTCTTTAACTGGCTCTGCGGATTGCTCATTCACCAATATCAAAAAAAAGAAAAGAAAAAAATCCCTAAAATTATATTAATTATCAGTATATTGGTCAATATCGGGCTCCTTTTTATCTATAAATATTTGCTTTTTACCATGGGGATTTTTACCGCCTTAACCCATATGGAAATCACTTTACCTAATATTGTTTTACCAGTAGGTATTTCTTTTTTTACCTTTCAAGCATTGTCCTATGTTATTGATGTTTACCGTGGTACTTCCGCCGTACAAAAAAATCCCCTTTATTTAGGCCTTTACATATCCTTTTTCCCACAACTGGTAGCCGGTCCTATCGTCCGCTATAATACCATTGCTGCGGAAATTAAAAACCGCAAAACAACATTAGATGATTTTTGCAGTGGCTTTAGTCGTTTTATCATCGGTTTAGGGAAAAAAGCATTGTTGGCCGATCAATTAGCGCTAGTTGCCGATCGCGCTTTTACTATGCAGCCTTATGATCTATCCATCGGTTTTGCCTGGCTAGGCGCTATTGCTTTCATGTTGCAAATTTATTACGATTTTTCCGGTTATTCCGACATGGCCATTGGTTTGGGTCGCATGTTTGGATTTCATTTTATGGAAAACTTTCAATATCCCTATATTGCCAACAGCATTACCGATTTTTGGCGCCGTTGGCATATTTCCTTAAGCTCCTGGTTAAGAGACTACATTTATATTCCCCTAGGTGGTAACCGGGTAAAAACTAAAACACGCTTGTTTTTTAATTTGTTCATGGTTTGGCTGGCTACCGGCATTTGGCATGGCGCCAACTGGACCTTTATCCTTTGGGGGCTTTACTATTTTGTCTTTATTGTCATAGAACGGTTATGCGGTTTAAATAAAAAACCATTGAAAATTGGAGGCCATATTTATACGCTGCTGATTGTTCTTTTTGGTTGGGTTATTTTTCGCAGCGCCGATTTCAGGCAATTGGTTGGGTATTGTAAATCCATGCTGGGGTTATGGCCCGATCGTATTTTCCTTAACGACTATGCTCTTTTCTATTTCCAAGAATATGGCCTAGTTTATTTAGCAGCAATCCTTTGTTCCATCCCTTGGTTAAGCAAATATAAAGAAAAAATTTGTAACCATCCTCTATTTGCGATTCCAGCCGCTTTGTTTTTAATATGCATTTTTGTATTTAGCGTCAGTTTTATTATTAAGGGCAATTATAACCCCTTCATTTATTTTAATTTCTAAGGAGGCGTAAAAATGAAAAAAAACTGTTATGCCAAAATCGCCACCCTTTGCATTTTGTTAATGATTTTTCCTTTTTCTTATTATGTTCTGGGACAATGCCTAGAGCGCACGCCAAAAGAACTGCCGGATCGTTTGGCAGAAATCACAACGCCAGATATTTTCCAACAAGCGGAAAAGGGAATTCAATTTTATACAGACATATTTAATAGCGAAACTCCTTGGGAAATGCAATTTATTGAAATCAACGGCCTCTTTCAAAGAATAGCCGGCAAACATTACATTGAAGACGTAGTACCGGATCGCAGCATTGTAAAGGATAATCATGGCTTTTTGCATTTTACTGGTTATTGGTATATGCCCAATACTTTCCAAGCAGAAAAACTAGCCGATCCTTTAGAGGACTTCTATCTATATTTAAATAAAAGGAATATCCCACTCCTTTATGTAGCAGCACCAGAAAAAAACATGCAAGGTTATACAAAATTCCCAGCATTAATTAAAAATTATGGTAACGATAATGTGGACGCCTTTTTAGAACAATTGGGGCAAAAGGATATTCCTTATTTAGATTTAAGAGCAGAATTAGCCAAACTAAAAGATAAGGATCATTTCTTTTATTATACTGACCATCATTGGACTACACCCACCGCTTTTTGGGGTTTCCAACAAGTTGTAAATACGTTAAACCATGATTTTAATTTTCGCTTAGATCCACAAAATAAATTCCGTAATAGCAAAAACTATACGATACAAAATAACGAAAATGGTTTTGTCGGCACCCAAGGGCGGCGCGTCGGCCAATATTTTACCCAAACAGATAACTTTATTTTACTGCTACCGCAATTTGCTACCGATTATACTTTTGAGCAAGCTTGGCAAGATAATGCAGTACGAGGAACCTATGCAGAAAGCTTGTTACAATCCGAATATATAGAAAATGAAGACAAATACACCAACCGTTACGCAGCTTTTCTAGGGGGCGATTATCCTTTAACCACTATTACAAACCACAAACAAAATAACGGGATAAAATTATTGGTTATTAAGGATTCTTTTGCGGATCCATTACTCACCTTTCTAGCAGCTTGCGTGGAAGAAATTCAAATTGTAGACCTACGATATTATACCCAATCTCTTTACACACTAACACAAAGATATCGACCAGATGCCGTTTTATTTTTATACTCCTCCGCATCCTTAACCGAAGACATGTTTTCCTTTACTGCCAAAAAAGCAGAATAAAAATGACAAGTTAGAAAAAGACCGGAACGCCCTGGTCTTTTTTCTTTTTTTAATCCATCTTATAATCTCTTCCATTCTCATGTATAAAAAATACACTTATAGCAACACTATATTCTTATATCATACTTCTTTTATCATTATAATCATAGCATAATTATAAATAATATTTTATGATTCATAAAATAAAAACCTTTGTTGTCAACCATAAGCGAATAGATGTCTTAATAGAAAACCCATGTGTATTATTCTTTTAAAAGAAAGAGGTGAAAGCATTGCTCTATTTCGGTTTAAAATTAAAACAAATTCGGACAAGTCGTGGGTTGACACAACAAAGATTAGCCGATAAATTAGGCATTACCAAATCAACTATCTCTGCTTATGAAAATAGCAGCAAATATCCTTCCTTAGAAATTCTTTATAACTTAGCTATTATTTTAAATGTTTCTACAGATTATCTACTAGGTTTATCTAATGACAAAGATTTTAATATTGCGCCTTTAACAGATGAGCAAATTGAATTAATCAATGAGTTGATTATTCAATATACGCATCTAAACAACAAATAATTGATATAATATACCATCCCAAACTCTTTCCCATCGCGATCTATTTGATTTTTATAATATTTTTGCTACAATAGAAATAGTAGTATAATATCGATGGTGGTTTCTTGCTATTTTGAAAGAGACAGGATGTGACAATTATGATTAAAATCGTCGTTGATAGTATCTGCGATCTACCAGATTCACTTTATCAGGAACTCAATCTTACCATGATTCCACTCCATGTTTTGTTGGAGGAACAAGAGTATCGCGATAAAGTAGATATTCATATCGATGAAATTTATCGGCAAATGCGCCAAGGCGCCTTACCAAAAACAACACAAATCCCACCGGTTGATATTATTCGGGTTTTATGGGAATTTGCCCAACAAGGCGATGACTTTATTTTTCTTACTTTTTCGGCGGTTATGTCAGGTACTTATAATGTGGCTCAAACAATTGCAGAGGAAATAAAGAAAAATTTCCCTATGGTACATATGGCTGTTATTGATAGTAAGGCGGGTTCTTTAGGAATTGGGCTCATGGCGATTCAAGCTGTTCAAATGGTAAATGCAGGACTCCCATTTTCTGAAATTGTAAACAATATTCTATTTATGACCCAACATGTTGAACACATTTTTTCTATTGCTGATATGGAATGGTTGGTACGCGGCGGCCGGGTAAACAAAGTGGTTGGGAAAGCCGGCAGCATTATTGATATTAAACCCATTTTAGATGTAGAAGATGGCTACATTAAAGTGATTGGCGCTGGGCGAGGGAAAAAGAAAACTATACAAACGCTCATCAATTTAACAAAAGAGCGCATACAAAATTTCCCAAACCAACTAGTAGGTATTGCGCATGCTGATGATTTTGACACCGCTTTAGAAATAAAAACCAAATTACAAGAACAATTGGGGGTACAAAAATTTATCATTGCTCGTATTGGTTGTGTATTAGCAGCTCATTTGGGGTTAAGTGGGGTCGGTATTTTATTTTTCAATCAAGAACCACCTTTTTACCAATTAGATGAAACAATACTTTCTATTTAGTCCGAATTCTTTATATCAAAGCCTATCCAACCAAACCAAGGAAAAATAGGATTATGAAAACAGAAAATATGATTCTTATCATATCTACTATGTAAATATGGGTCAAAAAAACGGTATATTACTTACAATGCAATGATTAAGACTTTCCTTTTCTAAAAAAAATATTAAATGGATAATCAGGAAAATAAATTAGATAATTAACCGATTAAATCCGAATTTATTCGAATAATGGGTGATATGAAAAAAGATACAGCTTTTTGCTGTATCTTTCTTTTTTTATTTCACCATTTTTAGTATTTTTATGCTATTTTTTGTATTCTGCAGCCAGTTTAGCAAAGGCAGGCATAGCGCGTTCAATTTGCTCCGTGCTAACACAATAGGAAATCCGTACATAACCAGGACCGGCAAAATCATCTCCAGGAACCAAAAGCAATTCATATTTTTTGGCTTTTTCACAAAAAGCAACTGCATCTTTTTCTTTGGCTTTCAAAAATAAATAAAAAGCGCCGTCTGGTTTTACACAGGTAAAACCAAGTTCTGTCAATCCGCGATAAAGCAAATCACGATTTTTCGCATAAACCGATAAATCCGATGTCATACCGGCACATTTCGCCACCACCATCTGGAAAAGGCTAGGCGCACAAACATATCCTAAAGCTCGGCCAGCCCCACAAACCGCCGCATATACTTCCTGAGCATTCTGCACTTTATTAGAAACTAAAATATAGCCCATTCGTTCCCCTGGCAAGGATAAGGACTTACTATAGGAATAACATACCACAGTATCATCATAATAATTCGGTACATAAGGCACTACCACATCACCATATACAATTTCCCGATAGGGTTCGTCTGAAATTAAATAAATAGGATGTCCATATTCCTTTTCTTTTTCCTGCAAAATACGGCATAATTCGCAGATTGTTTTTTCTGTATAAACCGCTCCGGAAGGATTATTAGGCGAATTGATGATAACCGCTTTGGTATGCTCATTGATACATTGCTGAAATTGAACAAAATCAATTTGAAAATCTGGTTCTCGCATCGGCACCACAACAAACTTTGCTCCAGCTGCTTCCACAAAAACCCGATATTCCGGAAAAAACGGAGCAAAAGTAATCACTTCATCCCCCGCCACAGTAAGCGCCTTCAAACTAATGGTTAAAGATGCCGCCGCCCCAGCGGTCATATAAAAGCAATCGGCTGTAAAATCAGTAGCAAATCGTTTATTTACATCATCACAAATAGCCTTGCGTACCGCATAATCGCCCTGCGCCGAGGTATACCCATGCAAAGCTACCGCATCTTTTTCCGTTAGCAAAGACAAAATGGCTTCTTTCACTTCCGGCGGTGGCGCTACACTAGGGTTACCAATACTAAAATCAAATACATTTTCCGCTCCGATTGCGGCAGCTCTTTTTTTCCCATATTCAAACAGTTCTCGAATCGAAGAACGCTTGCTGCCCAATTCGTACATATCTTTTGCTATCATGTTTTTACTCCTTATTCATTTTGTTTTATCATTTTTATTTATTGTTATTGCCATATTTTGCTGGTATTCTTGCACTTTTTGGCGAAATTCCTGCGGTTTGGCCATCAAAATAGGATCTAATAATATTTCTGCATCCTCTGCGCTTAAAATACCTTCCCGGATTACAATCTCTTTCACCGTTCTATTTTCCTTATCCGCCATTTTGGCTACTTTGCTACCGGTAGGATAACCAAACAAAGTAGCTATTACCGTAGATAAGGCCGTGGAGCGTTCCGAATAGGCGCGACACAATTCCCCGTTCGCCATAATACCAGAAATGCATTTATCTACAAATAATGGAATACTGTTGGTAAGCAAAATACAGGATTCCGCCAAACATTTGATAATAACGGGTTCCCAAACATTTAAGTCCAATTCCCCGCCTTCTACCGCCATGGTTACCGCCACATCATTCCCACAAATTTGATAGCAAACCTGGTTCATCAATTCCGGCATGACCGGATTGATTTTCCCAGGCATAATAGAAGATCCTGGTTGTAAAGCAGGCAAAATAATTTCCTGGAATCCCGCTCTGGGGCCGGAGGATAATATACGTAAATCAGTAGCAATTTTAGATAACCCAGTAGCCAAAGCTTTTAACCCGCAAGAAATCTCGATATAAATATCCCCATTTTGCAAGCCGTCGAAGAAATCCTCTTCCGGAACTACCGTAGCGCCTAATATTGCTGATAAAGCCGGATAAACCGCTTCCAAATAGCCTGCCGCAGTACTCAATTCTGTACCAACCGCCGTACCGCCTAAAGGTAGCGACAAGCACTTTTTCTGCAATTCCTCTAAATACGCTCTTCTCCTTTTTATTAAACCATAATAGCCGCCAAATTCCTGACCCAAAGTTAAAGGCACAGCGTCCTGAATACAAGTACGACCTAATTTTACAATGTCGGCAAACTCTTTTTCTTTTTCTCGTAAAGCATTTTCCAGCTTGGTTACCGCCCCTAACAGCTCCTGCAAATACAAATAGCAAGCTAATTTCATAGAGGCTGGGATGGTATCATTGGTGGATTGTCCCATATTTACATGGGTATTGGGATGCACTTTATCGCTTCCTTTAGCCCCGGTAAGTAATTCATTGGCTCTATTGCCCACCACTTCATTCATATTCATATTATAAGAAGTTCCACCGCCGCCTTGAAAGATATCAACCGGAAAAGCTGTGGAAAACTTCCCATCCATCACTTCTTGCGCCGCCTGTTCAATAGCCTGCGCAATTTCCCCATCTAATGCACCTACCTGACAATTCGCTTGCGCCGCCGCTTTTTTAATAGCGGCTAAAGACCAAATAAAAATACCATATCGACCCGTTTCTAAGCCAGATATTGCAAAATTTTGCCTAGCCCGCTCTGTTTGAATACCATAATACAAAGAATCTTCTAATTGCATTTCCCCTAAGCTGTCTCTTTTTCCAATCTCATTTTGACCATTTTAAACCCTCCCGTACGCTTTTCATTTTGCGCTAAGAAAGATGCTCCGTACCCATATAAAACAAACGCAAGCTGTATCAGCTTACATTTATTATAACATAAACGATCTAAAATTGAATTATCAAAATAGAAAGAGGAATCGTATTCCATAAAAAGGGTAAAAATATGGTATAATTATCCTTGCCACGGGGAAAGAAAAGAGAAAAAACGGAAAACTTAATTACGAATCGACGACAATTGGTCTTGCGGTCATAACATTAAATTATTTTATTTATCTTAAATCCAAGGATGGTTCGACCAATAAAGAGTTCCACATGCTCTATCCCTAAGGACGAAAGAAAACAAGTATTTGCTGAAAAATATAATACGCATTGGCAAAGAAATTTTCTCTTTACCCCGCTTATCACAAAGCACAAACTACAATACGATTGTTGAAAAGGAGGAAAGAAAATGGAATTTCTAGACATATTACAAAACAGAAGAAGTGTTCGACAATATACTGGAGAAAAAATTCCAAAGGAACAATTAGAAAAAATTCTACAAGCAGGTCTCTTATCGCCTACAGGAAAAAATCGCAAGCCCTGGGAGTTGATAGTAGTTCAAAACAAAGAAACTTTGTTAGCGCTTTCCCATTGTCGCATCAAAGTGGCTAAAATTCTGGAAAATGCCGGTTGTGCCATTTTGGTATTTGCCGATACGGAAAAAACAGATATTTGGCCGGAAGATTGTTCCATTGCCATGAGCAATATGCATCTTATGGCAGATAGTTTGGGGTTAGGCAGTTGTTGGATTCAAGGAAGATTACGGGAAGCGGAAAATGGTCAAACAACAGAACAATTTTGCCGTGAAATTCTTGCTGTTCCGGAAAATTTTGCCTTACAAGCAATTTTGTCCGTAGGAATTTTACAAAAGCATCCACCGGCACATACCTTGGATGAAATAAATACGGATAAAGTTCATTATGAAAAATTTTAAAGCAAATGACGCAGTTCAGTATCAACCTGCTAAATCATATTGAACAGGAATTTAGAAAATTTTTGTTTCAAAGCAATGACATAAAATTGGTTGATTCAAACCTAATTTCCAAAGTTATATAATAAAAAGGGTGTGAAAGAAAAATCTTTCACACCCTTTTATGATGTTCTTTCTATTATTCAGCAAAATATCTTTTTAAAAGCCCCATAAAACCAGCGCCATGTCTGGCTTCATCTTTACACATTTCATGCACGGTATCATGCACTGCATCGTAATTTAATTGTTTGGCCAAAGTAGCTAATTCTTTTTTCCCTTTGCAAGCGCCTTCTTCTGCAGCAGCACGCAATTCCAAATTCTTTTTGGTATCGGCATAAACCACTTCTCCAAGCAGTTCAGCAAAACGGGCAGCATGATCGGCTTCTTCAAAAGCATAGCGACGGAAAGCTTCCGCTACTTCCGGATAACCTTCCCGATCAGCTTGACGAGACATGGCCAAATACATTCCCACTTCTGTACATTCGCCAGTAAAGTTTTGCCGTAATCCTTCTATCACACGAGGATCCAAATCTTTTGCTACACCAATACGATGTTCATCCGCAAAAACAACTTCACGATCCGCTGCTTGTTCTACAAATTTTTCTTTAGGCGCACCGCATTGCGGGCATTTATCCGGGGCAGAATCTCCCATATGTACATAACCGCAAACAGAACATACAAATTTTTTCATAAATAAAATCTCTCCTTTTCTTATCCTATTTTTTTAAAATCAAACTTATTGATAACAATTATCATTATTATATTTTTATTATAACAGATTTAAATAAAAATGCAATATATTTTTCGTCAATTTCAACATTTTTCTTATCACCAAAAAAGAGAAAAAAACATAAAATACTATGGGGGTGATTTCACAATGGCCATAAAAGCAAAAAAGACAGATAAAGCCGTTTTAAAAACAAGAATTAAGGAATTCGATCCTTATATGGATTGTAAGTTATTAGTAGAAACCGATATCCGTTATCCGGAAGTATTTTTACCCAAAACAGAAATGCCCGGACCAATCCAACCAAAAATCCGTATGCCGGGTCGGATGATCTCCATTTACTATAACAGCGCAGCAGAAAAGTATTTGGACTATGCAAAAAATGAAGTTTATCCCGCGGCTAGAGATTCCTATTTACGATTAAAAGCAGAAAATAAAACACATCGTTTTACGCCTTACACTGTACAACAAAAATATACAGTTACTTTTAATCGATTCCCCTATTTAAGCACGGTCACCAATCGTATTTCCTATGTGGGCGGGGCAAACAATATTACCGCTGTTTTACCAGATACTTTTAATACCTTTAGTGGACGCAAATTAACTTTAAATGATTTTTTCACCTCATTAAAATATCAAGATATTATTTTCATGACCATAGAAGAAGAAATTGCCAAAAACAAAAACGACTATTTCCCAGATTATCAAAGTAATTTACGCAAATACTTCGACATTAGCCATTTTAGTTTAACAGAAAAAGGATTCACAATCCATTATCCACGTTATACCATTGCCCCTGGTTCCAGCGGAGATTTGGCTTTCTTAGTCCCATATAGCTTTTTAGCCAAATTCCTAACCAAACCAATGCCTTGAGCATAAAAAAAGAAAAATGCAAAATAAAAGCGTTATGGAAGTAATGCTTTTTTGATAAAATTGTTGCGAGAAAATGCTGTTTATGATAAAATATAATCCGCTTTAAGTTTTGCGGTAGTGCTGGAACTGGCAGACAGGCACGTTTGAGGGGCGTGTGCGCGAGCGTATGGGTTCAAGTCCCATCTACCGCACCAAATGAGGATGTCACGTTTGCAACAAACACGACAAAAAAATCTCCCTAGTTTTCTAGGGAGATTTTTTTACAGCAAAAAGAAAATGCCCCGGAAAACTAGAAACAGCTTAGAAGCTTGAGGATAGTTTTTGTATTTTGCACATAGGATATGCTGCCTTATCTGTGAGTTTAGTTCTAAGCAAAGTATGCAAATTTTATTATTTCACAAAAGAAGAACAGCTTTTGCTGTTCTTCTTTTTTCTCTTACATTTTTTTGTTCCTAAAAATACTTATTTTTTCCTGCTTTTGCTACGTTTTCTTAACGACAACACACAAATTTCTCAATTAGGTAATTCTTATGATAAAACATTGTAAATCTGCTCCATATCAATAGGTTTGCCGACATATGCATCCATTCCGGCTGCTAATACTCATGTGCGGTAAAGTAACACACAAGAATTTGATAGGCGAAAACCCATTATTCCTAAATCATACAGGAAGCTAACTTCTTATTTCCTTCTTGATAATACACATGGTAAGTAATAATATGAAGTTAACTTCCTAAGAAGTTTACTTCCTATTTTCGAGGTGAGGAGCGTGAAAACTATTATTAAAGAGTTGCGAATAGCCGCCGGATTGACACAGCAACAACTTGCAAACCGGGTTCGAGTAACTGTAAGGACAATCAATTCGATAGAAAGAGGCGAATATAATCCTTCTCTCGTACTTGCGTACAAAATTGCGCGTGTGTTTAATACAACGGTAGAGGAACTATGTTGCTTGCAAGAAAATGTAGAGATGGAGGAAATTCAACATGAAAATCAAAAATAAAAAAATGTTTATCAGAGGTATTTTATTCATCCTTTTGGGGATAGCGATTGCCGTGGTAAGGTTTACAATTTTTTTTCACAATGTTCACGGGCTATTGAAACCAATTTTAATAATCGGCACGTGTTTGTTCGTTGGTATTGTCCATGTGGTATTGGCTTTTCAGAATGACAGCGAAGATAGCGAAACGGAGGGTAAAAAGTAAGTATGAAACAGATAAACACCAAAAATATGCTTGGATTATTGCTAATAATTTGCGCAATTTTTAGTTTTTATTTTGGCAAGGTTATAACATTCACACTTTTACAGGCAGTAGGTATCGTCTCTGTTTTATTTCTTTCCATTCTTGTACTTACTTTTGTTTCAAGGAAAACAACAGAACAGGAGTTAATTGAAGAACAAGACGAACGAAATCAATATCTTGCATTAAAGCGGGCAGCCAAAAACTTTGAAGTTGTAAAATATACGCTATTCCTTACAATGGTGTGCAGCCTAATTGGATTTGGTTTGACAAAAGAATATGCGTTTATATTTGTATTGCTTGGAGCAGCAATTCCATATGGCATTTTGAAAGTTTCCTATATCGTTAATCTGCTGCGATATAACTAAGCTAGCTGTATTCACCATTGATAGTGATTACTTAACAGTAACATCACGGTTTGACCGATAGCGCAAGAGTAAAAAAACTCATAGCTGCATGATATAATGAATTTAAATATACAGAACTATAAACTGTAATTTAAGGAGAAATCAAAATGAAAATAAATTTCCGAACACAAATAATTGTTACCCTAATTTTAGTTATTGTCGGATTTATGAGCTCTTTATGGTTCGATAAGGATATATATTATAATCTTGCGTGGGCTTTTACAGGTCTTGTTTTTTTCATTAACCCTGTATATCCCCAAAATATAGTTCGTTTAAAACGGGAAGATGCAGAAAAGGGAATACGAATAACAGGAATGATTTTGGTTTTTATTGGAATAACAAATGGATTTGGTGTATAAATTTCCAGTTTGTCTAACCGATATAGTATTGAAAATTAAATAGCCAGCCGCCCCACAGCGGTACAACGAGCAGTAAGTCTTAAAAAAGATTTGCTGCTTTTTTTGTCCATTTGGCAAATTACAAAATGCGATGGTGTAGGGAGTGAAAAGAAAAAGATTGCAAACAGCGGGACAAATCCCCTCTCTTATCCGCTCTATGAACAAAAAGGAAACCGGAGTGCAGCAAACCGCCCTTTTTTCAGCAGATAGTATACGAAAAACCGCCGCAGAGTTGGCAAAATCCACGCCCCGCCCGTCGAAGGTATCAAAGGAAATCCAAACAGGGGAAGTCTGCGGCAATCTTAGAGCAAGTATCGACCAGTGTACCACATTTCGCTTTTCGCTCATTTGTCCTCCGGTTAGATACTTGTTGGGGTTGCCACCCCCTACTAAGAGCAATTTGCATCCCTACGTATTCAAGATTAATTGCTTGAAATAGGCGCTCTACAATAAGGGCCTCCTCCTGATTGAAAATGAAAATCAAGAACTCATCTCCCCCGATTCGGGCCGCAATATCCCCTTTACGAATATTATTGACAATCTGCTTGGCAATATTTTTTAGGAGCGCATCGCCAAACATATGTCCATGCTGATCATCCACATGCTTAAACAAGTCTAAGTCTAATGAAATTAAGGCGCTTTTCGCGATATGCTCCGTAAATAGCCGTTCTTCAATTCGTTTCCGCGCAGACATGCGATTATATAATTTGCTTAAAGAATCCTGTTCCTCCCGTATTTTCAGCGCTTCTATCTGCAATTTCTCATCGTGGATATCAGAAAACTTCCCAATGGCTCCGGTCATAACCGGCTATTCATTGCCTATCCACAAAGGACAACATACCGCCTTATACCACTACCGTTCGCCCTTAACATTGAGTATATAGGAAGCTTGTACAATGGGATTTCCCGGAGTAGCTCGTTTCAAGCGATGATACAGCTCCCTAAGATTTTCTAATAAAACGGACCTTAGCCCCCCCAGGATGACGCTTCTTCTATCGTTACCATCATCAGCGCCTATATACAGGTCATCGTTTGGCGTTGTCCCCTGACAGCAGTTTGAACAACTTTTGAGCAAATTACGCCTTTTACTTTTAAAAGGAAGCGTACTACGTATCAAAGATGGAGAGGAACAGGCCCTTTACTGGCCAGAAATTTCCCGAGCCTTGCGCCAAAGTTCAAATGCTAGGAATGCGGACCAATTCGCACTTTCCTTCCGCCGCTTAATCGTATGTAATTCTTCTAATATAAAAGAAAAATTGCTTAAAATTGGGGTATGTGGAATTGAAGCGGTCGCTGCTCCAGTCTTCTCAAAAAATTGATTTTTATTCCCGGTCTTTTGGATCATAGGATCAACAGAAATTCATTCGACAAAAACCCGGACATTATTATTGAAAATATAAAACAACGGCTTTTTATGTATTGTATAAATTCGTAAAACAGCACCACATAAAAAAAATGCTAAAAAAAGGATTTTTATAAAATCCTTTTTTCTTTGTCCAATTACAAAAAATCTCTTGACTCTTCCACTATGGTATGGTCTATCCTATTAATGAGCTCAAAAACACATATATGTGGAGGAATATCATGTTAAAAATAGGTGATTTTTCAAAATTATCAAGGATCAGTATCCGCATGTTACGTCATTATGATGAGATCGGCCTACTAAGACCCAAAAGTATCAATACCATGACTGGTTACCGCTATTATGGCGAAGAACAGTTGTCCATTGCCAGCAAGATTACCGCCTTAAAGGATATGGTTTTTGCTCTTGGTACCATTAGCGAAATTTTAAGGAATTATCATAATCCATCTGCTTTAGCAGAATTTTTAATGGTAAAACTTACCGAAATACAAGCGGAAGCCGCTGTAACCAACCGCCGGTTATTGCTCCTTGATACAGCCATCAAAAGGCTAAGAAAGGATGAATTTATGATGCA
This sequence comes from uncultured Clostridia bacterium, assembly GCA_944391215.1. Lineage (GTDB taxonomy): Bacteria > Bacillota > Dehalobacteriia > UBA4068 > CALXSR01 > CALXSR01. The sequence continues at coordinate 70,882 of CALXSR010000011.1, forward strand.
ATACAATGTTATATAAAAGGAACTGCCCCAAAGATATGTAGCTAATGTCCGCAAAACCATCCCCTCCTATGAACAGGAAGGCGTTTTATGGCAGATTTTAATGCAGGAAACGGCAGAGCTTTCTATGCAGGATGGCGATCCCTGTTATGCACTGGCAATTTTCCATGATGGAGAATATAAAGAAAATAATGTAGACGTAGAAGTGCAAAAAACCGTCAAAGGCAACTATCAAAATACCAAAAATGTCATTTTTAAAACGGAACCACCGATACTAATCGCTTCAGCCACTTATCAGGGCGGCTATGAAAAAATCAATGCCGTAAACGCGGCCGTGGCCAATTGGGTACAGGATAATGGGTATATTTTTGCGGTTTATCTTTTAACATTTATCATGTTAGCCCTCATGAAACGCAAAACCCAAACGAATATATAACCGAAGTCTACTATCCGGTAAAGAAAAAATAATAGTGCTACCAAAAGCCGCCTAGCCTGGGATAGGCGGCTTTTACAACCCATTTTCCACGCTCTTTTATTGACAAAAAATAAAATATTATTTATAATAGCGAACATAATAATGAAATAGTAATAAAAAGAAAGGAATTGTTCCATCCGTATGGAAGAATCTGACAGTAGCGACCCTGACCAAAGTAACAACTTTTATCATAAAAAATTTTATTAGAATAGGCATAACCAATACCCATTACAGGGTAATTTGGTTATGCTTTTTTGCATTCTTACTGATTTTCGCCTCTAGGCGATCAGAATAAATCATATGATAAAGAAAGGAGTGATCAATCCAGTATGGATGGTCACAGTCAACAGCCTTGGCATGCGCAACCTTTAGAAACAGTATATGCAAAACTGCATACTACAGCAGAAGGACTAAGCGATGCCGAGGCTAACACAAGACTCAAAAAAAATGGACGGAATGAATTACATGCCACCCCCCCCAAAACAATTTGGCAAATGGCAAAAGCACAAATTACTGATCCTATGGTACTTATCCTTATTGGAGCAGCAGCTTTTTCCGCCATTTTACAAGAATGGACGGAAGCCATTGTTATTTTTACCATTGTGGTCATCAATGCCATCATTGGCATTGTACAAGAGCAAAAAGCGCAATCCTCTTTAGAAGCCTTGCGCAATATTAGCCCCCCAACTGCCCGTGTTTTACGACAAGGAGAAGAAAGTATTGTTCCTTCCAGTGAATTGGTCATTGGCGATGTCGTTATTTTAAGCGATGGCGATATGGTACCAGCCGACATTCGCCTCATCAATTCTGCTAATTTAAAAGTTCAAGAAGCTTCTCTTACAGGAGAATCTGTTCCAGTCGAAAAAGATACCTCTTGTTTGCTGCCACAAGATTGTGCATTGGGCGATCGCAGCAATATGGTATATGCTTCTTCTATCGTTACCTATGGGCGAGCAATTGGCATAGTTGTGGCCACCGGTATGCAAACAGAAATGGGACATATTGCCGGCATGCTAGAACATCAAGACGACCTAGATACCCCCTTGAAACGGAAATTAAACGCAGTTGGTAAAACATTAACCATAGTCGGTCTCATTATTTGCACCCTTATTTTCTTAATTGGGGCACTTTACCAAAAACCGCTTATCCCACAATTTTTAGTAGCTATTTCCTTAGCTATTTCCATCATTCCGGAAGGATTACCGGCAACTGCCACTATTGTTATGGCCTTAGGTGTGCAACGGATGGCCAAAAAAAATGCGCTTATTCGCAAATTACCGGCGGTAGAAACATTAGGTAGCGCTACCGTAATCTGTAGTGATAAAACAGGTACTTTGACATTAAATAAAATGACTGTAACGCATATTGCCGTCAATGGCGATTTTGAGGAGGGGCAAGCAACCCCCATACCAAAAGCCGTAGAGAAACATCCCAAAGTTTATCAAGAATTGGTTTATGCGGCAGCGCTTTGTAATGATGCAAGCTTTGATCCAGATCGTACAGGAGAAATTATCGGCGACCCCACGGAAGGCGCTTTGCTTACGATGGCCCAAACCTTCGGCATCGATCATGAGGTTTTAGAAGATACCTATCCGCGTCTTTTTGAGCAACCTTTTGATTCAGACCGGAAACGGATGACCACCGTACACTGTATCGATGGCAATTGGACTGCTTATTCCAAAGGCGCCGTAGATGAAATGTTACCACTTTGTACGCATATTTCAACGGCCCAAGGCATCCGGCCTATGACACAAATGGATCGGGAAAATATCACCAAACTCTGCTTTTCTATGTCGGAAAACGCTTTACGCGTATTGGGTTTTGCAAAAAAAATATTACCTACTTTACCGGTTGATGATGATACAAACTTAGAATATCATCTTACGTTTCTAGGAGCCGTCGGCATGATCGACCCGCCCAGAAAAGAAGTGGCAGAAGCGGTGCAGGTTTGTCGCACAGCTGGGATTCGCACCATTATGATTACTGGCGATCACAAAATAACCGCTTTGGCAATTGCCAAAGAACTTGGTATTTTTAGCACAGGCAATACCATTCTCTCAGGAGAAGAATTGGATAAAATGACCGATCCAGAGCTGGATACAGCAGTAAAAACTACCACTGTTTTCGCCAGGGTATCGCCAGCCGATAAATTACGTATCATTCAATCTTTAAAACGTATTGGCGAAGTTACCGCCATGACCGGCGATGGAGTAAACGATTCCCCTGCTCTAAAAGCAGCAGATATTGGGGTAGCAATGGGCCGTACCGGTACTGATGTGGCAAAGGAAGCCTCCGATATGATTTTATTAGACGACAGCTTTACGACCAACGCTTATGCCATTCGGGAAGGACGTCGCGTTTATCGCAATATCCAAAAAGTGATTCAATTTCTTTTGGTTGGAAACATTGCTGAAATTTTAACCTTATTGGTAGCAACTATTTTTAACTGGGAAATGCCTCTTCTGGCAGTCCATATTTTATGGATAAACTTAGCGACCGCCACACTACCTGCGCTTGCGCTAGGCGTCGATCCCGCTAGCAAAAACATCATGAAACATCAACCAGTAAAATCGGGTACTTTATTTGAAAAGGATTTTATTCGGCGCATTATAATACAAGGAATTTTTGTAGCCGCTACCACAACTTCAGCTTATTGGATTGGCGTAAAACTAGGGAATCACACAGTGGGACAAACAATGGCTTTTTGCGTATTAGCGCTTTCGCAACTATTACGCGCCTTCAATCAAAGATCCAATACCGAACCGATTTGGGTACGCGCAGAAGGAAAAAACCCTTGGTTGATTTTATCCTTCCTGGTATCGGCATTGCTAATGGCTTGCATTCTGTTTCTGCCTTCCTTGCAAAGCATATTCCAACTTACCTGGCTTTCCATAAACCAGTGGTTGCTTGTATTAGGACTTTCGCTTCTTTCTATTGTGCAGGTAGAAATTATAAAATGGTATCAAAGAAGAAAACAAGCAAAAAGTTGTTAAAAAATCACTTATCCCGCAGGACCTTTCCTGCGGGTTTGTTTTTTGTATTTTTTAATAAGCACAATCCTGTCCTTTTCTTTTATAATGCCATGGGATTAGCACAAAAAAGCAAAATAAAGTAAAGCTGGCGCCAATGATATCGGAAACCGGTTCAGCAAAAAATAAAGTTTCAGCGGGGAAAAAATGAGGTAGTAACAAAATGCTAAGCAAAAAGACAAATTTACGGAACAAAGAAAGCGGTATGGCATAACGGATTAAACCCATGGCGGATAGTCCATCCACCAAGGTATATTGCACCGCGACTCCCAAAAAGCCGATAAAGTATATGCGTATCGCCCTTGCTACTAAGGCGCAATAAACAGGATCCTGATCAAATAAATGGGCAAAAGCAAAGCCACCACCAAAAGCACATAGAATCATGAGCAAACAATAAGCGCCGCATAAATAAAAAACAAAAAGTAAAATTTGCCGTACTCTTTCCTTTTGCCCAGCTCCATAATTATAGGAAATGAGACCTTGCGTACCATCCACAATACCATTTTGCGGCATCGTGGCAATCATAAAAAAACTTTGTACCACAGCCATCACCGCCAAATAAGTATCTCCCATAGCGCCGCCATATTTTTGTAAAGAAGCATTCATCGCTACCATAACAAAATTATCTAAAAAAACCATAAGAAAAGGCAATGCGCCTATTTTCAAAATATCCCACCAGATAGCTAAACACGGTCGCATTTTTATAATCCGAATATCCGCCTTTTTCAACATAAAGGTTAGCACATAAATGCAGCTTATCACTTGAGCTAAAACAGTTGCGAAAGCTGCCCCTTGCCCCTGCCAATGAAAAACAAAAATAAAAAGAGGATCCAATAATAAATTGAGCAAAGCCCCCAGCATGACAGAAAACATCCCTTGCTTTGCAAAACCTTGTCCCTGGATAAAGTAATTCATCCCTAATGATAATAAAGAAAAAACAGTACCGCAAAGATAAATAGAAAAATAAGCATTGGCGTACGGATACAAAACAGCGCTAGCGCCAAAAGCATACAGTAAAGTCCTTTTGAATGGCAATAGAATAAGCATGCCCAACACGGCCAAAAGAAGTAGTAAAATAAAGCTATTGGCGACTACCGCTTGAGCCATTTGCCCATTCTTTTTGCCACGGTACAAATTCATAACCGTAGCCCCGCCTACCCCAACCAAAGCCGCAATACCGGTCAACATCGCCAGAATAGGTGCGCATAAACCGATGCTAGCCAACCATTCCTGGCCGCTAACAGGAATATTTCCTACGAAAATACGATCGGTCACGGTATATAATATATTACCAAACTGAGCAAACATAGCCGGGATAGCCAAACGCCAAACCAGTTTTCCAACTGGACCTTTTTCATAATCCAACATGATGCGATTCTTCTCCTTGCTATCAGCATTCATTGCAGCAAAATTCATTATAAAAGCAAAAAACAGAAGAAGCAAGCGAAAATGAGATCGTTTAAACGATCTCGTGATCTTTGTCATGACATTTATCGATCAATAAAAACAGCGTCCTGCAACTGCTTTTTAAAAATGATACGAAATAAAAAGCGCACAATGGGGCCGGCAAAAAAGATTTGCCAGCAAAGAGCCATCGGAAAATTTTTCGCCACTGTTTCCAAGCAAATTGCGATAATTTCCTTACCAGGGCTTTGAAATAGCAGGGTCGTCACCAAACTCATAAGAGGACACATGATACAAACCATACAGGCCGCATTTACTAAAATAATAAAAATAGGTTTATCCTGTTCTGGGTTCACAATACGCGCCGCTAATTTTCTTGCTACGGGACCGCCTATTGTTTTTTCTAATATCATAACGACAAGACACATAGCAGGCAAATCCTTTAAGGCTAACAGAAAAATTTGATTACGCATCCCTCCCATTTGCAAAGCTAAATGATATGTTTCCATGGCATATACCATTGCAATTGCCATCAAAATAGCAAATACCATATGTTGCATTTTTGTTTTCGGCATTTATTTCATCTCCTTAAAAATTTTCATAAAAAAACGCGTAAGCCTCAATCTGGACTTACGCATTTTGGCAACTCGATTATTGTTCATTATTATACAACATTTTTTCCCACCAAACAATATTTTCCATTTCATTTTTACCCGAACTGGCCCAATTTTTCCCAATAAAATAAATGACTAAGCCAAAGGCAATTAGAAGACAAGATTGTTCCCCTATCCTCCTTTTCCCCCGATAAAGCAAACAGCAACAATCCACGGATGGAGATGCCTTTTTATCAGCAAACCAGCCGGCAAAGTAGCGCCCCAGTTCTTGCAAATCTTATTTTAGACGCCCTTATAAGCAAGATATTGCTGATATTTCTGTAATATTAAATTTTTGCTGTATTGTTCCATATAATTATAATCAGGCTCGCCTTGTTCATTGACAGGAAGCGCAATAATTTGTCTGGCCATTCTGTTCGAATTAAATTTATAACCATAATGATATTTTGATTTTTGTTGTAAAATAACCGTTTTCATAAATAATAAAATGAACTTGTTATCCTTATGCTGCTTTAAATGAAACCGTTTGACAGAATCGGAAAAAATACATTCATATGGATGATAAAAACTGATAACCATGCCATTGCCGTCATAGTTTACCCCTAACACATTTTGATCCAAAGAAGAATTGGTATCAGAAACATAATTGGTAATACCGTTTCCGGAATCGGTAGCGCCAATAAATGGTCGCGTTCCCGGATGCATCGATTCAGAGACAAAACGTTTACCCGAATGAATCGTAAAAATATCGTCAATATAAAAGGTAGCCCATTTTTTTCTCTGCAGATCAGGGATAACACGATATTCCATTGTTGCAATTTGTTCCTGTATATAGGCAATATATTTTTGTATTTTCCCTTTTATCTGTTCTTTTACATATACCTCCATAAAAGCATAATCCGGATTTCCTTGCGCATCGGCGGGCAGAAAAAAAGTTTCGTTTAGCAACCTATTTTCGGTTCTTTTGTACCCATAACTGTAAATACTTCTATTTTTATCTAATGCAGATATAAAAAACTGCGCCGTATATTTATTTAGGAATGGATTCCTCCCAGCTTTTAATGTTGTAGAACCAATAAAATCTTCCGATTTATAGATGGAATAACCTACGGAACCTTGCCCATCGCAAATAAATACAATACAATTCCCTTTTGTAATCCATTGCTCTTTTTTTTCTACAAAGCGCATAAGACCATTATTGCGATTCGTAGCTCCAATATAGGGAAAATCCCCTGGTTTAAGCAGGGAAACATTCGAACATTTGCATTTTTCAATCGTAAAAATGTTTTTTACCTTATATTCGCGCCACTCTTTATCATTCAGATTTTGCATTGCATTTACGCTCCTCGGCAAATAAGTATTCTCTGTTCTGCATAATCATAGAAAATTCAAAGGATAAATAATCGCCAATCGTTTTTTCAAATGCCATATCATCGGGGATTTCATCATTAAAATAGTAAAAACTATACAACCACTCGTCAATCGCCTCGACGGTTGTTTTTACACAAAATTTCGTTTCTGCTTCCATTCTATCAAACCACACGTCAAGCAAATGTTGTTTTTTATCTTTGGCAGACTCCGTTTCCACCAGCCCAATATGCGGGGCAACCCGATAGCCATCATTTTCAAAATTGATAAACTTACATATTTTTTCCGCTGGGTGCGGTTCGCCTGCCGTAAAAATAGCAATACAAGGAATGGTTCCCACCCCATAAAATGTATCCTTATTTAAAGAAATAACGCCCTCTAAAGTATGATGTTTTAAGATATTTTCTTTTAATGACTGTTCCTCCTTGGTTTTACCCGTCATAGAGGATTGCGGCACAATAACAAGACACCGGGCCCCCGCCGTTAAGGAGTCCAATAAATGCTCCACAAAAGCCATTTCATATAAATCTGGATTTTGTTTTGAGCCTTGCGAATAAGGGGGATTCATCATACCGACTGTGGCTTGCTTTAACTGCAGCTTATTTGCCTCTTGCTTTAAAAAATCATCATTGATCAAGTTGCTTTTCCCATCGCCGCGCAAAATCATATTTGTGGTGGCAATGGTAAACATATTGGGACGCATTTCGATACCATGAAGTTGCTTTTGTTTGATACTCTTTTTTTGCACATCGTTATCGGTTTTCGCCAACATATTGTGCATAGAGGCAATAAGAAACCCTGCTGTTCCGCAACAGGGATCCAAAATAACATCATTGGGTTGTAAATCCGCCAGATCGCAAAAAAGCTGCGTGATATGTTTTGGCGTTAAAATAATACCAAGGGTTTGTCCATCACCGCCCGAATAACTCATAAACTCGCCATAAAATCGACCAATATAATCTTCCGCACTGCTGATATACCGAATAGATTGATAGATTTTATCGTTTAAATACTCCGCAAAATGTTTCAACGGAGTCTTTTTTAATTTTGGCTCGATTTCATTCAATTTTACGGTATCTTTAATAAAAGCAAACTGACTGAGGATTTTATCTTTTTTGGCTTCGGGAGAAACATTTGCTCTTTGCAAATTAGCGCTGATGGCGTCAAAAATTTTCTGTCCGTCTGTCTTCACACTGTCGCCCGTAAGATCTTGAACAGAAAAATTCTTATATTCGCTTTCACGAAGCGCAAGCAAAATACCGGAAACAATCAGCGGCTTTTCGGTATCAAGAAGATTCCCGTAATTTCGCAAATCCTCATGTAATATGCTGGCATCCTTAAGAATTTCGGCAGTTTCTTTTTCATAATCGGTACGTTCTTTCAAAACTTCTCGTACATAGTACTCGTCTATATTATCTTCATTAAAAGAAATGAAAGACTCTACTTCAGGAAGTTTTCGCTCATATTCTGTTTCATCAATATAAATAGGCGTAATTTTATGCTTTTTTTCATCGCCGGATACGCCAAATGCAATGATCTTTCTATACGACGTATGGTGGGCTAGGTGTTTGCCATAAAAAACCGCACCATTTACTGCATAGTCGATAATGGCGCTTGTTTCTTCACTGATATTGCCTTTCTCGTCTAATTTCATATGTTTTGCAATATCAGCCTTATCTTCCACAACCAGCAAATAATCTTTTACCGCACCCACAAATTCCGGGAAACCAACCTTTCCCGTACCTTTTTTCGAAGCAGTTTTCAGTGCAACATGAACTTCCTCTATGGAACTTCCCTGCGGTTCAAGGGAAATATTTGCTTGTTTTAATAAATCATAAACCCATAAATCTGTTTTTACCTCATTGCTCGCCATTGTTATGCCCTCATTTTTCTAATCATTGTCGGATGATCACCATTATGATAAATAACAGTACCAGCCTATAGCAATCGTATCATTCCAAAAGAAAAAACAAAACATTTTTATTCACGACTATTTGTCCCATTCACATCATATAGTAACAATAGCAGCATTGCATTTTTTTTGTAATACTTGCAAACCGCCATGCAATACCATATCGCTAATAATTTCGACCAACTGTTCCGGCGTTAAATCCATATCGCGTTCTAACCAATAAACAATAATGCCAAAATGAGCAGAAGTCATGTATTCTATAATATAGCTAATGGTAGTATCTTGATGAAATCGTGCTGTTAAGCTTTCTTTTACAGCTCTTTTGATACGAAACATAAAAGAAGAATCCCCATAAGGCCCTAAAAGAGCCTTAAAATAAGAAGCATGTTTTTTATAATATTCAAATTGCGGTAAAAGACGGGAAAAGTCTTGACCGTCATCCATCATCACATGAATGGCTAAATGACAATTATGTACTAAATTGGCAATTAAACTTTGTTCAATTTCTTCTAATAAAGAATTGATATCTTTATAATACAAATAAAAGGTACCGCGGTTTACTCCTGCTAAATCCGTAATTTCTTTTACCGTTATTTCCTGTAATGGTTTTTGTGCATATAACGCTATAAAAGAATCCTTTAATGATTCCTTTGTATTGACAGCCCTTTTAGAAACCGTTTCTACCATATAATTACCTTCTATTCCTTTTTCATTTTCGCCAAAATGCAACAAATAGGTATGGTTTTTTGTCGTAATTTGCTGTATATTATAAGTATAATACAACATGTTGTTCAAAACAAGGTTCTTCTTACACACAAGGGGTGAAATCATGAACAAGCAAAAAATTCCATATGCACTTGGGCTTGACATTGGGTCTACTACCGTAAAAACGATTGTTTTAACTGCAGAAAACGAAATCGTTTTTCAATCTTATCAAAGACATTTTTCAGATATCAGAGCCTCGGTTCTACATATTTTACAACAAGCACAGGAAGAATTAGGAAACGCCGCCATAAAAATGGGCATTACCGGTTCCGGCGGGCTGGAATTGGCCAATATTTTGCAAATTCCTTTTGTGCAGGAAGTAATTGCTTGCACCAGCGCCGTGGAATATTTTATTCCGCAAACCGACGTAGCGATCGAATTAGGCGGCGAAGACGCCAAAATCACCTATTTTGATCAAGGAATAGAACAAAGAATGAATGGCGCCTGCGCCGGCGGAACAGGAGCCTTCATTGATCAAATGGCCTTACTTCTGCAAACAGATGCCAAAGGTCTGGATGATTTAGCCAAAAACCACCATATCATCTATCCGATTGCCTCCCGTTGCGGCGTATTTGCTAAAACAGATATTCAGCCTCTTTTAAATCAGGGAGCAGCCAAAGAAGATGTCGCCGCTTCTATTTTTCAAGCTGTGGTAAACCAAACCATCAGCGGTTTGGCTTGCGGCAAACCCATTCGCGGTCATGTTGCTTTTTTGGGTGGACCTTTGCATTTTTTACCCCAATTAAGAGAACGTTTTATAGAAACATTGCGCTTAACAGACGAAACTGCTATCATCCCGGAAAATTCTCAATACTATGCTGCCTGGGGCTGTGCCTATGAACAAAAAAAACAGGAAAACAGCGCCGTTCAAACGCTTGCCCAAATATTGCAAAACTTACAAATGCTTTCTGTTAGCGATTTATCCAATGCCAATAAATTACCGCCTCTTTTTGCGAACGAAGAGGAACTCGCCAACTTTCGGACTAGACACCAAAAAGCGGTAGCGCCTAGGGCGGATTTAAAATCTTATCAAGGAAATGCCTTCTTAGGAATCGACGCTGGCTCTACCACCTCCAAAGCCGTCCTTATTAGCGAAAAAGGCGAAATTCTTTATTCCTATTATGAAAATAACCAAGGCGAACCAGTTGAACTATGTGTAAAAATTTTAAAAGATATTTATCAAAAGCTTCCTCCCGGTGTCAATATCGCTTATTCCGCGGTTACCGGCTATGGAGAAGACTTAATTAAAGCTGCGCTAAAAATCGATGTGGGTGAAGTAGAAACCATGGCCCATTACAAAGCGGCAGAACGTTTCTTGCCGGGAGTAGAATTTATTTTGGATATTGGTGGACAGGACATGAAGGCCATCCGGCTACACGACGGCATGATAGATAATATCATTTTAAACGAGGCTTGTTCCTCAGGCTGCGGCTCTTTTATAGAAACTTTTGCCAAGTCTTTGGATATGGACATCAATACCTTTACCAAAGCAGCAATCTCTGCCCAAAATCCTGTGGACTTAGGCAATCGTTGTACTGTATTTATGAATTCTAAAGTGAAACAAGCGCAAAAGGAAGGCGTTTCAGTAGCAGACATTGCAGCTGGACTTTCTTATTCTGTCATTAAAAACGCTTTATATAAAGTAATTAAAATCCGCCGACCAGAAGAATTCGGCAAAAAAATATTAGCACAAGGCGGCACTTTTTACAATGAGGCAGTGCTAAGAGCTTTTGAAATGGAAACCGGACGCGAGGTGGTACGCCCCGATATTGCCGGACTGATGGGCGCATACGGAGCTGCTTTTTTAGCTTTGGAACGATTTAGTCCAGAAAAAACCAGTTCTTTATCGCCAATAGAAGAATTGGAACAGTTCCATTATAATAAAGGATTTTGCCATTGCCAAAAATGCACGAATCATTGTCTACTGACTGTTTTAGATTTTGCCGATGGTCGCCAATATATCTCTGGGAATCGGTGCGAACTAGGCGCTGGGCTTCCTCGTAAAAAAGAACAATTACCCAATTTATTTACTTATAAATATCAACGGCTTTTTGCTTATACACCCTTAACAGAAAAAGAAGCTACCCGGGGTGTGGTAGGCATTCCGCGGGTATTAAATTTATACGAGAACTATCCTTTTTGGCATACCTTTTTTAGTACGCTTGGTTTTCGCGTTTTGTTATCCCCTAAATCGGATAAAAAATTATATGAAAAAGGCATGGAATCCATCCCTTCCGAGGCGGTTTGTTATCCAGCCAAATTAGCACATGGTCACATTATGTCTCTCATAGAGCAAGGTGTTTCTTTTATTTTTTATCCCAGCATTATTTATGAACAACAAGAATTTTCCGACGTGGACGACCATTTTAATTGCCCCATTGTTGCAGGTTATCCGGAAGTAATTAAAAACAATGTGGATGAGCTGCGTGAAAAAGGAATCCTTTATAAGCATCCTTTTATTGCTTTTCACGATAAAGCCAAAATGATTCATTCTTTATATGAGTGTTTCCAAGATTTTTCCATTCCCAAAAAGGAAATTGCCCATGCTGTGGATTGCGCTTTTGCAGAGCTTGCCAAAGTACAAAAGGATATTCGGCAAAAAGGGGAAGAAGTATTAAAAGAAATGGCAGCAAAAGGACTAAAAGGGATTGTTGTTTGCGGCCGCCCTTATCATATTGATCCGGAAATCAATCACGGATTAACCAATTTAATAACAGCGGAAGGGATGGCCGTATTAACAGAAGATAGCGTATGTCATTTACAACCGGTGCACAGACCTTTAAGAGTGCGGGATCAATGGGCTTATCACTCCCGGTTATATGCTGCTGCTGCTTTTGTAGTTACCCGTAAAGATTTAGAATTGATCCAACTAACTTCCTTTGGGTGCGGCTTAGACGCCATTACCAGCGATCAGGTAGCAGAAATTTTACATGCAAAAAACAAGGTGTATACTGCGATTAAAATTGATGAAGGCAATAATTTAGGGGCAGCTCGTATCCGTATTCGGTCTTTAAAAGTAACCATGCAAGAAAGAGAGCAATTAAATAGAACCGCCCCGGAAGATAGAAGCATTGAAAAAATAGCGCCGCCGCCTTTTACCCTGGAAATGAAAAAAACACATACCATTATTGTACCGCAGTTATCCCCTATTCATTTTGATCTATTGGAAGAAGCAATGCGCACTTTTGGCTATCATATTGAAGTATTGCCCAAAGCAGACAAAAATGCCATTGAAGAAGGGTTAAAATATGTACACAATGATGTGTGCTATCCCTGTATTTTAACAACTGGCCAGCTGATCCAAGCCCTAAAAAGCGGCAATTATGATTTAAACCATGTATCGGTTATTATGACCCAAACCGGCGGTCCTTGCCGGGCTAGCAATTATGTGGGTTTCATTCGCAAAGCCTTAAAAGACGCCGGTATGGGGCATGTACCCGTGATTGCCCTAAGCGCACAAGGTTTAGAAACCCAACCCGGTTTTACTTTAAGCTTACCCATGTTACGCAAAGCCATGTTAGCGGTAAATTATGGCGATTTACTGATGCAAGTTTTATATCGCACCAGACCTTATGAAATGATAAAAGGTTCTGCCTATGCTTTATATGAAAAATGGGCAACTATTGCCAAACAAAATTTACATAACGGCGATAAAAAAACATTCCAAAAAAATATTCAAGGTATCATCCATGAATTTGACATATTACCATTAAAAGACATCCGCAAACCGCGTGTCGGCTTGGTAGGCGAAATTCTGGTTAAGTTTTCTCCAGACGCCAACAATCATATTGTAGATATTATTGAAGCCGAAGGCGGCGAAGCGGTAATGCCTGGCTTATTACAATTTTTCTTGTACTGCACCTATAATTTAAAATTTAATGAACAATATACCAAAAAGCAATTTCCTACCATAGCCGGTAAAATGTTGTTGAACTGGATGAGCCGCTCTCAGAACTTGATCAATCAATATTTAAAACAAAGTAAACGGTTCCTGCCGCCGGTATCGATTCAAGAGATTGCCCAAAAAGCCAAAGATGTGGTTTCTTTGGGATTACAAGCCGGCGAAGGATGGCTTTTAACGGCAGAAATGATAGAACTAATTGAAAGCAACGCCAATAATATTGTTTGTATGCAGCCTTTTGCCTGCTTACCCAACCATATTACCGGGCGCGGCGCCTTAAAAGAAATCCGCAGACTTTATCCCCAAGCTAATATCGTAGCAGTGGATTATGATCCGGGAGCAAGCGAATCGAACCAATTAAACCGTATTAAGCTGATGATGTCGGTAGCCTTTAAAAATTTAGCCAAAGAACAGGAAAATAAGAATCCTTTACAACAAACAGAAGGCTTATCTTAGCATGGATCAGGTAATTACTGATTATAAAAAGTATCATCAAAACGCGTGGAAATAAATTTCAGCGCGTTTTATTTAAGCAAAGAAGGTCCCTTTTGTAGATAAATGTTGCTGGTAAAAACTCCGTTAGTTTCACCAAACAGCCTTGAGAGGAACAGTTTCATATGATAGAATCTAAAACAGATTAGGTCATATTAGGCGGATAAGGCGTACTTGATACATTGAAAAGGTGTGAGGGCTCGTATGGGTAAAAAATTTAATGAACTTTTGCGCAAAATATATGAAATTTTGAAACCATTAGGCTATCGAAAAGAAGCATCAAATTATAGGCTTTTTAGCGCTGATGGGCTGTGTACAATTATCAACCTCCAAAAAAACAAATGGAATACTAATGAATAATGTGAGTTTGTCATTAATATCGGTATCTATTTTGAAAAAGAAGTCTTGATTCCAAATCGAAAATTTAAGGAATATGATTGTCAAATTCGCAAACGGTTTGACAATAGGGAATTGACAGGTTCAGAATGGTGGCATATAGATAGTGGAACGGATTTGGAAACATTGTTGCAAAACATAAAAATGTCTCTGGGATATGTTGCGAAATGGTTTTCCACTTTTCCATCCAGAGAAACGGTTATTCGTATGATTTTAGATGGAACAGCGGAAAAATATTCGGATACATATGTTATGCACTTTCACACAGCAAGGTTACTTGTTGAGATGGGATATGCAGCCGAAGTTTACGAATTAATTAAAGATACAAGATACACCCATCCCAATGCCACTATGGTAATTGGATTAGCTGAACAAATTAAAAATATAACTTCCAGCTTGCCAGACTGATTTAAGTATGCCTTATTGGCATAAAGCGACACAAATTGGAAAATCCCTACACCGAAAAAGTGTAGGGATTTTTTGGTTATTGCAACGAAGATCAGTTTGCCATGCCTAAAAGCAACCCATATCTACAACAGGGAGCAAAGAAGGAATACTCATAAAAATTCCCCAAAACTCTTTTATCCAACCGTGTTATGTAAAGCTTTATCAGGAATCATTATTTAAAAAATTTAGGAATTTATGCTATAATTCCCCAAAAATATGCTAAAATAGAAAAGAAGCCAAAAAACGAATACCATAAGAAAAGGAGCATATGATGAATCAATTATCCCCTGTTTTATTAGCCTTATTAGGGACAGGCTTCACCTTTTTTATGACCGCCCTTGGCGCAGCAGTCGTTTATTTTTTCCGCGGTACAATACCAAGGCTTTTCCAAAAAGTTTTTTTGGGATTTGCTGCCGGCGTAATGATTGCCGCTTCTGTTTGGTCCTTATTGATACCAGCCATTGAAATGGCTGAAGAACAAAATTGGATCGGTTGGATTCCCGCTGCAGGTGGTTTTTTACTAGGCTGTCTTTTCCTTTTTACCTTAGATAGTTTTTTACCACATTTACATCCCGGCAGCAAATATCCGGAGGGCATCTCCTCTTCTTTAAGGAGAACAACAATGTTGGTTTTTGCGGTAACATTGCATAATATTCCCGAAGGAATGGCGGTAGGTCTTTCTTTTGCTTTACCGCAACAAACAGGAACCTCCGCAACATTAGCAGGCGCCATTGCGCTGGCCATCGGGATTGGTTTGCAAAATTTCCCGGAAGGCGCTGCCATCTCCTTGCCCTTAAGACAAGAAGGTTTGTCTTCCCATAGATCCTTTTTATACGGCGCTTTATCCGGTATTGTAGAACCCATTGGCGCTGTCATTGCCGTCCTCATTGCCGGTGGTTTATCTTTCGTTATGCCCTGGTTATTATCTTTTGCCGCCGGCGCAATGATTTATGTGGTGGTAGAAGAACTCATCCCAGAGGCCAACTTAGGAGAACATAGTCATAGCGGTACCATCGGTGTCATTTTGGGTTTTGTTATTATGATGATTTTAGACGTCGCATTGGGCTAAACAAACCGTACTATTCAGTTTAACGGAGGTATAAAATGTTAGAGTTAAAAGATATTTCCTTTTCCGCGGATGGGAAAAAAATTCTCAATCATATCAATTTAAAAATAGATAATAATAAATTTATCGTTATGACCGGCCCCAATGGTGGCGGTAAATCCACCCTAGCAAAAATGATTGCCGGCATCAATATCCCTACCCAAGGTAAAATTTTATTTGACGGGGAAGATATTACCACAATGCCCATCTATCAAAGGGCGCAAAAAGGCGTTGCCTTCGCCTTTCAACAACCTGTGCGTTTTAAAGGCATAACAGTTAAGGATTTAATTGCTTTATCCGCTAACCAACAAATCAATGAAAAGAAAATGTGCGGTTATTTGTTTGATGTTGGCCTTTGCCCTAAAGATTATCTAAAAAGGGAAGTTAATACGAATCTTTCCGGTGGCGAAATAAAAAGAATTGAGATTGCTACCGTTTTAGCACGTAATGCCAAATTAACCATTTTTGATGAACCCGAAGCAGGCATTGATTTATGGAGCTTTAACCACTTAATTGCAATATTCCAAAAGTTAAGAGAACAACAGGAAGGTTCCATTTTGGTTATTTCTCACCAAGAACGGATTTTAGAAATTGCCGATGAAATCATTGTATTAGCCAATGGGCAAATTAGTAAACATGGCCCTACGCAAGAAATTTTGCCGGAGCTTTTGCATAAAGAAAGATGTAAATTTTGCATTAGGCAGGAGGAAAGCATATGAACAAAATTACCAAAAAATTATTAAGCATGGTTTCCGATATGGATGATTTACCGGAAAATAGCGCTTTTAATATTCGGGAAGATAGTAGCTGTGCTGGTCGCCATTCCACAGAACATGTAGAAATTGTAGGAAAAACTGATGTACCTGGTATTGATATCCGGATCAAACCAAATACCAAAGGGGAGTCCATTTATATCCCCGCTTGTATTACCAAAAGCAATGTAGACGATTTGGTTTATAATGATTTTTATGTGGGAGAAAACGCCGATGTCATTATTGTAGCAGGTTGCGGCGTGCATACTGATAGCGAAGAAAGCTCGCAACACAATGGTATTCATCGTTTCTTTTTGGAAAAAGGTGCAAAAGTACTTTATCTGGAAAAGCATGTGGGTATTGGCAAAGGCACCGGCAAAAGGTTTATTAACCCGCAAACTTATATGGAACTAGCAGAAAACAGTTATATGGAAATGGATACCTCGCAAATTAAAGGAGTCGATTCCACCAAAAGAACCAGCAAAGCCAAATTAGAAAAAGGCGCAAAATTGGTTATTAAAGAAAAAATTATGACTCATGGAGAACAATTTGCTGAAACCAATTTTGAAGTAGAATTAAATGGCGAAGACAGCGGAGCTGATTTAATGTCGCGTTCCGTAGCACGTGATCATTCCAAACAAGTTTTCCGTTCAATTATCAATGGCAATACCAACTGCATGGGGCACTCTCAGTGCGATGCCATTATTATGGATACCGCCACCATTAGCGCAATTCCCGAATTAACTGCCAACCATATTGACGCTCAGTTAATTCATGAAGCAGCGATCGGTAAAATTGCCGGAGAACAAATTACCAAACTGATGACATTAGGATTGAACGAGGAAGAAGCAGAAGCTAAAATTGTAGAAGGCTTCTTAAAATAGGACGCTTGTTATTTTATAAAAAAGCAATGTAACTAAGCTTTAGCAGAAAGCTTCTGTTATATTCGACCATTTATATTTTTCTATCAAAAAAAGGAATGCAATAAAGCATTCCTTTTTCTGATGTTTAATATTATCAAATTATAAAAAACCTATCGCACAATTCGTATCCAATATCTATCAAAACGATTGGAAATTATATTGTATTCGTTTTATTAAAATACAATAATAAAGGCAAGAAAACATCAACATAGCAACAATAAATATGGTAAAAACAGCCACCCTATTTTTCTAAGAAAGAAGGGACATCCGTCTACTTTCTGCCGCTAAAACAGTATTCCACCTTATATCATCAGTTTGTATAAAGAAATTTATATAGAAATAGTTATAATTATTATAGAAGCAATTTACAAAAAGAAAAAACTTCTTTATCAAATGGTTGCCGGTATTCTACAAATATGGATATTTTCAGGATATAGCGGGATATATCAGTACAAGATAAAAAAGAGTAAAGTATCGCGAGCGTGATTAAAAATGCTTTTAATCGGGTTATAAAAGGAAAGTGTGTACTTTACAAAAAAACAAGCCTGTTATCATTGTAGATAACAGGCTTGTTATGGAGCCACTGACCAGAATCGAACTGGTGACCTCATCCTTACCAAGGATGCGCTCTACCAACTGAGCCACAGCGGCATACCGTTATTTCATACTTTATTAGTATATGATAAAAAGCCTTTTTTGTCAATTCTTTTCCTTTAATTTGCGAAATTATTTTCCTTTTATTCATCCGCATGCATCATAGCAATCACCCTGGCTGGAGCCCCATCCGCCCGATCGTACAATAAAGGAAAAGCATAAAAAGAAAAACAATCTTCTCCTAATAAAGACAAATTGTTTAGGTTTTCCACAATAATCATATTGCCGTTTTGTAATAATTTTTTATGTAAATAAAGCGAAGTATCCGCTATTGGATCCACGCCAAAAGTATCCAAACCAATCCCCTTTTTTCCAGTTTGCAATAAAAAATCGGCCACTTCTTCATCGATGCAAGGATAATTGCCGAAATAATCTTCCGTGCCCCAATAAAATTCCCAGCCAGTGGCAAAAAGCAAAAAATCCGCCTGGCGGCATAAAGCTTCCTTTTTACGCAGATGGGACATCGTAATGCTGCCGCCTGTACCCAAGCCAGCGCAAGGGATCACTAAACCCTGCCCCATAAATTGTGCGCAAGGCATATGATCCAGCGTTATCCCATCTGGAAAAACATGAGCCGGCGCATCCACATGGGTGCCAGTATGCGAATAAAAACGCAATATAGTTTCCTGAAAACCATCCTTTTGGCAAGTACTGACCAGTTGTAATTGCGGGCTTTCCGTTCCCGGAAAAATTGTCATATTTTCTTGTATGGGACGGCTTAAATCAATGATTTTCATAATGACCTCTTTTTTATGGTATCTTGCTTTTTAAGAGTTAGCAATAAGAATTTAATTTTTTGAAAGATTTTTGCTTTTTTATGCGTCTAATCCATAGAAAGGGGGGATTTTCTTGCCAGCAAATCCATCCATTTTGGAACATTGGCTGCAAAACTATAGCAACGCCCTGCTAAAAACTGCTTTTTTCTATTTAAAGGATACTTATTTAGCGGAAGACGCTTTACAGGATACCTTGTTAAAAGCATATCAAAATTACGACGCCTTTGCCGGAAAAAGCTCTGAAAAAACCTGGCTAACCCGTATTTTAATCAATACATGCAAAAGCTATCTGCGCCGGAATTCTCATTTGGCAACCAATGATTTTACTATAATAGACTCTTTTGCAGCCCCGGAAACAAAAACAGAAGACGAGGATTTGCTAAAAACAATTTGGCAGTTACCGATTAAATACAAAGAAGTAATTTTACTGTATTATTACCATGAATACAAAACCAAAGAAATCACCCAAATTTTACAAATTCCCATTTCTACCGTTTCCGTACGGTTAATGCGCGCAAAAGAAACGCTACGCCAACAATGGAAAGGAGATTTTTACGATGAATAACATAAAAGAGCAAATTGACCGCCGTTTGCAGGCATTGGAATTATCCGAAACACAAAAAAAGGCCATGCGGGAAAACATTATACAACAAGCGCGCAAACCGGCGCCGCACCAGAAAAGATTGCGCCCCTTTGTGATTCTACTTACTTGCTGCCTTTGCATCGCCGTTTCCGTATCCGCGTTTGCTCTGCAAGCAACCAGGGAAAGCCAATTCTATTTGCGTTATTTCAATCCGGCTGATATGGCGGTATCAGACGCCGCGGCGGCACAATATGGTCCGGATATTTATTTTAAAAGTTTGAAATCAGGCGATATCTACAACCAATATTTCGCCATACACAAGCTTATCACCTATTATAATGACGCGGAAACCAAACAAAAAGCCATTGGGGTCATTCGCCCATTTTTAGACAGTGAAGAAGAAAATTTACGGCAAGCAGCTTCTTTTGCCCTGAGTATTTTAGAAGATCGTTTCGACGACCCACATCTTGTAAAAATGGCCGACGGCAGTATTTTGTTTTCCCTATTTCCGGATTATTCCGATTACGGCGGTTATCATGAAATTTACCAAATAAAAGACGGTGTGTTCTCCAGCTATACCGCTTTTTCCGCTCCTAGTATGTATATCACGCAAATGCTGCCTTCTCCAGACGGCAAATTATTGGCGGTGGCCACTTGCTCTAATAAAAGCAATTATATAATCATACTCGATAAAATGAACGATAGGATCAGTCCGGAATTGGTGGACAGCGCCCGCATACAATTAGGGCAGGCGCAAGGTTTCCCCCTTTGGCAAAGAATTGACCATGAGAATTATTGCGGCATTTCCGATTTAGCCTGGTTAAATGACACCACCCTTACCTTTTCGGCCAGCTTATCCTATCAAAATACGGAAATCATCCAACAGGCGGCCGTTACTTACCAATACGAACAAGAAAATTTACAATACCGTTTACTCGAATAACGCATTAACGTTTCATACCAATCCAAATCTTTACAATTCTTATCATAATGATATTTTACAATATTTTCTTCTCTGCGGCTATGATAAACCGACAAAAGCGGCGTGATTTACTGTCTGAACCACGCCGCTTTTTTTCCTATTATTTTTTTAAGTCCGGTAATTTTTGCAAGGATTCCTGCAAAGCGCTTTCATCAAAAACACTATCCTGCATTTTCCCGCTTAAATAATTTTCATAAGCAGTCATATCAAAATAACCATTCCCGGAAAGGCAGAATAAAATTACCTTTTCTTCCCCACTTTCCTTGCAGCGTTCCGCCTCATCAATGGCAGCACAGATCGCATGCGATGATTCCGGGGCTGGTACAATTCCTTCCGCTTTAGCAAAAAATACTGCCGCATCAAAAACGGATAATTGCCCATAAGCCCGAGCAGAAATTTCCCCTTCATGATATAGCTGGCTAATTAAGGCTCCTGCCCCATGATAGCGTAAGCCGCCAGAATGAATGGCCGGCGGCATAAAATCATGCCCTAACGTATACATTTTGGCAATCGGCGCCATTTTGGCTGTATCGCCATAATCATAATCATAAACGCCCTTGGTTAAAGTGGGACAACTCATCGGTTCTACTGCAACACACTGCACATTACTTTTCCCTGTTAATTTATCTTGCAAAAAGGGAAACGCCATACCGGAAAAATTGCTGCCACCACCACAGCAAGCAAAAACAATATCTGGATACTCGTCAATGACTTCCATTTGCCTTTTTGCTTCTTGTCCAATAATAGTTTGATGCAAACAAACATGGTTTAATACGCTACCCAAAGCATAATTGGTATCATTGTGCAACACAGCATCTTCCACCGCTTCGCTAATTGCAATTCCTAAAGCGCCATTACAATTTGGATCCTTAGCTAAAATTGCTCTTCCATTATTGGTGTGTTCAGAAGGACTGGCATATACGGTCCCGCCAAAAATCTGCATCATATCCCGGCGATAAGGTTTTTGATTATAACTTACTTTTACCATATAAACCGTACAGTCTAAACCCATCATCTGTGTTGCCATGGAAAGCGCGCAACCCCATTGACCGGCGCCAGTTTCCGTGGCTAATCTCTTGATTCCTGCTTCTTTATTATAATAAACTTGCGCCAAAGCAGTATTTAATTTATGAGATCCTGTAGCATTACCCCCTTCATATTTATAATAAATACGGGCCGGAGTATCCAAAGCCTTTTCCAAACCGCGCGCCCGATACAAGGGAGACGGCCGAAAAGATTGATAATAGCCTCTTACTTCTTCGGGGATTTCGATATACCGCTCTTTTGATAGTTCTTGTTCAATTAAAGATTTGGGAAAAATTGCTTCCATATCGGCAGGAACCATTTTTTCTCCGGTTTGCGGATTATAATACGGCTCCGGCGCATTTTTCATATCAGCCACAATATTATACCAATATTTGGGGATATCACTTTCGGGCAATACAATTTTGGTTACATTATTTTTGTTTATCATTTTGGCTCCACCTCTCTATTATTTTATCCATTTTTCAGAATAAAAAACGGCCCTCATCGTTTTTTGAGACGATAGGGCCGAACCGTGGTGCCACTCAATTTAGAGGATAGTTTCCTCTCTCTTTTTCGAATACGACGCAAGGCGCTTATATTCTACCCCAATAACGTGAGGAACACGGCGCAGGATACTCTTTTATCAAAAATTTGTCCTTTGCTCCTCCTAGAATCCATTCGCCGCTATGGTACGCGCTGCCTTTCACCTTCGCAGCTCGCTTTACCGCCCTTTATAACGGGTACTCTTTTCTAGTCAACGGATTTATTTTTTAACTTGCTTTATATTATAACATAAATATTTTAGAAAACAATATTTTTCTTTTAAAAAGGATATAAAATCGGTACAATAATGAAAATAATAATGGCGCTTCCAACTTGCAACATCCAGCCCGTTTTCGCATAATCGGTAAACTTATACCCACCGGGACCAAAAACAATAGTGTTAGGCGGTGTACCAATGGGCGTTAAGAAGCAAGCGGAAGCTCCTAAGGACATGGTAAGCAAAATAGGCAAAGGACTTACCCCAAACCCCTGCGCAATGGCGATAGCAATAGGAGCCAACAAAGCACAAGTTGCAGTGTTAGACATAACTTCCGTCATTAAAGTAGTTACAATATAAATCACCATAAGTAAAACCATAGGACTGCTTACATGTTGTACCACTGTGGTAGCAATCAATTCCGCTCCACCAGATACCGACATGGCTTCCGACATGGAAAGCATACCAGCAAATAGGAAAATAGTGGTCCAGGAAACACTTTCAAAGGCTTCCTTCATCGTGATGCAACCGGTTGCTACAACCAATGCCGCTCCCAACATGGAAGCTGTTACCAAATTCACAAAACCGCTGGCCATGGCAATAACCACAAAAGCAAAAATAACAATGGCAATCGGCATTTTATTGGTACGGTAAACAAAATCATCCGCTTTATCAGCAGTCATATTGCTATCCCCTTGTGCTTCTGGTAAAATGCGATGACCAATCAAAGCAAAATATAAAATGCCAAATATAAATAAAATAATACCTACTTTAGCAAATTCAAAAAAGCCAAAAGGCTGAATGCCTGTGAAAGTACCATTGGCTACGGCATTTTCAATGGCGCTATTGATAATACCATTAGGAGGCGTGCCAATTACCGTCAAACAACCACCCAAAGAAGTCGCATAAGCCATTGGCATTAAAATTTTACTGGGTTTAATATTAGCAGAAGCACATACCGCTAAAACAATGGGAACAAAAACCGCCGCAGTACCGGTATTTGATAAAAGAGAAGACATCAGGCCTACCGTAATCATAACCAACAAAAGCAACTTCCGCTCACTTTTTCCAGCCAATTTTACGACGCTTTCCCCCAACATACCGGCAAAGCCAGTGCGAAACATCGCTTCCCCTACAATAAACATAGCCATAAAAATAATAACCCATTGATCACCAAAGAAGCTGAACGCTTTCGGCCCGGTTAAAACATCAATGCCCGGAAAACTCAAAGCCACCGGCACTAAAATTGCAGTAACAGGGAGCGGTACAATTTCTGTGATGAACATAACAGCAGACATGGCAAGGATAATCAGGGTAATAATTGCCTTCGTGTGATCGGTACCGGCGGCGGCATTGGCTGCCATTGCAGTTCCGCCAGCTAAAAAGACCAAAACTAAGGCCGCAATGAAAATTAAAAGTTTCTTTTTCATTCTGATTCAACTCCTCCGGTCTTAAATTTTTGCATAAAATTTACATTTATATTTTATTCTATAATGTTCTGAAAATTTCCTCCTTTCTGCAAATTTATTTCTCTTTTCAGCTATATAAAATAGCAAATACCATATAGGCAAAAAAATATATCCCTTTATAAGGGATATATGCTTTTTTTATACATTTTTAGACAAATTCCGTTTTACTTTTTATTTACTACGGAAGTATTCTTTTCTCGCAAATAGGTAGCCTCTAAATCAGCTAAATGCAACTTTACTGCCAAAGGATATTTATCAAAAGCCAAACTAATGGCAAAACTACCACCTTTTACCGCCTCATCAAAGCCCCCCATATGCCAACGGATTGCTACCGCTTCCGCCGGTTTTAAGCGCAAAAAACGTTCAATTAAAAAAACAGATTTTTCCCCATGCCCATAAGGGAAACTATCTTCTACCATATAATAAGGCTGTTTTTCCCAAGCTCCCGTTTCCTCATTTTTCACATTGCGGCTACTTACTTTATAAAACTGGCTTTTACAAACATCATGCAAAAGGCCGCATATAGCAAAGCTTTCCATACTATCCAGCCCTTCTTCAAAATGCTTTTCTACCAATACTTCGAATACATTAATGCTATGTTGTACCAAACCATTTTCACAAGCGCAATGAAATTTGGTAGAAGCGGGCGCCGTAAAGAAATCAGTCCGATCCAACCAAGCTAAAAAGCGATCCGCTCCTTCTCTTTTGATATTTTCTTCATATAAAAGATGGAACTTTTCTTGATAATCCAAAATTACACCTCCCTAAAAAGGGTAAAAAATAGGAACAATAATATAAATTGCAACTGCCGTAATAAGCTGTAAAACAAAACCCGTTTTCGCATAATCAGTAAATTTATAGCCGCCAGGCCCTAATACAATAGTATTAGGTGGGGTGGCAATGGGAGTTAAAAAACAGGCCGAAGCTGCTAAAGCAATCGTTAATAAAATAGGCAAAGGACTAATACCAAAACTTTGAGCCATGGCAATGCCAATAGGCGCCATTAAAGCTGCTGTTGCCGTATTCGACATCACCTGGGTCATTAAAGCAGTTACCAAATAAGCCGCTAACAATAACATACGCGGACTATGAACATATTGTACTACAGAATTAGCAATCAAAGCCGCACCGCCAGAAACAGACATGGCTTCCGCCAAGGAAAGCATCCCCGCAAATAAAAAGATAGTTGTCCAGGAAATACTATCAAACGCTTCTTTAATTGTAATACAGTTTGTAGCAATCACTAATGCCGCTCCTAATACAGAGGCCGTTACCAAATCCAACCAACCACTAGCCATCATGATAATAACAAAACCAAAAATAACCATAGTAATTGGCATTTTATGGGTACGATAATCCACATCTAAACCGCGCACAAAAGAACTATCCCCATTGCTGCTGGGCAAATAACGATGGCCAATAAGCGCATAATAGGCAATACCAATCACAAAAAGGATACCACCCGTTTTTGCAAATTCAAAAAAACCAAATGTACTAACCTCTTCTTAAGTGCCAAACGACCAACGATGTTCAATTGATCTATTAATTCTGCCGTTCGCCGGCGTACGAATTGCCGTT
>CALXSR010000012.1 GCA_944391215.1 uncultured Clostridia bacterium
CAGCTTCGTCAATGCAGTCTATGTGTACGAGGATAAAATCGTATTCACCTTTAACTACAAGGGCGGAGCAAAAACCATTTCTTTAGATGATATACAAGGTTCGGATTTGGACGCAGAGTGTCCACCAATTTAATCGCTGGTCGAACCCCAGGAGCTGGGTTCGATGAGAGAAGCGTCAGCTCCACCAAAAATAGTCTGCTAGAATTGTTTTCTGGTAGGCTATTTTACTAAAAAGCACACAGAAGAGTACACATTTTTTATTGCAATATAGCGTTAAAAACATTATCTAATATATTGGCAACGCGGGCGATCTCTCCCTCTAATTGATTCAAAGTATGTCCCACGGCCTGTTTTAATAATTGTTTTGGCACGTCCGCTTTGGCAACGGAGATCATGGTGTGCCGTATTTCATGCAGGCTGCAATTTATGCCGTGCTGTTTGCTATAGTAAGCTCAATTTTTATATAGATGGTGAGGTTTTAGCATATCTCTGCATTTGTCTGGAAATACCCAGGGCGAGATAATGCCTAATTTTTTAAGCATTTTTCTTTGCTTGGCGAGAACCTGTAAAGATAATTTAGATAATGCCATATAATGGCGAACATTTTTATTTTTTCCTGGTATTATCTCATTTATTATCGCTATTCACAGAGCGGCGTAATATTTTTTATCAAAATAGTGTCTTGTAGTCCGTATCATTCGCTGTGCCTTAATCCGTTTAACAAATCAAACCGCCATGTGTAAATGAAGAAGCATTTTTCTTGTTTCCCTCTTGTTGCTACATAATTGATAGTAAATAATTTTTTAATATTCTTTGGTTGTAATATTCTCCATTCTTATATTGGTGTGTCTTTGAGGATTGTTAAGGATTTAGGCTTCTCTATCGGGAGTCGTCTTTTTTTCGCATTTCCATAAAATGAAGTAATTGCGCTGCGTATATTTTGGCATGTTCATAAGACTCTGTCTTATTTCTGTCAGAATCTAGTCACAAAAGTAGAGAAAAACGCAAATAACGACAAAAAGCAGCATGGTTGTAACCATGCTGCTTTTATTTTTTGAATTATAGGTCGATATGTATAAAGCGATAACCAATACCCCATACTGTTTGAATGCAGTTTGCAAGATGCGAATCTACCCGTTGGAGTTTCTGCCGAATCCTGTGGATATGACAGGTGATGCTGTTATCAGAATCGATGTGCTTGAAATTCTAAATATGTTGATAGATTTGGTCCTTCTTAAAAATGATGTCTGGGTTTGCTGCCAATAAATATAGAATATCAAATTCCTTTTTCGTAGCCAAATACATTGTTCGTGGAATTCAACAGTATGTCTGTGTGGATCAACAATGAGGCCGTTTGCAAACGCGAAATTAAAATTTCGCTTGTAATCCAAAAGGTTTAATTCTGTAGACTGCCGAATTAAAACATGACAGCGTATGATACACTCTTCCCAATCGATTGGGGATGTAATAAATTCATCGGCTTCTGCTTCTTGCAAGGCATCTGTTTTAAGAATTGATTCGGTGTCTGCATTATTTGTTAAAATCATAATGGGAACAGGGGTGAGGCTCCGTATAAATTTTAATAGTGGCAATCCATTACGGCCAAAAAGAAAAATATTTGCAATAATCAAACAAAGGTCTTGGCGTAAGATGCTCTCCCATATCAAAATGTATGGAAAATTTTTGATATATCTCAAAAGTGAAAAACGATACTTTTTGATATACTATTTTTTACGCTTTGAGAGAACACTTTTCAACAGAATTGGCAAAAAAATCCACCCATAAATGGGTGGTTATTTTTTTAATCAGGAAATGAACCCATTATAATTTTTATGGATAATATGTCGAGTTTTAGAACCGCAATAGCGATCTTCAATGCCTTGAATTTTTTCTTTGAGGAAACCTGGATGATCGAGCCAGTTTACCAACAAGCCGTATTTATGGCAAGTATAAACCTCTTTATAGGATTCGAGCATGAAGTTTGTTTTCTATTAAATGAATATCATCCATAGCAGTTCAAATATCACTTTCTTTTGGCGATCTAACAAAATAAAGCTTATAGATAATAAGCGCATCTCCATATTGAGCATGTGTTTAGGCAATATAATGATCATCTATTATTATATAGTATCTATTTTTGTTTAACCAACTTGGAACTTTCTTCTTAAATCATTCTTTCTTTTTTTAATCTTGGTAAAATCTAAACTCTCCAACTTTTCAGTTCTTGCTTAAGGTTGTTGATTTTTCTTATTCTCATTTCTTCAGCGGTTTTCATTGCTTCGTCTTTTGAATAATGCCATTCTCCTGCGGTTGCCGTTTCAGTAAACTGAGATACCTCTTCTTTATAAGTAACCGGCTCATTTCTGTTAAGTGGCGTTTTCTCTAAATCATCCACTTCGATAATTCCTTTAGAAAAAGCGTATTTCGTAATGTAGATTTTCATTTTGTTGCCTTCCTTTCCTGTCATGCTTACTGCTATGGGTACGCTATGCTTTTTGCACATTAGAGAATAGTATGCTCATATAATTTTTTTGTGGTATAGGATACGATTGATATAAATGTCTTCCTTGGTAACGCGATAAAAAACAAATAGTTGCCGCATACTAGGAAACGGTAATCGTTTTCCATATCGATGATGGAGGTAAGTGGAGCGCCCATTTCAGCAAAGACCTGTAGTTTTTCGATTGCAAGAAAAATGGCACTTATTGTGTTTTTGGTAGCTAATGGGCTTTCTAAGTCTTCACTGATATATTGCCAATTTCATTTAGATCATTGACAGCTTCGGGGGAATAGCGCAAATTATTCATGGTCTTTTGCCTCGAACATAGCTTCTATTTCCTCGTGTGATAGCCAACTTTTTCTTCTCCAGATTTCTTGCCTTTTACCAGAGCTTGCATCAATTGGAGGGTCGCTTGCATTTTTTCATATTCGTTAATATCTAAAATAGCATAGCGGCCACGACCATTTTTAGTTAAAAATACCGGCTTGCCAACTGTTACGTCATCCAGAACTTTTTTGTAATTTCTTAATTCAGATACCGGTTTAATATTTGGCATTTTGCTCAGCTCCTTCTGTTATCATTATATGCAATTTTGCTGTAAAATTTAACATAATATTTAATGTGAAATTTATATCATATCGCGTTTATAATGCAAAAGCGATAAATTTGGGGGTAGTGGAAAGGGTAAAATGATAAAAAGGAAAAGATAAGAAGGAATGAGAAAAGAGAAAAAGCAGGCGAGATGATATGGTATCATATCATCTTTTTTTGTATTGGAAAGGAGGAAAGTAGAACCGCCCAAAAGGGGCGGTATTTTTATGGGCAAAAAGAAGGAAACGGAAGGAAGTGTTAAGAGGATAGATGGATAAAAGAAGCATAGAACTAGGTAGTAAAACATTGGCGGCACAAGTGTATAGTGATTTTTCTTTGCTGCATAGCCGTGCGATTCCTGCAACCAGAAGAGCGCCGTATCTAGTGCAGTTTCAACAGAGACTGCCTTGGGAACAAAGGAAAGCGCTGGGCAATTTATGGGGTTATGATAGCATAGAAAACGCCTATAGCGCCTATGAGATATTGGAGAAACGGGTGCGAAGGACGGTTGCGGAAAGCTATCAAGTCTATTATCAGGAAGCGGAAGCAGAAGCGAGATTAAAGTTAGGGCCATATGGAGCCAAAGGGCAAAAAGTACTGGAAGAAATGGCCCAAGAGAGCAATCAGTTTGAGCAAACGACAGTCAAACAGATCATGCGGACATTGGCCGCTGGGATGGATTTAGGGCAAAAGCCAATGCAGATAAAAGAGGCCTTAGAAGAAAGGCTCATGAGCAGAGGCCAGGCATTAGGAGACTTTTTGGAGTCGATGCGTGGACAAGCGGA
>CALXSR010000013.1 GCA_944391215.1 uncultured Clostridia bacterium
CTTTGCAAGAACCCTTAAAAAAGCGGATTATGGAAGGTATGCCGGTTTGGGGCACTTGCTGCGGTATGATTTTGCTGGCGCAACACTTGGTGGGGGAAGAGGCGCATTTGGGCCTGATGGATATCACCGTGCGGCGCAATGCGTATGGACGGCAAATTGACAGCTTTCATTGCAAGGAGTTTATGCAAGGGGTGGGAGAAATTCCTTTGGTTTTTATCCGCGCGCCTTGGATTGAGGCAGCCGGCCCGGAAGTGCAACCGCTGCTTACTTTACATGGCCATATGGTGGCGGCGCGGCAAAATCATATGCTGGTTACCTCCTTTCATCCGGAATTAACGGAAGATTTGTCCGTACATCGTTATTTTGCTGCTATGGTGCGGGAATCTGTAGAAAAAGGAAAGCGATAGCTTGTGCTATCGTTTTTCTTTTTATTGCTGCTGCTACGGCTTTCCTTTTTCTCTTATTGCTGCTGCTACGGCTTTCCTTTTTTTCTCATCGCTGTTGCCGTATTGTTTGCGTTGGTGGGGGAGAAATCATTTTGCCTTTGATACTTTTGCTGCTTAGTGGTGCTGGATGGTTTGTTGTTGGTTTTTTGTTTTCTGCTGCTTGTAGCCAAAAGAAAAACAACTGCTAAAGAATAGCAGTGGGTGGCTTTTTTTATCTAAAAAAGACCAGTAAGCAATCAGAAGAAGCTGAAACAAAATATCTTTTCTGGTGTGGTGTTGTGCTTTGGTCCCTTTTTCTTTGTCAAAAATACGGCATGCTTTGGGAAAGAATCGGAAAATGAAGGCATATCTATAAAATTGCCTCTTTTCTTGTGGTGGCTTTGTGATATAATAAGAGCAAAGAATTGCTGGGAGGATTGATGTAACGATGAAAAAAGGTAAAAAATTAGCTCTGGTAGTAAGTCTTGTCTGCCTTATGATGCTTGCATGCTCCATGGTTGCTTTTGCTGCTGAAGAAAATGCCGTACAATATCCGGACATCCAAGGCCATTGGGCACAAGGCGCCATTGAATATGTGGTCGAAGAAGGTATTTTTGCCGGAACTTCCGACAATGTATTCGCCCCCAATGCACCCATGACTAGAGGCATGCTGGTAACTGTTTTATGCCGTACCGGTCGGGTAAATTCCCAATTGTACAGCGTAACCCATTTTGAAGATGTAGACATCAAAGCTTATTATGGTCCTGCGATAGGTTGGGCTTATGAAAACAATATTGTCAAAGGCGACGGCAACGGCTATTTTAACCCAGATAAAGCCTTAACAAGAGAAGAAGCTGCCGTTATTTTGGCCAACTATGCCGAATATCGCAGCAGAAATACCTATCTGCAACCTGCGGAAGTAGCCTCTTATTTGGAATTGGCCAAAGATGGCGATACCGTTTCCAGCTGGGCTAAAGACGGCGTTGCTTATTTGTTGCAATCCAAGGTATTGACTGGAGATGCCAATGGTAATCTCAATCCGCAAGTAGAAATTACCCGTGCGGAAGTTGCTTCTTTATTGCAATCTTTCATTAAATTCTTAAGCGCACAATAAATCGTTATCATAAAATACCCAAAATAACATAAAAACGACGGAATGTTTCCGTCGTTTTTTTATAAAAATTTTGCCGTGCACCTGTCTTCGAAAAACTTCTTCCAGGCGTTACGAAAATAGTTGGCTCAAACAAGGCAACCCCGCGGCACATAAAAAATAACCGCTTACCGCTGCTTCCTTCCGGATCTGACGGGGTTCACGGGCTTTTATTGCGCAGGACCCTGCTCTCATTGCTACTTGTTTCCGGCAGACCCTACAAAAAGCTCCCTCGGACAGTTGTTGACCCTGCTCTAGCGGATTGCAGGTTACAAGGCTCCGCTACTGCCCCATCCGGCACGGCAAAGGAAAAACAATTCCGTTCCCTAATCATAAAGGAAAGTATTGTTTTTGTCAACTGCGCTTAGGCAGGAAAAATTTCCTGGCTGGAGAATTTAACAATTTTAATGCTTTACAAACGTTTCCTTTTTCGCTTTTATTTTAGAATTTTAACGCTTTGTATGGTTTGCCGTTTTGGGCGTTTTTGTCGTTTTTTGTTTTTCTGTTTTTCTTACTGTTAGCGGTTTGCGTATTTTTAACGCGGCTATCGTTTTCGCGCTTTGTAGTCATTGCCTGTTTTTTGGTTTTCATGCCTTAGGGCCGGCGGTGTTTTTCGCGTTTTAGCTTTTTATATTTTTTCTTTTCAC
Source organism: uncultured Clostridia bacterium (assembly GCA_944391215.1). Taxonomy (GTDB): domain Bacteria; phylum Bacillota; class Dehalobacteriia; order UBA4068; family CALXSR01; genus CALXSR01. The sequence goes on from CALXSR010000013.1 coordinate 2,223, forward strand.
GCTTTTTATCTTTGCTTGGTTTTCATGCTTTCGGGAGCGGAAAAATACAAAAAATCAAAAATTGACCCACAATGGTTTGGGGAGGGAGTACCTTGAGTTATCAAGCCTTATACCGCAAATATCGTCCGCAGGATTTTTCTTCTTTGGTGGGGCAGGAACATATTCAAAAAATATTGCAGCATGCGGTGGCGCAGGGCCGTACCGTTCATGCTTATTTGTTTTGCGGCCCGCGGGGTACCGGTAAAACAAGCACGGCTAAAATTTTGGCCAAAGCGGTGAATTGTTTAAACCCGCAAAATGGCGAGCCTTGCGGTGTTTGCCCGGCTTGTCAGCGCATTGCCGCCGGTACCAGTTTGGATATTTTGGAGATCGATGCCGCCAGCAATCGCGGTATTGATGAAGTCCGCGATTTGCGGGAGCGGGTGAAATATGCGCCGGCCCAGGAAAAATTAAAAGTATATATTATCGATGAAGTGCATATGCTCACCAACGAGGCTTTTAACGCCCTGCTAAAAACGCTGGAAGAACCGCCAGCGCATATCATCTTTATTTTGGCCACAACGGAAGCGCATAAAGTGCCCTTAACGGTGCTTTCCCGCTGCCAAAGGTTGGATTTTCACCGTATCCCCGATGCGGCGATGGAAAGCCGTTTGCAGGAAATTGCCCAAAAAGAGCAGATTGCGATTACGGCGGAGGCGGTTTCTTTAATTGCCAAACAAGCGCAAGGCGGTCTGCGCGATGCTATCGGTTTGTTGGACCAAGCGGCCGGCTCCAGCGAAGGACAAGTTACTTTAAAATTGGTGCAGGATTTAATTGGCGCAGTGGATTCGGAAACCGTAAGCCAAATGGCGGCTTATTTAGCCCAAAAAGAAATTGCTGCCTTGTTGACCGGCGTGCAGGATATGCTGGCCCAAGGAAGGGATTTGCGCCAATTTTTACAGGAATTACTAACGTATTTACGGGAATTGCTTTTATATGAATTGAGCGGCAACCAGGGCCCCAAACCGCCTGGATTGGATCGTTTTACCGTTATGCCCAAAAGCGACGAGATTCTGCGGATGTGGGAAGCTTTGGCGCCGGCTGATCGGGAAATGAAGCAAAGCCTAAGCCCGCGTATCATATTGGAGCTGGCCTTATTACGCGCTACCCAGGTGCAAACTGTGCCTTCTATGCAGACGGCGTTTGCGGGGCAATCTGCAGCGCAACAGACGCCGGCGGCAAAAACGGTTTCCGCGTCAACAGGAACTGCCACCGGTTTTACACCGCGCATGACCGAGGAAAACAATAAAACAGCTGCCACGCCAAGCAAAAACAGTTCTGGGACAGGCGGCAAGGAGGCTTCCATTAGGCCGCAAAACAACGACGGCAAAAACCCAGGCTTTGCGGCAAAGGAAGCCGGCCGGGAACCAGCAACTGCAGCAGGAAAAATGGCGGCAACTGCGCCAGCGGCAAAATCATGGCAGGAGGCTGTTGCGCCCGTCATGACGGAAGCGCAGACCAAAACAGCAGCCGCTGCCGGCGCTAGGCCGCGTACTTGCAGTTTGGCACAAGTGCAATCCATTTGGCCGCAGGTATTGCAACAAGTGAAAAGCAGCGCAGTCACCACCCATGCTTTTTTACGCGAAGGCAAACCGGTGCGTTTAACGGGAAATCGTCTTACCTTGTGTTATCCGGAACGGCTGGCTTTGCATATGGAACAAATTTGCCAAAGCGATACGCATAAAAAACGGGTACAGGAAATTTTGCAAACCCTGTTGGGGGTAAGGCTGGAGTTGGAAGGCATATTGGGCGACGCCGCAATGATGACGGCCCCGGCGCCGGATGCAGATTTGCCTTTGCCGGAACCGCCGCCGGAAGAAGCGCCCTTTGGGGAGGAATTTTCGGCGGTTGCGCCGGACGCCTCTTTGGCGTCATCGGAGGATAAAATAGGCCAAAGCGCCGCTAACACAGAGGCGGAATTGTTTTCTCAACCACAACAAGCGGTTGACGCCAATGCCAAAAGCGCTTTGTTTACTGCAGTGGAAGACTTTTTTGGCTTAACGCCGCAAATACTACCGGAAGAAGAAACGGCCGCTTCTCCTAAAACCGATGAAAAACGACCTAAAAAAACGGCGAAAAAAGAAGTATTAGATGACACGGAAGATTTACCCTGGTAATATAGATATAGATAGAAAGAAAGAAGAATGGCAAGGAAATAAAAGGAGGCAAACAAATGGGTTTCGGAAATATGCAAAAGTTGATGAAACAAGCGCAAAAAATGCAGGCGGATATGCAAAAACTGCAAGAGGACATGAAGGACATGATGGTGACGGGTACGGCCGGGGGCGGCATGGTGGAAGCGGTTTGTAATTGCCGGCAGGAAATGCAATCCATCAAAATCAATCCCGAAGCGGTCGATCCGGAAGATGTAGAAATGCTGGAAGATATGGTTTTGGCTGCCGTAAGCGAAGCATTGCGTTTGAGCCAGGAAAAAGCGGCAGCAGAAATGCAAAAAATCACCGGCGGCATGAATTTACCGGGAGGACTGGGTTTCTAATATGTTGTATCATTATCCGCAAAGCTTTCGGGATTTGGTAGAGCAGCTGATGAAATTGCCCGGTATTGGCCCCAAAACAGCGCAAAGGCTGGGTTTTTTCCTGCTTTCTGCGCCGGATAGCGTGGCTTTGGGTTTGGCGCAATCCATCGAAAAGGCCAGGAGGAAAATTCGCCGTTGTTCTATTTGTGGTAATTTAAGCGAGGACGCGCTTTGTCCTGTTTGCGCGGACGGTCATCGGGACCGCAGCGTTATTTGTGTGGTAGAGCAACCCAAAGATGTGATTTTATTTGAAAACACCCGTGAGTATCATGGTTTATATCATGTTTTGCATGGCGCGATTTCGCCAATGGAAGGCATTGGCCCGGATCAGTTGACGATCCCTCTTTTGTTAAAAAGAATCCAAGAAGAACCGATTCAGGAAGTGGTTATGGCCACCAATCCCAATCTGGAAGGCGATGCTACCGCTTTTTATTTGGCCAAACAATTAAAGCCTTTGGGCATTAAAGTAAGCCGCATTGCCCACGGCGTGCCGGTGGGGGGCGATTTGGAATTTGCTGATGAAGCTACTATCAGCCGTGCTTTTTTAGGAAGAAAAGAATTATAAAAGCAGCCTTACGGCTGCTTTTTTATTTTGGTCCTTTATTTTGCTTGTCTGTATCGGTATTTATTGATGCGGTTGCCTCTCTTGCTGGCACCCAATCGCAATTTTTAGCCAATGGTAATTTTTCTGTATGGCCGAACTGAATTTGTTTTTTGCTTCTAGTCAATAGCAGTTTTTATGCGATCATAGAGACCTGCTTTATCTTTTTCCCTTCTAATCAATGGCAAATTTGTATGCAATCAAGGAGATTTGCTTTAGCTTGTTTGCTTCTTGCCAATAACAGTTTTTATGCGATCATAGAGATTTGCTTTATCTTTTTTGCTTCTAGCTAATGGCAAATTTGTCATTTTGTCATATTATTGGTTTTGATTTTGCCCTTTTTGTCGCCAACGCTTTAAATGCGGTAAAAAATTTTGCAGCATCGTGTGGGCGGCCTTTTCATCCAATCCGCTATCCTGCATATGCGGCAAGCAAATTGCAATCATCTGTTCCATATTCACGTCGCTGGTAAAATGGCCGTCTTCATAACAATATTGGCAATAATCCGGGTTTTTTTGCCCATTTTTTTCGCTGCCGTATCAATCGGCGGTCATGGGCATGCCGCAACTTTGGCAATAAGTTTCCTTGGCTTCCATTTTCATACTCCTTTCCCAAACCGGCAAAAATGCCCGGGTAGCCCGCTTCCTGTTCCGTATTGTTTTAAAAAGTAAATTGCTGTCGGTTGGCTTTGTTTGGTTCCCTACTTGCGGGTTCGGTTAGGGCCGAATCGAGGTGGTTTGCGGGCTTTTGTCAGTTTTTTTAAATGGGTTTCGTATGCCCCGTTTTTTCTTCGCCAATCCATTGATTTGCTTTGGCGGCACGATTGCCAAAAATCATCAGCAGCACAACGCCCAAAGCCATAAGAAGAATCGGCATCGACCAGGAATGAGTCATATCGAATAAAAACCCGGCGCAAGCTGGGCCAATAGCAGCCAGCAAATAACCGACCGCCTGGCTCATGCCGGAAACTTCGGCGGCGGTTTGCGCGTCGCGGGTCCGTAATGTCATATAGGATAAAGCCAAACTAATAGTGGAGCCGCTGCCCAAAGCCAGTAAAATAACGCTGCAATATAAAAGAAAACGGTGGCCGGGAATCAAGAAAAGCAGCATGCCAATCAAATAAAGCAGCAAAAAACCAAATGTAATTTTGCGCTGATCCTTTGCTCGGTCGCACCAAATGGGGGCTAAAAAGGAAGAAGGAATGCTGATGATTTGCAGTAAAAGCGCCAAAATGCTGGCGTCAGCGGCAGTGGCCCCGTAGTTTTCACAAATATTCGGCAACCAAGTTACCAGGGTATAATATAAAAGAGATTGCAGCCCCATAAACAGGGTGATTTGCCAGGCCAACGTGGAGCGGTAAACAGAAGCCGCTTTTTTTGGGTTGGACAGCTGTTGGGGGGCCGCCCCGCGATTGTTTTTTTCCGCTTTTACGCAGGGCCATAAAAACAAAATTGCCACCACGGTTAAAATACCCCAAAAAGCAAAAGTGTTTTGCCAGCCCCAGGATAAATTTTGGGCCAACGGCAAACTCAAACCGGCCGCTAAACCGGCAAATACCGCCATGGCGCAGGTATAAATGGCCGTCAATAGGCCGCTTTTGCTTGGAAAATGTTGTTTAATGAAGGAAATGGCCAAAACATTGCCAAAAGCAATGCCCACGCCAATCAATGCCGTGCCCAAAAACAAACCCCAAAGGCCGGCATAAGAACGCAGCGCAATCCCCAGAAGCAATAAGAAAAGCCCCAGTAAAATAGAAGTAGCCAAACCGATTTTGCGGCCGATTTTAGCAATAAAAAGGGAACATACGGCAAAAGCCAATAAAGGCAAAGTGGTCAACAAGCCAACCATGCCATTGCTAATGCCCAAATCGTCGCAAAGAAGAGAGGCCAAGGGGCCAACGGATGTAATGGGAGCGCGCAATGTGAAAGCGATGAAAATAATCGCCCAAAAAGCGGTAAGCTGATTTTTTACTATCTTTTCCATAAATTTATATTACTGGATTTTCTGTGTTCTGTCCAGCAAAACTTACCATTGCTTGGCATGTGGTTGACGCCTGCTGGATAAATGGGTACAGCTGGATGCATATATCTAGTTAGATAAGTGTATCTGGTTAAATACGTATATCTAGTTAGATGCGTATATCTAGTGAAATAAGTGTAACCTTAGATAAGGTAATGGAAAAAGGAAATTTCACTGTTGGGTTTATGGCTTCGGTTTGGGAAAACTTAACCTAGTTTGGCATGCGGTTGACGCCTGCTGGATAAATGGATGCAATAAAATGAATAAGTTCAATGAAATAAGCATATCTCACTAGATAGCTGCGATATGAGAGAAGTTCACGCAATGAAAAAATTGAGAAAGAAATAGGCGCGATGTTTATCTTCATTGCCCGAAAAAGAGATTTGTCCGCTGCCTTTTATGCGTTTGGTTTCGCAAAATTTGGCATAGCTTGGAAACCGCCCGCATATAGTTAGACAAGTTCAATAAAAAGGAGACTTGTTTATGGGCGAGAATCTAAATATTATTTTATTGGCCGTATCTTTGGTGGTTTTGGTGGTTTTGGCTTTTATGTTGCGCAAACCGTTGCGTTTTTTGGCTTGCGTGGTAGTCAATCTTATTTTGGGTTTGGCCATTATTGTTTGCTTAAATTGGCTTTTTCCAGGTCATATTGCCATCCCTGTGAATATTTATACTATTATTTGCAGTGCTTGTTTGGGTGGGCCAGGCGCTTTGCTTCTTGCCGCTGTACAGTTGTTTTTATAAACAATTTGTGGAGCGGTTTATGGTGTATAAATATGCATAATATTTGTTTATAAATAGAAAAAACTTGCATCAGCGCAGCAAATAGGCTATAATAAATAAGTTATCGTAGCGTTTTCAAAAGCGGCTTTTTTAAGCCGCAATTTGTCATACAAAAAGGAGGTTTTTCCCCATGCAGGCTAAAAAAATGCAAACCATGGACGGCAATAAAGCGGCGGCTTATATTTCTTATGCGTTTACGGACGTCGCGGCCATCTATCCCATTACGCCTTCGTCCCCTATGGCGGAATATATTGACGAATGGGCGTCTCATGGCCAAAAGAATTTATTTGGGCAAACCGTTCATGTTGCGGAAATGCAATCGGAAGCGGGCGCGGCCGGCGCCATGCACGGCAGCCTTTCGGCTGGCGCTTTAACAACCACTTATACGGCTTCCCAAGGTTTATTATTGATGATTCCCAATATGTATAAAATGGCGGGCGAATTATTGCCCGGCGTTTTTCACGTCACCGCCAGAACATTGGCTGCGCATACTTTAAGTATTTTCGGCGACCACAGCGATGTGATGGCTTGCGCGCAAACTGGTTTTGCCATGCTTTGCTCCAATTCGGTGCAAGAGGTGATGGATTTGGCGGCGGTTGCCCATTTGGCGGCCATCAAAGGCCGGGTGCCTTTCTTGCATTTCTTTGACGGTTTCCGTACTTCGCATGAACAACAAAAAATAGAAGTGCTGGATTATGCCGATTTGGATCAATTATTAGACCACGAAGCGGTACAAGCCTTCCGGGATCGTGCTTTAAATCCGGAACACCCTTGCGTGCGCGGTACCAATCAAAATTCGGATATTTTCTTCCAAGCCAAAGAGGCGGCGCAACCTTATTATGATGCCATTCCTGCTTTGGTGGAATCCTATATGGCTGAAATCAGCAAATTAACGGGCCGCCATTATGCGCCTTTTGATTATTATGGCGCTCCGGATGCAGAACAGATTGTGGTAGCCATGGGTTCCATTTGCGATGTGGCTGAGCAGGCGGTAGATTATTTGAATGCTCAAGGCCAAAAAACCGGCTTGCTAAAAGTACGTTTATATCGTCCTTTTTCGGTAGAACATATGTTAAAGGTTTTACCGAAAACCGTAAAACGGATTGCGGTTTTGGATCGGGTAAAAGCAGCTGGCGCCATCGGCGAACCTTTATATTTGGATATTTTAGGTGCTTTTTACGGTCAGAAAAATGCGCCTTTGGTGGTAGGTGGTCGCTATGGGCTGGCTTCTAAAGATACCATCCCCGGCGACATCATCGGCGTTTTTGCCAATTTGGCGCAGGAAACTCCTAAAAACCATTTTACTGTGGGGATTGTAGATGACGTTTCCAATAGCTCTTTGGCAAGAGTGGCAACCGAAGACTTGTTGCCGGCCGGTACCATTCAATGTAAATTTTGGGGTTTTGGTTCCGACGGTACGGTAGGCGCCAATAAACAAGCGGTGGATATCATCGGTTCCAATACCGATTTGTATGCGCAAGCTTATTTTGCTTACGATTCTAAAAAATCCGGCGGTTTAACGGTTTCCCATTTGCGTTTTGGAGAAAAAGAAATCAAAGCACCTTATTTGATTTCGAATGCCGATTTTATTTCTTGTTCCAATGAATCCTATGTGCAAATATACGATTTGTTGGCTGGGATCAAAGAAAACGGTACTTTCCTGTTAAACTGCGTTTGGGATGATGCAGCTTTGGAAAAGGAATTGCCGGCTTCTTTAAAAAGGCAAATTGCCGAAAAGAAGATTCAATTTTATACCATCAACGCGGTGGATATCGCCCGCGAATTGGGGTTGGGTAATCGCACCAATATGGTGATGCAAGCCGCTTTCTTTAAATTGGCCAAAGTCATTCCGGAAGACGTGGCCATCAGCGCTTTGAAAAATGCCGTAAACAAAGCCTATGGGAAAAAAGGCCAAAAAGTAGTGGATATGAATTGCCAGGCGGTAGATGCCGGTTTCGGCGATGCCTTGCATCAAGTGGCGGTTCCAGCGGCTTGGGCAAATGCCGTAGCGCAAGCAGAAGAAAAAGACGAACCCGCTTTTGTCAAAGAAATTTTGCGTCCTATGTTAAAACAAGAAGGGGATAGTTTGCCGGTATCGGCCTTTGTGGGCAGAGAAGACGGTACTTTCCCGGTATCGGGCAGTAAATGGGAAAAACGCGGCGCAGCTTCCTTTGTACCGGAATGGATTCCGGAAAATTGTATTCAATGCAATCAATGTTCTTTGGTTTGCCCGCATGCTTGTATCCGTCCTTATTTATTGGATGAAAAACAGCAAAAGGACGCGCCGGCTGGTTTTGTTACCAAACAGGCAGTTGGAGGTGCTTTAAAGGATTTTGCTTTCCGGATGCAAATCAGTCCTTTGGATTGCCAGGGCTGCGGCGTTTGCGTGAATATTTGTCCGGCCAAAGAAAAAGCTTTGGTCATGCGTGATTTTGAAAGCCAAAAAGAAGCGCAGGCCCAAAATTGGGAGTATGCCCAAACTTTACCGGAACGAGATGATTTGTTGCCTGCTACTAATGTAAAAAATAGCCAGTTCAAAAAACCATTATTAGAATTCTCCGGCGCTTGCGCCGGTTGCGGCGAAACGCCTTATGCCAAATTGGTCACCCAGTTATTTGGCGATAGAATGATGATTGCTAATGCGACCGGTTGCTCCTCCATTTGGGGGGCGGCGGTACCCAGCATGCCGTATACCACCAATGCCAAAGGGCAAGGCCCGGCTTGGAGCAATAGTTTGTTTGAAGACAATGCTGAATTCGGTTATGGGATGACTTTGGCAGATGCGCAAATTCGTGACGGTTTAAAACAAACCATGCAAGAAGCAATTGCCGACGGCTCCTTTAGCGGCGATTTGCAGGAAGCCGCACAAGCCTGGATTGATGGTAAAGATCAGGCTGAAGCCAGCAAAGCGGCAACCGCACGGTTATTGCCTTTGTTGGAACAAAACCATAGCGCAGCGGCGCAAGCCATTTTGGTCAAAAAGGATTATTTGGTGAAAAAATCCTTCTGGTGCTTCGGCGGCGACGGCTGGGCTTATGATATCGGTTACGGCGGTTTGGATCATGTTTTGGCTTCCGGTCAGGATATCAATATTTTGGTATTCGATACCGAAGTGTATTCCAATACCGGCGGTCAATCCAGTAAATCCACGCCTACGGCAGCGGTAGCCAAATTTGCAGCTTCTGGGAAAAAGACCAAAAAGAAAGATTTGGGTATGATGGCCATGTCCTATGGTTATGTGTATGTAGCGCAAATTGCCATGGGCGCCGACCAAGCGCAAGCGTTAAAAGCCATCCGCGAAGCGGAAGCTTATCCCGGTCCTTCTTTGATCATTGCTTACAGCACTTGCATCAATCATGGGGTAAAAGA
>CALXSR010000014.1 GCA_944391215.1 uncultured Clostridia bacterium
ATTGTGCACCCAATACAATTACGGTCGTCATATGACTTCCCCCTTTTTTGTCGGCTTCTAAAATATATCTATGCTAGGCCGACCACATATAATCATAGCATATGACGGCTTTCTTTGTAAATAGAAAAGCAAATTTTAAGCGTATTGCCAAAGGGAAATAGTTAGGGTATTGCTTCCCACTTCCACCCTAATTTGCAAGGTCTTTGCGGTATCATTTTGAAAGCGAAAATCCAAACTGCCATACGCTACCGTCGCGTCGCGTCCCTTTTTCACATAACTAACCGGCAAACTATGGCTATGGCGTTCTAATACCAATAAACCGGCATTGGCCGCCGTATTATATAAAGTGCTGGACACTTGGCAAATACCGCCGCCATAATCGTCCACCATTTTTTGCCCTACAAAAATGGTAGCCGGCAAATAGCCTTTTTCCGGCGTACGCACGCCTACCACTTTATTAAAGGAAAAAATATCGCCCGGTTTTAATTCATAATTGTTAATGGCTGCGCAAGCCAATTTTAAATTAACGGTACGATTTTTTTCATTGGGATTAAATTGCGTTGTAAAAGTGGCAATTTGTTTGGGCAATTTCGCCAAATCTGCCTTCAGTAAAGGAGATAAATCTTGCAAGGCGCGATATGGCACGCCGGAGGGAGGAATATCCGCCGCCAAATAAACATGCAGTTCCTCTTGCCCAGCATCATATTGGGCATCCATCCCTAAAAAAGGAATCATATTCATGGGAATATAGGCCGCGCCGTCTTCCATTAAAATCGCTTCCGGCCATTCCGAATGGATGGTCTGCCAACCGACTACGGTAGCCGGTTTCTCTTGTAGTGACGATGTGTTTTGTATTTGATTTTGGTTCGCTGCCGGCGCCTCCTCTTCCGGTTCTGTTACCTTATTTCCCGCCAAATCTGTCGATTGCATTTCTGCGACCGGCAGCCACAATACCTTTTCATTTTCCGGCAAAGGAATCCCAATCGGATAGATATGTTCCCCTATTTGCACTTGCGGCTCCAAGTTTGACCGCTTTTCCCCGATTGGCGTTAAAGTTGCCTGTGTTTCTTGTTGTTCCAACTGCGCAGGATCATTTGGTGTTGTTTCTGTTTTTTCTTCCCCTAAGGGCAATTTTTCTCCATCCGGCGTCGTAGGAGCTGGCTCCGCAATATAAACGCCCTGGATGGCCGGGTGAAATAAGCATAAACCAAAAGGACTATCCCATACTACGCCTCCTGTTTCGCTATCATAATCTATGGCATAACCGGACACCATAGATAAAGAGCGCATGGCCAAATTCGGGGTATCTCCACCCACAAAGGACGCTACTTGTTCTCGCCAAACCGTTTCCCCCTGATGGTATACTACCGTAACCTGCTCCGTACGAGCATGAGCCGAAGTTGGTAAAAACAAATTGACCAAACAGCCCAACAGGCAAATGACGACGCTCCTTTTCAGGATAAATAAAAATTTTTGTTGCAGATTCATTGACTATAACCCCCTTCTTGACTATTATAGAAAAAGACGCATACAAAAAAGGTTGTACGCTGTCGAAGCTTATAACGCAAATAGAGCCTGTTTTATGCTTTTTTCGGCAAATTGGCCTTTTTCATAAAAGGGAAGACAGAAAGGAAGTAATATCATGGTAGAAATACAAGAATCGCAAACCTGGCAAGAAAGAATGGATAAGGATATTTTTATCAAAAGTGTCGGCATCACCATTGTAGAAGCCGAAGAAGGTTACTGCCAAACGCAGTTAATCATTGGCCCGCAGCATTTAAACGGCCTGGGCGTAGCACAGGGGGGGGCTATTTTCACGTTAGCGGATTTCGCTTTTGCCGTCGCCACCAATGCCGGTAACAGCAGTGCTTTAGGCATTCAAAACGATATTCGTTTTATTAAAGCCGCCTATGAAGGCGATATTTTAACCGCCACTTGTCGGGTTTGCCATCAAGGCGGGCGCATTGGTTTTTATGCGGTGGAAATCAAAAATCAAAAAGGAGAACTCATTGCTTTATTCAACGCTACCAGCTGTCGGGTCAGCAATAAACAAAAATAATCATAATAAAACAAAAAAGCAGCCGGTTGGCTGCTTTTTTATGCATATCAAACATAAGAATTCATTTTATCGGCAATAATTTTCCACATAATCGTCAATGGCTTTTTTGATGATAGCTTTGGCTTCCTCTGGGCCGCTTACCTCATTCACAGCAGTTTGTTTGTTTTCCAAAGCCTTATAAATGCTAAAGAAATGAGCCATCTCGTTAAAAATATGCTCCGGAATATCGGAAATATCTTTATAGGTATTATAATTGGGATCATTAAAAGGAATGGCAATAATTTTTTCGTCATTGCGGCCATTGTCCACCATGGAAATCACCCCAATGGGATAACAACGCACCAAAGTCAAAGGCTCAATTTCTTCCGAACACAAAACCAAAACGTCCAAAGGGTCTAAATCATCGCCATAAGTACGAGGAATAAAACCATAATTAGCCGGATAATGGGTGGAAGTATATAAAATACGGTCTAACATAATAAGCCCTGTTTCTTTATCCAGTTCATATTTTTTCTTGCTGCCCTTTTTGATTTCAACCACCGCAATAAAATCGTCTGGGGTAATTCTTTTGGGGTTAATATCATGCCAAATATTGTTCATGCTTCATTCTCCACTCATTTTATTTTAGGCTTGTCCGCTTAACAAACCGAAGCAGCCCTCCGGGTTGCGGAGGGCCATTCTAACAGATTTCTTATTTTTTCAACCAGCTCATCATAGAGCGCAATTCTTTCCCAACCGTTTCAATTTGATGTTCTTTGCCAGCTTTAGCCAAGGCTTTAAATTTCGGACGGCCAGCTTTGTTTTCCAAAATCCATTCTCTGGCAAATTGCCCTTCTTGAATTTCTTTCAAAGCCTGTTTCATTGCTTTTTTTGTTTCATCGGTTACAATTTTAGGTCCCGTTACCAAATCACCCCATTCTGCCGTATCAGAAATGGAGTAACGCATATTGGCAATACCACCTTCATAAATCAAATCAATAATCAATTTCATTTCATGACAGCATTCAAAATAAGCAATTTCCGGTTGATAGCCAGCCTCTACCAAAGTTTCAAAACCAGCCATTACCAAATGAGAAAGACCACCGCACAAAACGGTTTGTTCCCCAAATAAGTCGGTTTCCGTTTCTTCTTTAAAAGTAGTGCGAATAACGCCGGAACGGGTTGCGCCAATACCTTTGGCATAAGCCAAACCCAAAGCATCCGCTTGGCCGGAAGCATTTTGTTCTACCGCCAAAATAGCCGGCACCCCGCCGCCTTCCGTATACGTACGGCGTACTAAATGACCAGGGCCTTTAGGAGCCACCATAATCACATCGACATCAGCGGGCGGTACAATTTGCCCAAAATGGATATTAAAACCATGGGAGAAGCCCAATACTTGGCCAGCTCTTAAATAAGGTTTAATTTCTGTTTCATAAACAGCCGCTTGCACTTCATCAGGCAACAAAATTTGCAAATAATCCGCTTGTTTGGCTGCTTCCGCTACGCTTACCGGTGTAAAACCGTCTTCTATTGCTTTTTTGTAGTTCGCAGAACCAGGTCTTTGCGCCACAATCACATCCAAACCACTATCACGCAAGTTTTGTGCTTGCGCATGTCCTTGGCTACCATAACCAAAAATCGCGATTTTTTTGCCTTTCAACAATGCCAAATCGGCGTCATTTTCATAATACATCTTAGCCATTTTCTTTTCCCCCTACTATCTAATTATCAATCAGAACCCGAAAACAGATTCAAAAGAAATCTTTTTAATAAAAATTATTCTACACCCAATGCGCGCCAGTTACAAGCGTAAAATTTGAGAATCAGCCATTTGTCCCCATATTTTTGGCCAAATCCATAAATAAGGTATATTCTTTTAAAAAGGCCATATTCACCATCCCCACCGGGCCGTTTCTATGTTTTTCCACCCGAATTTCCACAATATTAGCAATATCGGCCTCTTCTTCCCCCGTTTTGGGCCGATGAATAAAAATAACGCAGTCGGCGTCTTGTTCCAAGGCCCCCGATTCCCGCAAGTGGCTTAAATTGGGCGGTTCATTACTGCGCTCTACCAAACGGGATAATTGGGAAAGCGCCAAAATAGGCACATTTAATTCTTTGGCCAATGCTTTTAAAGAACGGGAAATATCGGAAATTTCCTGTTGCCTGTTTTCCGCTTTTTTGCCCCCTTGCATCAACTGCAAATAGTCGATTACAATTAAATCCAAATTACCTTCTTCCAACATAAGCCGGCGCGCTTTCGCCCGTACTTCCGTTACGGTAATCCCCGGCGTATCGTCTAAAAACAATTTTGCATCGGACAATGGGATTAAAGCCTGCGACAAACGATCGATTTCCTCCGCGCTGGCCAACCCTTTACGCACTTTCCCCTGATCCACCCGGGCTTCCGTACAAAGCATCCTTTGCGCCAATTGTTCATTGGGCATTTCCAAACTGAACACGGCGACTGTTTTATCATGTTTTGTGGCCGCCTTTTGCGCAATATTCATAGCAAAAGACGTTTTCCCCATCCCCGGTCGCGCTGCCAAAATCACCAAATCCCCTTTTTGCAAACCGGATAATAATTTATCCAAATCGCGGAAAGTGGGTACCCCGGTTACCCCATCGGTAGCTTTTAATTTGCCAATTTCCTCAAAGGTTGCCAAAGCAACATCTTTAATCCTGGCAAAGCCTTTGCCCAATTTCCGGTTAGCTGCCGAAAAAATTGCCTGCTCGGCCAAAGCCAATAATTCCGGCACTTCCTTACTGCCCTGATAGCCTTCCGCAACAATTTCATCCGCGGCTGCAATCAGTTGCCGCACTAAAGATTTTTCAGCAACAATTTTCGCATAATAACTGGCAGCAGAGGTAGACGGTACAGCATCCGCCAAAGTTGCAATATAAGAAACGCCGCCAATTCTTTCCAACTGGCCGTTTTGTTTTAATTCATTGACCAAAGTCACCATATCGCGTGGCTTACCCTCATTGGATAAATTCACCAAAGCCTGGAAAATTAAACGATGATTTTCCTGATAAAAGTCTTCCGGCCGGACATTTTCCAAAGCATAAGCAATCGCATCCGGCGCCAATAAACAAGCGCCGATGACCGCTTGCTCCGCTTCCACGCTATGCGGCGGTATTTTTTGCATGAGCATATCCATAAAACAGGTATTCCTCCCACCAATAGGCTCTTATTCGTCTCCCAACACAATGGGCAATGCTTCTTCCACACTTTCCAAACATAAAATACGCATACTATCGCTAAAATTTTGCGGCACGTCTTCCGCATTGGCTTTCGGCACAATTACCGTCTTACAACCAGCCTGCCGAGCCCCATAAATTTTTTCCGGAATACCGCCCACCGGCTTTAACAACCCGGTAATCGAAATTTCTCCGGTCATGGCCACATCCTGTCTCAGCGGTTTTTGCAAAATGGCGCTATAAATCGATAAAAAGAAAGCCAGCCCCGCGGAAGGGCCGTCGATATTCCCACCGCCTACCACATTCACATGCAAATCATAATCGGCCAATTCCTGTCCCGTTAGTTTGCGAAAAACAGCAGCGGCATTAAAAACAGAATCTTTGGCCATAGAACCGGCTGTCTCATTAAAACGGATTTGCCCGGTTTGCTTCTTTTCTTTCTGCCCCAAAGGAAAAGCAGCCGCTTCGATTTCTATCACCGAGCCCACAAAACCCGCTACCCCCAAGCCGAATACCCGGCCTATCTGCATTTTTCCCATATCTTTTAGTTGGGGGTTGGGGCTTAACCGCGATACCCGCACCATTTCATAAATATCTTCTTTGCGAATTTGCAAAGGTTCGCCGCGCAGTAAGGCCAAACCATAAGCGTCCGCCAAAAGGCCGTTGGCTTTCCGTCCTTCAATAGTAAAACGAGAGATTAGCTCCGGCACCCCTTCTTCATAGGCAATTTGTAGTTTTTCCGCAGAACCCCGCACAATAGAGGCAATATCTTCCGGGAAAAGAGGTTCAAAAAACAACTCCGCACAACGGCTGCGGATCGCCGGGTTAATTTCTTCCGGCGCCCGAGTGGTTGCCCCAACCAAAACAAAATCGGCCGGTGCGCCTTGTTCAAACAGTTGTTTGATATACTTTGGCACCAGCGGGTCCGTTTCATCATAATAGGAAGATTCAAAATTTACCCTTTTGTCTTCCAACACTTTCAACAATTTATTTAGCAGCAAAGGGTCCATTTCGCCAATTTCATCGATAAAAAGCATCCCGCCATGCGCCTCGCTTACCAGGCCCAACTTCGGTTCGGGGATACCGGTGTCGGCAAAATTCCGGCTCGCCCCCTGATAGATGGGATCATGCACGGAACCAATCAAAGGATTGGTAATATCCCTGGGATCAAAACGTAAAGTATTGCCATCCACTTCCACAAAAGGCGCGTCAGCAGCAAAAGGACTTTGCGGCAATTTTTTCGCCTCTTCCAAAACCAAACGCGCAGCCGATGTTTTTCCAACACCCGGCGGTCCATATAAAATAACATGTTGCGGAAAAGGCGTCGCTATTTTGGCTAACAGTGCTTTTAAAGCACCACTTTGTCCTATAATTTCCTGTAAAGTGTGCGGACGCAATACTTCTTGCGCCGAAGCAGCCAAAGAAATATGCTCCATTTTTTCCAATTTTTCCAATTGGTGCAATGTTTTAGGCGTTTCCGGATCGCCTTTTTCTTGCAAAACCTGCAATTTTACTTCTTTTAAGTATTCTTCCTGTCTGTCTTGCAATTTTTCATTGACCAAGTTTTCCAATTGCTCTTCCGTAACGCGTCGCGCCATTTGCTCGGCCAACTCTTCTTTCATTAAATCAAGATATTCTTGCAACTCATCCTCTTGCGGAATATGGTCCAAAGTAGGATTATTCAATACTACTTTTTGCAAACCCAGTAATTTTTCTCCCATATCATCAGAAGAAAGCAAAGGCAAAGCCTCCATTTTAGCAGCCCGTAATACCAAACGATCGCTGCCCAACAAATCAGACGCTAACTCATATAAAGAAGCAATTTGTCTTTCCGTTTGCAAACGCGCGTCTTCTTCTGCCAGCATATCAATAGCCAAATCCGCCAAAAAAACATCCTGTTTTTCCAAAGCATTCTGTTCTTCTGCGGTACATTCTTTTCCCATCTCCATATCGTCTAAATGAAAATTGTGTAAATTCTGCTTATCGTCCATTCTCCCACCACATTTCTATGAAAGGCCTACTATTTACTGATGGCTTCCACCTGCACTTGAATTTTACATTGTACTTGACTATGCAGTTTTAATAAAACAGGATAGACGCCTACCGTTTTCATGGGCTCTAACAATTCCACTTTCCTTTTATCCACGGCCATGCCCAAACTTTCTTCAATCGCGTCGGCAACTTCTTTATTGGTAATAGAACCAAACAATCTGCCAGCTTCTCCCGCTTTACCATAAACGGTAATGGTTTTATCTTTTAATTTTTCCGCCAAGTTTTGCGCATTTTGTAACTCTTTGGCTTCTTTTTCTTTTTGTTTTTGTTGATTATGCGCTAACATATTTAAGTTGCTTTTATTGGCTTCTAAAACCAATTTTTTAGGCATTAAAAAATTTCTGGCGTAGCCTTCGGAAACTTCTTTAATTTCTCCTTTTTTCCCTAAGGCTTTGATATCTTCCAATAAAATTACTTTCATGTCAATTCCTCCTATCTTTTCATGCTTTTGCCCACAAAGTTACGAAAATCGAACAAAGGGTCGCAAGCTCCCAAAAATACAATGGCCATAAAAAATCCGGCTGGTAAGAAAAACAAAAAGCCTAATGTAATTAAAGCAATCCAAAAACCGGATTCCAGCTGTTTTTGAATTCCCAACAATACAGAAAAACCGCCAATAAATAAAACCGGCAATAAAACCATAATGAGATTTAGAAAAATATCAAAAAGCAGTTGATTTTGCCAAAAATTACCAGCCGCCCCCAAAGCTAAAGCCAACACCATTGCCCACGAAAAAATAGGCGAAAGGCGCCATTGGCTATATGGGGTATACGAAACAACAACAATTCTCATTTGGCGCAAAATAAGCACACTAATAAAGTAATTGCAAAGCGTTAATATAGCAGCCATTAACATCATTGTTCCTGGTATGATACGCAATATACTTTGCAAAACTTCTTCCCGGTCAGGTAAGGCACCTAAAA
>CALXSR010000015.1 GCA_944391215.1 uncultured Clostridia bacterium
AAAATGCACAACTCTTATCCATACTCACAAAGAATTGACATTTTTGTCAATCCTTTTTGGCGCGCTTGAAGGGATTCGAACCCCCGGCCTACGGATTAGAAGTCCGTTGCTCTATCCAGCTGAGCTACAAGCGCATATAAAATTGGAGCGGGTGATGGGAATCGAACCCACGTGACCAGCTTGGAAGGCTGGAGCTCTACCATTGAGCTACACCCGCATAGCAAAATTAAGTATAAAACAAAATGAGAAAAAGTGCAAGAGTTATCTGCAAAAAGTCGCTTATTTTAAACCGAGAAAATCTTTTTTAAAATTGGTATAGCCTGCTCTACCGCTTTAGCCCGATGGCTTATTTTATTTTTTTCTGCTAAAGTTAATTGCGCCACCGTCTTTTGGTATTCAGGCAAAAATAAAAGACAATCATAACCAAAACCGCCATCACCGACAGATTCTGTAGCAATTATGCCTGGGCAAACGCCTTCACAAATAAAATGGGTTCCCTGCGGTATGGCAATTGCAATAGACGCTTTAAAATGAGCGCTTCTTTGTTCTTGCGATACATCGCTTAACAGTTGTAATAACAAAGTATTATTCGCTCGGTCACTTTTTTGTAACCCGGCAAAACGGGCCGAATAAACACCCGGTCGACCATCCAAAATATCCACTTCTAAGCCAGAATCATCTGCTAAGGCAACACAATTTGTATATTCTGCTACAGCCCGCGCTTTTATCAATGCATTGGCGGCAAAAGAATCCCCTGTTTCTTCTGGCATAACAAATTCCGGAAAACTTGCCAAGGAATCTATTTCCCAACCACAATCTTGCAACATTTCTTTTAACTCTTCTACTTTATGTAAATTTCCAGTAGCCAAAACAAGTTTTTTCATTTCTACTCCCCTTCTTGATAATACAAACATTCTTTCTGGATAGAAATCAATTTTTGTATCCCTTCTTTTCCCATAGCCAACATGGTAAGCAAATCTTCTTGCGTATAAGGCGCGCCTTCAGCCGTCCCTTGTATTTCTACCAAGCTTCCATTTTCCGTCATAACTAAATTCATATCAACTCCAGCATGGCTATCTTCCATATAACACAAATCTAAAAGCAAACGGTCATTCACTTTTCCTAAACTAATAGCGGCTACAAATTGTAAAATGGGTAACCGTTGCCAGCCACATGGTTGTTTTAAAGTACGTAAAGCATCCACTAAGGCCACCATACAACCAGTAATAGAAGCTGTCCTAGTCCCGCCATCAGCCTGCAGAACATCACAATCTAAGATAATTGTTCTTTCCCCTAAAGAGGATAAATCAACGGCAGTCCGCATACTGCGGCCGATCAATCTTTGAATTTCCTGACTGCGACCATTTACTTTGGTAGTAATCCCCTCTCTAGCATGCCTGGTTTGGGTAGCCCGCGGCAGCATCGTATATTCGGCTGTAATCCAGCCCTGGCCGCTCCCCACTAAAAATGGCGGCACTTTTTCTTCTACAGAAGCACAACAAAGTACTTTGGTATCACCTATTGTAATCAAACAGGAACCTTCTGCATATTTCATGATTCCTCTTTCTAGATTACATGACCTTATCTCTATTTCTTTCCGGCCATCAATGCGCATTTTTTAACCCCATTCCCCAATAAAAGTTTACTCATTTATGATTGTTCCTCAATGAACCAGTATTTCAAATCATCCACCAGCACTGACCATACAGTTAATTATTATAATACAATCCTCAAATACATAAGAATTTTTATTGTTTCTTTTCCATAATAAAGTTTATAAACACAACCCCTTGCCGTACTAGTTGTTGCTCTTTGATAACCCGATACCCTCTTTTTTCAAAGAAAGGTCTCGCCGTAATAGAAGCATGCGTAATAATTACCCCTGGAGCCGCCTTTTCCAACTTATCACAAATTACTGTAGCAACGCCTTTTTTTTGATAATCTTTATGAACAAACAATCGGTTCAAATAACCTGCTTTATCGATATCGCCAAAACCTATTATAACTTTGTCATCAAGCGCAACAATACTATAATGTTCCTGGAATGACTGCTGCCATTTTTCTAAATCCACCTGCCCCGTTGCCCATACGTCTAATTGTTTTTTGGTATAATCTTTTGCATTTACGGAATGCACTGTATTGTAAAACAGTTCTGCCAATGCTGCACAATCCGCTGGCTCATATTCTCTAACAATCATTTTCATTTCTGTAAATTTCCCTTTTTTACGGCATAATATTATATCCAAAAGTTATCACAATGCTTCACTGCAATCGTTGGAATCATCCCTTAACCATATTGAAAGAAGAAAAGAAAAGACCCATGTTTATTGAAACAACTAACGACAAAGCAAAGCCTGCCTTGCTGTTTTTCTTAAACACAGGTCTGTACTACTCTTTGCCTTTTTCTTTTACTTTATGCTACCATATTTTTCCTATTTTGCCTATTTAAAAAAGTCAGCAAGTCCAGAGGTAATCGCTTGCGCATATTGGGCCCGAAAAGACTCAGTACCCAACAATTTTTCTTCTTCCGGATTAGAAATAAATGCTGTTTCAATTAAAGCAGAAGGCATTAGGGATTCGCGAATCACTACAAAACGATCTTCTCGAATTCCATAATTGGAAAGCCCCGTTTGAGCAACAATTTGGTTTTGCAAACACTCTGCCAAACGCAATCGTTCCGCTCTATTGTAGCGGCTATTGTCTGCTGGAGCATAAATCCAAGTAGAAGCGCCCTTAGCAGCAGAGGAGGTAAAAGAATTCACATGAATACTCAAAAAGATATCTGCATTATTAACATTACTAACCCATGCTCTTTCTTCTAACGTTAAATAAGAATAGCCATTACGGGTTAAAATTACTTTCGCACCAGCATCCATTAACTTTTTCTGAGTTTTTAAAGTAATATCTAATGTAATATCCGATTCTTGTAAACCGCTAGCGCCTACTGCGCCAACATCAATATTTTGCGATGTTTTATAGCCACCATGCCCGGCATCAATAACAATCGTTTTCCCTATCAGTGGCGAAGTTCCGATATGCAGCGTTATCATTTTTCCATCGGCGCTTTGTTCTATATCATAATATAACTCTTTTTGCCACTCTATGCTGATGCCATTGCTATGTTCCCCGGTCCAAGCCATTTTGTGAATAGCATCATTTAAAATGCCGTTAGCCAATTCGCCATTTAAAGCACAGTCAGTAATCAGTTCCAATCCTTTGCCATTTCTCATTTCTGTCAGCTGATAATCAATATGCCCTTGTGATTCTAGCACAATATCCATTCCTAAAGACACTTTTTGAAAAGTAACATTTGCAGTACCTGGCGGTTCCCCAAAACCGTTCCAGAACATGGTCGGCGCAGCTGCCGTTGGAGAAGTAACCGAGGAAGTGGCCGTATCCAAATAGCGAATATATAAAAAGGGCACATAACCTTCTTTTCCAGTTTCTGTCCGGACATAGTACCAATCGCCACTTCTGGCTAAAATTGTCATATTCGTACCGCGTGTTAAACGACTAATAATGGTCCCATTATTATCCGGTTTTGCCCGCAAATTCAATGTATCCGAATCCACTGTAGCTCTTTGTTTGCCGCTGTTATCCGAACTGCTGTTATTATCCCCCGTTGTTGGCTTATCTAAATCCAACGCAGCCTGCATTAACCAACTGGCCACCCAACCTGTGCTACCATCCGTCATTTGTATTTGATACCAGTCTCCCTTTAGGGTTAAAACAGGCAGTACCATATCGTCTAAAAAGGAACCAATAACAGCATAATTGGTACCCGGCCCGGAACGGATATTTACCGTTCCCCCAGCTAATTTCACATAATCCGGATAAGCTTGATCCACCACTTTTGTATATAAAGCTAATATCCAACCTTCTTTTCCATCTGCTAAAGTAATTTTATACCAGCCATCTTTTTCCGCCACAGTAGTAAATTGCTCGCCTTTTTGTATTTGAGCAACAATATCATATGCCGTACTGGCCCCCTCCCGCACATTTAACACTTGCGCCGTAATTTCAATACGATACGCAGCCATTGCATACTGTTGCTGGCCAAATAAAAGAAATGATAAACAAAATAGGCATAAAAAAAGACATTTACTCCAATTTTTCATGTTTTGCCCCCAAAAAATGCATTTTTTTTAATATTCTCCCCCCAACAATATCTTTCCTGCCCCAGAAAAAGTGAAAAATGAAAACAAAAAGCCATCCTTATGGATGGCAAAATACATACCGTTTGCAATAGTTAGGGTAACATAACAAAAGGGATACTGACAAAGGTTCCTTTTGTAAAAGACAAGCATAATAGAAGAAAGAATAGTAATACTAACCTTAATTAAGGCTAAAGGAACTTAAGAATTAAGCAACTGTAATTAAATGCTAATCTGACATAAAATAAAACTATAAAATAAATGGAGTACGATCAATGGAAAACATCTCAAGAATTATAGGAAATAATATCCGTGTACAAAGAAAATTACGGAACATGACCAGGGAACAATTGGCTGAAGCTTTAGATTTAGATACCGCTTATTTAGGGCAATGCGAAAGAGGAGAAAGACAATTAGGGTTAACAAAAACCATAGAAATTATCAACTTTTTCGGTATCACCGCCAATGACATCATTTCTATCAACACCAATAAAGAAACAGCCAATAAAGAAATATATATAAAAGAAATCAATTCTATTTTAAAAGAATGTTCCGATAATCAACTGCTCGCTATTTTACATTGCGTTACCCCTCTTGTTAGTTTTTTAAAGGAATAAAGGCCTCTCCAATCCGCCATATATCTTCATCTTATTCACTGCTGGCGGAATCCACTAAAAGTGGCTGAGAAATATCCACATAACCAGCAATCGTTTCCACTTCCTGGCCTTCTATTAAAATTTGCACTTTCTGCACAGAAGAAAACTGCCCTAGCGTCTTAACAATAGATTGTACGGTTAACAGTTCTTTTTGCGCATTATCCTCATGGTTATAAATTAGCTTATCATTAAAATCCACAACACACAAACCGTCTTCTTTTATATTGACACTGCGCAACGCTACCCCTTGCGGTATTGTTGCCAAAAGACTGCTGACTGCCTGCGGTCCTTTGATCAGTTCTAAAATCGTACTTTTAGCAATTCCTTCCTCTTTTAAAATGGTCCTGCTTTCCGCTATTAAATTCCCATTTTCATCAGCAAAGTATAATAGAATATCCCGCGTTTCCGCGTCCGACGAAAAATCTGTAGTATTTGCGTCAGGAGGTTTTGGTGTTTGCGGATTTTGTTCTATCCCATCTTTTTGTCCTGTTTGGGGAGATTCCTCTTGTCCTATTTCATTTTGTAATTCCCCATTTTTCCAGGCTTGTAAACGCTCAATCGCTTCGCAACCGCAAAACATTGAAACCAATAAACCTATTAGGATGCATAATGCAATTTTTTTTCCGTATTTTTTCTTTCCCGGCATACCATGGCCTCCCTTTTTTCCACTTGCTTCAATATATGGAAAGGTAGTCCAGTTTATGCCGGGAAATCAAATCTTTTATTTTATACCCTCTTTTTCTGATCGGTAAAACAATATCGCACCATTATGATAAAGATTATTGGCAATCATATCATCCTCTTTGTTCGGCAAGGAAAAGGACATTTGCGGTATCATATTTTGCAAAGATTCCTCTTGTCCATTTAAAACTTGCAAAAATTGTTCTACCGTCTTTGCCTCTAAATTGGGACTCGCTATCACAAAACCGACAAAACCAGGCGCCGGCATATCCACCCAATAGGCCTTTGATATCCCTTTATGGATGGTACTGATGCGGATATCATCGTTTTCAGCAGCTAATTTTTGCAGAACAGGCTCTTCTATTGTCACAGGACGAAAAGGATAGTCTTGCGCCAATTCACGATAAACAGTAGGCAAACTGGTACCTCCTAAATGATTGATACAAAGCGCCTCAATACTGCCATCACGAAATCCCTTTTCCGCAATATCCCAGGAACCCGTTATCATTTGCACATCATATTCTTCCCATCCGTATGCCTCTATCACTTTTTTAAGCAGTTCCACCGTACTACTATTTTCCTCCCCTACATAGATACTTTTCCCTTTTAATTGGGCAAATTCAGTCAAGCTAGAACTGTTTTGGACAACAACACCCATTGGCCACTGCGCATAGGTAAAACAAATGGGTAATGAATTTTCCCCTTTTTCCTTTTCGTTTAAACTATGATAATAGCGGAAATAATCATAACTGTTTACTTGCGCCAAGTCCACTTGCCCTTTCCGTAACAATAAAATATTTTCGCTGCTACCAACTGTACTCAAATGAGCAATTTTCTTTGCCGTTTGCCCGTTTTCATTATAAATAGCGCTAAAAGCTTCCACAGCTCGATAGCCTTGCGAGGACAAAGGCCCGGAAGCAAAAACTAAAATATCTTCTTCGGCATTGTTTTGCCAAGGGAAACTGCAAGCGGCCAATCCCCAGAAAAGACAAAAACAAAAAACGATCAACAACAATTTTTTGCGCATATTTTATCCTCCTAAAAAAGAAGCCGGCTAAAAGCCGGCTGTACTACATGCAGTATCCCTTTAAGCCAATACTTCCTTCAAAGCCTCTATAAACCGTTCGTTTTCCTTCATGGTACCGATACTTACTCGAATAGCTTGCGGCTTACCAAAAACATCTCCGGTGCGAATAATAATGCCTTTCCGCAAAAAAGCCTGGAATACATCCTGACAATTTTTACCCACCTGTACTAAAATAAAATTTGCTTGTGAAGGATAATAGGCTAATCCCATTGCAGTAAACTGCTGATAAAGATACCTTTTCCCTTCTTGATTTATGCGATAATAGGTCGCCACATGCTCTTCATCCGCTAAAGCGGCAACTGCCGCCGCTTGCGCGATTAGGTTAACATTAAAAGCCGGCCGTACCCGGTTGAGCATAGCCACTGTTTCTTTTTTGGCAATTCCATAACCAATACGCAAACCGGCTAAACCATAAATTTTAGAGAAGGTACGCAACATAATGGCGTTATCGTATTGCAAAGCATACGATTGTCCATCTTCAAAATCGGCATCCTTATCCACAAATTCAGCATAGGCAGCGTCAAATACCACCATGACAGAAGCAGGAACCTTTTTCATAAAGGAGGCAATTTCCTCTTTCCCCAAAATAGCGCCGGTTGGATTATTTGGATTACAAAGTACAATCATTTTGGTTTTTGCCGTAATAGCAAAAAGCATTGCCGTTAAATCAATTTTTCCATCTTGATCCAAAGGCACCAAAACTGGTTTGCCATCCATAATCCGGGTAACAATTTCATATTCGGAAAAAGTAGGTTCAGCAATAATCACTTCATCACCTGGATTGATATAGGTTTTGGCCAAAATTTCCAGCAACTCATCAGAACCATTGCCCGCAATAATATTTTCCATCTCTATATGCATCTTTTGCGCTAAGGCTTGCCGTAACGCAAAACAATCCGCATCCGGATAAAAATGCACCCGATAGACGGCTTCCTGCATCGCCTGTATCGCTTTTGCGGATGCACCCAAGGGGTTTTCATTAGAGGCCATTTTAATAACGTCCCCAATGCACAATTCTCTTTTTACCTCTTCAATCGGTTTTCCCGGCACATAGGGTTTCATTTGTAAAATCGCTTCTCTGTTTTTTACAGTCATTCTGCAACCTCCTAAAAGGGGCTTATAATTTTAAAAGCTCGTCATTATCAATGGCTTTAATATTATTTTCCGCCAATGCCTTCAAAGCTTCTTCCGTATTTTCTACTCTTAAGACATGAATGGCATATTCTCCTCTTTTACCAATAAAAGCATAAACATATTCCAAATTAATATCTTTAGCCCGCAATACATTCAGCACTTTCGCTAAAGCACCCGGTTTATCCGGCATTTCAACAGCAATTACTTGGGTAGCGCTAGTGGTAAAACCTGCGGCTTTTAATACTTCATAAGCCTTATCCGGATGATCCACAATTAAACGGACAATACCAAAGTCCGTCGTATCCGCAACACAAAGGGCGCGAATATTAATATTGGCCTGGCTTAGGGTATCAGCCACCTCAGCCAACCGACCTTTTTTATTTTCCAGGAAAATAGAAATTTGTTTAATATATTGTCCTTCCATTTCATTACCCCCTCTTTTTCATCGCATAAACGAAACTTCCACACTAAAATAGTTTTCCCTGCTTGTCTGAATTCTTAATCATGTAATTTTCTTTTATCGGTCACGCGAACAATTTTCCCTTCCGAACGTGGTAAGGTTTTGGGCTCTACCAAAGTTACTTTACAAGAAACCCCCAATAGCCCTTCCAATTCTTTCCGAATCATAACGTTTAACTCTTCTAACCTTTTTACTTTGTCAGAGAACATACTATCGGAAATTTCCACCTGTACTTCTAAGGTATCCATTACGCCAACCCGATCCACAATCAAATGGTAATTGGGAGAAAGCGCACCAATTTCCAACAATACGCTTTCCACTTGAGAAGGGAATACATTCACCCCACGGATAATTAACATATCATCGCAACGGCCCAAAATTTTGCCCATTCGCACATGGGTTCTACCACAAGGACAGGGTTCAATGGTTAAACTGGTTAAATCGTGGGTACGATAACGCATCATTGGAATGCCCTCTTTGGTTAAACTCGTGAAAGTTAATTCCCCTTTCTGTCCATAAGGTAATACTTCCCCTGTTTCCGGATTGATGATTTCTGGGATATAATGATCTTCCCAAATATGCAACCCATTTCTTTCTTCGCAATCAATAGCCACCCCCGGTCCCATCACTTCGCTTAAACCGTAAATATCATGCGCAGTAATACCCAAACGACGATCAATTTCATTGCGCATCGCAACCGTCCACGGTTCCGCTCCAAATACCCCAACTCGCAAAGGCAATTGTTGGGCGTCAATTCCCATTTCTTCCATGGTTTCCGCAATATGTAAAGCATAAGAAGGGGTACAAGCCAAAACCGTAACCCCAAAATCTTTAATTAAAGTAGCTTGCTTTTTGGTATTCCCACCAGAAGCCGGCACTACAGCGGCACCCAAATGTTCCGCTCCATAGTGAGCGCCCAAACCACCAGTAAATAAACCATATCCATAAGATACTTGTACAATATCATTTTCATCAGCGCCAGCTGCCACAAAACAACGGGCAGCCAATTCAGACCACACTTCAATATCTTTTCTCGTATAACCAACTACCGTGGATTTTCCCGTAGTACCAGAAGAAGCGTGAATCCGTACAATATCTTTCATAGGAGCGCCAAAGCGACCATGCGGATAGCTATCTCTTAAATGGGTTTTATCGGTAAAAGGCAATTTTGCCAAATCTTCCAAAGTTTTTACATCGCCCGGTTCAACCCCAATTTCTTCCATTTGCTTCCGATAAGGTCCCACATTATCATAAGCATATTGCACCGACCATTTTAATCTTTCCAACTGTAATTTTTGTAATTGTTCTCTGTCAATACATTCTATTTCCTCATTCCAGTATTTTCTTTGCATTTCCATTCCTCCCGGCTTTCTATTTTCCATTTTCATTTTCTATAAAATAAAAAAACTCTTTCCGTCCAAGGACGAAAAGAGAAAACCACCTTGCAACAAAGTACGGGGCCAAAGCCCGATACCCTTTTTCTATAACGGGAAAAACCCGGCGCAGACTAAAGGCTTACGCTTTCACCCGGCAGCTTGGGAGGGAATTTGGGCAAACAATACTTTCAAACGCTTCCAGTCAATGACGTTTGTTCCCTGTTAAAGAATTTGTTTTGCTTACTTGTCTCCCGCATTGCTTTTAAAAATTCATGTAATTATGTTTATCATAGCATAGCATATGCTGTTTCGCAAGCAAATTTCTACAAAAAGAATACATATTTTAGGAAATTATGGCCAAAATACAAATGAAAACCTTAAAGGAGGAAAGTAAAATGGAAAACAAAAAAGGCAATAAAAACAATGAAACCAATTGCACAAATTCTAGCTCTAACTCCAGCTCTAAAAACAACAAGAGCAGTAAAAGCAATGAAAGTATGTGCAATGAAAGCTCCACAAAAAATAGTTCTCAAAATTCCAATTCTACCAGATAAATTGTACCGTAAAATAGAACTGCCAAAAGAGCAGAAACCGTATGGTTTCTGCTCTTTTATTTTATAGAAGAATTAATCGGGATAATTATTTTCTTGCGCCATGTTAGAACATTTCCGACGCCACATTTTAATTTCAGCCCCGTATTTATTTTCCGGATTTTTTTGCAAATTAAAAATAGGTACATTGTACTCAATTAAAGCAAATTTTAAGTTTTCCGCTTGTTCTGGCGGCGTAGCCCAAAATGCGATTTTTAAATTATCTTTCATCCATTTTGTTAATTTTGCTTCTCCTTCTTCATCAAAGGCAAAATTACTAAACCTATCATTATCACTTTCATCTTGAGAACGTGGAATTGGTTTTAAATCATACTTGGATTGTAATAAGGCACCTAAAGAACGGCGAAGTGTGGAATAACCAGTTTGGCCGTCGGTAAAATGACGGTCGGCAGAAGGACGTGTTGCACCAACATAAACAATTTTTTTCACTTGCGGGCTCCATAAACCAAAGCCCAACTCATTTCCCTCATAACTCATGGCACAGATACCGGGTTCTGATACCATTTTGGCAATATTTTCCTCATCAGGGTTTGCCATATGTTCCAATAAATAATTTGTGATCGCCTTACATTCGTCCCAGGAAAAAGTCTTTTCTTCATTGTTCAATAGAACCATCCCCTTCCTAGCTTTTCAAGCATTTGCTCTTTTATTTAAATTATATTGGATCTCGAAACAATATACATTTTTCTTGCTCGTTTCAACCATTTAATACGCCAATAAATGGCAAATGCCGGTATTGCTCGGCAAAGTCCAAGCCATAACCCACGACAAATTTATCCTCAATGGTAAAACCGCAAAAATCCACCTGCATATCTACTTGTCTTCTAGAGGGTTTATCTAATAAAGTGCATATCTTTAAAGAATTAGGATGCCTTTTTTGTAAAATGGATTGTAATTTTGCTAAGGTATTGCCGCTGTCTATAATATCTTCCACAATTAAAACGTCTTTTCCTCCAATATCCGCTGCCAAATCTTTGACAATTTTAATATCACCAGAAGAAATAGAACCATTCCCATAACTTGAAATTGACATAAAATCAATGGTAACAGGCAAATCCAAACAACGCATTAAATCAGCCGCAAACACCAAAGAGCCTTTTAAAATAATTACCAAAAACAACTCTTTGCCTCTATAGTATCGGGTAATTTGATCCCCAAGCTGTTCTACTTTTTGGGCAAGCTCTTTTTTTGATATTAACACTTCCGTCAAAGGCTGTTTTTCTAACCACATACCATTACGCCACTTTTCTATTAATAAAATTACGGTAAATAAAAAGTAAATTAAAAATTTATTCTTTGCCGAAAGCCAAAACCCTGCTTTTCTTAAAATAAGAAAATTTTCGTATTATTTCATATATTGTTATAGATATAGGCATAAAGTCAAAACAAACTCGTATTTATAGCAAAAAGAGGATTTTTAATATGGAAAAATTTCACTTACCAGGGAAAAAGAAAGAAAAGGAACTGTTACCAAGTCCCCAAAAGAAGAAAAAATTATTTATTTGGCAGTGCCTTATTTTTATTTTACTCATTTTTTTCGCTCTTTATTGGGTTCTAAATCAAAAAGAAGCCGTAGTGGTTGATCCAATTTCTTTAGCTCAACAAGCCACAGAAAATACCTTGCAAGCAGAAACTTTACACTTTACCACCACCGCCCAATTAAACTTGGATGGAGAACTACGTCATTTTAATAATGTGCAAGGCGATAAAGGAGGAGAAAATTTATATCACATTTATGGAGAAGTGCTTGGTACTCAATTAAATGTTTATCAAATAGAAAATACCACGTATCGCCAAGATCCTCTCGATAATAAATGGCATATTATAGAACAAAATACAGTTGCAGAACAATCTTTATTGATGGCTGAACTAAACCCTCTTAACGATTTTTGTTTCCTTTCCATTCCACAAGCAGAGCAAATAACCAAGGATCCACAAAAAGAAGAAGATAAAAAGGCGCATGCCATCATTCGCTGCCAGCCGGAATTGGCCAATCAATGGATTGCAGAAAATTTTCAAAATATCACCTATACCTTATGGATCAGTAAAGGAGATACCCCTTACATCATAAAAGCTATCATTGATGCTGATAGCAAAGATAAAGCAGATGCCCATTTACAAATCCAGCTTACTTTTTCCGAATTCAACAAACAAAAAGAAATAAAGGCCCCTACTTATGAAGAAAACGAGAACATATCACTCCCCGGATAAACAGCATGGCCAAAAGGCCATGCTGTTTTATAAAAGAATTGACAAAAGACACACTCTACTTTGATATACATACCAACCGTATGTATGTAAAAGGAGAAAAAGGTATGGCGCGCAATAAATATCCAGAAGAAACGGTACAAAAAATTTTAAACCTATCTTATCGTCTTTTTTGTGAAAAAGATTATGACCATACCACCATTCAAGATATTGTAGATGCTCTAGGTATATCCAAAGGAGCTGTTTGTCATCATTTTAAATCAAAAGAAGAGATTTTAGATCGGATCACCGGTACTTATTATGACGATGTGAACTGGTTTCACGATATTCGCCTAAACCCAAATTTAAATAGTCTACAAAAGCTAAGAGAAATTTTATATCAACAATTTACGGATAGTCGGAAACATGATCTAGACCTGATCCCCATGGACTTACATAAAAATTCGCGCGTTATTGCGCTTACCTTACAATCCACCATGCAAGATGCGGCCCCTTTTTTCAACAATTTGTAGAAGAAGGCATCCGCGACGGCTCGATTCAAGCCCAGTACCCCAAAGAACTATCAAAATCTCTCATGATGTTTTTTAATATATGGGTTGGTATTTTTACGCAAAATAAAGATGATTATAAACAAAAAATAAATTATTTACAAGAACTCACTGGAAAAATGGGTATCCCCTTATTCGATAGCACCCTGCACCAGTCTTGTATTGATTATTTTGACAAAGTAATGGCCGGCAACTGCGGGCAATATTAGCCCGCTTTTCTTTTTAAATAAATACATACCAAACGTTGGTATGAATCGGTATGAAAAAGATAGGAGTGTTTCATGAATCATCCATTTGCAGATGTACGATAAGAAAGAAAAGGAAGTGTAAAAAAATTTTGCCGTTCCTATCCGGCACTTGCGCATTGTGTCAGATAGGTCGGGCGGTTATTTGGGCAAGTACACCTTGCCAACAAAAGAATAATAAATCTTAATGTCCTGTCTGCGGGCCTTGTTCTCGTCATAGCTGCACTCATGCACAACAATTTTCTCTACAAGCTCCCGCAGCAGAGTAGGGAAAGCTCTTCAAAGCTGGTATGCTGCCGGCAACATTCATAAACTTTCTTGCGTCCACGGTGGCTTCCTGTGCTTTGGAAATATCCGCTTTTATAACAGCAGCTCTTTCTTTCAACTCCCGTTGCTCCGCTTCATAGTCTGCCGACAGTTCTGTGAAACGCTCGTCTGACATGTGCTCGGTCACGCTGTCCTCATACAGCCGCTTGAAGATAGCGGATAAGTCGGCTATGCGTTTTCGGCGACTTCCAGCTCCTTTTTCTTGGCGGCGTTCTCCTCTTACTCCCTACAACCCACAAAAAAGCAAAAATGACGGTCTTGCCGGCAAAAACTTTTCCGATAACTCGGTCTTGACAATAAGGCGTTTCGGAAGCTGTGTTTTGCCCACTGTCCGAAAAAACGGCAACCTTTTTTGGCTTCACTATTTATTACGGAACATTTTAAAATTTGCCAAAAATGAGCGCAAAAAAAGCAGCAAATCTTTTTCAGATTTACTGCTTCATGTGCCGCTGCGAGGCAACAGCATATTCAGTTGTAAAATAAAAGGGTGCGGTAGCACTTTGGGCTATCGTCCTCTTAGCTGCATATCAATCAAGACAGGCGGGTCTGTCAATGGTGAGCACAGCCCATTTACTTGCCGTTGACTGGCTCGGCTGGGTTTGTGTGCTATCTACCCTGTAATTCCAAACCATACCAACAAGGTAATTCCTATAATCAAAAACGCAATTCCAACTTGCTTGAAAGGTTTTGCCTCATACTGCCTAAACTGATAAAAAAGTGCAAATGCAACGCCAAAAAATAAAATAGATACTGTCCCTTTCCATGCTGGATTTCCCTTTATTATGCACATTATCGTTAATACTTGGGTAATAGCTATTATCCATTCAAAAGCATAAACTTTTGCGTCTTTTTCTATTTTTTCATCTCGCTCGTCTTTTATCGGTCTTTGTCTTGGTGGCTGTTTCATCTTTTCTCCTCCTACTCATGCTTCTCGTAATATAACTTAACGAATATCTCAATCAGAACAAATAGTCCTAAAAGGAAACCGGGAATGATAAAAATAGAAAACCAAATCATATTGGCGGTCATTTTGAAACCAACCATACCACAAATCATTACGATAAAAAGAATACCATAGACAATATCTAACATTCTCGATTTACTTTTATATACTATCAACTTATTTCTTTCATCGTTTTCTTCGATAAAATCCTCTTTTGTGGCTTTTTTTGAGAATGCCCGCCAAAAGGAAGTGATACCTACTGACAATAGCACGATTGACAAAACTATATCTCTGATTTGAACAATTAAATTGTGATTAGGATTTCCAAAATCCAAAAAGATGCTCCACACACCTAATAGCGTACAAATAATGCCAGAAAGAAGCCCTTTCTTATTATAAATTTTCATACTGCTTATCCTCCAGTTCCCGATTTTCCCTTAAACAACATAATTCCTCAACACTTACTCCAAAAACTTCTGCCATTCGATACGCAAGCATAAGTGAAGGACTATATTGTTCTTTTTCGATTGAAATAATTGTTCGTGACGAAACATGAACTAAATCCGCTAATTGTTGCTGCGTCATTTTTACGGCTGTCCGTAATTCCTTAACCTTCGTTTTCATCTTGTCCCTCCCGACATGAAGTTTGCTTCTTGTGAAGGTAGCTTCATATTATGCTTTTCTGCTGTTGTTGTCAATATTTTTTTATGAAGTTTACTTCTTGTTTATGTTCGGAATAGTAGGGGCACGCTGTCTGTCAAATTTTTGTGTGTTACTTTACCGCACATGAGCATTATTTCAACGCAATTTCACCACTATGTTAATAGGTCAAATTATTTCTTTATTTGGCAACTCAATTTTACGATTTTCGCTTTCTCTATTCGTATTAGATCAAACAGAATCTGCCGTTATTTTTGGCGCTATTTTAGCGCTTTCTATGATTCCCACCGTTCTCTTTTCTCCTATCGATGGAGCTTTGGCTGATCGATTATCAAGACAAGAAATTATGGTATATTTAGACTCTTTCACAGCAACCCTTATTTTGCTCTTTGGTTTCTTTTTTGCCCATAGCGGTAGTTTAGCAGCTATTACCTTACTGATGATTGTTTTAGCCCTCATACAAGCATTTTAACAAACATCTGTGCAGACCAATATTCCATTATTGGTAGCAGAAGAATATTTGCCGGCGGCCAATGGCACAGTTTTGCAAATACAGGCTTTAGCCAATCTTTTGGGGCCAATTTTAGGAGATTTCCTTTCTGGTTATTTGGGCCTGTTCTCTATTCTGATAGCCAGCAGCGCCTGCTTTTTCGCCTCTGCTGTTATGGAATTGTTTTTATATATTCCTTTTGTACCACAAAGTAAAAACGCTTCTATTACCCAACAGATAAAGGCAGATTTCGTAACGGCAACTCATTTTTTAATCAAAGAAAATCGGTGTCTTTTCCAGATACTACTTATTATCGCCGGCATTAATTTATTTCTTTCCGCTTTATTTATTGTTGGTCTACCTTTTTAGTGAAAATTTATTTGGGGCTTTCCTCTCAACTTTATGGGTTTGCCGAAGCCGCTTTGGGAATTGGTTCTATCATCGGTGGTTCTGCCACCAGCTTTTTTACGTCTAAAGTAAGCTTTCCAAAAGCGTATCTTTTCTTATTTGCTTCTAACATCCTTTTATTGCCCATCGTCGTTTCCATTATTTTACAAATACCTTCTCTCATAGCATACGACATCATATTGGTTTGCGTTGTTTTAGCATGGCCTCTGCAGCCATTTTTAACATTTCTTGCCTAACATTCATGCAGAAACAAACCCCAAACCATTTATTGGGCAAGGTTGCCTCTTTCGTTACGACTGTATACACTTGCGCTTTGCCTGTAGGACAAGTGATGTATGGCTATTTATTTGATTTGGGAAAAACGATTCCCTGGTTGGTAATACTTTTTAGTTGTATGATCACTCTTCTTTTGGTAATAGATACCAAAAATGTGTTAAAAAATATTCCTGCCTAAAAAAAAAGCAGGCCTTTGGCCTGCTTTTTTATTCTAACTATGGAATTACATCATGCCGCCTTGGGGCATCGGAGGAGCAGCTGGTTCTTCTTTCGGGATATCACAAACAACAGTTTCTGTTGTCAATAACATAGCGGCAATGGAAGCGGCATGTTGCAAAGCAGAACGGGTCACTTTAACCGGATCCACAATACCAGCAGTAATCATATTTTCGAATTCGCCATTTGCTGCATTATAACCAACACCAGCAGGCAATTCTTTTACTTTTTCTACAATAACAGCACCTTCTGCCCCAGCATTGTAGGCAATTTGTTTTACCGGTTCTTCTAAGGCTTTTTTCACAATGTTAACGCCGGTCAATTCATCACCTTTGGCCGAAATTGCTGCAACAGCCGGAATACTTTCCAACAAGGCCAAACCGCCGCCGGAAACATATCCTTCTTCTACTGCGGCGCGCGTTGCAGATAAGGCATCTTCAATACGCAATTTCTTTTCTTTCAATTCCACTTCGGTAGCGGCACCAACTTTAATAACGGCAACACCGCCAGCCAATTTAGCCAATCTTTCTTGCAATTTTTCACGGTCAAAGTCAGAAGTAGCTTCTTCCACTTGTTTTTTGATTTGGCCAACCCGATTTTTAATTGCTTCGGCATCGCCATTCCCATCAATAATGGTCGTATTGTCTTTGGTTACTTTTACTTGACGAGCCCGGCCCAACATATCCAAAGTCGTGCCGTCTAATTTTAAGCCCAATTCTTCAGAAACTACCGTACCGCCAGTCAAAATAGCGATATCTTCCAACATAGCTTTTCTACGATCCCCAAAACCAGGAGATTTTACAGCAACGCAAGTAAAGGTACCACGCAATTTATTTACTACCAAAGTAGGTAACGCTTCACCATCTACATCTTCCGCAATAATCAATAAAGCACGACCGGATTGTACTACTTTTTCCAAAACGGGTAAAATATCGGAAACGGCGCTGATTTTACGATCGGTAATCAAAATATAAGGATCATTTAAAACAGCTTCCATTTTATCGGTATCGGTTACCATATAAGGGGAAAGATATCCGCGGTCAAACTGCATCCCTTCTACCACTTCGCAAACAGTTTCAAAGCCTTGGCTTTCTTCAATGGTAATAACGCCATCATTGCCCACTTTTTCCATCGCGTCAGCAATCAAGTCACCAATTTTGCTATCATTTGCAGAAACAGAAGCAATTTGAGCAATGGATTCTTTGTTTTCTACTTTATGCGAATTTTTCTTTAATTCAGCGACGGCAGCTTCAACAGCACTTTCAATTCCCTTTTTCAAAATCATCGGATTTGCACCAGCCGCTACATTTTTCAAGCCTTCCCGAATGATAGCTTGCGCCAAAAGGCTGGCAGTAGTAGTACCATCGCCGGCCACATCATTGGTTTTGGTAGCAACTTCTTTTACTAATTGAGCCCCCATATTTTCAATAGGATCTTCCAATTCAATTTCTCTGGCAATAGTAACGCCATCATTGGTGATCAAAGGAGCCCCGAATTTTCTTTCTAAAACAACATTACGGCCTTTGGGTCCTAACGTTACTTTTACGGCATTACTTAAAGCGTTTACGCCACGTTCCAACGCATAACGCGCATCTTCCTGGAAAACAATTTGTTTCGCCAATGTGATTTCCTCCTCTATTTCCTACAATTTTTAAAAGTTCTTTTTAGTCAATAATTGCTAAAATATCTCTTTCTCCACTTAAAATAAGATACTCTTCATCGCCTTTTTTCCATTCGGTACCAGCATATTTCGAATAAATTACTTTATCGCCAACTTTCACTTCTAAAGCAGCATAAGTACCATTATCCAAAATACGGCCGGGACCCACAGCTACGACTTCACCTTCTTGTGGTTTTTCTTTGGCAGTATCCGGCAAAACAATACCGCTTGTCGTTACTTCTTCTTTCGGCATAACTTTAATAACAACTCTTTCACCCAACGGTTTGATGTTCATTGCGTGACCTCCTCTTTTTATTGTTAGCACTCATTGAACGTGAGTGCTAATAGACTCTATGGATAATAATAGTGGGAATTGGGTATTATTTCAAGTTTTACTTAATGTCAAATATAGTCAAAATAAAACAAAAATCAATTCATACTCAATTTATCTTCTAGTTACTCTATTTTTCTTTTATTTTTATCATTTTTTATTTTTTCATGCGTCCGTAAATAAATTCATAGAAAGATATTTTTGGCCGCCGTCCGGAATTATTACTACAATTTTTTTACCAGTGTTTTGCTTTTTATCTGCTATTTCTAAAGCAGCCCCAATGGCTGCCCCGGCTGAAATGCCAACCAAAATGCCTTCCGTATCCGCCAAAAGACGGCAGCAATTTTTGGCTTTTTCATCCGTTATTGGCAAAATTTCATCTAAAAGCTCCCTTTGCAATACGCTAGGAACAAAATTAGCGCCAATGCCTTGCAAACCATGCGCCCCGGCATACCCTTGGGACAATAAAGGAGAAGAAGCCGGTTCTACCGCTACCACACAAATATCTTTTTTATACTCTTTTAATTTTTTCGCACAACCCGTAATGGTACCGCCCGTGCCCACGCCAGCCACCAAAAAATCAATTTCTCCGGCAGTATCCTGCCAAATTTCTTCTGCCGTCGAACAATAATGGGTTTGCCAGTTCACAGGGTTATCAAACTGTCTTGGCAAAAATACCGACGG
Source organism: uncultured Clostridia bacterium (assembly GCA_944391215.1). Classification (GTDB taxonomy): domain Bacteria; phylum Bacillota; class Dehalobacteriia; order UBA4068; family CALXSR01; genus CALXSR01. The sequence continues at coordinate 19,156 of CALXSR010000015.1, forward strand.
TAACTCTTTGGCCAACGCTTCCGCCTTTTGCACAGAACCGTTCATCCCATCTTTACCCGGGGTTAAAATAAGTTCCGCTCCGTAGGAAGCCAATAATTGCCTTCTTTCTAAGCTCATCGTTTCTGGCATGGTTAAAATTAAACGATATCCTTTCACTTTGGCCGCAATAGCCAAACCGATCCCAGTATTTCCACTTGTAGGTTCAATAATGACCGCACCGGGTTTTAGTTCTCCTGTTTTTTCGGCTTCCTCTAAAATAGACCAACCAATCCGATCCTTAATACTACCGCCTGGGTTAAAAAACTCTAATTTTAATAATAAATCAGCAACACTGCTTGTTTTTTCTTGTAAACGTTGCGCATGTAAAATGGGGGTATGCCCAATTAAATCGCGCACGCTTTGTGCTATTCGCATTATTTTAGCTCCTTTCTATTTGCTAAAACATGGTATTTAAAATAATTATTTTGACTTTGGTTGCATTTTTCCTAGCTCCATTATACAATAAAATATACATCTTTTATTCCAATTGAGGAAAATTTTAGGGAGGAAATTTCATGGAATTTTGGAACGATGCCAAATCGATTGCCCAAAGGGACCCGGCCGCAACAGGGCCCTGGCAAGTATTTTGGCTGTATTCCGGCTATCATGCCGTTTGTTGGCACCGTTTAGCACATTGGTTTTACCGACATAAATTGCTCTTTATTGCCCGGGCCATTTCACAATTCTCCCGTTTTTTGACCAATATTGAAATTCATCCTGGCGCAAAAATTGGCAAAGGTCTTTTTATTGATCATGGTACTGGCGTTGTAATTGGGGAAACTGCCGAAATAGGAGATTATTGCACCATTTATCATGGTTGTACCCTGGGCGGCACCGGTAAAGATATCGGCAAAAGGCATCCAACTTTAGGCAATAATGTACTAGTAGGCGCTGGCGCTAAAATATTAGGGCCTTTTCAAGTAGGCGATAATTCGCGCATTGGCGCCAATTCCGTTGTACTACAAGAAGTTCCGCCCAATACAACAGTAACCGGCGTGCCAGGCAGACAGGTAAAACAAAAAAAAGCACAAACACCTGCTTTCGATCTGGATCAAATTCACTTACCAGACCCCGTTTATCAAGAACTTAAGGAATTGATGGTCAAAGTGGAAAAAATGACTGCTGACCTAGAAAAAAGCCACCAGGAAGCGGCCAAACAAAAAGCCGAACTAGAGGCCGAGTTACAAGCGAAATTAACCGCGCATATTTCCGAAGAAAAAAGACAATAAGCCCATTCATGTATAAAAAATGACGGTCTCCACAAAATGGAATAGAAAACAATTTAATTCAAGGAGGTTATCGTAATGTCCGTACTTCATTTGCAGCAAAATAATTTTCAAGAAACCATAGCCAATGCCGATAAACCCGTTTTGGTTGACTTTTGGGCCACTTGGTGCGGCCCTTGCCAAATGTTAGGACCGGTAATAGAACAGATTGCCGAAAAAATGGATGGAGAAGCGATTATTGCCAAAGTAAACGTAGATGAGGAAAAAGCATTGGCCGCTTCCTTCCGCGTTATGAGTATTCCCACCCTGATTGTTTTTAAGGATGGGCAGGAAAAGGAAAGAATGGTTGGCTTTGTGCCGGAACAACAAGTCATGGATTTCATAAAAAAATATGAATAACAGCATAAAAAAACCGCCGCACGGCGGTTTTTTTTATGGTTAAAAATTAGATAGCCATCATATTTTCTTTCAGCTTGGGAAAACGGATGATAAAAGAAGTACCTTCGCCTAAAGCGCTTTGGATATCTACCGTACCTTGCATTTGTTTGATTAAGGAAAAGCTGTTATAAACGCCCATTCCAGTTCCTTTTTCTTTGGTAGTAAAAAAAGGTTTGCCAATTTTGGCCAATGTTTCTTCATCCATGCCTTTTCCGGTATCCGTAACAGTTAAGCAAACCGTATCTTCTTCCTCTACTGTTTTTAAAATAATTTGTCCTTCTGTTTCAATTGCTGCCAAAGCATTATTTAACATATTCACTAATATTTGTTTAAAGCGACTACCATCCACCATAATGGGTTGCATATTAGCAGCAAAATCCGTTTTGATTTGGATACCGCGGGCCAAAGCCGGGCCAATATAAAGAGGCAGTACCTGATTACATAAATCATTGATATCATAAGCCGCCAGATGCATTTCTTTTACCCGGGAAGATTGTAAATACTCCGTTAAAATAGCATTTCCTCGATCCAACTCTGCAAATACTAAAGGTAAGTTCTTTTGCATAAAATCATCATTTTTATATTTTTCCTGCATTAGTTGTAAATAGGCGCGCACAATTTGCATCGGGTTACGAATTTCATGAACAACACCCGCTGCAATTTCCCCAATTTGTGATAAATGCAATATCTGCTTGGATTGCTCATGCAATTCCTTTTCCAAACTACGATCCTTTAAACAAAAATGAATGCCAATCACTTTTCGCTCTACATCCAAAATTGGTTTCACAATCCGATCAAAGGTATATTCCTTCTCTTTGGTTGGTACAGAAAGATAATAATCTTCCTGCCCACTTTCATTGATCAAAACCTTTTCAATGACGGCGCAATCAAAAACCTTTTTCAACCAAACATGCGGAAAGTGCAAATTGCGGTAATGCACACCACAAATACAAGCCATCGGTAATTGAAAAAATTGCTGTGCTTTTTCACTTACGCCACAAACAATCCCATTTTGATCAAGAATCAACTCCACATGATCGCTTGCTTGCAAAGTGGCATAATAAAAACGCATAGTATAATCCAACTCTTGCGCCAACTTTTTGGCCTTTTTCGACCAGTCTATTTTTTGCTCTAAGCCACCGCTATCTTTTTTCATTTCTTTTTCATTATGAATTATCATAATATTCTCCGTTATTACCCTATTTGATAAATAACAAATTTAACATCAACTTTCTTTTTCCTGTTTTTAACAAATAAGAAATTTCCTATTTTATTCGACCGAATTCTAAGAAAAAAGAGCAATTTTTCTATTTTTACAAAAGGCCGTCTTCTGTTATAACGCCGTCCATCGCTATATCTTCGCACCTTACGGGCAATTCTTCTGTAATTTGCATAGCATAAGCCAAACCTATTTTTTGTGTTTCTTTGCGGGTTTGCGACAAAAAAAGATCATAATAACCACCGCCATATCCTAAACGGTGGTATTTTTTATCGAAAGCAACACCCGGTACTAATATGAAATCGATATCCACTGGTAATACCACTTTTTTGTTTACCGGTTCCCAAATTCCATAATGATCCTTTTGCAAGCGATCCCCCTGCTGATAGCGACAAGCATACATAACGCTTTTCTTCTCGTTATCACAAACCGGCACCAATACGGTTTTTCCTTGTTGCCATAAATAAGGAAACAAAATAGCAACATCTACTTCTGAGGCAAACGGCAAATAAGCCATAATCATCTGCGCCTTTGCCAAAATAGGCATTTGTTTTAAATAATCCACAATTCGCGCACTTTTAAGAGATATGTCCTCAGCAAAAAGACAATTCCTTTTTTGTAATATTTGTTTTCGCAATTCTTGTTTTTTTTGCACAATTTCCATCAAATAACCTCATTTTTATTAACGCCCAGTTCCTTCATGCGCTTTGTTTTTTCTAAATCCAAGCGATATAATAGGTTTTTATTCAAAGAAAAACAGGACCAGGATTCCGATGAGCGGAAAAATCCAGCTTTTCACAAATCGCACATAGATAGCAGGCGTTTTTATTTCATTTTTACTGAATTTTTTTCTTATCTACATATGATTTCCACATAGGATATGCCCCTTTTAATAGTTATTAACAAAGTTATCCACATCATCAACAACTGAATTTTTGACAATTTTTCAGCTCTTCCCAAAAGAATAAAAAGGCTTTCCTTCTTTTTATTTTGCAATTTTATTCATACAATTGCAAACCGGGACAAGCGTTTAAGGAAAAGTCCGCAAAGTCCTTTTTCTCCCATTTGCGCAAAGCGGCCTGTGCAATCATCACGCCATTATCCGTACAATAAATAGGAGAAGGCCAAAGAATTTGCAAACCATCTGCGCGTTCTCGCAAACAATTACGCAAACAGGAATTAGCCGCTACGCCGCCAGCCAGAACAATCGTATTGACACCAAATAATCGGGCCGCCCGAATCGCTTTTGCACTCAACACATCACAAATCGCCATTTGTACAGAAGCCGCCACATCCTCTACCCGCCAAATTTCCCCTTTTTTCTCACACTGACGAATAAAGTTTAAAATAGCCGATTTCAAACCGCTAAAACTAAAATCAAAACTATCTGCTTCTAGCCAAGCCCGAGGAAACGTATATTTTTGTGGATCGCCATTTTGGGCAGCTTTTTGAATTGCCGGTCCTCCCGGATAACCTAACCCAATGGCCCGGGAAATTTTATCAAAGGCCTCTCCTGCCGCATCATCTCGGCTTTGCCCCAATAACTGATATCTTCCCGGCGCTTTAGCCAATACGATATCGCTATGACTCCCCGATACAATAAGCGCTAAAAAAGGATACTGTAAATTTGGATGTTCTATAAAATTAACCAACAAATGTCCTTCCAAATGATGTACTCCAATGATAGGCTTACCAATGGCTTGCGCCAAACCTTTGCCATAACTTAATCCTACCAGCAATGCCCCTACCAAACCCGGCCCTTGCGTAACGGCCACTGCATCTAAATCTTGCCAAACAAGCCCCGCTTTTTGCATCGCCTCTTCTACAGTCGGCGAAATAGCCAGCAAATGTTGCCGACTGGCTATTTCCGGCACCACGCCGCCATATATCTTATGCACATCCACTTGGGAAGCTATGACATTTGCCAATACCTCCCCTTTATCGGTTATAATACCAGCCGCTGTTTCATCACAACTGCTTTCAATTCCCAAAATAATGGTCATAGCCGCCTCCATACTATTTTTCAATTTCCAACCAATAAATAAAAGCATCCTCATTATTATCATTATAATAATGAGGGCGCACTCCAGCAAATGTAAAACCAAACCTTTTATACAGTCTTTGGGCTGATATATTACTACGGCGCACTTCCAAAGTCATTCTTTCAATTCGGTTTAAAATAGCCTGCTGTTTTAAATATTCCAATAGCAATTCCCCAAAATGACGGCCCCGAAAATTGGGGTGGATGGCAATATTACTAATATGCCCCTCATCCAGAACTTTCCACATGCCCGCATAACCAATTAAATGACTACCATAAAATATCCCCACATAAATAGCCAAGTCATTTTCCGTTAATTCTTTTCGATAAGCCTCTTTACTCCAGGGGCTGGCAAAAGAAAGATTTTCAATTTCCACCATCTCATCCAAATAAGCTAAAGTTAAGGGACCTAAAGACAAAGCCGGCTCAAAATCTTGTTCCTGTAAAGGTTTATCCGGCATGCGATCCCTCCTTACCTTTTGCCAATAGCCGATTTTCCGCCTCCGATAAACGCAAATAAAATGGTTCGATACTGAAAGAATCCGTCACTTTATGTTCTTGCCAGGCTTGTTCTGCCAAAACGGCTACCGCGCTAGCCATAAAAAGACGGCGCGGCGGCGGACTTAATATTGCGCGTTCTCCCAATACTTCCTGTATACAAGAAAAATACGTTATTGTTCCATCTCCCATAAATTCAAAAATGGAGCAATCGGGCATTTTACTTAATTCTTCCGCTAGTTTCAACGGTTCTTTGGCACAATAATCCCAAAGCCTTTGCCCATTGTGATACAAACAACAATATACTTCATTTTTGCGCGCGTCTAAGATAGGCACTGCAAAATGCGCCTTTTCTGCATTTTGCGCCAAAGCATCTAAAGTAATAATCGGAATCAACGGCTTTTGTAAAGCTTGTCCCCAAGCTTTAGCAGTAGCAATCCCAATTCGCAACCCGGTAAAGGAGCCAGGACCCACCGTTAAAGCAATGGCATCCATATCCTGCAATTGGCATTCCGCACCTTGCAATAAAGCCTCCAGCATAGGTAAAAACCGCTGAGAATGCGTTTTACCTAAGCAAAAGGAAAATTCAGCCAGCAAATTTCCATTTTCTATAATTGCCGCTCCTGATCCTTTTGTAGCGGTATCAATAGCCAAAATTGGCATTTTTTATCGCCTCCTCAATCCATGCTCTATCTTTTTCAGCACAGGTAATTTGTAAAATTCGGCTATCCTCTTTTTCCCCTAATACAAAATCAATTTGCACACATGTTGCCGGTAAAAAGGAGCCCAAATTTTGCGCCCATTCTATTGCGGTTAAACCAGGCGCTGTAAAGTATTCTTCCAAACCCAAATCAAAAAATTCATCTTCCTCGCAGAGTCGATACATGTCCATATGATAAAAGGGCATACGCCCTTCATATTCATTGATTAAAGTAAAAGTAGGACTCACAATATGCCGCTCAATACCAAGCCCTTTGGCCAGGCCCTGACAAAAATGCGTTTTACCGGCTCCCATTTCCCCATTTAAAGCGATTACTGTACCCGCAGGAGCCAATTTGCCCATTTGCCGAGCCAACGCTTTTGTTTCCTGCATACTATTACTGATAAACTGCAATTTCTACCCTCCTACTCTTCTTCCGGCGGCGGCCAAGTTTGTTTGGGCAACAATCCTTTGATCCGTCGATATTCATCACGTACCTGTTGCATATCCTCCCATACCGGCCTCTTTTTACTTTCGTCCCGTAATAAAGCAGCCGGATGAAAAGTAGGCATAATACGAAAACTACCTTTGGTTACCCATTGCCCACGGTCTCTGGTGATGCGAGCATTTGGACTGACTAACACTTGCGTAGCCAAAGCACCCAAACAAACAATAATTTTAGGATGGATCACTCTCACTTGTTCCCGTAAAAAAGGCTTACAGGCTTCCACCTCATTAGGCAAAGGCAAACGATTCCCCGGCGGCCTACATTTTACCACATTACAAACATAAATATCATCCCATGGCAATTCAGCAGCAGCTACAATTTTATCTAAAAGCTGGCCTGCTCGTCCTACAAATGGGATACCTTGCGCATCTTCATCCGCCCCAGGTCCTTCGCCAATAAACATAATGGTAGCCGATAAGCTACCTTTGCCGAATACCATATGTTTGCGCGTTGTTCCCAAAGGACAGCTATCACAATGCTGTAGTTTTTGCTCTAATTCAGCTAAAACCATTTTCATCACCACTTTTTTCTTCTTCTTTTTATTGTAAATCTCCGCGCGCATCCCGTCAACAGGTTCTCTTATTCGCTTCTCTTATAAAAGAAGCAAAAATAGCCTTAGAAGACGCATCATTTTCAGCAGTAAGTTCCGGATGCCATTGTACCCCGATACAAAAATCATATTGAGGGGCAACCCAGGCTTCTAGCAAACCATCTTTACTATAAGCAGCTGCTTCTAAATTTTTAGCCAAGCATTTTATACCTTGATGATGAAAACTATTCACTTGCATTTCCTTTTTATTAATAATTTTTTGTAATTGCGGATGGATAACAGTAACGGTATGACTACTATGCCAACCGGGAGCATTTTGCATATGTTGTAAATAATTTTTTTCTGCACAGTATAAATCTTGCCAAACACTGCCACCCATAGCAATATTCACCAATTGCATGCCACGGCAAATCGCCAAAATGGGCAACGAGGCGCGTAGAGCATATTTTAACAAAGCAACTTCCCAATTATCCCTTTTTGGATCTACCGCCCCTAATCCCTTTTGCGGTTCCTCCTGCCAATAAAGAGGCGCAATATCTCCTCCACCCGTAAAAATTAAACCATCGATTGTTGCAATGATTTCCTTTGCAAATATCGTTTTTTGCGGCGGTAACAACACCACGCTTGCCCCATATTTTTCCAAAACCTGTTGATAAGAAGCACGCAGTTGAAAACAATTCTCTTTATAATCCATACCGCAACTTAAGCCGATGATAGTCATAAAATCCCTCCTTAGTTATTTTTATGTTTTTATTATCGAAAAAGAAATAAAAAGGGATTTTGCTGACTCATTTTTCGCCAATATCAAAAAAGCATAGCTAAAATAGCTATGCTTTTTTCTATCTTCTTTTAATAATATCCTCTTTGTACCCGGCTGATATTTCTGGGCGATACCCGCACCGTTAAATCCCCGCTATCCTGAATTTTATACTCATATAGCTCCTTATTTTTCATATCCTGTAAAAAAGTTTCCATATAACGGAAGAAAGAGCCTACATGATGGTCAACCCCAATATAGTATTCATCCACAATGCGCTCTTTTCTTTCATCATGGCCATCGTAATATTCCTCTTCTCCACCATAATGATAATTAATGTGTATAGAAGCTACCTCTGGATGATAAGTAACATCAAATACGATTGTTTCATCGTCTAAACTAGCATCAGCCACAATATTGATTTTTTTATTACCATGAAAATCGTTGTGATAATAGTTAATAATCAAAGGTCTATTCTCTGATTCAATCTGCCTAACAAAGGTTTCAGTTTGCATAGCTTCTTGTTCTAACTGCTTTTCTCCAACAAAGTGAAAGGAGCTAAATTCTACAAAAGCAATACCGCCTCCCAAACCCATAAACAACAAGCCAACTAAAAATAAAGCGATGAGTTTTTTTCTTTGCGTCATTTACTTTCCCCTCCCACAAAGACTCCTTTAGCAATTAAAAAGATGAAACTAATTAAACAAAGCATACTGCCAAAGGTGCCTAAAGTGATGCCAATTACAGGATAGCCTTGTATAAGTAAGGTAATCAGCATACCGAAACCAACGATAACAATTAGACCTAAACAAACAAAAGGCAACAATAAAAAGAAAACGCAAATTTTGAAAATAACCGAAAGCATTTTCGAAAGGAACCGAGTAAAACTTCCGTCGCTTTCTTTTTTTGCTCTTTCTTTTTTCACTTTTTTAGGGAAAATCCGTTTTTCCGTTTTTTCCCAGGCAGTCATCATTTCCTGCGTTTCCCCTATTTCTTTTTCTGCGTCAGCCAAATCCTGCTGTAAAGAAGCCACGGCGTCTTCTTTTTCTTGTGCCGTACCGGTCATCACATGATATGCTTTCGCTTCTTCCTTTGGATTGCGACCGGAAGAAGTAAAATATTCATGTACTTTGATCGGATCTTCTCTTTTTTCTCGTACCAGCTCCAATTCATAGTCGTCGTCTTCCTCATCCACAAAATCGGTTAAAAACACCTTTTTCAAAAAAGCGTATAAGGTATAAAAAATCATAATAACATACACGATATTAAAGCAAAGGGAAATAATGCCCATAATAGTTCCGCGTAAAAAATGCGGTAAAAAAGATAATACGCTGCCTAAGGAGCCTAAAATCCATTCAAATGGAAAACGAACCAAAAACAAACAAAAACCAACCACACAAAGTTTTAGAAAAACCACAAACAGCTCTTTTGGACTTTTTGTTATCAACTCATCAGCAATGGCTGAAATAACGCGTCCCAGCCTTTTCAGCCCTTTCATAATGCTTCTTTCTACATTCAGTTTGCCTTTATTATAGTTCGGATTGACATTATAAGCGTCCAAAATTTCATCGGCCAATTCGTCCACATCGCCGAAATCTTTAATCGCTTCTTCTTCACTTAAACCGGATTCTATCTTAATATCAATATGCTGACTGTATTCGGCTAAAATATCCAAGCGTTCCTGTTGCTTTAAAACGCTCAGTCTTTTTTCCAAATGACTCAAAAATTCATTTTTCGTCATCACTTTCACACTCCTTAATAAAAGCATCCACCTTATAGTGGAATTCTTGCCATTCCTTTTTTAAATTATCCTTGTATAGCTCTCCTGCTTTTGTTAAATGGTAGTATTTCCGCGGCGGGCCCTCCGTGGATTCCACCAAATAAGTTTCAAAATAATGTTCATTTGTTAGTCGCTTCAAAAGAGGATAAATCGTTCCCTCATTCACATCAATTACTTTGGATACTTCACTCACCAGCTCATAGCCATACATATCCTTTTTTGTCACCGATAAGAGAACGACAAGTTCCAATACTCCTTTTTTGAATTGCACATTCAAATTCATCACCTGCCTTATCTAACCATAATCATCATACAATGACTACCTTGTAATGTCAAGTACTAAATTTTAAGTAATACCTTGCAAAGCATTGCAATGAAAAATAGAAAAAAAGAGCTGTAAGAATTCTTACAGCTCTTTTCTTATTCTTGTTCTATGTTAGTTCATCTAAATGGAAGCTAACCGATAAGGCCCTATCCACCCGGGTCATGGTTTGTTCGGGCAATGTAGCAATTTTTTGTTGTAATCGTCCCTTATCAATCGTTCGAATTTGCTCCGCTAATACCAAAGAATCTCTTTTTAAACCAGACTCATTGCCACGAATCGCCACATGCGTGGGTAATTTTGCTTTTCCTGTTTGCGATGTAATAGCAGCAACAATGGTAGTGGGACTATACTGATTTCCAACATCGTTTTGCACAACCAAAACTGGACGCACACCGCCTTGTTCGGAACCTTGCACAGGATTTAAAGAAGCAAAGAAAATTTCTCCTCTTTTTACTTGCATTTTTCATCACTCCGCAACAATTTCTTTATTGCAAAGCTTTACCAAAAAACACTTTTTTTATACAAGCTATGGAAAAATTTTTATTCCAATTGTTCTTTTACCGATAAACATAAACACGCGGCAAGCGCTCACTTAACATACAAATTACTTCATAGTTAATGGTACCCATTTGTTTGGCAATTTCTTCCACCGTAATACAGTCATCGCCTTGTTTGCCAATTAAAATAGCTTCTTCCCCAACAGGCACTTGCCCCAACTCCGTAATATCAACCATCATTTGATCCATGCAAATGTTACCAACCACAGGACAGCGTTTACCACGGATCAATACCTGATACCCAGGAAAAAGTAAACGGCTGAAACCATCCGCATAACCAACCGGCAAAGAAGCAATCACGCTGCGCCTTTGGGTAACAAATTTAGAGCCATAACCAATAGGACTCCCCGGAGGCAATTCCTTTACACAGGATACTTGCGCCCGTAAGGTAAGCGCCGGCTGCAAAGAAAAACGGCTCATATCCACCTCGTCAGAAGGACGGTGTCCGTATAAAACAATCCCCGGCCTTACCATATTATAGTGGGACTGTGGCAATTCCATCGTAGCAGCGCTGTTAGCAGCATGCACAATAGGTACCGTTAACCCCTTTTGCCTCATTTTAGACAAAAAGTCATCAAAAGAAGCTAACTGTTCATAAGCAAATGTTTTATCTCTTTCATCGGCTCTTGCCAAATGCGTATAAATACCTTCCACATATAAATTTGGCAATTGAAAAATCCGTTCAATTTGTTGTAAAGATTCCTCATTCCCTGGCAAAAACCCAATTCGCCCCATACCTGTATCGATTTTCAAATGGATGGTAGCAGTTTTATTTCGCTCTTTTGCCTTTTGCGAAATGGCTTCCGCAGCTTCTAACGTATAGACAGTTTGAATGATGTTATATTTAATCGCAACATCCGTTTGATCAGCCGCTACATAACCTAATACCAAAATAGGCGCCATAATACCTGCCATACGCAAACAAACACCTTCTCCTAAAGTAGCTACGCCTAAACGATCTGCCCCATTTTTCAATACGGTATGCGATATTTTTTCCGCTCCATGCCCATAAGCATTGGCTTTTACCACTGCCATAAGCTGCGTTTGCGGCGCCAATACTTTTTTTATCTGTGCCACATTATTGGCTATTGCCTTTAAATTCACTTCAGCAAAAGCCGGCCTTGGCACCACCCAAATATTCATATCGTCAACCTCATTTCTGCTTTTTGTCCATTATCCGCTTTCTGGCTTCCGGTAAACAATCCGCCAAATCCCTTGCTAACACCCCGGCGCCAGCTAATTTTTGCGCTGCAATATCGCCGGCCATACCATGCAGATAAGCGCCAATAGCCGCCGCCAAACCGGGCGCCAATCCTTGGGCCAGTAAAGCGGCAATACAGCCAGTTAACACATCCCCAGAACCACCCGCTGCCATTGCCGGATTGCCAGTGGGATTCACAAAAATACGTCCTTCCGGCATAGCAATTATGGTTCGATGTCCTTTTAATAGAGTAATAGCCTGCCAATCACGCGCCAAAGTTTCTGCCGCCCGCAAACGGTCCTTTTGAACAACTTCCGTATCCACCTGTAATAAAGTAGCGGCTTCTCCGGGATGGGGTGTTAAAATAACCGGCTGATTTATTTTGGCAATCAAATTGCTTTCTTCTTTTAAAACATATAAGGCGTCCGCATCTAATATGACTGGGCAAGGCAAACGGCTTACCATTTCTTTTATCAAAACAGCCGTTTCAGTAAAACGTCCCAGTCCCGGGCCAATCGCCACTATTTTACCAGCGGCTGCTTCTATAATTGCCTCTGTTGCGAAAGACGATATTTCTCCATTTTCGCCTTCCGGCAAAGGCAAAAGCATGGCTTCCGGCAACTGTTCCATCACACATTTACAAATCGACTCCGGCATTGCTATCGTTACCAATCCAGCTCCAGCCCTTAAAGCACCGCGAGCTGCCAAAACAGGCGCTCCCGGCATTTTTTTGCTGCCGCCAACAATCAAAACATGACCAAATTTTCCTTTATGGGCATCCAAAGGACGTGGCAATAAATAACGTCGTACCAAATCCTCATCCGATAGCTGACGCCAGGAGCTTAGGCGGTCAAAGGTCTCTTCCGGTAAACAAATATCAGCTACTTTTAATTCTCCTACATAAGGCAAAGCATTTTCCAAAACCAAACCCAGCTTTGGACTTACAAAAGTTACTGTTTTTTGCGCTTTTATCGCAACGCTAGGAACCATTCCAGTATCCGCCAATAAACCGGAAGGTAAGTCAATTGCTAAAACCGGCTTATCGCTGGTATTGATCAATTCTATCGTATTTTTCGCTAACTCTGCCATTGGACTATGAAAACCAGTCCCAAAGATACCATCTATCACCAAACATGCATTTAGAAGGGCTATTTTTACCACATGCAAATCACGTTCCCCTAAAACCAGTTGATAGCGCAAGCCCAATTTTCGTAAAATCTGCCAATTTACTTGCGTATCCCCTTGCAATTCCTCTGGCTTATATAACAAAAATAACCGGACATCAAATCCCTTTTGATGCAAATGCCGTGCTGCTACAAAGGCATCGCCGGCATTGTTTCCGCGCCCCGCAAAAATCAAAATACGGCCGGCAGCTTCCTGTCCCGCCAATATTTGGCAAGCCTCTTGCGCTACTGCGCGGCCAGCATTTTCCATCAACAATAAACCAGGAATCGCATAATCTTCCATAGCGGTTTTATCCAACAAATTCATTTCTGCGGCTTTCAATAAACGCATGATACCCCTCCTATTCCACCGTAGCCATGGCAATTGCCATTTGTTGGCTATGGCTTAAAGAAATCATCACTTTGGTAATTTGCGCCTGTTCTATTTGTTTTTGCATGGTGCCATGGAACAGTACACAAGGTCTACCTTGCGTATCGGCTAAAATTTCTATTTCCTGCCAGCATAAAGAAAATAAGTTAAGTCCCAAGGCCTTACTTATCGCCTCTTTGGCAGCAAATCTGGCTGCTAAAGAAGCATAAAAGGAAGATTTTCTCCGGCATAAAGAAATTTCATTTTCTGTAAAAAAGCGTAACAAAAAAGATGGATATTTTTGTGCTACCTTTTGCACACGCTCAATTTCTATTAAATCCACCCCAATTGCTTGCATAAAAAACCTCCGAAATGTTTAATAATTCTCTCGTTTTAGCATAAATTCCTTTTTTAAAAATAATTTTCATCGTAATTGTTTTTAATCCTGGGCAATCCATTGCGGGCAAAAACGATTTTGATCGCAACTTACCAACAGATAGTCTAACATTTTATTTTGCGGCGAAGCCAATTCTCCTGGCCCATGAAAATGCCCATATATACATTTTTTTACCCCATATTGCAACAACAGCTGCACAAAACCACTTTCTTCGCCACGGTCGCCAAAGGGGGGATAATGCAACATACATAAAATAGGCCGACCGCTTTTTTGTCCTTCCTGCAAAGAAAGTTCCAATCTTTGTAATTCTCGTTTATAAATATGCAAATCTTCCGATAAAAAACTTTTATTTTCTGGATTAAGCCAGCCGCGTGTTCCGCATATTGCCCACTGTTTGGTACAAATGCAATTGTTTTGCAGTATTTCCGTATTGGGAGGCAAAAAAGAGCGCATTTTTTTTAAGCTTTGCCACCAATAATCATGGTTTCCGCGCACCAATATCTTTTTCCCTGGCAACGCATGCAAAAAAGCAAAATCATATTTGGTTTCTTCTAAATGCATCGCCCATGAAAAATCTCCTGGTAATAAAACAATATCCTCTTTTTGTACACAAGCTCGCCAATTCTGTTCTATTTGCGCATAATGATTGCGCCAATGACTACCAAATACATCCATCGGCTTACCAATTTTACCTTCCTGCAAAAAAGATAAATGCATATCCCCTAAAGCATAAATAGACATCAATCGCACTCCTAGTTCTTTTTTTTATTGTGCAAACATAGGAATCAATATACGGAAATAAATACCGCAATGAATCAGAAAAGAACCGATATAAATTACATAAAATATACTTTTTCTCGTTTTATGATGGAATAAAAACATTCCTAGCAAACCGCCCAACGCTCCACCTACAGCGCCTAATAATAATAATGTTTTCTCCGGAATTCGTCTTTTATGTTTTATGGCTTTTCTTTTATCTATCCCCATCAACAAAAATAAAATAAGATTCACAACAGCATAATAAATCAATACAACTTCTTTCAGTTTTTATCCCTCCTGGTATAAAATTCCTGTATTCTGTCCATAATATTCCACATAAGGAGGTGAGAACCTTGATACAATACAGTTTTTTTGACAAACTGGCTTTGGTATTCGTCATCATTGGTGCACTTAACTGGGGTTTAATTGGCCTTTTCAATTTCGATTTAGTAGCAGCGCTTTTTGGCGCAGCCAGTATAATCAGCCGTTTGGTTTACACGTTGGTCGGCATTTTTGGGATTTGGACCATCACGCTATTATTCCGTTCTTCTAAATAAAATCCTATCAAAAAATCAACAAAACCAGAAAAGCGCCTGCCATAAAGCAGGCGCTTTCTATCTTCTTGCTGGAAAGCTTTTATCCTTTTTTTACCACATAAGCTTTGGCGCCATTATTAGTTAAACAGGCATTTGCCTCATCCGTATCCATATGCAAATCCAAAGCGCAAGCATCGCTTACCCGCACAACTACATCCATCAAACACATTTTTTTCAAACCATAAAAATAAACATCTGCCAAATCCCCATCCTGAAAACCGCGTTCCGCGCCTTCCTGCAAGCTTAAATGCAAATGCGTTTTTGCTATGATTACCCCTTCTTTTAAAAGGATATAGCCTTTGGGTCCTACTAAAACACAGCCCGGCGTTCCATCTAAATCACCGGATAACCGTAACGGGGCTTTGATGCCAATTTTTCTGGCATCAGTTTGCGCTAACTCAATTTGTGTTCTACTGCGCAATGGTCCCAAAATCCGCATTTTTTCAATACTTCCTTTTGGCCCTACCACATTTACCGTTTCCTCAGCAGCAAATTGCCCAGGCTGGGTTAAATCCTTGATAGGCGTCAATTCATAACCAGGTCCATATAAAACATCCAAGTCCTCTCTGGTTAAGTGCAAATGTCGATTGGAAATCCCCACCGGTACCAAAAATAAATCATTTTCATTCTTAAAATCTATTTGCTCAATATCAATCATTGCCGGCACTTTCATTTCCTCCTTTATCCAATAAGACACATTTATTTTACCCTATTATAGCAAAATTTCTCAAAAAGGAAAGCTTTTTTCCTCGTCATTGCAATATTGCAAAAACAATGGAATTTTTGCGCTTTTTACAGTATTTTGCCAATTTTTCGCCAAACGATACCTCCAAGTTTCCTTTTGTTGCGGCCATATAGCTATTAGAAAATGGTATAAATATTCATACTTCACTTTTAATTGCGCATTTTTTTGCAGACGGTTTTTAGTAAAATCAGCAAAAGATTCATAAAAGGCAAAAGAATCCCCATATTGTTCAATGGCAAAAGCCAAAATATCATAAAAACGTTCGCTATTATAATATAAATCCAAAATATCAGCAATCCATTCCAGCTTCTGCAGTTCTGCATTGGAAATAGATGGCGTTTCTATAATTTGATAAGGTGGGACGTCGCTATATACCAAGCCTCTTTGCTGCGCTTCCTGCGCCAAAATACTACCCGGCAATACTTTCAAAAAACCCAGCTGCAAGTGATGCGCGCCCAATGCATAAACATCTCGGAATGAATCTGCAAACTGCGCATAGCTTTCTTCCGGCAAACCAGCAATTAAATCTAAATGCAAATGAACTTGGCTATTTTGCAATAAATATTGCATTGCTTGACAAATTTTAGGCCAATCCATATGTCGCCTTACGGCCTTTAGGGCAGCTGGGCAAGTGGATTGTATTCCCGCCTCAATTTGCAAAAAACCTTTGGGAGCAGTACTTAATAAAGCTAACATCTTTTCATCTAACAAATCTGGGGCCATTTCCATATGAAAACAAATACCGGGACGATAATGTTGCAACAAAAAAGTAATGATTTCACAGGCTCTATCAACCGGCCAGTTAAAGGTACGATCAACAAATTTTACCGTACGCGCATTCGAATGTAAAATTTGTTTTAAGTCCTCTTTTACAAAATCCATACTACGGAGACGCGGTTTTTGACCGGCAGAAGAACAATAGCTACAAGTAAAAGGACATCCCCGGCTGCTCTCATAATATAAAATGTGATGGGCAAAGTCTTGCAGATTTTCCTCTTCATAAGGAAAAGGCAAGTCATCCATAAGCAATAATGGCGCCGCTATATTATTCTTTATGACTCCTTGCTGACGATAATAAAGACCAGGAACTTGTACATAATCCATTCCTTTTGCCCAAGCCTGGTAAAAAAGTGGAAAAACATATTCGCCCTCTCCGCAAAGCACAAAATCAATCATCGGATATTCGGTCAACAGATTCCGCGCCTGCCCTTCCGCCTCAGGTCCCCCTAAAACAATCGTTAACTGCGGCGCTTTTTCCTTTAACATAGTAGCTAAAGATATAATATATTGGCTATTCCAAATATAGCAAGAAAAAGCAATTAACTCCGGTTTAACAGCCAAAATCTCTTCTCGCGTTTCTTCTAATGGCTTATTAATACTCCATTGTTGCGTCATTACCGGTATCTTTTGTTCTTTACATGCTTTTTTTATCGCATATTGCGCCAAACAACTATGGCTATAACGGGCATTGACCGCCACCAATAAACAGGTCAAAACAAAAACCTCTTTTCTATTGCATAAAAAAACGGCTGCCCGGCGGCAGTCGTTTTATTTTAACGGTCTTCTTTGGTTAAAAAGAAAAGTCCTAAGGTGCCGGGCCCAACATGAGAACCAATAATAGGGCCAACATAAGAAATATCTACGCTTTCTATATTTAAAGAAGAAGCCATAAACAATTCTTTTAAAAACAGGGCGTCCTCTAAACAATCGGCATGCCGGATAAAAATTCTTTGTTTTATGCTATTATCATAAGATTTTTGACATAAATCAAACAAAACGCGAATCGCTTTTTTTCGGCTTCTTTCCTTTAAAAAGGGAATCAGCTCCCCTTTTAAATTCATTTTTAAAACTGGTTTAATATTTAACATGGTCCCCAAAAAAGCTGCAGTGGAACCAATGCGACCGCCGTCCCGTAAAAACATCAAATCGTCAACGGTAAATAAATGTGCACTGCGCCATTTATATGTTTCAACCCAATCAACAACTTCTTGCTGCGTTTTGCCCTGTTTTAACAATTCCAACATATAATAAACCAAAAGGCCTTCTCCAGCGGAAGCGCAACGACTGTCTATAATACATATTTCAGCCTGCGGATATTCCTCTAAAACCATTTCTTTTGCCAAAATGGCGGATTGATACGTACTGCTTAAAACAGAAGAAAAAGCAAGATATAAAATGGGCTTCTCCTCTTTTAAAAGTTCTTTAAAAAACCGGGCATAAGCAACGGAATTGATTTGCGAAGTATGGGAGCGGGAACCATTGCGCAGCTTCTCATACAACTCCTGCATGTCAAACACCTGCATAGTATCGATATGTTCCTCTTCATCTAAAAAATATGGAAACGGAATCCAAGGAATTTGTTCCTCCTTTAAATAAGAAAGCGACAAATCAGTACAACTATCCGTCACCAAAATTGGCATTGTCATATATTATCTCCTTTATTTTGCAATCAGCTTACTGACAAAAACATCCCTTAGTTAAATTATAACAAGCAACCCCATCGCTTGTAAACCAAAAAGCAAGGAAACCCGGACAAATCCGGGTTTCCGTTAACGATTCGGATCTTCTGCCGCTTTCAGTACGCTTGCAGAAGGTTCTAATTGCTCGCGCAAACAAGATAATTGTTCAATTAATTTCCATTTCGTTCCCATATTTCTTTTGTTTTCCGGCAACAAAGACAGCAATTTCCCATAATAATCCAAAGCTGCTACGCGCTCATCAAAATCATATAAAATACGGACGTCTTTTTCTTCTTTCTGAATATATTCTATCACGGAACCCAAACAAATATCAATTTGCAATTCTAATTCTGTAATTGGTAAAGTAACCGTATAAAAACTTTCCAATAGTTGTAAGGATTCCCCCAAGGGAGGAATTGTATAAGAAATATTTCTTTTTTTAACAGGAGAGCAAAACGCCTCTTCCTGGGTTAATTCCTGTAAAAGGCCCCAAAAAAGATGACTGCTTTCAGCCCCTGTTTGCTCCTGTTTCAAATATTTTTGCAATTCTTTACTTAACTTTTTATCTTCGTCCATATTCTTTCCTATCCCATCTTTGGCTCCTTAAAATAATGGATCACCAATAGGACCCCTTTTTTATGACTTATTTTTACTATATTTTCTCGGAAGACATTGCTAATTCCTCTCGAAGATCCAAATTTTAAACTTTCTTCTTGTAATAAATATTTTGTATTTTCCAAGGTAATCTGCGATACCTCTCTGCTTAATGGTAACAAACTCAGCAAATCTCCTTTTTGCCCATTTAAAACAATTTCCCCAGGCAATCTGTAATAGCCTTGCCAATTTTCGCCAATTAAAGTGAAAGAAATTGCCTTTTCTGCTTTTTCCAACAATGGCACAGGCAAATAAAGATTTGCTAAACTATGATCTATTCTATTTCCCGTAGCTGCCAATAAAACAATATCAGCAGCCCCTAAACGGCAAGCGACTTCAATTGCAAAAGCACTGTCGGTAAAATCTTTCTCGCAAGGAACCGTTAAAAAGACCGCATCCCTCTGCTCAAAATACTTTTTACTTTCCTCCGGCAACGAATCCATATCGCCTACAATATAATGCGGGCAAAAACCCATTTGTTGCGCATAAACCGCTCCGGAATCCGCTCCAATAATATAATCCGCTTCCTGTAAAGCAACTTTGGCTTTTTCATTTTCTTTAAAACAACCGCCGCATAAAATAACCGCTTTTTTTCCCATTTTGCCCCTCTTATCATGATAAAATTACTTTTTTAATTTCAGATATCGTTACTATGATCATAACATAAAATATTCACCAAGCAAAATTACCATATAAAACTTGTTGCATTGTATTCTCTTGCCAATCGTACAAACGGATTTCCGGAATATCCCAAGTAATATTGCGCAAAGCAATTTCGTAGGTTCCATCCTGGTCAAAATCATAACAACCTAAAAAACGAATATTAGTACAACTTTCAATGCCTAAAAACACCCAGTCTTTTGTAAATTCCTCTAAACTTTTACCATCTCGATAGTGCTCAAATAAATCCCGTAAAAAATATTGTTTATGATATAAAGGAATCACTTGTTCTCCTTTTACCAACAAAGCGGTACAATAGGTCCCAGTGTCTTCTTTGGTAATATCCTCTACAGCAATGAGCGGATAACCGTCTTCCCCATTCGGCGTATTGGCCAAAATAATTTTTTCTTCTATCCCATCGTCGTCTAAATCAATTACCACTACCGATAAAATATGGGCAACGCTGCCCGTTAACCCGTTTGCATCCAAAAAGGTACGAACAATTTCTTCTTCCTCAGTTGAAAAATCTTCTTTTATTATCATTTGCTTTGGTAAAGGATTTTGGCTCATATTCGTAGCCATAATAGGAGACATTTCCCGGTCGTCCACATAAAAATGCATATAAAAATGATCCAAAGGAACTTCTTTTTCTAAAATATCCTGACTCATTTCTTTGAAAGGTAAATTAAAATAAAGCAATGCATTGCCATATTCTTGATCTTTTCCTTCCATATAATAAGGCGCAAAAATACTGTTGCCATCTTTATCCAACCACTGGTCGTCAGTATATAATTCTGGATGCCATATTAACCGATTGCTTACCGCTATTTGTTTTTCCATATCGTATAAATAATATTGCGGCACGCTGAACAAAGAAGATAGCGGCATGGATTGCGCCTTTTGGTTGGCAGACTCTTTTTCCGGATCACCTACAAAACTATGCCAGGCAGAATCTTCATAGTAGCCCAATAAATTTCCCTCTAAAATAACATAAACAGGCTCTGCATTTGCTTGCGGTTCTTGTTTTTGTCCGCATGCCACCAAAAGGCAGGCCAATATGCAAAAAGAAAGCATTCCTAATAATCTTTTTTTCATTGTAAATCCTCCTATTTATTTCATTGACGCAAAAAAGGGGCAGAAAGTTACAAAAAACAAGAGAAGAAAAAGAAAGTAGCAAGCTACTTTCTTTTTCTTTCTTCTTATAAAATATAGAATAAAATATCTAAAACATTCCGTTTCCACCAAATTTTTTATAAATACAAGAAAACAATCATCCCCACAATACAAGCCAGTATGCCAGGCCCTAGCGTTCTTTTGGTCAATTCCATAGGACTCACCTTCACCAAACCGGCCGTTAAAACCGTAATACCGGAAACAGGAGAAAGCTCCCGCCCTAAACTAGCAGTTAAAAAGGCCAAAGAACCAATTCCTTGGGCGCTCATGCCAAATTCTGCGGCATAGGGGGTAATGGAGGTATTAAAAGCCAAGGTAGGCGCATCTCCAGAACCAGAGATAATACCAATCAATAATGGCCCAAAAGTAGCCGCTATCGCAGCAATAGAGCTGGAATTTTTCATTACTTCAATTAAAGCATTCGTTACCCCAATTGCTTCCATACCAGCGGTAAAGGCGGTAGCCGTACCAATAATGGTTACCACGTCACGTACCCCCACGCCAATCCCTTCACAAAAGGAGCGTACCATATCCGCTGGATTTTGACGGACACAAATCATGGTCACAATCAAACAAATCAACATAGCCTGCGGCACTGATAGGGCCGGGAGTAAATGCACTTGCGGAATGCCAAGCATAATTAAAATAATAGGCAAAACAGGCATAAGTGCTTTTAAATAATTTACTTTAGAAAAATCAACTTCTTCCAAGCTCTCCTGGGCAACATATCCCCGATCTTCTTTCATAAATCTAGCTAGAAGCATACAAGCAATGGTCATAATCACCAAAACAATCAAACCGGGCACCAAATTTTCTGCAACCAAAATGGAAACTTCTTTGCCGCAAATTTCAGCTACCAAAGCATTATGCCCAGAACCGACGCTAAAGAAATTCCCCCAACCGCCTAAAAGCAAAACGCTGCCAATCGCCCCTGGGTGAAACCCCGCTTTCAGCATAACATTAATCAACACCGGTCCAATCGCCGCTACCGCTCCAGTAGGACTTACCAAAGCCATACCCACAATCATAGTAATAAAAATACCGCCTGGTATCATTAAAAAGCGGGCTTTTGACACAAACTTAAGTAAAAAACGAGCTAAATGCGCATCACAACCAGTCATTTTCATAACAAAAGCATAACCCATTGCCGTCATAATAATAGGAACCAAAAAACTGTTGACCAAATAGCCGGTAAATTTGTCAAAAGCCAATAAAAACTGCCCTGAAATACAGCACATTAACAGTCCGGAGGCAAAAAGGACCATTCTTACCTCATATTTCTTTAAAATGGCCACAAATGTCAGAAGAATAATGATAACACCTATCCATACCATAACTTTTCCTCCTTTATCTCATTTTATTTGGGATAAAATCTAAGTGGTCATGGATCATGTTAAATTATCTGACAATTTATATGCCAATCAATTAAAAAATAGCACAATTTTACAGAATAATCAATATTTTTATTAAGATAAAATAAAAAAGGCCCGTTAGGGCCTCTGAAAAGTTTTTAACTTATTTTTGGCGGATAAAGGTATCGATAGCCTTGGCTGCATTTTTCCCCGCACCCATGGCTAAAATCACCGTGGCCGCTCCGGTTACAGCATCCCCGCCGGCAAAAACACCGGAACGCGATGTTTGCCCGCAATCTCCCGCTGTGATAATGCAACCTTTGGCATTGGTATCCAATCCTTTTGTGGTGTTTCTTAACAATGGATTGGGAGAAGTACCAATAGACATAATAACACAATCCACATCTAAAACAAATTCCGAGTTTTCTTTCACAACCGGCCGTCTTCTACCAGAAGCATCCGGTTCACCCAATTCCATCTGCACACATTCCATGCCGCATACAAATTGATTTTCATCGGTTAAAATACGCGTCGGGTTCGTCAATACATGCAAAAGAATTCCTTCCTCCTTGGCATGTTCAATTTCTTCCAACCGAGCCGGCATTTCCGCTTCACCCCGCCGATAAACAATAAATACCTGTTCCGCCCCTAATCGCTTAGCACAGCGGGCAGCGTCCATCGCCACATTACCGCCGCCGACTACCGCCACCTTTTTCGCTTGCATAATAGGCGTATCGCTGTCTTCTTCATAAGCTTTCATTAAATTAACCCGCGTTAAAAATTCATTTGCGGAATAAACTCCCTTAGCATTTTCTCCAGGAATATTCATAAAACGCGGCAACCCAGCGCCGGAACCAATAAAAACCGCTTCAAACCCATCGTCAAACAAATCATCCACGGAAAGCACCCGGCCAATGACCATATTCGTTTGAATTGTAACACCCAGTTCTTTTAAATTATCTACTTCTTGGCGCACAATTTCTTTCGGCAAACGAAATTGCGGAATGCCATAGCTTAACACGCCGCCCGCTAAATGCAATGCCTCAAAAACAGTGACCTGATAACCCATTTTCGCCAAATCTCCGGCGCAAGTTAAACCGGCAGGCCCAGCGCCAATCACCGCTACTTTGTGACCATTATTTTGAGGGATATCTGCTTTTTTCTTGCTGTTTTGCATATGATAATCGGCCACAAAACGTTCCAAACGACCGATTGCAACCGGCTCTCCCTTTACGCCACGAATACATTTGGCTTCACACTGACTTTCTTGCGGGCAAACCCGACCGCAAACAGCCGGTAGGGAACTGGATTTGCTTAAAACAGCATAGGAACCTTCCCAGTCTTCTTCTTTTATTTTCTCAATAAAAGAAGGAATATCGATAGAAACCGGGCAACCAGCTACACAAGGTTTATTTTTACAATGCAAACAACGATTGGCTTCGTCAATCGCCTGCTCCTTACGATAACCCAAAGCAACTTCCTGAAAATTATGGCTGCGCTCTACATGGTCTTGTACAGGCATTGGATTTTTTTGCAAAGACATATTTGGCATTTAGCGCACCCCCTTAAACAAATTACAAGTCTCTTCGTTCCGTTGTCTTTCAAAATCGCGATACATAGTGGAACGTTGCATTGCTTCATCAAAGTCAACCAAATGGCCGTCAAAATCCGGGCCATCCACACAAGCAAATTTGGTTTCGCCACCAACCGTTAACCGGCAGCAACCACACATGCCAGTTCCATCTATCATAATAGGATTCATACTAACCATTGTTTTAATCCCATATTCTTTGGTTAGTTTACAAACAAATTTCATCATAATCAAAGGACCAATGGCAATCACCTCATCATAAGTTTCCCCTTGATCCAATAATTCTTTTAGTTGATCTGTCACCAATCCTTTTTTACCATAAGAACCATCGTCCGTCACTACAAATAACTGATCGCTGGCCTTTTGAAACGCTTCTTCCAAAATCAAAAGACCTTTATTCCGGAAACCGACAATTGCGTGCACCGTTGTTCCCTGCTGATGCAACTTTTTCGCAATCGGATAAGCGATTGCACAACCAACGCCTCCGCCAATTACGGCAACTTTTTTTAGCCCTTCCGTATGGGAAGGAATCCCCAAAGGCCCCACAAAATCAGCTAAATGATCGCCGACTTGCAATTGATTTAATTTATTGGTAGTAGCCCCAACAATTTGAAAAATAATCGTGACCAATCCTTTTTCACGATCAAAATCGGCAATCGTCAAGGGAATACGCTCCCCTTTTTCATCCACTCTTAAAATAATAAATTGACCCGGTTCGGCCTTTTTGGCAATCAGCGGCGCCTGAATTTCCATCAAAGTAACCGTTTCGTTCAATTCTTGTTTTTTTACGATTTCAAACATGTTGCAACCTCCCCTTGCTATTTCCAGAATCCATAGCACAAACATAATAAGCATACCATTTTCCGTAAAAAAGAGCAAGGAAAGCCCTTCAAAGAAAAGGCAAACTATGCTATGATTAAAAGAAAGAAATCGGAAAAGGAAGTAAACCATGAAAAAACTTGTCGCTTCCCTGATGTTGGCTCTTGCCTTATTAGGCTGTAAAGAAACAGTCGCCTTAGGCGCCACCAATTTAGATCAACTGCATACCTATGATTTTTCCTTTTATTTAGAAGACGTTATGGTACTGTCCCCCACATCAACAAGCGCTTTTATCAATGGACAAACTGTTGTGGGCAATCAACCTCTTTTAATCGACAATCGTACAATGGTACCGGTTCGTTTTGTGGCAGAAGCAATGCAAATAGGCACTGTGGAATGGAACCCCTCCTTACAGCAAATTCGTATTATTACACAGGACGACCAGGAAATAAAAATGTTTATTGGCCAAAATACCATTTTTTTAGATCACGGTACCTACCAAATGGATGTTGTACCACAGGTAGTGGAAAACCGTACCTATATTCCTCTGCGCGCTTTAGGAGATATTTTAGGCAAATTTACGTATTATGACGAACCGACCCAGCTGATTGTCATACGAAATGCAGACGTTGCGGAACCATTAGAATATCACAGCGGTATTATGGCTTATCTACAATGGGCCATGCAAGATCATGAAATCGTTTATAGCGACAGCCTTGTCACTTTTATCCGCAAAGAGGGCAAGCTTTATCAAATATTGGAAACTTTTGATGAAAACGGTTATGCTATTGAAGAACAACCTTTTGACATTGCTAACAACAGTTTTTTATGGCAAACACAAAAAGTTGGCGAGAATTGGTATTTCAGCTACCATCCAGCGCTCGCTTCTGCCAATTATGCTGCAGTTTATGAACAAAATGCCAAAGGAGAAATTGCTTTTATTGCCGATACCTATGCTTCTAATTGGCAAGTATATCATGATTATTTTTATGTTTTAGATAATATGCCGTATGAAATCAGCCCAGAAAGCGACACTGCTTATGCCGGTAATTTACAAAGGATTTCCTTAATCGACGCCAAAAAAGGACAACCGGGTAACCCATCTACAGGCTGGGAAAAATTAGGCAAGGAGGGCTATTTATACGGTTATCCGGTACGGTTACACAAAAATACCAACGATACCTATACTGTAGTGGGCCGCATATCCGATACAGCGCCCCAACTGATTACGCAGGAAGACGGTATCTATTCTTTCGGTGTGGAATTATACGCTGCCAATGCTTTGCCCACTTTGGGTTATTATAAAATTGATTTAAGCGGAATACGCAATCATGAAAAAATACGTGATTGTAATCCCGATGAATTTATGATTGAAAACGAATAAATTTAGCAACTTGTGTTAGGCTATCAAATAAGGAGTGGTGAAAGTGGCAGAAATGCAAGCGCAACCAGTTGCGCTCTCTTATAACGAAGAAAAAAATTTAATACGGGAAGTAAATGGCATCGCCTATAACCGTTATGCAATCCGCACCCATGTAATACAATATGGGGATGATTTGGTAGAAGTAACCAAACAGTATACGCAGGGCCTTTTACAACCAGGCGATATCTTTTTTATTACGGAAAAAGCGGTAGCCTGCACCCAACAAAGAGCCATTCCTATGGCGGATATTCATCCGCGGCCGTTAGCCAAATTTTTATGCAAATTTGTGAAAAAAACGCCCTATGGTATTGGCTTGGGTATTCCGGAAACCATGGAAATGGCTTTACGCGAATGCGGTACACTGCGCATTCTATTGGCCGCCTTTGTTTCAGCCATTGGCAAATTATTTGGTCAACACGGCTGGTTTTACAAAGTAGCGGGAACCAAAGCACGCGCCATCGACGGCCCTTGCGATTGTACGCTGCCGCCTTATAATCATTATGTGGTCCTATCCCCAGCAGAACCGGAAAAAGTCGCGGAACGGGTTAGCAAAGCCCTTGGCGTTCCCACTTTAATTACAGATATCAACGACTTGGGAGCGGATATTTTGGGCGCCTATCCTCCGGATATTGACTGCGCACTGATGACCGAAATTTTAAGGGATAACCCATTAGGTCAATCTCATGAACAAACGCCATTTGGTATTATCCGGAAAACACAAATGCAAACAGCTTAAAACTATTTTCTAAAAGTTTAGAAAAACACTTGACAGCCTTATTCTATCATTATAGAATAAGGCTGTATTTATATTCTATAAAAATAGAAAATGAAAGGTGGAAAAACATGGAACCGTTGACCAAGGCCGAATTTGAGTTAATGGAGGCAGTATGGCAAACCTCCATCCCAATTACCAGCAATCGAATCAAAGAAAATTTAGCCAACGGCAAGGCCTGGAAGGCTACCACCATTTTAACCCTACTAGGAAAATTGATTGATAAAAACTATATCCAAGCCCAAAAACAAGGAAAGTTTTATGAATATACGATTTTAATTAGCAAAGAAGAGTATTTGCGGCAAGAAACACAGGGTTTTTTACAAAAGCTATACCAGGGTTCTTTAAAAAACATGCTAGCCACCTTGTATCGGGAAGATTCTTTAACAGAAACAGAAATTGCAGAAATGAAAGATTGGTTTGATCAGGAGGTGCTAAAATGAGTCAATTTATCCATACGCTCCTTTTTTTATCCGCTACCACCACCCTTTTTATTTTACCGCTGCTTTTGTTACGGAATTGGTTCTATAAAAAATACCATCCTTTTTTATTTTATAGCATTTGCCTGATCTTAGCCCTCCATTTACTTTTGCCTTACCAAATAAATATCAGCCAAATTGGTTTAAAACCAATCAATATTGCCGTTCCAACCAATATTACCATCGGACAAGAAAAAAATACAGCACCGTTGGTCTTAACAGAACCGGAACCAGAAACCGCCCGACTACAGCAGTCATTCCAAGTTGCTCAACCAATCCCATCGTCGGGCAGTCGTCATTTATCAGCGGTATCTCTTTGCCCTTTCCTTTTTTGTGTTTGGTTGGCAGGTTTTTTATCTTATCTATTGCAAATATTGCTTGCTTACCGCTATTTTTGCCGTCAACTACAACAAAACTTATCCCCGCTTGCGCCTTCGCTCCTCCCCCTATTACACAAATTACAATGGGAAATGGGCGTTTATAAGGAAATTACCATTTTACAAACCAGTTTACCGTTAGGCCCACTTCTTTATGGTTTTTGGCGGCCAAAAATTGTATTACCCAATCAACCATTAAGTATCACAGAATATGAAATGATATTGCGTCATGAGTTAATGCATGCAAAGCATCACGATTTACTGGCAAAAGCAATGATGCAACTTGCTAACGCCGTACATTGGTTTAACCCCTTTGTATATTTCCTGACCAAGGAATGTAACAATGCTTGCGAGCATTATTGCGACCATAGCGTGCTGCAAGGACAGGATAAAAGCTATATCAAAGCTTATGGAGATACGATTTTAACCGTGATGCAACAGAATAAAAAGAAAACCTATGCCTTCACCACCCAGCTATCGGGCAACCAGAAAACAATAAAAAAACGTTTTACCCATATGTTAGATAAAGCTCCTAAAAAAAGAGGGATTTTATGTTTTGTTCTTATACTTTGCCTCACCCTAGGTATTACTGCATGCGTAACTGTAAAACCAGATCATCCGCAGCAAGCACTGGAGCCAGAAAATACAATATCTGCTTCTTATGAAGAAACAATAAAAGCAATTTTAAACCGTAATTATCTCTCTATGGCAAAACTTTCTACTCCTTATGTAGGCGATCCGGTTGCGGTTGGCAAAGTATTATCCGCTACCCCATTAAATCCATATCGTATCAAAGGATTACAGATGCAAACCGCTCAACGCCCTTATCGCATCATATTGGATTTTTCTATGCCCCTTTCCTTACAACAGGATGAGATCATCAACGCCTTAGACATTGCTACCGTTTTAGATTGTTTTGTTTTAATTGCTAATGTGGATCAAGTGGAATTAAACCATGCTTTTTTTGATGAGAAAGGGCAAGAAACAAAAGAAAAACGTACCACTCTTTTTAACCGGACCACAATCAATGGCTTATTGCAATGTAATGTGCAAAATTTAGCCAATGACCCCAATCGTTGGAAAAACCATTTAGAAAAATATTTAACCGGTAATATGGAACAATATGCGGTAATTGTCAGCGATTGCGAACTATTCCCCCAAAAAGGAACAACTGAAAACAGGCAATCGCAATCTGACTCTATTCCATTAAAACAGGGTACTTTAGTGCAAATTTTAACTATAAATGAAACGGAGACGGAAGTGGCTTTATTCTTCACCGGCTCTCATGTCACACAGGGCTATGTCGCTAACGCCAATATTTCCACAAAATGGACTGACATCCTCACCTATGCCAAAGAAGGATATATAGACCAAAGCCCACTATACATCAAAAATGGCAACAAAATTAGCCCGTCCTTCACCCAAATAAGTGGGCAATATCGCATTTTAGAGGAAGAAAGCGATATGGTTTATGCCGAATTAAGCAATGGCATGCGCGGTTGGCTTAAAAAAAGCGACTTAATCGTACCATTACCAAATTAAAGACAAAAGCATTTGTTTTCGTCTTTTTATAAAAAAGATAAGAAGATACCTTGCAAACTATTATTTTGCAAACCAACTGCAATCCGCGGAGATAAATCCGCCGAAAATTGCAATAAATAATTTTGACTAACCGCATTTTGCATTCCCAAAAGTTCACTTACTTTTTGTGCCGCAATCTGCAACAAATCCATTCTTTGCGCCTGATTCAGCGGCTCTAAGCATCGTTTTATCCTTTCTCGCGCCCCTGTGCTAATATGCAAACCCCTGATATCCTCTTGCAATAAAACAAGGCCTATGGCGTTGGTAGCAACCGATTCATAAAGATTGATTAAAAGACCGCGATAATCCGGACAATAACTTTGCCAAAGAGGAATCATGTGATCTACCCGAAAACGACATAATAAATCATTCTCTATCATCAGGTGTTTGAAATAAGCATTGATATAGTCGATACCCAAATAATCATCTGGAATTGTTTGGCAAAGAGGATAATCAATTTGACAGGGTATTTCATGCGCAAAGAAAGTATCATCATATTGCCAAAAAAAGCATAGATATTTTTTAAAGTATCCTGCAAAGCAATATTTTCTACTTTAGGCACACCAGAAGAAACCGTTTGCCATAGTTGTGTCCTCATTCTATTTTAGATGCAATTTCCTTTCTACCCAATTGATACTGTTCTTTAAGATATACTTATAGCCATTCTTTTTTTGGTTGCCAAAAGGGATCTGGCGGAATATGCAAAATATAACAAAGCCCCCATAATAAATTTTGCACAATCTCCTTTGGTACTGAAGTACTTTCTCTCATCGTATAGCGCCTGGTTTGCCAAGCTAACAACCGATAGAACTTTATTTGTCATAACAAAAATTCTTCCTCGGTAAAATCCGTTTGCTCCGGAAACAATTCCGATATGATATTTTCTGGCAAATTATTCCTCCTTATTTTCCACACAAAGATCCTCGCCACGTAAAAAAACGGCATATTGCCTCTAAAGATGTTCCTGCTAAATATTCCACCGATCCCTGTCTTGCCCCATTAAAAACGGTTTGCATCGCAGTAATTAAGGCATCATCTGATAAATGTTCTAATGATTCCGTTTTATAATAATAAAACATCTTCTGTAAAGAAAACAAAGTCCCCTCATAATTATTTTGCGACAGATGGAGAGAAGAACAAAAAGCAATAATCAATTTCTTTAAAATGCCATCACCAAATTCCATCCTGCCTGCATTTTGCAAAGCGCCCAAACGATGCTCCAGCAAATTTCGTATTTGCTGATTTGACAACACCAGGCCAAATTTTTGACTCATTGCATTACAATCGGCAATTCCCTGTATCATTACGGTTACCGGTTTAGAAAGAATGGTCCAAGCATTCCAGTCTTCCATTTATCCACCCCATCGTATATAAATTACACTATTATCATGCCAGTTACAAGATTTGATCCTTGGGTAATTTTGTGTTATGATAAATACGTAAAAAGCGAAAATATTTTGTAAAAAAGCAAAATGTTTTCGCTCTTTTATTTTATAATAGCGATTAGAAACAATAAAAAAGCCTCTCAAACGAGAGGCTTTTTCGTATGGGTTCTTTTCCAAATTTTAATACTTGGTTTTACATCCCAAACAGGTGAAGAATCTGTCCTACAATCGGGTCAAATACCGCCATTAAACCATTGGGCTGCAACCCGAAATAAATCGATAGTATTAACAAAATACCCATTGGCACCAATTCATAATAAGAACCGTCATGGATATGTCCTAATTCCGGGTTGGTTTCGCCAAAAGCAATTCTCTGAAAAGACCATAAATAATAAACAACCGCAATAATCATCCCTAATGCAACCAGGAAGGCAATATAGCGGAAGGCTTGCCATACGCCCATCAATACAGAAAACTCCCCAATGAAACCAACAAAGCCGGGTAACCCCATAGAAGCAAAAAAGGCTAATACAAATAAAGTCATGGCTTTTGGCATTTTACTATATAATCCGCTTAATTTAGAAATCAAACGCGTGCCACAAGAATGCTGGATAACGCCACACCCCATAAAGAGCATTGCCGATACCAAACCATGCCCAACCATTTGGAAAATAGCCCCTTTGATACCAGGGGCAGTTAAACTGGCAACACCAATTAACACAAAGCCCATATGACTGATACTGGAATAAGCGATCATCTTCTTTAAATCATCCTGCGATAAAGCGACATAAGCGCCGTATACAATACTGAGCAAGGCCAAAATTATCACCAACGGCGTGTATGCCTGCGCACCTTGCGGATTCATCATATAAGCGATACGAATGAGCCCATAACCACCCATTTTCAACAAAATACCAGCCAACAGAACACTACCGCCAGTAGGCGCTTCTACGTGGGCATCCGGCAGCCAGGTATGGACTGGAATAACCGGCAATTTCACACAGAAGGCAAACAGCAAAGCGGGGAAAACCAGTAACTGGAACCCGGTGCTAAAGCCGGCTCCCATAATCTCCGGCATGGAAAATGTGAAATAGCCCAATAAATGAGAGGCCGCAAAAGCCATGGCCCCAATGGCTAAAAGCATTATTAAACTGGCCACATGGGTATAAATTAAAAACTTCATAGAAGCATAGCTACGGCGTGGACCACCCCAAATACCAATGATAAAAAACATCGGGATCAAAACAATTTCCCAGAAAATATAGAATAAGAAGAAATCTAAAGCAGAAAAAACACCTAAAACACCGGTTTCTAAAATCATCAATAAGGAGAAATATAAAGGCGCTCTTTCTTCCGTTTTCCAGGAAAAGATAACAACCAAGAAAACCAAAAGAGCCGTTAAAAGGAACAAAGGTAAACTTAACCCATCTAAACCAACGGCAAAACTAACCCCAAAGGCAGGAAACCATTGATTTACTTGCCCCAACTGGTAACCTACACCAGTAAAATCAAATTGGAAGCAAGCATAAATACCCAAAATAAGCGTAATCAAAGAACCAATAAAAGCCATAACCCTTGCCATGCCGTCGCTGTTTTTGCTGATAAAAATGGCCACGGTAGTAATTAAGGGGATTAACAGCATCCAGGTTATAATACTCATTGAACTACCTCCTTTAATAGAATCTCATTCCAAAATTAAGGCAACAATATTGCGACGGCCGCCTGGCAAAGCATGAAAAGCTGATTGGGGAATAAACCCAAAAGAAGCAGCAAGCCAACACATATCGCAAGCGCCGTGGAATAAGAAACTATTTCTCCCCATTTTGCTTTCGGGGCAGTTTCCGCTGATGCCGGACTCATATACATGACTTTAATGAGTCGGGCATAATAAACCATAGAAAGGGCGCTGTTTAAAACAAGGATTAAAGCTAAAAGAATCATGCCGCCGCCCACTTCAAAGGCGGAAATGACAATCACCATTTTACTCCAAAAACCAAGCAAAGGCGGTACCCCTGCTAAGGACAATAAAATAACGGAAAGGCCTAAAGCCAATAAGGGAACTGATTTACCCAAACCATGAAAAGATTGCAAGGAGTAATCTTGTTTCTTTTTACAAACCGCCTCAATGCCAAAGAAAGCGCCAACAGCCATCAAACCATGGGCAACAATATGCATGATAGCGCCAGCTGCAGCCAAAGGCGTAAAGATCGCCAACCCAACCAAAATATTACCGGCATGCGCAATACTGGAGTAGGCCAACATCCTTTTCATATCATTTTGTACCAAAGCCACAATATTGCCAATCGTCATTGTTAAAGCAGCGATAATAGCAAACAACAATATCACATGCAATTTAATCGCAATCAGCGTAGCCAAAAATAGTTTTAATACTACTACGAAAGCACCTTTTTTGGTAATCCCAGCTAAAAAAGCAGAAACTGGAGTCGGCGAACCTTCATAAGCATCTGGCGCCCAAAGGTGGAAAGGAACAATCGCCATTTTATAACCAAATCCAGCTAATAGGAATATCATAGCCACAATTAAAATCGGCTGCAAAGTAGAAGCCTGTAAAACAGTGGCCACCACGCTTAATTGCACACTGCCCGTTAAACCATACAATAGCGATAAGCCATATAAAATGAGGGCCGAAGAGAAAGCGCCTGTTACAAAATACTTAATAGCAGCTTCTTTCCCTTTTTCACTTTTTTGGTCAATAATGGGCAAAGCATAAGTCGAAATACTAACCAATTCAAAAGCCACAAATAAAGTGATGAAATCACCGGCGCTGCCCAAAAACATTAATCCCATGGTTGCAACCAATAACAAGCTAATATATTCTTTGGCAAAGCGCAAGTTTTGCAAATAGTTATAGGAACCCAATATGGTAATACCCGCTAGCACCAAAAAGATCAATTTCATCAATTCACTAAAAGCATTGATTTCCATAGAGCCAAAAAGCATTACCGTATTCGCCCCGGTAAACAAAAACCAAACGGTACCTAAAAAAGATAAGCCAATCGCACCCAAGGCAAATACCATAGGTATGTTTTTACTAGCCCGCGGCAAAAGGAAAATAACAATCGCCACCAAAGCTAAAAGGATTTCCGGAGCAAAATACTGTAAATCAGAAGGCGTAATACCCATTAGAGAACACCTCCTAACAATTGCAAAATATATTGCGAACTCACATTAATCACATTTAAAATAGGAGCCGGGCAAATCCCAAAGAACAATACCAAAGCCCCTAGCACCGTTAAAGGAACGCTCTGATACCAAGTTAAATCATGCGGATGATGCACTTCCAGGGATTCCCGATAAGGACCAAAGAAAGCTCTTTGCAGGGCCCACAAATAATAAGCAGCCGTAATAACCAAAGAAATCATAGCTACCAAAGTAAGGGCCGGGTAAACGGAAAACGCTCCCAAAAATACCAGTAATTCCGCCACAAACCCCGCTAACAAGGGCAAACCTAAAGAGGCGAAGAAAGTGAATACGAAAAAGGTAGCCAAACGAGGTAAACGATTTGCCAAACCGCCCAATTCGGAAATTCTTCTGGTATGGAAAGTATGTTGTAAAATACCGCAAAGCATAAATAACATTGCTGAAATTAAGCCATGCGCAAACATTTGATAAATGGCGCCATTGAAACCATTCACATTCATAACCGCCAAACCGAGTAAAACAGAACCCATATGGCTTACAGAAGAGTAGGCCACCATTTTTTTCATATCGTCTTGTGCCAAAGCAAGGAAAGCGCCATACACCATACTAATAACCCCTAAAATAGCCATCGGTAAAGCATAATACTTGGCTGCTTCCGGCATTAAGCAAAAAGCAATACGAATTAAACCATAGCCGCCCATTTTTAATAATACCCCAGCCAAAAGAACACTACCGCCGGTAGGCGCTTCTACGTGGGCATCCGGTAACCAAGTGTGGAAAGGTACAACCGGAATTTTCACCGCAAAACCAAAGAATAAGGCTGGGAAGACCAAATACTGGAAGGAGCTAGCAAAGTGTACCTTTTGCATAATCTCTATCATGTTAAAGGTATAATATCCCAGCTCTCTGCCGGCTACAAAATACATAGCGATGATGCCCACCAGCATAATTAAACTGGCTACATGTGTATAAACAAAAAACTTCAACGCCGCATAACGACGACGAGGACCGCCCCATTCGATAATTAAGAAATACATGGGTATTAAAACCAATTCCCAGAATAGATAGAACAGGAAAAAGTCCAAACTCATGAAAACACCCAAGACACCCGTTTCCAAAAGCATTAACAGGGTAAAATAGGTTTTCGTTTTATGATCCACATCAAAAGAAAACAATGTCGTCAACGTGGTTAAAAGCGTAGTCAACATCACCAAAGGCATGCTTAACCCATCAATCCCCAAATAATAGCTGATACCGAAATCCTGAATCCAGGGAATCAATACCGAAAATTGCAGTTGGCTATTCGTCCAATCGAAACCAAGCAAAGCAAATACAGAAAGTACCAATGGAATTAAAGATACCGCAAAAGCAATCCATTTGGCTCTTTTGGTGGTGGTTCCGAATAAGAATACAAGCAATGCTGCTACCAATGGGGTAAAGAGAATGAATGTTAGCAAATGATTCATTATAACAACCCTCCCCATACCAATGCAATCATAACGGTGACAGCCGCCGCAATGAGTAGCAAGTATTGTTGTAACTGCCCGGTAGAAGTTTTACGGATTTCACTACCGCCAAAGACAAAACCGGAACAAATACCGCGTATAATCCCATCTACAATATAAATATCTACCCATTTTGCTGCTTTAGAAACCAGCAGGGTGACATCACGAACAATATGGATAATACCGTCAATCACATGTTTATCGAAAAAGTCCGCTACTTTGGCAAGGCCAACTACAATATGATTACAAAACCAATTATAAGCAGCATCAATATAGTAACGGTTAATCAATAAAGTACAAATACCTTTAAAGGTATTGGCAATTTTAGCGGCGCTAATTTTCTGCCAGCCATAAATAACAGTCGCCAATAAAAATCCTAGCAGAGCGACTACAATGGAAATCATCATCACGGTATTGCTGCCATGTGCCATCGTTTCACCAGTAATAAAGCGCGCAATCGGTTTGCTAAATAAACCGGAAAAAGCAGCAAAGAAAGAAAGCACCACCAAAGGAATTAACATGGTTTTTCCGCAAGCATGACCATGTTTTTCCGTGCGCGGTTTGCCAGCAAATACCACATAATATAAACGGAACATATAAAATGCGGTTAAAAAGCTTGCTAAAAGCAAAATGCCACAAAAAATTGGATTTGCGTGCGCCGCACCAATTAAAATTTCGTCTTTACTCCAAAAACCGGATAAAGGCGGAATCCCAGCAATAGAAATGGTAGCAATTAAAACGGTAATAGCAGTAACTTTATCCTTTTTCCAAACACCGCCCATTTCCCAAATATTATTGGTACCGGTAACGTGAATAACACAACCGGCTCCCAAAAAGAGCAATGCTTTAAAGAAAGCATGGTTTATCAAATGTAAAATTGCACCCGCCATATTTAAAGTTCCCAAAGCTACCACCATAAAACCTAGCTGGCTTAAGGTGGAAAAAGCCAAAACCCGTTTAAAGTCCGTAGCCGTTAAGGCCATTAAAGCGGTGCCCAAGGCAGTAATTAAACCAATGATAACCATAAAATTCTGCGAAATAGGCGCTAAAACCAACAGGGGCATAAAACGAGCCATTAAATATATCCCGGCTTTTACCATGGTAGCAGCGTGAATTAAAGCAGAAACCGGCGTGGGCCCTTCCATAGCATCCGGTAACCAAACGTGCAGCGGAAATTGTGCCGATTTCCCAATTACCCCGCCAAACAAACCCAAGGTAGCAGCGGTAATCCAAAAAGGATCCATATTGGCTGCTGCGGCAAAAATTTCATGATATTGTAAAGAACCCGTTTGGGTATACAAAATCAAAATACCAATCAACATAAAAACGTCGCCCACTCTGGTGGTCAAAAACGCTTTTTTTGCAGCAGCAGCAGCAGATGGTTTATGAAACCAAAAGCCAATTAATAAGTAAGAGCACAGACCCATAATTTCCCAAAAAATGAAAGCCTGTAAAATATTATCAGCAATGACTACGCCAAGCATAGAGAAAGTAAATAACTGGACTTCAGCAAAAAAGCGCATTAAACCGCCTTCCCCGTGCATGTAGCCATTGGCATATAATAAAATGAAAGTTGCTAAAAAAGATACCAATAATAATAAGGTAATGGTAAGTGGATCCAGCATAAAGCCAAATTTAAAATTTAAAAACCAGGTAAATTCCACTTGTTTTACCGTACCGGCAATCACATCAGGCAATACAGATAAACTCATGCAAAAAGAAGCGATGGTGCCCAACATACCCAAATAAGCGCTTTTCAAACCCAGCTTTTTGCCAAAAAGCAAGGTTAATATCATGGTAAATAAAACCGGCATCGGTATTAACCAAAAGTAGTCTATCATTTTTTCACCTCATTTCCATAAAATTCCGGTTACCAGCGCAGCAGATTGAATTTGTCCAAATCCAAACTGCCTTTGCTGCGGTAAAGCGCAATGGCAATCGCTAAACCAATTGCAACTTCCGCCGCCGCAATGACGATGACGAAAATAGAGAAAATTTCGCCGGCGCCGTTGGAAAGAGGCAGAAATTTGCTAAAAGCCAGTAAATTGATATTCACTGCATTAAGCATCAACTCAATCGAAAGTAGAATAGAAATGACATGCTTTTTGCCAATGGCTCCAAAAAGCCCAATCGCAAATAAAGCCGCTCCCAATAATAAATAATGTGTTAAGCCAATTTCAAGCATGGTCTTTCACCTCTCTCCCGATGATAATTGCCGCGACCATAGCCACCAAAAGCAAAACAGCCGCTAATTCAAAAGCAATCACATATTGTGAAAGAAGCCTTACCCCAATTTCGCCCACGGAAGTAGCAGCCGCCGCAATTCCTGTCGTTTGCCAAGTTGTTTTGATTAAAGAGAAGGATAAAAACCCAAAAAACAACATGGCCGCCGCTACGCCAAGATAGCCAAAACGGCTATAGGGATTGGTTTCCGCCATTTTGCCATCGCCTTGGTTCACCAAAAGCAAAGCAAAAATGACCAAAATAGAAACTGCTCCAGCATAAACCAAAACCTGCACTGCTGCTAAAAAGTCGGCTCGCAGCGTTAGGAAAATGCCGGCAACACCTAAAAAAGTCACAATCAAGCATAAAACGCTATGTACAATATTTTTCAGGTTAATAACAGCCAAAGCGCCTCCCAAAGTGAGCGCTGCCAACAGGAAAAAAACAATACTCTGCATCATGCTTTTGTTTCCTCCCCTCTGTTTTCCGGTTCAGTCGCCTGCTTTTCAGCAGCCATTTTTTCTTCCGGCAAATTTTGTTTCTCCACAGGAGCCGCATTCACAACTTCTTTTTCTTCCTTTTTTTCTGCTGCCGGAGCTACCGGCATTTTCACTGGTTGCCCAAACGTGGAAGCTACCGCGTCCATATTTGGGTTTTTCAACAAATCATGTACCACATTTTCTTTGTGATAAATCGCCGTTTCAAATTCCAAAGTAAATTTTAAACAATGCGTTGGACATGTTTCTACGCATAAACCGCAATGCAAGCAATAAGAACGATTGATTTCGTATTTCATCATCTTCTTTTTGCCTTCTTCTGTTTTGCCAATTTCACAAGTAATGGCATGGTTCGGGCAAGCACGGGCGCATAAGCCGCAAGCAATGCATTTATCAACGTCCATTTGGAAATCGCCACGCCAGCATTTTGGCAAAACAGGTTTTACTTCGGGATATTTTTCCGTTAATCGTTTGCTAACGGAAGCTTTACCGGTAACGGCCAATCCTTTTATTAAACCTTTTCCGTACATTGTTACCACCCCAAACCATTATTAAATACAAACAAAACAATACTTGTAATAAGAATATTGGCCAAGGAAATCGGTACTAAAAACTTCCAGCCAAAATTCATCAACTGGTCTACCCGAATACGCGGGAAAGTCCAACGGCAGAAAATAAAGAAAGAGAATAAAACGAATGTTTTCCCCAAAAACCATACCCAACCAGGTAAAAACGGTCCTTGCCAACCGCCCAGAAAAACGGTAGTGCCAATGGAGGCAATCACAAACAAATTGCAATATTCAGCCAAAAAGAATAGCGCATAACGCATCCCGGAATATTCGGTATAAATACCAGCCGTTAATTCCGATTCCCCTTCCGGTAAGTCGAAAGGCGCCCGATTAGTTTCAGCCAAACCGCAAATTAAATAAATAATAAAAGCCACCGGCTGTAAAAAAACAAACCAAATATGGTTTTGGGCCGCCACAATAGATTGCATTTCCAAAGTACCGGTAATTAGTACCACGCCCAATAAAGAAAACACCATGGGGATTTCATAACTAATCATTTGCGATACCCCACGCATAGCACCCATCAAGGAATATTTATTATTGGACCCCCAACCAGCCATAAAAATAGGGATAGTGGAAAGCGCGGATACCGCAATTAAATAGAACAGGCCAATACTCAAATCTAGCGCCGCCATTTGCCGGCCAAATGGGATTACCGCTAAAGAAAGCATCGGCGGTACAAAAATCAACAAAGCAGCCCATAAATGTACGACCCGATCGGCGTTTAAAGGCACTACATCTTCTTTGGTCAACAATTTAATCGCATCGGCAATGGTTTGGAACCAACCATTGGGACCCAAGCGATTCGGACCGGGGCGTCTTTGAATATACCCTGCCAATTTTCTTTCCCATATTACATAGAAAAGGGCACATAAAACGCAAACAGCAATGATTGCAATAAAATAAACCAAACCCATACCAATTTCTGTAACAGTTGCATTAAAGCCTAGCCAGGCAAAGAAATGACGGATAAGACCCGCTATGTAGAGAAAAATATTATCAAAAAATTCTAGTATATTACTCAACATACTTCCCCTCCTTCCGACTAAGCGTCAATTTCGCCTAATACAATATCAAAACTGGCCAAAATTGCAACCAAATCAGCCATTTTATGGCCGATAAATATTTCATCATAAATCGCGATATTGGAAAAAGACGGCCGTCTAAAATGAACCCGATAAGGATTGGTACTGCCATCGCTGGCCACATAGCAGCCAAGAATTCCCTTTGGATTTTCCGCTTCATGATAAGCATCGCCAACCGGCGGTTTGATTACTTTTGGGACTTTAGCCATAATTGGCCCTTCCGGAATATCCTGAATAAATTGCTG
The DNA here is from genome assembly GCA_944391215.1 of uncultured Clostridia bacterium. Taxonomy (GTDB): domain Bacteria; phylum Bacillota; class Dehalobacteriia; order UBA4068; family CALXSR01; genus CALXSR01. The sequence goes on from CALXSR010000015.1 coordinate 59,036, forward strand.
GATAAGACGGAAGCTTTCTTCCACTTCTTTCATTCGTACCATATAACGATCATAACAATCACCGTGTTCGGTGGTGGCCACATTGATTTGATATTTGCCATACTGCAAATAAGGACGATCGCGTCTTAGATCATAATCAACCCCACTAGCTCGTAAATTAGGGCCAGTTAAACCATAATTTAAAGCTTTTTCCGCCGTAATTTTGCCAATACCTTTGGTACGAGCATGGAAAATTTCATTATCATCAACGAGAGTATGATATTGTTTAATGAAAGCAGGACATTCCTTTAAAAACGCTTCATAATGTTTAAAGAAATCCTCATTCAAATCTGCGGCAACCCCACCAATACGAATATAATTAAATGTCATACGGGCCCCACATAACTGGGAAAGCATTTCTAAAACGCGTTCCCGTAATTGGAAAGGATAAAAAGCGCCTGTTACCGCCCCTAAGTCCATAATATAAATACCAATCCCAACCATATGGCTGGCAATACGCATCAATTCCGCTGTAATCATCCGAATATATTGCGCACGTTCCGGTACCTCAACCCCCATCAGCTTTTCTACCGCCAAAACATAAGCCAAATTATTGCTGATGCCGGACAAATAATCCAAACGATCCGTATAGGGAATGACTTGCGGATACGTTCTGCTTTCCGCTAATTTTTCAATGCCGCGGTGCAAATAGCCGATTTTGGTTTTCGAGGCAACGCAATATTCGCCGTCCATCTCCACCACAACATGAAGAACCCCGTGCGTACTGGGGTGCTGCGGACCTAAATTTAAAGTATAGGTTTGTGTTTTAACAGCATCACTCATTGTGGTTTCGCCCCCATTCTATTATGGTGATCATTCACAAAATCTTTGCGCAAGGGATAACCGTCAAAGCCTTCCCAAAGCAAAATACGCTCTAAATTGGGATGATTTAAAAAAGTGATGCCCATCAAATCATAAACTTCTCTCTCTAGCCAGTTAGCCGAACACCACAAGTTTGCCAAAGATTCTATTTCCGGTTTTTCATGATCTAATTTTACCTTAATGGTAAAATGTTCCCCACTAGCATGGTCAAAGAGTTGATAAACCACTTCAAAATACTCTTTTGCATCTACCGAGGTTATATCAGATAATAAATCCATGCCCATGCGTTTTAAATAAGACATAATTTCTAAAAAGTTTTCTTTTTCAACCCAAAACTCTTCTGCTTTTTCTTCCGAAAAAGTTACTTTATCCGCATAATGCTTCAATAAAGATTCTTTATAATTGGTCGCCATCATTACCCCTCCTTTTTATTCATGTGTTTTCACAATTTCCGGATGGTTTAATTTTTGTTTTAATTGCAATAAACCATGAATTAACGCTTCCGGACGCGGAGGGCAGCCCGGAATATAAATATCTACCGGAACAATTTGATCGGCGCCTGGTACAACAGAATAGGAGTCCACAAAAGGGCCGCCAGAAATTGCACAATTTCCCATGGCAATGACCCAACGCGGCTCCGGCATTTGATGATAAAGCAATTCCACGGAAGGACGCATTTTTTCTGTAATCGTACCAGCCACAATCATCACATCGGCTTGCCGCGGCGAGTTACGAAACACTTCATATCCAAAACGCGAACAGTCAAAACGAGATTGCGTCATACAAATCATTTCAATAGCACAACAAGCTAAGCCAAATTGAAAAGGCCATAAGGACCAACCGCGGCCCCAATTAAACAATTTTTCCAAGGTAGTGAAAAGAATTCCTTTCTTTTCCAATTCTTCTTGACTCATCAAATCGGTATTGTCCGGAATTTTATTTTCTTTTACTGCCATTTTAGCACTCCTTCCTTCCAGGCATACCACAGACCAGCTACTAAAATTGCGATGAAAATCAACATTTCAATGAGACCAAAAAGGCCCAAGGCATGAAAAGCTACTGCCCATGGATATAAGAAAACCGTTTCCACATCGAAAATTAAGAAAATCAAAGCGTAGAGAAAATAGCTTGTTTTATACCGTACCCAAGTAGTACCTTCCGTTAGCATACCGCATTCATACGTAATCCTTTTACGGTCATAGGGTCTGTGAGGAGCAAATATACGCGAAATAATCAAGGCTGCGGCCGCAAATGCAATCGCCCCAACAAACATAATGCCCACGATACCATACTGTACCAAAAAGTCTACTCCGCTTACTGGATCTGTCATTTTCCTTGCCATCCTTTCTTTTTATATTTCTTATAAAAACTCAATTTAAAATTTTTGCAACTTTATAATATTGCGCAATTTGCACACGAAAAGATAAAAAAATAGTTTTTTAGCCTGCCTAAAAATAATATTTTTTCATCTAAAACTTATAAATATGCAATTCTTTTTCTATATGAAACATGCTAAGCAATGCTTTTGCCTGCAGTTTTAAAAACATTAACCAAGTGCAATCAAAAAAATAGTTTTTGAAACTTATTTATTTTACCATGTTTAGGGTAAATTCGCAAGTTTTCTACCTTTTTTACCCTTGTTATTTTTCATCAAAAATGGATATTATAATTGACTTTTGTTTAAAAAATGCTAGTCTATAAATATAGTATCTCTTCTAGAAAAACAAAGGAGGAAAAAAATGAAAAAACAAACCTCCCACACAGAAGAAGGACAAAACTGTCCTCTCACTTATTCTCTCCATTTAAAACTAAAAAAACAAGATGAAATATTTGGCCCTGGTATTATGCAATTATTATCAAATATTGAAGAAGACCATTCCCTAAATTCAGCTTGTGAAAAAATGAATATGGCTTATAGCAAAGGTTGGCGGATTATTAAAACCGCAGAAAAACAACTGGGTTTCCCTTTATTAGAAAGGAAAATAGGCGGCGTTTCCGGCGGCGGTTCAGAACTTACCCCTAAAGCGCGAGATTTGGTAGAACGGTTCTCGGCTTTTCAAACAAAGGTTTATCATTTAGCAGATCAAGCCTTTCAGGAACTTTTTCCCCAAGATCAATTTTAATACATTTTCACAAATTGGCAAGACCAATTTTTTCCGCGCTTTTGGCGCGGTTTTTCTTTTCATTTGTGAGTAAGCACAAAGCATGCTACAATAAAATAAGAATGCAAATTCTCAATTTATTAATGTAGGTGTTTTTATGGAAACCAATATTTTAATTGTAGATGATGAACAAGAAATTGCCGATTTATTAGAACTATATTTAAAAAATGAAAATTACCGTGTCCATAAATTCTACAGCGCGTTACCAGCTTTACAATGCGTCAAAAGCCATGATATTGATTTAGCAATTTTGGATGTGATGCTACCGGAAATGGACGGCTTTACGCTTTGTAAAGAAATTCGCCAGGAATATCATTTTCCCATTATCATGCTTACCGCCAAAGTAGAAGACTATGATAAAATCACCGGTTTAACCATTGGAGCAGATGATTATATTACCAAACCCTTTAATCCCTTAGAAGTGATCGCACGGGTTAAAGCACAACTGCGCCGCTATACCAAATACAATGAAAAAATCGGCAAGGAAAATGAAGATATTTTGGAGTTTTCCGGATTAAGCATCAACAATACCACCCATGAATGCATCCTCTATGGAAAAGATTTGAGCTTAACGCCCATCGAATTTTCCATTTTATGGTTGCTCGCCAGTAATCGCGGGAAAGTTATCTCTTCTGAGGAATTATTTGAACAAGTATGGGGGGAAAAATATCTTTATTCTAATAATACAGTTATGGTGCATATTCGTCATTTAAGAGAGAAAATGCATGAACCGCATCGCAATCCCAAATTTATTAAAACTGTTTGGGGGGTTGGCTATAAAATTGAGTAAAGAAAATCCGCAATATTTAAGGAAATTAAAAAGTAAGCTTTTTTTAAAAATGATATTCGCTTTTGTGATTGGTATTTTGGCCGCTTTTTTATTTTTATTGGCCCTAGACGGCATTTTAAACAACTTTTTGGCCGAAAGCATTTCCAGTATCAACTATGGGCTTTACCTTTTCTTCGTAGCGCATAAACAAAGTTTTATGATGATTTTTGCCCTGCTCATTATTTTGTTAACCGTTTATTTTTCCATCAGCAAAACAGCCAATTATATTGACCTAATTGTACAAAGCATTGATAAAATTTTCCAAAAAGAAGAAGATTTAATTGAACTTCCCGATGATTTTAAGGAAGTCGAAAATAAATTAAATGGCATCAAATTTGATGCCCTGCGCAATGAACAAATTGCCAAAGATGCCGAAGCCAAAAAAAACGACTTATTGGTTTATTTAGCGCATGATTTAAAAACCCCATTGACCTCTGTGATTGGTTATTTAACTTTGTTAAGAGAGGAACCGGATTTACCCGCTGAACAAAGACAAAAATATATCAATATTTCTTTAGAGAAATCAGAACGCCTAGAAGATTTAATCAATGAGTTTTTTGAAATTACCCGTTTCAATCTGCAAAATATTGTTTTAGAAAACAAACAAATTCATTTGCATAAAATGTTAGATCAATTAGTGGACGAGTTTTACCCGTTGCTGGCTGAAAAGAATTTAAACTGTCAGCTGCATATGGAAGAGCAAATTACCATTCGCGGCGATGCGGACAAATTGGCTCGCGTTTTTGATAATCTTTTACGGAATGCCATTAACTATAGTTATGAAAACAGTGACATCGATATTTTCGTCAAAAAAGATGAAAATATGGTAGAACTAATTTTCCAAAACCAGGGCAACCCTATTCCGGAACATAAACTCAACACTATTTTTGAAAAATTTTTTCGCTTGGATACAGCCCGTTCCAGCAAAACAGGCGGCGCCGGATTAGGTTTAGCCATTGCCAAAGAAATCGTAGAATTGCATCATGGCAGTATCAAAGCGTATAGCAGCAGCGAATATACCAAATTCAGCATTTTGCTCCCTATAAAATAACAAAAATACAGTAGAATGATTTTGACAGAAAATGCAATATGAGACAGCATAAACTTATCCGACACCCTATTCCTTACGCTTTTTCCATTTCCATATTGTTAGTTTTCAAATACGGTTTAACGTTATACTGACAAAAACGTTTATCAATAGATATAGCAAAAATTAAACTAAAACATAAAAAATCTTTTCTTTATACGCACTTAGCTTTTTAGCAATCAAGAGTGATAAAAAACTATTTAAAAAAAATTTATAAAGTCCATAAAAAATACGAAGAAAAAGGGTGGTTATCCCACCCTTTTTTATTTTCCTATTGACATATTTTCGCTTCCTGTTATTATAATACTTAAAAATATTTATATAAAAATTTTTAAGTATAGCGAAAGGATTGAATTATGCAAAATAATAAAACAAAGCGCGGTTTAAAAATCGTACTTCTCACCGTTCTTCTTATTGCCATTATTGGAATTGGCATTTTATACTCTTTGTTTCATAATGAATTGGCCACATTAAACAGCATTCAGCAAGCTGAAGACGCCCCATTCTTTACTATGACCTATTATGGAGATTATGGCTTTGACGACTTTTTACAGCAAGGCGCTTCTACCGATCAAGAATTGGTTGATTTTATTACCAAAAGATTGTTAAAAGGCATTCCTATGAATTTTGATTTACCGGATCTGGGCTGCAGCACTTTTAGTGTCCAAACACCGGCGGGAGAACAGCTTTTTGGCCGTAATTTCGATATGTATTACTCCCCTGCCCTTTTTGTTTGGACCGAACCGCAAAATGGTTATCGTTCGATTTCCATGGTTAATTTATCTTATATCGGTTTTGGTAAGGATAAATTGCCCATCGGTTTTCAAAACAGCATCATGACTTTGGCTGCTCCTTATGTGCCTTTGGACGGAATCAATGAAAAAGGCGTGGCCGTTGGCGTACTTTTAATTGATACAGAGCCTACCAATCAACAAACTGATAAAATAGATATCACCACCAGCACTGCGATTCGTTTAATTTTAGATAAAGCGGCCAATGTAGAGGAAGCGCTGGATCTATTACAACAATACGACATGCATGCTTCTGCCAACAGCTGTTTTCACTTTCAAATTGCCGATGCCAGCGGCCGAAGCGTTGTCGTAGAATATATCAATCATGAGTTTTCGGTAGTAGAAAGCAAACAAGCCACTAACTTTTTATTAACCCCCGGCGCATGGTATCATTTTGGCAAAGGACAAGATCGTTATCAAACCTTAGTTACCACACTAGCAAAAAAAAATAATACGTTAACAGAGACGGAAGCCATGCAATTATTGCAAGCGGTCAGCCAGAAACCGGATTCGGAGGACACCGAAAAAAGCAGCACCCAATGGTCGGTGATTTATAATTTATCACAGGGAACTGCCCAAATCAGTATACAAAGAGACTATGACCGAATTTATGAATATGCCATTAGAAAATAAAAACAGGCCACATCAGCGGCCTGTTTTTCATAAATCTTTCTTTTGAAAAATACGACAGGATATAAAATAAGAAATAACATAAAGAACGAATATCAAAAGCGGCGCTACATAAAGAGCCGTTTTAATAGCCACTTCGGAAACAGCAGGCAAATCCGTACTCATGCTGGATAAGCCCATAATGGCTAAAAAAGGAATCAGAAAAATAACCATCAGTAGCATACGGCTTTTTTCTACCCCAAAGCGATAGACCAAAGGAAATAAAATACTCATATAAAAAAGAATTACTAAAAAAACGGTATATCCCACTACTAAAATCGTACTGTCAAAAGGAACATGCTGGATAAAGTTAATAACATAAGAAAACACAAAGCCGACCCCAATCCCAATCACAGCCAAAAGGAAAGCCAACAGATATTTCGCCAAAACAATTTGTTTGCGATACACAGGCATAGCCGCCGCATAGCGGTCCCATTTACTTGTGTCGTCATAAGAAAAAGTGCTTAAGATTAAAATAGCAAAGAAAAAACCAATCAAACCTACAATAAAAGTGCTATCCATTGTAAATCCCAAAAAAGAATAACAGAAAAGAACAAAAATAATACTTTTACCATATTTTCTTAAATTATAAATGTCTTTTAATAATAAACCGGCCATTATTTTTCCCCCTTCAGTAAAAAGACCATAATTTCTTCCAAGTCTACCTTGTCAATTACAAACTGCGGATATTTCTTTATCATACGCGATTTTTCTTTGACCAAAAGCTCATAACCAAAACCAGATTTCCGTACCCCAGCAATATCCTCCTGATCTATTTTATCCACATCCTGCAATCCACAACGCAACATACCATAGTACTCTAATAATTCATCTTTCGATTGATTTAAAAGAATTTTCCCATGATGGATAAACACAATATAATCGGCAATCCGCTCTAAATCGCTGGTAATATGGGTGGAAATTAAAATAGCATGTTCTTCATCTTGAATAAAATCCAAAAACAAATCCAGTATTTCATTGCGTACCACCGGATCTAAGCCACTGGTAGGCTCATCTAAAATGAGCAATTTAGGATGATGCGCCATCGCCGCGGCAATCGCCAATTTCATGCGCATCCCTTTGGAGTATTCTTTTACTGATTTTTTCTCCGGCAGCTGGAATTTTGTTAAATAGGAAGCAAACAAAGCGTCGTCCCAATTTTTATATACTTTTCCCAAAACACGCCCAATTTGTTGCGGAGTTAAGCCTTCATAAAAAAAACTGTCATCCAAAACAACACCGATCTCTTCTTTTATCCCCACTTCCGCATCGTCGATATCTTGCCCTAAAATATGAATATCCCCTTGCTCTCGATGGATTAAATTTAACATTAATTTAATTGTCGTAGTTTTCCCGGAACCATTTTCCCCAATAAAGCCCACAATACTGCCACCAGGTATAGAAAATCCTACATTTTTCAACTGAAAACCAGGATATGTTTTTACTAAATGGTTTATTTCCACCAATGGTGTCATCACGCATCCTCCTCAAATAAAAGATTCAAAATCTCTTGTAATTCTTTTTTGCCAATACCGCTTTCTTTGGCAATCTCCACTGCTTTTTGCAAATAGCCTTCCGCCATATGTAATCTTTCTTCTTGAATCAAGGCCATATTAGCCCCAGCCACAAAACAACCTTTACCGGCTACCGTAGCAATAAAACCGTCTTTTTCTAGCTCCTCATAAGCCCTTTTGGTTGTAATAACGCTAATCCGTAACTCTTTCGCCAATAAACGCATAGAAGGTAAACATTCTCCCTCTTTTAATGCACCACTTATAATCATGTTTTTAATCTGCCCCGCAATCTGTTCATAAATCGGCTTATCTGAGGAATAACTAATGATAATATCCACGCCATCACCTCGCCATTACTGTATATATCATATATATACAGTATATCAACAAGATACACTTGTCAATCTTTTTTTAAAATTTTTAAGAAAAAGGTTGACAAAGAAGAATCTCAACAGTATTATTGTATTAAGCACTTAATACAATAAGACAAAGGAGCTGAAAAAATGAATTGGCAGTTTCAGGCCGACCGGCCTATTTATACCCAACTAGTGGAACAAATACAGATGAGTATTATTGCCGGCACTTACCAGCCGGGAGAAAAATTGCCTTCGGTACGCGATTTAGCAGCCGAAGCGGCGGTAAATCCCAATACGATGCAAAAAGCATTGGCTGAATTAGAAAGAAGCGGCTTACTTTACGCGCAAAGAACCAGCGGAAGATTTATAACGGAGGATAGCAAAATGATTCAAGAACTAAAAGACGAATTGGCCCTGCAACAAATTAAAGAATTTTTAGAAAAAATGAAAACATTGGGCTTTAATAGCAACGAAACCATTGCAATGATGCAAACCGCCATTAAGGAGATGAAATAATGGATACGATTTTAGAAGCTAGAAATTTAATAAAAAGTTATGGACAGCATACCGCTTTAAGCGGCGTAGATTTAACCTTACAACGCGGCCGACTGATTGGTTTACTAGGACCCAATGGCAGCGGCAAAACCACTTTAATTAAAATTGCAGCCGGTTTGCTCACCCCTACTGCTGGTGAAATCATGATAGATGGAAAAGCGCCCGGCATAGAAACAAAAAAAATTGTTTCTTATTTACCAGAACGAAGCTATTTAAATGATTGGATGAAAGTAGCAGATATTATTGCCTTTTTTAAAGACTTTTATGAAAACTTTAACAGCGACAAAGCCTATGAAATGTTAAAAAGGCTCCACATTAATCCGCAAGATAAGTTGCGTACCATGTCGAAAGGAACCAAAGAAAAAGTACAACTTATTTTAGTTATGAGCCGCGAAGCCGATTTATATTTACTGGATGAACCAATCGGCGGCGTTGACCCGGCAGCACGGGATTATATTTTGCAAACCATCATCAGCAACTACAAAGAGGATGCCAGCGTAATGATATCAACTCATTTAATTGCTGATATTGAACAAGTTTTAGATGATGTGGTCTTTTTAAATTATGGTCAAATCGCTCTCGTTTCCTCAGTGGATGAAATCCGCGAAGAAAAAGGCCGTTCTATCGATTCTCTATTTCGGGAGGTATACAAATGTTAGGGAAATTATTAAAATACGAAATAAAAGCAACAGCCAGAACTTTTATCCCATTATATATTGCGCTTCTCATTTTTGCGTTGATTAATCGCTTTTCCTTTGCCAATAATTTTATCAATAATACGTTAAGCGTTTTACCAGTCATCAGCGCAACTGTTTACACGGCGTTAATCGTAGCCATTTTTGTTATTACTTTCCTAGTTATGATACAACGTTTTTATCGCAACCTATTATCCGATGAAGGATATTTAATGTTTACCTTGCCGGTAAAATCTTCCAGCCACATTTGGGCCAAAACCATAACATCATTACTTTGGATTTTAGCGAGCGGCCTCGTCACATTTTTATCCGTTCTTATTTTAGCAGCCGACCCCAGTTGGTTGGGTAGTTTCTGGAGCGATTTCCAACAAATGATGAATCTAATCCATTTGGAACTTGGCTTAAATGGTTATTTATTCCTTATTGAGTTTTTCTTATTGCTGTTAACCAGCGTTTGGAGCGGCATTGTTATGATTTATTTTTGCATTAGTATTGGCCATCGTTTTAGCTCTCATCGACTATTAGCCGCTTTTGGAACATTCTTAGGCTTTAATGTCATTTTGCAACTATTATTCTCCATCTTTGGTCACGTAGGCATACAAGTATTTCATATTGACCAATGGCTGCAAAATATGGAAGCCATTTCCGCTAGCCATACATTTTTACTGGGCAGCCTTTTAATAAACCTGGTAATTGGCATTTTCTGCTTCCTAGTTACCAATAATATCCTAACCAAAAAGTTAAACTTGGATTAGGATTTGAAATAGAGAAGGAATCCCCCAAACCCGGCTCAAATAGAGCCGGGTTTTCCTTGGCAAAAAATACGTTTTTTGGTATAATATTTATAATAGAATGGAAGAAAAGGAGAAGTTTTTTACTTTGCAATTTTTAAAGAAAAACTTGCTATTTTTGCTTGGCGCCATTAGTTTGCTATTGGGTAGTATCGGAATCTTTTTACCGGTTATGCCAACGGTACCCTTTTTTCTTTTGTCCAGCGCCTGCTTTTCCTGCGCTAGTCCAAAAGTACATGCTTTGCTTATGAAAAATCATTATTTTGCCACTTACGTAAATAACTATCGTCATCAAACGGGCATTCCTGCCCATGTAAAAAAAAGAAGCATTGGCTTGTTATGGGCAAGCTTGCTTCTTTCCATGGTTTTAGCCAGCCATACGATTGCCACCATAGTTTTACTTTTGGTGGGCATTGGCGTTACCTGGCATTTATTAAGTTTAAAAACATGCTGATTTTATTTTTCTTTTTTCCTTGCTTTGGGGCTTACCCTTGCATACTGACCGGCTTGCGTTTTCGAAATACGAAATGCAGCCGGTATATTTTTTATTTTACAGCGAGCCATTTTTTGCAATACTAATTTGCTGTCCGGCCCAGACATCTCGATGAAAGTATAATCCGGGAAAATATCAATATTGCCCACCGCTTTGGCAGGTAAACCAGTAACAGCAGTAATTGCTTGAATAATATGATTAGGCGCTAGTCTTTTGCTACGACCAATATTTAATTCTAAAACCACTCGATTACCGCCACGAGATCTTTTTTCTCCGCCCAAAGAAATGGGGTCCACCAAGGGAATTGCCTTTTGGTTCTTTTCGGCTCCTTTGCTTAACAAAACGGCAACCAAATCCTCAATAGCATATTCCTCTTGCAACAAAGAACGCGACATTTCCAAATAAAAAGGATCTACAACCGAAGACAACGCTTCCTTTACATCTCGTAAAATATACTCTTTCCGGCTGTTCTCAATTTCGGTTACACTGGGCATTGCTGCAAAGGCGATCTTGGTATGCGCATGTTCTTCAATTTCATGAATGCGTCGCAATTGATAACGATTGCAAACCAAGGTATAGGAACTGCCTTTTTTCCCAGCCCTGGCAGTACGACCAATCCGATGAATATAATATTCATCTTCTTGTGGGATATCATAATTGAACACCGCATCAATATCTTCTACGTCAATGCCGCGAGCCGCGACATCAGTGGCTACCAAAATTTGGATACGACCATTTTTATAATCCTGCATAACCTGCGTTCTGGCCGCTTGGCGCATATCCCCATGCAAACCGATGCTATGAAACCCACATTCATTCAAATAGAAAACCAATTCATCCACCATTTTTTTGGTATTACAAAACACAATGGAGCGTTTGGGATTCATTTTCTGTAAAAGTAGATTTAACGCTTCCTTTTTTTGCTCCACCGATACCGTATAATAAAATTGACTAATGGCATCCATGGAGCGTTGTCCTTTGCTAATGGCAATTAGTTGCGGATTTTTCTGAAATTGCTTGGTTATTTTTAAAATAGAAGCCGGCATTGTAGCTGAAAAAAGCAATGTTTGCCTTTCTTCCGGAACCCCCTGCAAAATAGTTTGCATATCTTCTAAAAAGCCCATATTTAACATTTCATCCGCTTCGTCTAAAACAACGGTTTGTATCTCGTCCAACTTTAAAGTGCCCCGACGCATATGATCCATTACCCGTCCTGGCGTACCTACCACAATCGCCGAACCTTTTAGTTGCCGAATTTGGTTGATCATCGCTTCCCCGCCATAAACAGTGGCAATTTTAATTCCCTGCTTATATTTGGCATATTTACGCAATTCTCCACTAATTTGCATCGCCAGTTCTCTTGTGGGGCAAAGAATTAAAACCTGCGGTTTTCTGCTTTCTTTTTGCTGCACTTTCTCTATAATTGGAATACCAAAAGCCGCTGTTTTGCCGGTACCAGTGCTAGAATGGCCTATCATATCACGGCCGGCTAAAATTGCCGGAATCGCCCCGGCTTGAATTTCCGTCATTTGCTCATAATGCATATCCTGTATTGCTTTTTGCATTTCTATGGACAAATCAAAATCACAAAATAAATTGGTCATAAATATTCTTTATCTTCTTTCCTTTAAAAAAAGGCTAGGATAAAATCCTCGCCTTTCTCATTCTTTTTTATTAACGTGATAATAACTAATTCATTTTAACAGAATCAGATCATTTCGTCAATGAGCGGTATTTTTACGGTTATGGTCGTCCCTACATTTTCCGTACTTTGCAAAACAATTTCTGCATTATGGCATTCCGCCACATGTTTTACAATGGACAACCCTAACCCGCTACCGCCGGTTTCCTTTGCCCTACTTTGATCCACCCGATAAAAGCGCTCAAACACTCTTTGCTGATCCTTATTTGGGATACCTCTTCCCGTATCAGCCACTTTCACAATGGCGAACTCTTTCTGCTGGCCAATTTCTACCTCCACTTGTCCACCATTGCGATTATAACGAATGGCATTGTCAACCAAATTATAAAGCAATTCTTCCATCATGCGGCGATTTGCAGCCAAAGGACAACTTTGCCCATGCAACTGCAAAAGCACTTCCTTCTGCTGCGCCTGAAACTGCAAATGTTCCGTAACCCCCTTGGCAATTTCATATAAATCAATTTTTTCTTTCGGAATATTGGTAGCCGTGTCAATTTGCGAAAGATGAATAATATCATTGATCATTTCCAAAAGCCTTTGCGATTCATCATATATTTTATGGGCAAAATGCCTCATCTCTTTTTTATCGTCTACCATCCCATTTTGCATCATTTCCGCAAAGCCAGAAATGGAAGTTAAAGGAGTTTTTAATTCATGAGAAACATTAGCGGAAAAATCTCGCCGTGCTTTGGCGGCTGCCTGCTCTTTGGTAATATCAATCAGCAAAACAATAACCCCAATTTTTTCTTCTTGGGAGTATACCGGATTAGCAAAAATTTGACAGTACGTCCCATTCTCTTGTAAAACAACATTTTGACCATCATTTTGCATCGCCGCTTCTATTGTTTGCACAAATTGCGGGTTACGGCTCACCAATAGGATATTTCTCCCCTCATATTCTTCTTGCGGAGCATGTAACAAATCAATTGCACCATGATTAATGGAAAGCACATTTTTATCTTTATCTAATAAAATAAGGCCCTCTTTCATATGTTCGGTAATGGTATGAATGGTATCGCGTTCCGTACGCAATTTCCCCATTTGTTTTTGGATTAACTGGTTTTGCTCCCTTATTTTGGCAATAAAAGGAAAAAACTCTTCATCATAATCATAGGAATCCGCTTGTTCCATATGATCCGCCAATTCATACATCGGCTGCAAAATCCGTTTCGTTAAATAAGAAGAAACAAAAACCGCCGCTAATAAAATGCAAATTAATAATCCTAATAATAAAGGCGAAATTGCAAAGAAAATAGCAGCAATACCATCCGTTTCTCTCGCTAAACGTAAAATATGCCCATTGGGTAATTTTTCCGCATAATAAAACGTTTTGGTTTGCAGGGTTTCCGAATAACGGGCTTGCTGACCAGTCCCATTTTGCATGGCCTCCTGCACTTCCGGACGATCTTTATGGTTTATAAAATCAAGAATTCCCTTTTGTGAATCATAAAGCACATCACCGTTGTCCGCAAGTAAAGTAATACGAACACCTGCAAAAGTACCTTCTAAATTAGATAAGAAAGCAACGTCACCGGAGGGGTGAAAAGCGGCTGCTTGCGCCAAAACTTTTCCTTCACTCGCCAAATCCACTTTGGCTTGTTCCGAAAATACGTTAAAATAAGAAAACATCAAAAAAAGAAAGGAACAAATAACGGCAGCGGAGGCAGTAAAAACCAGGCTAAAATAAATCCTTTTTTTCAAGAAACTAGCCTCCAATCTTGTAGCCAACGCCCCGAACAGTTTGAATGGCCTTACCCATGGTCCCTAATTTTTGTCGCAAGGATTTTATATGCATATCTACAGTACGGCTTTCCCCTTCAAAGTCAAAACCCCAAACTTTTTCCATAATTTTATCCCGTGACAAAACAATCCCTTGATTTTGCAACAAACAATATAATAATTCAAACTCTTTATACGTTAAACTGATTTTTTCATTTTGGGCTATAACCAAACGCCGATCCGGATCCAAAGTTAAATCCCCATAGGATAGCACATGTTCCGCATTTTGTCCCTGCGATCGGCGCAACAATGCTTTCACCCGGGAAATGAGTTCCATAACCCCAAAAGGTTTGGCAATATAATCATCCGCCCCCATATCCAACCCTTTTACCTTATCATATTCGGATGTTTTGGCTGTTAACATAATAACAGGAATCTGTCCTGTATGGGGATTTTCTCTTAGCTCTTTTAAAATTTGCAATCCATCCGTCCCCGGCAACATAATATCCAATAAAACGCAATCCGGCTTTTTTGTCTGGAGAGCAACAAAAAAGGAAGGAGCAGCAGAAAAACCTTCTGCAGCAAAGCCGCTTCCTTTTAAAGCGTATAAAACTAATTCCCGGATACTTTCATCATCTTCTACACAATAAATGGTCTGCATTACCATTGATATCACCTACTACATGATTCTTTCGTTTTTGTGTTCCCCAGTAATAGAAAAGACAACCCATTCGGCAATATTCACGGCATGGTCGCCAATCCGTTCAAAATATTTAGCTACCATCAATAAATCGATTGCTTGCTCCCCATTATTCACATCTTCATGAATCATATGAATCAAATCATTTTTTACAGTATTGAATAAATCATCCACCACGTCATCATAAGCAATCACATCATATGCCATATCCAAATCCCGGCGGATAAAAGCATCAATACTACCTTTTACCATATGAATCGTCCCAGTCGCCATTTTAGGGATATCGATGAGTTTTTTAATATATGGAACATCAATCAAACGGATCGTAATTTCAGCAATATCGCTGGCCTGATCGCCAATTCGTTCCATATCGGTAATCATTTTCAAAGCGGTAGAAATCATACGCAAGTCGGTTGCCACCGGTTGCTGCTGCAATAAAAGTTTCAAACAACGCCGTTCAATGGCTTTTTCCTTTTCATCCACTTCTTGCTCAAAAAGCATGGTTTGTTTCGCTTTTCCCATGTTTTTTTCTGTTAACCCCTCCACGCAGCTAACAATAGCGCTTTCAATTAAAGAACCCATTTCAATCAGTTCCACATGCAAAGCTTCTAATTCTTTATCAAATCTACTTCTCAATTTTAACACCCCTTAACCAAAACGACCGGTAATATAGTCTTCCGTCCTTTTATCCTTTGGCATAGAAAACAGCTCTTCCGTTCCGTTATACTCAATCACTTCTCCCAATAGGAAAAAGGCAGTTTTATCAGAAATTCTAGTTGCCTGCTGCATATTATGCGTTACAATCACAATGGTATATTTTTGTTTTAATTCTAATACCAAATCCTCTATTTTGGAAGTAGAAATCGGGTCTAAGGCAGAGGTCGGCTCATCCATTAAAAGAACTTCCGGCGCAACCGCTAAGGCCCTGGCAATGCAAAGCCGTTGCTGTTGGCCTCCAGATAAACCCAAAGCGCTTTTTTTTAAGCGATCCTTCACTTCATCCCAAATCGCCGCATCCTTCAAACTTTGTTCCACAATATCATCCAACTGCGATTTTAGCTTAACCCCATGCGTACGGGGACCAAATGCAATATTATCATAAACGCTCATCGGAAAAGGATTTGGTTTTTGAAAAACCATCCCTACCTTTTTACGTAGTAAATTTACATCCATGGCGCTATAAATATTTTCTCCATCTAATAGCACTTCTCCTTGGATACGGCAGCCTTCTACCAAATCGTTCATGCGGTTTAAACATTTCAGCAAGGTAGATTTCCCGCAGCCAGAAGGGCCAATAAAGGCCGTAATACACTGGTCTTCTATATTTAAATTAACATTTTTTAAGGCATGAAAATCATGATAATATAAATTCAAGTTGTTAATTGTAAATTTGTCCATCTTCTTCATCCTTTATCCTTTTATCCTTTGGCCAATTTTTTGGCCAAAAACGCTGAAATTGCATTGATGAGGAAAACCAATAATAACAGTATCACAGCAGTAGCATATGCCTGGTCGGTATTCAACCCTTCTCTTGATAAAGAATACATATGCACAGAAAGGGTTCTAGCAGAGCCCATAATACCAGAAAGCAGCTGGGGCCAAGTACCGGCCGTATAAATCAAAGCGGCTGTTTCGCCAACAATACGGCCAATCGCTAAAATAATACCGGCTAAAATACCCGGCACGGCTGACGGTAATACAATGCGGAAAATAGTTCTCAATTTACCTGCGCCCAAACCAAAACTGGCTTCTCGATATAAATCCGGAACGGCTTGTAAAGCTTCTTCTGTGGAACGGATAATTAAAGGCAATATCATAATCGAAATCGTAAACGCCCCAGCTAATAGGGATTGTCCCCAATGCAATGTAGTGACAAAAAACAAAAGGCCAAAAAGGCCGTACACAATAGAAGGAATACCGGATAATGTTTCAGCCGTTAAACGAATCAGTTCCACTACCTTACTACCGCGTTTGGCATATTCCACCAAATATATAGCGGTGAAAATACCCAATGGCGCCGCAATCAACAAAGATAACAATGCTAAAGCAACCGTATTGATGATAGCCGGAAACATAGAAACATTATCCGAATTATATTTTAAAGCGAATAAGGAAGGTGTTAAATGCGGTAAACCTTTGATTAAAATATAAATAATCAAAAAAAGCAAAATAGCAAAAGTTGCAATAGCAGCCAAATTAACCAATAAAAAAAGAAGAAAAGACCCGGGATGTTTGCGATAGCTATGATATTTTTGCCTGAAGTTCATTTGATTAATACTCGACTGTTGGCGCATTATCTCATTCTCCTTTTTAAAGCAGAAAACCCTAAATTAATCAGTAAAATAAAGGTAAAAAGAACCACCCCGGTAGCAATCAATACTTCGCGGTGCAAGTCAGCCGCATACCCCATTTCCATTACAATGTTAGAAGTCAAAGTACGGATACCATCTAAAATACTATTGGGTAAACGGGTTTGGTTTCCCGCCACCATAATAACAGCCATCGTTTCGCCAATTGCCCTACCAACCCCCAAAACAATAGCAGCCATAATACCAGATTTTGCCGCCGGAACCACAGCTTTAAAAACTGCCCGCTCGCGTGTAGCTCCTAAAGCCAAGGCCCCTTCATAATAGCTTTCCGGCACAGCGCGGATCGCAGCTTCACTAATGCCCACAATGGTCGGAAGAATCATAATCCCTAACAAAATAGAAGCTGAAAGGATACTGGTACCATGCCCTCCCACATAATCGCGAATAAAAGGAACAATAACCACCAAACCAAAAAAACCATATACAACGGATGGGATACCTGCTAATAATTCCACAGCCGGTTTTACTATTTTATATAATCGTTTCGGGCAAAAACGGCTTAAGTAAATGGCCGTAAAAATACCAATTGGCAACCCAATCAATACGGCTCCTATCGTAATATAAATGCTGCCCATAATCATGGGTAAAATACCAAAAGAGGGCGGGATATCGGTTGGCGCCCATTTGGTTCCAAATAAAAATTCTTTCAACCCTACTTCTAACATAGCCGGAACGCCATTACCGAAAAGAAAAACACAAATTAGAGCGACAGCCAAAACAGAGGTAAAGGCGCACAAGAAAAAGAAGCCTTTCATATATTTTTCTTTTCCTCTGGTTTTATTTTTTTTACTCATCTTTCTCACTCTCATTTTCTCTTCGTGTAATGGCGTTTCACAGCATGTTTTGTTATCATTGAAAAGATTGTGTTATTATTTTGCTATTACGGCATCCCATTGCTTAGCATATTTAGTCCTTATCATACCAACTTTAAAACCATTTATTTTGCTTCAACAATATCCCAAGTGGTAGTAGCTCCGGTATAGATATCTTTAATTTGCGCACTCGTCAAATTGGTAACCGGGTTTTCCGGGTTTACAACAACGGCAATCCCATCAACCGCAATCGTTGTAGAAGTTAATTGTTCTTTTTCACTATCTTTCAATTCCCGAGAAGCCATACCGATATCACAAACGCCGTCTATGGCACTAGTCATACCAGTAGTAGAATCGCTTTGCTGAATTTCAATCGTGGCATTGGGATTGAGCGCCATATAAGCTTCTTGTAATTTTTCCATAACCGGGGTTACGGAAGAAGAACCAGCTACCACAATTTTGCCTTGCGGTTTTTCGGTACTAAAGGCAGGCGCATCATCTAATACAGGAATATAACTACCAGCTACCACTTCTTGGCCTTCTTTGCTCATAATATAATTAATAAAATCTTGCGCAACAACGCTTACTTCCCCTTTGGTAGCAATGTTAAAAGGACGAGCCACCGCATAAATACCATCTTTTACATTTGCACTTGTGGCTTCCACACCATCCACACTAACTGCTTTTACAGTTTCGTTTAAAGAACCCAAGGAAATATAACCAATTGCATAGGTATCGCCCGCCACAGTAGTCATTACCACATCCGTAGAACTAACCGTAGTCGCTTCCGGCGTAGTATGGTCTACTTTGTTCCCATTGGCGTCTTTTTCTTCAATACCCATCAATTCAATAAAAGCACCTCTGGTACCGGAACCATCTTCTCTGGATACAACATTGATGGTTTTAGTGGTATCAAAAGCATTCCCTTGTTGTTGCGGATCTTTTTGATCATCTTTATTCCCGCAGCCAACCAAAGCAGTAAGCGTCATCACGCCCACTAATAATAAACTGGCAATTTTCATTTTTTTATTCATCACTTTTTCCACCTTTCTTTCTATACAAGTTCAGTATATGGGCACATTGTAAAGAAAAAACAAAACCTATTGTAAAGATTTGGTAAAATAATACTGTAAATTTTCTTCCTTTCTTCTCAAAAGGCAGCTATAATAAAAGAAGCAATATTCCTGTTTGAGAGGAAGTATTTTATTTAGTATGCATTTTTTACAAGAAATTATGGCCTACCAACCGCAAACAGAACAAGAAATTGTTGATCAGCAAGTTTTTTTACAATGCTTAACCCAAGACCAAATGGATTTTTATCAGCGCAGTAATCAAATTGCTCATTTTACCAGCTCGGCTTTTATATTAAATTCCCAGCTTGATAAAACGCTTATGGTGTTTCACCGACTCTATCAAACCTGGACCATGTGCGGCGGCCATGCAGAAGGAGAACAAGATTTATATGCGGCTGCCATAAAGGAAGCCCAAGAAGAATGCGGGATAAAAAACTTGCGCCCAATTAGAAAGGAAATTGCCGCAATCGATATTCTACCGGTAAAAAAACAAAATAAAAATGGCATTATCGTACCTGCACATCGGCATTTTTCCATCACTTATCTATTTTTTGCTGATGAAGAACAGGAGATTCATCCGAATGAAATGGAAAACACAGCGGCGGATTGGCTTTTGGTAAAAGATTTGGATTTCTTTTGTAAAGAACCCTATATGCGTGCTTTATATGCCAAATTACTGCAAAAAGCCAAGAATTGGGTTTTTGACTCCCCCCAAAAAGAAAAACGCACAAAATAGTGCGTTTCTCCTTGTTAGGGTAAGTATTGATAGCGGAAATATCTATCTTATGGCAGAGTGTTTAACTAATAAAATTGCAGTTTGCGATAGCCTTCTTCATGGTAAGAGGAAATTTTCTCTTTATATATTAGCAACCGCTAACTACATTTAAAGTTTACCATAGCTAACCAAATACGTCAAGCAAAATCAGACATTGATTTTAAAATTTTTTGGCAACCAATTCTATTTTATTTCGTCTATTTGGTATGGTGCCCTAAAATAGGAAAAAGGAGGGTTCAAATATGAAGAAAATATTAGCCTTGGTGCTTTTCAGCGCCCTATTATTGGCCGGCTGTGGTACCCCGACAAAAGATACTAACCCGCAACCGCAAAATCCTGCTCAAGGACAAGAACAACCAGGCGGTGAGCAGGAAAAAACACCCTTAGCGGAATTAACCGACTATATGACTGAGAATGTTTTTGGCCCAGATGTAAAAGACGAAAAAATTGCTTTAGAAAAAGAAGTCAATCAATTTTTCTTTCGCTATGCCAAACAATATGATTATCGTTTTTTGCCCACTATAGCAGATGGGACCTTTGCTGATTTTAACACTGCTTTACTTTATGCCTATCATCAAAGACAAGATTCTGTCGATCCTACCATGTCGGTAGGATTTGTAGACAGCATTTTGCAAAGGGACTTCCCTGATATTGCTTATGAAAATGCTACAACAGAAAGTTTTACTTTAAAAGACGGCGTCTATACGCCGGAAGCATTTAGCTTTGATGGCAGTACCAGCTTTGCCATAACAGAACTGGTTCGAGAAACAAAAGATAATACTTCCCTTTATACCGCTCACCTGCTCGGTTATCCCTTCGACGAACTGGATTATACCGAAGGCGATAAAATTGAAAATTATTCCCAAAATGCTCAATATGTCTATACTCGCATGCAAGAAGATACCTATAAAGATTTGAATTTTAGCCAAGCCTTGGAAAAAGTATTTGCCGATGGCGACGCCATTTCTCTTCCCAAAAGCAATATGGATATAACTGTGCAGTTTACTGTTTCTTTAGAGGAAGCAACCCAAGAATATGTTTTACATTATCAACAAATCAGTATTACCCGTACCTATGAGTGATTCCTTTTTAGAGCCGCCTTTTGGCGGCTCTTTTTTTATGGGAAAAGGATTTTGCCCAACCAAACAGAAATAATAAACGCATATCAGTGCAAAGGGGTTTTTTATCTTGTTGGTACTCTCAGCCGAAAAAATCAAACAATCGTTACCGGATAAAATATTATTAGACGATATTTCCCTTTTTTTAAATGAAAGGGATAAAGTGGGCTTAATTGGCATCAATGGCACCGGGAAATCCACCTTTATGAAAATACTATCTGGTAGTTTACAGCCAGACAGCGGTAATATTACCTATGCCAATCCTATCCGTATTGGCTATTTGCCACAAAATCCGGACTTTTCCGGGGAACGGAGCATTCTAGAACAAGTTTTTTATGGCGCAGATGCCAGTATCAAAGAGCAAAAAGATTATGAGGCCAAAAGTATTTTAGGGAAATTGGGTATTTATGATACGGAACAATCCATACAAAATCTATCCGGCGGGCAAAAAAAGAGAATTGCTCTAGCCAGCGTTTTTATTCAACCATGCGATTTGCTCCTTTTAGACGAACCAACCAACCATTTAGATAGCGATATGATCCTATGGTTAGAAAGCACATTACAACGTTTTACCGGCGCTATTTTCATGGTGACGCATGATCGTTATTTTTTAGATCGAATTGTAAACCGTATTGTGGAGTTAGAAGAGGGACATCTTTTCTCTTATCCAGGCAACTATAGCCAGTATCTACAATTAAAAGAGGAAAGAATTTCTATGGAACAGGCCAGTCAAAGAAAAAAGAAAAGTTTATTGATAAAAGAATTGGCTTGGATGCAAAGAGGGGTAAAGGCGCGCGGCACCAAAAGCAAATCTCGAATAGAACAATTTCATAGTTTGCAAAATAGCATACAAAACGAGGAAACAAGCCAAATGCAAGTAACCGCCCTAAGCCAACGTTTGGGGAAAAAAACAATTCAATTGCAACATATTAGCAAATCCTTCCAAAATCAAACGCTTATTGATGATTTTAGTTATACGATAGAAAGAGATGCGCGAATCGGTATTTTAGGCCCCAACGGTTGTGGGAAATCTACTTTATTGAAACTGATTTTAGGACAAATTCCGCCGGATCATGGTGAAATTATCATTGGTGAAACCGTAAAATTCGGCTATTTTTCGCAGGAAAATACAGAAATGGATCTTAGCCAAAAAGTAATTGATATCATAAAAGAAGGCGGTGAAAGCATCGCTACGCAAACAGGCCGTATCAGCGCCGCCTCCTTGGCCGAACAATTTCTTTTCCCTCCCCATTTACAATATTTGCCGGCCAGTAAACTATCCGGAGGAGAAAGAAGACGTTTGGCGCTTTGCCGTATTTTAATGACGGCACCAAATATTTTATTATTTGATGAACCTACCAATGATTTAGATATTGAAACACTAACTATTTTAGAAAATTATTTAGAAAGCTTCCCCGGCGCTGTGGTTAGCGTTTCGCACGATCGCTATTTTTTAGATAAAATTGCCAATACAATTTTATGTTTTACCGGAAACGGTCAAATCCAACCTTTCCTTGGCGGTTATCAAGACGCAATGACCGCCTTAAAAGAACAGCAAAAGTTAACAGAAAAACAAGAAAAACAAACGGTTAAAACAATGCCAGATAAAGCAGAAAAACCAAAAAAACTAAAATTAACATTCAAAGAGGAAAAGGAATACGCAACCATTGAAGAAGATATTGCCCAATTAGAAACCCATTTGCAAAAGTTAGAAGAAAGCATGCTGGCTTGCGCTACCGACTTTATCAAACTACAGGAATTAGCCGCACAAAAAGAAGAAACAAACCAACAGTTAGCATATAAAATGGAACGTTGGCTTTATTTAAGTGAATTAGTAGAAAAAATTGATCAAGAAAAGCAAAAAGAAAAGCGGGATTAATCCGCTTTTTTATTTTTTTCTTTCTCCTTATGCACCAATTTTCTTTTATGCCCGCGTTTGTCTACCACATAGGTATTATTTAGGGTATTGGCAAAATCTGCTTTACAAGCTGCAATATATTCCTTGCGCAAAAGATCCCTTTCTTGCAATTCTTCAGCGCTTAATGATTCTTTTTTAGCCTTTGCCGCCAACTCGTTTAAACGGTTAATTTTTTCTCTTTCCAAAATACTTCCCCCTATTTTTATTATTTAATCAATAACGATAGGCACTATACGTCGATAAACAGGACAAATACATGCCCGATACCCTATTAAAAATCATCAAATATAAAGTAACTTTCTATCATTCTAGTATCTGTCCGTGTAAATGTCAAACAACTCATTTCATGCCATAACTGCACCCCATAAGACACAATCTTCTTATTGCCAGGTGCCAATTGAGTGTTTAACTTTATTAATTTCATCGTTTGCTTTAGGGCTTGCTGTTTTAATTAGGCATTGATCAGAATAATCCCCTTCATTTTATCAATAAGCCCCGTTATGAACAATTCAATAAAAGAATAAGATACAATCCAAAGATTAAAATTGTGAGCGAACAAGAAAACATACAACGCAAAGGGGATAACCAAAAACTTAACGCTGCAACATGAATTCTTTGTATCAACAAAATATGGCCGAGGGATTTAATGGATTTTTTCATGTTATCCTGTTCCCGTCTCGATTGAAAAGAACAACATGTTATTGTATGATTATATTATGGCTAGGCATTTATTAACAACAAACAATATCTTCAAATTTATCAAACTCCTAGGCATACAACATGAAAAATAGGATGCGATCGTTTTAGCAAAAAACCAGCTTAGCCATACATAAAGTTTCTTGCTATCAGATAGGGCAACCTATCTGCAACTGCCATATTTTGCTAAAGTTTTACCATAAAAACATTTGTTGCATTATGGCTAATAAAACAGCTATGCATACGATAAAAGAGGTGTATTGATGATATGGATCATATCACTCATCCCTGGAAAGCAATTTATGATGACCATTCGGCTATTTTGATATTGGGGACAATGCCTTCCCCAAAATCCAGGGAAAACGGTTTTTACTATTCCCATCCCCAAAATGCTTTTTGGCCCCTTTTAGCCGATTTATTACACCAAGAAAAACCAGCGTCGGACCCAGAGGCCAAAAAAGAGTTTTTGCTGCGCAACCATATCGCAGTATTCGATGTATTGCAATCTTGCGATATCCAAGGAGCAAGCGATATGAGCATTCAAAATGCAAAAATAAACTCCTTTTATCCTATTTTGCAAAATGCACCCATCCGGGCTGTTTTTACCACCGGGAAAAAAGCTACCGAATATTATCGTAACTATGCTCCGGAACAACAGGACTATCCTTGCATTTATTTGCCTTCCACCAGCCCTGCCAACCGTGGTAATTTCCCTTATCCAAAATTAAAAGAAAGCTGGCAAATCATTTTAAAATATTTATCCTAAAGCAAAAGATAAACATAAATTGATTTATACTAATTAGCCAACGGATCATGCAAAAATAGGTATCATAAAAACAAAAGACGGCTTAAGCCGTCTTTATTTGTGACAATATTTCTCCAATTTTCCCTGGTATCAGCAAATCAGCTTTTTGGTCATGCGGCGTTGGATCCCGATTGATTAAAACCAAACGCCTTCCATGATACCCATAAATCAATCCGGCAGCAGGATAAACAGCTAAAGAAGTACCCCCAATCATCAGCATATCCGCTTGTGCAATACAACGCATCGCTTCCTCCAAAACCGCCTCATCCAAAGATTCTTCATACAATACCACATCAGGTTTTATGATGCCGCCGCAAGCACAACGAGGAATTCCCTGGGATTGCAGAATAGCTTGCACCTCATAAAATTTGCCGCACTTTTGACAATAATTACGCAAAACGCTACCATGCAACTCCAATACTTTTTTACTACCAGCCGCTTGATGCAAACCATCGATATTTTGCGTAATGACCGCTTTTAACCTTCCACAAGCCTCCAATTCAGCCAGCTTTAAATGCGCTGCATTCGGTTTGGCCTGCAAATAAAGCATTTTATCCCGATAAAAACGATAAAATTCTTCTGGTTTGGCCATAAAAAAGCTATGGCTTAAAATGGTTTCCGGCGGATAAGCATATTTTTGCTGATACAAACCGTCTACACTACGGAAATCAGGAATTCCGCTTTCCGTGGAAACCCCTGCTCCGCCAAAAAATACAATATTCCGGCTCTCTTTCACCCATTGTTGCAACTGCGCTACTTTATCCATAGAAAAGCCTTCTTTCCTATTCCCTCATTTTTTATCAAAACGCGCGCGCCTTTCGGTAGACTCCTTAAATAAATCCTGCAAACCAGGCACATCTTCCTGTATCAACTTCTCTTTTAAGTCTTGTAAAGCTCCCGCAAAATCATCAATTTCCCGCACCAAATTCTCTTTATTTAAAAGGAACAGTTCACTCCACATTTTTTCATTAATCTTAGCAATACGTGTTAAATCCCGAAAAGAATCCCCGGTATATTCCTCTAAATTAGGCGTATCATTGCAATTCATTAAACTTACAGCAATCGCATGGGTTAACTGTGAAACAAAACCGATCATTTCATCATGCCTTTGCGGGCTTAAAATGGCAATATGGTAAAATTGTAAAATCTGCGCCAATTCAATTGCAAACAAAATACCTTTTTTGGTATTTTTATCTGTTGGCGTAACAATATAGTTAGCTGGTAAAAATATATTTTCATCACTATATTGCACCCCGCTAACTTCTTTTCCGGCCATCGGATGCGAACCAATAAATTCCAAATCCGCACGCAAGTTTTCTTGTACTGCATCTACAATATGACATTTTACACCACTGGTATCGGTGATCATTGCTCCTGGTTTCAAGTATGATTGATATTGTTTGATCCATTCCACCATGGTTAAAGGATACAGAGCAAATATCACATAATCTGCTTGCGCAAGCAAATCTGGTTCCCAAACAGCCCCAGCATCAATGATTTTTTCTTGCAAGGCATAGTCCAAACTTTGTTGGTTTTGATCTATTGCATAAACTGTATATCCTTGTTTTTTCAAACCACGGGCATAACTACCGCCAATGAGTCCCAAACCAACGATTAAAAAGATTTTCTTTTTATCAATCATGTTCGATATCCACCTTTATACCCACTTTTTGCAAATCGGCAAAAAAATTAGGATAAGACTTTGCCACCGCTTGTGCGCCCTCTATCACCACGGGCTGCTCCATACAAGCCCCCAAAACAGCCAAACTCATCGCAATGCGATGATCTTTGTGTGCCTCAAAAACAAGACCTGCCTCTTGTTGATAACCGCCTTTGATCACAATATCGTCTTGTGTACTTTCTATTTGAATGCCCGCTTTACGCAATTCTATTTCCATAGCCGCAATACGATCCGATTCCTTATAGCGCAATCTGGCAGCATGGCTAATTTTCGTTTCCCCTTGCGCCAAAGCACCTAAAACAGTTAAAATAGGCCCTAAATCCGGACAGTCAGCCAAATCAATTTCCGTACCGCAAAGCGCCGCTTTTTTTATACTATAGCCATTTTCTATCGCCGCAATCTTAGCGCCAGCCTTTTGCAAAATCGATAAAATTTCTTTATCGCCCTGCATAGAATCGTGCCGCAGTCCCATCATTTGCAAATTACCTTTTGCAGCTGCCAAAGTAGCAAAAAAAGCGCCCTGGGAAAAATCGCCTTCCACCGTATAATCTGTCGCCATATAATGTTGTCCGCCCGTAATAAAAAGCGTATTTTCATCTTCAAAAATTACATGCACCCCAAAGCGCTCCAACATTTGTAAAGTAAGTGCCACATAAGAGGCCGATTCAAAAGGCGGTTCCACAATAATACGAGAATCGCCTGGCAATAGCGGTAAACTAAAAAGCAACCCGCTGATAAATTGCGAGCTAATATCCCCTTTCACCACATAACCACAAGATGCCAAAGGTCCTTGCAAAACAATTTCCTGTTCATTTTGCGCATAAAATAAATGCTGATCTTGAAAAATCTTCTCATAAACCGATTGCGGTCTTTGTAAAAGACGATTACGCCCTTGAAAATGCACTGGATGGCCGCTCAAAGAAAAAATAGGTATTAAAAAGCGCAATGTTGAGCCAGACTCATGACAATCTACGACAAACTCCTCTTGTGGGAAACGACCGGCCGTTCCCGTTATCCATAAATGATCTGGAAAACAGGTAATTTG
>CALXSR010000016.1 GCA_944391215.1 uncultured Clostridia bacterium
CATTGAATACCAATACGCTTACTTTATTGTCGCGACCCAAAGCATATTGCGCGGTTTCGCCAAACATATCGTCTTCAATAACATTTTGAGCGCCACCACCGGAGATATAATCTTCGGAATCTTTAGAATAGGTGAAGCCAGCAGTAGGTACACTGTATTTTGTACCATCGATGTAAATTTTATCGCTATCATTGCCGGCAGCATCATCAACAGAGGTAACTTTACCGGTTACAGGAGCAGTGGCATAGATAACATAATCTAAGTTGCAAGCATTTTCAAACACATAAACGGTATCGTTTTCATCCAATTCAGTGATTTCAGCTTTTACACCATCTTTGTAGAAGATGTAATCTTTACCGGACAATTTGGTGGAAGCCCCAACTTTGTATTCAATCCGTTTAGAGCTTTCATTGTATTTGTCTACCAATTGAGCAGGAGTGCTGAGATAATCAGCTACGAAAACAGCTTCGATAACATTGTCGTCTTCGTCAATAACGATACGCATGCTGGAATCACTCATGTCTTTCGGAATATAAGCGCCGGCAGCGATATTGTATTTGGTGTTGTTAATGCGAACGGTACCTTTGGTGATTTGGCCTGGATTTTTTTCAGCATCGTCTGCATTTTTTGTTACAGAGTATTCTTTAATGCTATCAGTAGTAACAACTTTAGAAGTTACTTCGATATATTTTACTTCGTTTTTGCTGCCATCGGTTTTTAAATCATAAATGATGTCAGCTTCTTGGCCAGCTAAATCAGCCAAGGTCAAACCACCAGAAATAGCATAATCGTCAGCTACTTTGGAAGGAGCACCATTAGCGGTAGCATAAACCAATTCTAATTGATCTTTGTTGGTACCAGTATATTTGTATGCGTCAACCATGGAGTCAATGCTGCTGGCACTATCTAATACCAATTTGTCATCAACAGTTTTATAAACTAAAGAAGCACCGTCAAAACGTACGTTTTCAGCAGTGGTACCACGGAAGCTATCGCCCATCAAAGTAACAACAGGATCTTTGTCTTCAAAAGCGTCTTTGTCTTTGCTCCAAACAACAAGGTTTTGATCCAAGTTATTGTCTAACAAAACAGCAACTTGAGCACGGGTAGCAGGAGCATCGGATTTGAAGTCTACATTGTCAAACAAGTCTAATTTACCAGCTTGAGCAATGTAATCTACCGGCCATAAACCAGGGAGATTGTCGGTGTAACCAAGCATACGGAGCAAAACGGTGGTTACTTCAGCCATGGTGATAGGATCTTTCGGACGGAAAGTACCGTTCGGGTCACCTTTCATATAGCCTTGCGCAACAGCCAAATTGATCCAACCGGCCCACCATTCACCAGGTTGTACATCGGTGAATTGGCTAGCAGTGTTTTTCAAAGCATCGCCAGAGGTACCTAAACCTGCAGCAACGCAAGCAACTTTAGCGAATTCAGCACGGGTAATCGTGTCGTTGGGACGGAAGGTGTTATCGCCATCACCTTCGAAGATAGCCAAAGCGGAAACTTTAGCAATAGAGTCTTGAACTTCTTGTGCTAAGGAATCGACGTCGCTATAATCTACTGCGAAAGCGCTAGCAGAGAAAGCGAATACCATCATCAATACCATAACAATGGATAGAAATTTCTTCAAGATATGTTCCTCCTTTTTTTCTTTTAAAATAATTTCGTGTGATTTGTTTTCGTCTTCACAAGATGCCAGTCTTTTGTAGAAGCAATCACTCCTTTCTACAAAATTTTGAAATAGAACTAAAGTCTAAAGGCTAGCCTCCTTTAGAAACTTTAAAATAAAAACGTATTCACTTGTCAAATAACAAGCATTAGGGGTTACCCGTGAAGCAAACACCCTAATTACATTAAATAATACAAATTTCATTTCGAAGAACTTGCACTTTTTTTCATTTTATCAAAAAAAATTTAAAATAAAGCGCAAGCCTGTCTTTCCATCTTTATTATTTATATAATAGCAACAGAACAAACTTCTTATTTTCTTGGGAAATGTTGTAAAAATTTGTTCATACCGGAAGTATTATAGCATATTCTTATACAAAACAACATCTTTATTTTATTTAGGCAATTGTTTTTTTGTTGTGTTTTTTGTATTATCTTCACGCGTCCAAGCGGTTTTATAAACCAACCATTTAAACTTAGGCAAAGCCATCACTCTGCGCCAGCGACTAGGCTCCAAACACAAACGCCAAAGCCATTCCAAGCCTAATTTTTGCCATTTTAAAGGGGCTCTTTTCACCAAACCGGCCAAAACGTCAAAACTACCGCCTACCCCTACGGCGATTTTTACATTAAACTGTTCGCCGTATTTTTGAATAAACTGATCTTGCCGGGGAAAACCAAGCCCTACGCAAAGAATATCGGCCCTGGAATCCGCAATTTCTTTTACAATATCCGCTTCTTCACTTTCTACAAAATAGCCATGTCGCGTTCCTACAATTTGTAAACCGGGATGATTTTCTTCCGCCAGCTGCGCGGCTTGTCTGGCCACATTCGGCCGACCTCCTAAAAAATAAAAACGCCAACCGTTTAAAGATCCCTGCTGCAGCATTTGTTGCAATAAATCAATCCCTGTTACGCGCTCTGGAACCGGCTGTTTTAAATAATTACAAGCCCATACAATACCGCGGCCATCCGGCAACACTAAATCCGCACCATTGATTAAAGTTAACAATTCCGGTCGTTCCTGCGCTGCATAAAGCATCTCCGCATTTAAAGTAATAATTTGATGAAAGCCACCGGCTTGAATAAATAAATCGATTTGGCATAAGGTTTCTATCATATCCAACTTATTGATCTTCGCGCCCAAAATATAGGAGGCTGGGATAAAATTGGCATGATTCGTATTATTAACTGCCATAGCAATCTCCTTTTATTTCGTATCCTTGTTCGTGGTATCCGAATTTGCAGTAGACTGCTGTTCATCAGTACCTACTAAATATTCTAATAAAGTATTACATTGCGCTTTATCCGGAACCCAATAACTAACACCATTGAGCATTTGCGGAGTACCGGGCAGAGAAAATGTTTCAATCGCGCCTGCTTGCATCGTACGATAAGTGTTGGCAATGCTCAACATTTGTCCTGTCGTCATATCGGTTTTTACGTTAGCGTTAAATACATTAATCAAAGAAGGCAATTTCCAAATAGTACTTGTTTGCGCTACTTCTTCCAATACTGCTTTCACAAATTTCTGTTGTCTTTGTACGCGGCCCACATCAGCCAAACCATCGCTACGCCAACGCACATAACCCAAAGCATCCGTACCGTTTAGTTTTTGCACCCCTTTTTTCAAGTTAATATGCTCTGCATCATTGCGCATATCTTTTTCTACATCAATAGTAATACCACCTAGGGCGTTGATTAAAGCGGCAAATCCATCAAAATCCACTTGCACATAATGATTTACTTCAATGCCCAGATTCTTTTCCAGGGTGCTTTCCAGCAAAGGAATCCCCCCATAAGCATAGGAATGGTTAATTTTTGTTTTTTCTCCTGAATTCGGAATGGTGACATAAGTATCGCGCAATACGGAAAGCAATTTTACTTTTTTATTCTGTTTATCTAAAAAAGCCAGCATAATTGTATCAGAACGACCAACATCATTGGTTTCCCTAGAATCGGCTCCTACCAACAAAATCACTTCATTTTCCTGATCAAATAAATTAAAATCGCTATCTCCTACCGGCCTTAAATCATCTTTGGTTAAATAATCAAAATCCGGTTGGTCTACAAAAAAACCGGATACCGTAAAACCGATATAGAAACAAAGCGGAAAAAGGAAAGCCAAAAGCAAAAATCGCCAACTGCTTTGTCTTTCCTTTTCTCTTTTGTATTCCATACGCCTTTGCCAGAACTCTTTTTCCATCTCAGTCATGGCGAAATCTCCTTACTTAATTTCAATCTTCTTCTCCGCTTCTAACCAATCAACTTGAAAACCAAAGGCCTCCGCAACCGCCCGCAATGGCACCATCGTTCTTTCCTGCGCTAAAAAAGGAGCAGCAATTAACTGCTGTTGCACCCCATCTACTGTCATAGAACTAGAACCAATCGTCAACACTACTTTTTTGCCGGCTAGGGAATAGAGCACTTGTTGATTTTTTTCATCCCAGTCTACCTTCGCCCCCATTTTTTCCCCAATAAAACGCAATGGGACAAAAGTGCAATCTTGCTTTAAAGACGGCGCGACATCTATGCTTTGTTCCAGCCCATTCACATAAGCCTTGGTAGAATTTAAATATAATATAATAGTAGGCCGAATTTGCAAAGAAGCAACACTTTTTTGCATTTCAGCAATTTTTGCCTCTATCGCAGCAAAAGATGTTTCCACATAATCATCCGTCCAGGACTTGGTTACAAAAGGATCCGTAACATCGCCAGGCGCCGCTGTTGCTATTGGTCGAAAGAGCAAAAGAAAGGCAAAAAGAGCGCAAAAAAACAAACCGCAAACTTTTTTCATCTCTTTCCTCCTTAAGACAATTTATCTTACCAAAATTTTACAAAATAATTGTGATTATTTCGTGAAAAGAAAATTTTATAGCGCTTTTCTAGAGAAATTGCGGTTACTTTGTAAATTTTCCAAATGCATTAAAGACATGCCCGTACCACGCGCCACACAGGAAATAGGATCATCGGCAACATTAACGGGTAGCCCTGTTTCCTGGGCAATCAATTTATGCAAATCGCGTAACAAAGCGCCACCGCCAGTCATCACAATCCCTTTATCAATAATATCCGCCGCTAATTCCGGAGGCGTTGTTTCCAGCACTTCTTTTACCGAAGCCACAATAGAATCTACCGGCTCTTGCAGCGCTTCAAAGGTTTCTCGAGAAGAAAAAGTGACGCTTTTGGGAAGCCCGGTTAATAAATCCCGACCACGCACTTCCATCAATCTATTTTCTGTCAAGCCTCTGGGATAAGCCGTACCAATGGTAATTTTAATTTCTTCGGCAAAACGTTCCCCAATCAACAAATTATGTTCCCTACGGGCATAACGCACAATGGCTTCATCAAATTTATCGCCGCCCACTCGCAATGATTTGGAACAAACAATACCGCCCAAAGAAAGAACCGCAATATCGGTCGTTCCCCCGCCGATATCCACCACCATATTCCCGCCGGGACTGGTAATATCCATACCGGCGCCAAAAGCAGCCGCCAAAGGCTCTTCCATTAAATATGCCTGACGCGCTCCAGCCTGAATCGCCGCTTGCCGTACGGCCCGTTCTTCTACCCCGGTTACCCCAGAAGGAATACAAACCATAATACGCGGTTTAAATAAAAAAGAACGCCCTACCGCCTTTTCAATAAAGAAACGCAACATTTTTTCCGTAATATCATAATCGGCAATGACCCCTTCTCTCAAAGGACGCACCGCTACAATATTGCCAGGAGTACGGCCAAGCATTCTGCGCGCCTCGTCCCCCACGGCAATTAAATTGCCTGTTTTTTGATCAATAGCAACAACGGATGGTTCGTTTAAAACAATCCCTTTGCCTTTTACATAAATTAAAATACTGGCAGTGCCCAAATCTACTCCAATATCCGTACCCCAATTAAACAAACCCATTATAAAAACCTCCGTGCTTGTCCTATTCCTAACCGCAAATTGCGATAAAACAGCTATTCTACTAATCAATTTATTTTATCATAGCCCTATTATAATTTCAAATATTCCGAGATAAAAAAAGGCCCCTTTTATGTGAAATAAAAGGGGATTTTTTTTAGCGTCTGAGACTTTCTCTCTTCGCCCGGTATTTTTTGCGGGTCGCTTCACCGCCCCGCAAATGGCGTTCTGCCTTGTTATTTTCCAGGATGTCCCGCACTCTGGCAGCAATCATCTCATTGATGAGAGGCAGTCGTTCGGTAACATCTTTATGTACTGCCGTAACCAAATGGAAACAGTTTCCTTTTTTGCATACACAAATTTTACATAACACGCAAGATACCTAAAGTACGGTTGCTTTCCGATTACCTTTTTTCGCGCGCACAGATCTTACAGGTTTGACAACCACCACACTGGCTTTGTTGCATTTCAATCGCCGCCAAATCATATCCCTCTGCCAAAGCACCGTAAGTTTCTTCACAGTAAATTTTACCGACATCCAAAGCATCCATATCTTGCCATACATCATAGAGCGGGCAATAAGAAATTTCTAGTATAAAACCATTTTCATCTTCTGTTTCTGTTGAAGTCCATAAATATTCATAAGGTAAATCATGATGTGCAAAACACATTCTGGCTTTACTCATATCGTGCCGATCCAAAGACTGATGTTCGCCTAATAACATTTCTCCCCGATAACGACTAAATTTACGTAACCCTTCCCGCAATACTGCCTCGCCGGCCAGACCTTCTGCCAATAATTCTTTGGCAAAGGTAGCATAGCGCGCCCCATGCAGGCGGCTGCCGCGAATCAACGCTTTTTGCGCGGCTTCTTCATTGGTTTTGGGCATATAATTTTTCGCCAGTTTTTTACCCAATTCACTTACCGGCCCCCAATTCGGTTCTTTTTCATCCGGCAACATAGTCCAAGTAAAAGCGCAATGGTCATCGCCTTTTTTCATCAGGTTTTGCGGGATCACCACATGGGCGTTCGGATGATAGGTATGCGCGCAGGATTCATGAAATTCATCACAATAAACATGCCCCCAACGCCAAAAGTTATGTCCTTACCACACGACAGAAGCAGGGCATTCATAAACATCGTATACTGTTTTACAAGGGGAAAACATTTTTCCGCCGGCAGAATCTCCCACGCTGATTAGGCCGCTGGCACTATCCCAATGGGTTTGCAAAGTTTCCATATTGATGGGTAAACCCAAAGCCCGATGGGCCTCTCGTAATTCATAACCACGGAATTCCCCATAACGACGCAAATGGCGACGAATAATAGGCTCAGCTCGATCGCCCAGCTGTCGTACTGCCTCTTCTGCTAAAAACATATACATAGCAGCACTGGTACGTAATAACCGACTTGTTTCCTCTCTTAATAAAGCATATGGTTGTTTTTTTACATCACGCAGAGTCATAAACAAAACCCCCCTCTTCTTTTTGGCAGGCTTCGTGCTGTCTCTTTTGTCAAAGGCCGATGCAGAAACTATAATGCTATCTGCCTAATTCCATTAAAACAAATGCATAGGAAAAAGTCAATAACTTATTCTTATAATACAAGCTTATTACTAACAAGCCACAAAAAAAGCGCCCTACGGCGCTTTTTCGGAAACGGTTTAATATAACCCAAATAATATTTTAGCAAATTCCGCCCGGGTAATATTAGCGCGCGGCTGTACGCTGCCATCCTCATAACCGCCAACAATCCCCAAGGAAGTTAACAAATCCACGTAATCTTTGGCCCAAGGTTGTATGGTATCCTTATCCGTGAAATCTTTGGCATGCACTGCATATCCTTTTGGGAAAGTGCGGCCAATAACAGTCATTACTTCCGCCCGCGTAATCGAATCATTCGGCAAAAAGGCCACGGTACCGTCCACCATAGCGCTACCCATCATAATCCCGGCATCATATACCGCCTGTACGGAATCAAAAGCATAGGTCGGAATACTGTCTTTATCCGTAAAAGGCAATTCCGTACTATTTTCCGTATTCAACTGTAAATAACGTGTCATAATAACGGCAAATTCCGCTTTGGTTAAATTACGACCTGGATAATATTGCAAAACTCCCTGTGCATCTTCTTCCCCTTTTACCAAATTATGCGCGGCTACAAAATTCACATAATCATTGGCCCAATGTTCGGCGGTCATATCGGCAAATAATTGAGTAGCAGCGGCACCTTCCGCAGCATTTACTTTTATTTGTCTGCTTACGCGCGCTAAATTACCGGTCGCATCTTTTGCTTCTATGGTAATTTGGTGCAAGCCAGCGGTCAAGGCCGGCGTGGTAAAAGAAATATTACCGGTAGAGGCATTGGTGTGAAAAGAAATGCTAACGCCATCCACTTTTACAACAATTTGTTTTTCCGCAACCGCATAACGGCCATTATCGTCCGTTACTGCGGCAACGATTTGCACCGTATCATTTTCCACGCTTGTTTCCGGCATACTCGTAAATACAATTTGCGGTGCAATGCGGTCAAAAGAAGTATCATTGGTTACCAATAATTGGTCTAAGAAGAAATAACCGGCGTCAATATCACCTTTTTCTATGGTAAAGCCGGTAAAGGTTTTTGCTCCTTCCGGTAAAGTTGCCGTTAAAACTTGATAAGAACGTTCCGTAATCGCCGGACTAAAAGCAATCTGGCTGATATTGCCGGAAGCATCCGTAATATTCGCATATAAATTGGTATCCGACTGATCGCCATACACCATTACTGCCAGCAATTTTGCTTCTTCTCCTAAAGCGCGCGGGGAAAAATAAATTTGATCACTTTCTGCGTTTTCCAAATGATATTCCCAGCGTAATGCTTTTTCCCCATAAGCAACAGGCTCGGTTGCCAAACTCAAATTGCTATTGGCACTAGCGGTAAAAGCTATTTCATTTTCAAAATCCGCCAAAATGCTGATATTACTGGTTTGCGGGGCGCCTAATCCCACATTTACCGGGATTTTCTTGGTGAAGCCGTTATAGGAAACAATTAAACTACCGGATTGCAATTCATTACCGGCCGTAAAAACACCATTTTCATCAATAGAACCCACGTTGCCTTCTATCTGCCATTGCAAATTTTGCACCGTTACTGCAACGGCATTTCCTTTATACGTGGCTTCCGCCTTTAAATTTATTATTTCCCCAGGCGTTACTTCCAAAGAACTTAAGGCAACATTCGCCCCTTCTTTTTGAATGGACAAGCCGTCAATGGCAGAAATAATAGTAACATATTGGCTGCCGCCGGCACCTTCTGTAGAACTGGCGGATATTCTCACTTCTCCTGTTTTGTTACCGGCCGTAAAAACACCGTCAACAGCCGAACCCATTTCATTTTCTACCGTATAGGTGATAGCGCTTGGCACAGTTGTGGGATAGTAGCCACTATCGGTGGCTTTCACTGTAATTTTGGTGGAAGCGCCCGGCAATAAATAGCGATATTCCGGATACAAATGCAAATTGCTGGCATTGCCGGTTTTTGGCGCATTATTGATCAATAAAATATAATTTGCACAGGCCCGTAAAGAACCACCGGAAGGACGATTCACAACGGTAGGCAATTCATCACCCGGCATTTGTACGGCAATCGCTGAAGAACCGCCGCCATCTAAATTAATGGCATTGACACAACCTAAATTTAACATTTCCTGCGCCAATTGTTCCGGGCTCATGCCCATGCTAAAACCGTTTTGCCGCCCATCCACTTCATAAAGGATCAAGGTACCGTCTGCCTTTACCCCAACCGCACTGCGCGGATGATTGCCAGTCGGGTTACCAGTTGTAACAATTTCACCATTGACAACTAAATTTTTACCGCCTACAGCAAACTGCACATCTTGCCAATTAGAATCGGTATTGGTTACAGTAAAGGTTAAAATATCCCCAACTTGATATTCGGGCAAACGGCTAACAGGACCGGTGGCCGCCACAGTCAATACCATTTGATTATCGCCAATGGGAGTAGAAACGGCAGTTTCTTCCATACTTACCACCCGTAATTTTACCCCAGCCCCGTTTACCGTAACAGGGGTATCGTCTAAGCGTTCCAGCACAATATTTTTTCCTGCCGTTTTAATCCTGGTTTCACGGCTAAAATTGCGGTCCAGTAAACAAATCACACTTTCGGAACGTGCTTTATTAAAATTATCGATGGTCACTTCGCCGGTTGGCCCGGATAATATCATCGCCGTACTTGGCTTACCGATCACAGCACTGCCATCCGCTTTAAAACCCACTGCATATTGACCGACATTCGAAGAAATAAAAGTACCATTTTGAATCACCATACCAATTGGAATCCCGGTTGCGGTATCAAAAAAGTCAGCATTGATGGCGGCAATCACTTCTTTCCCTTGCGCTTGTACAAAATCAATAACCGTGGAAATGGTGGAAGTGCCATACAAACCACTACCATAGGCAATGATGGGCATAACATTGGAATTGGGTTGATAGGTAATATAATTAACCTTTTGCAACCCATTGGCGTTTTCCCCATCAATATCATAATAAGCAGCTCCTTGCCCAATAGAATAAACCGCCTGAAAAGCGGAAGTTAAGGCAAATGCCGGGCTGGCGCTTAAAGCAATCACCAGTATAGTGGCCAATATCGATTTAAGCAAATGGCGTTTTTTCATAAAATACTTCAACCTCTCGTTTCTATTTCCCCTATTTTTACTAGAATAACAAAAAAATGGTCGGAATCCTAAGGCAATATTTAACAAAAAGGCTGCCATAAAGCGGCAGCCGGCAGATTCCTATTTTTAATTCATTTTGCCAGATGTGTTCACAGCTTTATTGTTTATTATACCGTATTTCACCGTTTCTGTCATCTAAACAAAAGCATATTTTCCACGCGATTTTTAATTTTCACAAAAACTTCTTAAAACCACTTTGACCTCTTGCTCCTCACTAATTTCTATTCGATCCAGCACTTTTTTCCAAAAGGTATTGTTCAAAATTTCCATTCGAAAAAGCTGTTCTTTTTTACTGCAATACTTTTCCTTAAAGATATTGTTATTTTTTCCTTGCGCTTTTATCTGGTCATTTTCTGTGCTTACTTTTTGCCAAAAAGCAATTTTTTTCTCTAAGGGCCGCATACGATATTGTAATTCTTCCAAACAAATAATATCCGCTTCAAACAGCTGCAGCTGCTTTTCCTTTTTTTTCTGCAAGGCCGCCAATTCTTGTTGCTCTTTTGGTCTAGACAATTTCGCAACACTTCCTTGACTTAATTGCATGAATTCTTGCTGCACTTTTTGTAATAAAACCGCCTCCTGTGGAAAAAAATGCCAACAATATTCTGTTAAAGCCGCAAACAAATCCTCTTCCGCTAAAAAAGTTTTGTTTGCACAATAATCTACCCCATATTGATTGCGCCCGTTACAGGCCCAACGGACATAATAGCCTTCTTTTTTCTTTTTCTGAATACGACGGAAAGTGCTACCACAATGCGCGCAATATAATAAATTACTAAAAAGATAACGATTCGAGTTTCTTTGTTTTAATTGCTGCATTTGCTGCGCCTTTTGGTATAACTTTTCCTGCACAGCCCAAAAAACTTCCGGCTGAACAATAGCCAACTCTTCTTTATGCACAATCTGCCAATCCGTCGTATCCGCTTTTTCTCGATGCCCCGTTAAATAATCATCCACATATTCTTTGCCATTGATGACGTCTCCAATATAAAGACGATTCCGTAAAATGCGCGAAATGGCGTTTTGGCTAAAGGAACAATCTTTTTTGCTACGATACCCGGCTGCATTTAAGTTTTCGGCAATTTGCCGCATGCTCAAATCACGATAACCATAATCATGGAAAATCGTTCTTACCACTTGCGCTTCTATGGCATTCACACGCAAACAAAAATACTCCCCCGGTATTTTATCATAACCATAAACCAAATTGGGCACTTTGCCATTGGCTGCATTTTTCTTTTTACCAAATTTTACCCTTTTGGATAAATTCGCGCTTTCTTCCTGGGCAACGGCGGCTAAAATGGTTAAAGTCAGTTCTCCATCATTCAAAGACATATTGGCGGTAAGAAACTGACAATCAATATGTAAAGCTTTTAGCCGACGAATGCTTTGCAAAAAATCCACCACATTTCTGGCCAAACGGGAAATATCTTTTACAAAAACCCGTTCAAAAAGGCCTTTTTCTGCATCCGCCATCATTTGCTGAAAGGCCCAACGATTTTTTAATTTGGTTCCACTAATCCCCTCATCGGCATACAATTTCACCAATTCAAAGTTATTTTTTTGTGCATAGTCATAAAAAAATTCTTTTTGCGCTTTTAAACTCAGCAACTGATCATCCTTATCGGTAGAAACCCGGCAATAAGCAGCTACTTTCGTTTTAGGCGCCGAAATAGTCACCAGAAATCACCTCTTTTGCGGAAAAATAGGCATTTGGCAAAAGATTTTCTTCTTGTAAATATTCATATAAGGCCTGCGCCAATAGTTTTGGCAGGACAGAAACCATTTTTTCTTTCGTGTTAGGATTTTCAAAAACCAGTTTCATTGTATCCGCCCCTTTCCCTAACAAGATATGCGGACAAGTCCTTTCTTAACACAAAAAAAATACGCGCCAGGTTCTTTTTGTGATATAATGCGGCTATCAACTATTTTATACTTATTATAATCTTTGGAGGAGGTAAAAAAATGAAAAAGAAAATAACTCTGTTATTATTGGCGCTATGTTTATCTTTTATGGCTTTAGCCGGTTGTAGTGCAGAAGGAAATGAATATTTAAAACTCAGTAAAGAAATAGGCAGCTTGCCCCAATACACCTACGAAGGCAGCTTAGATATGGGATTTAATTTCCCGGAAAGCATGCTGCAAGATATCGATGAAGAAGGAAAAGCAGCCTTAGAAGCAATTCGTAATATCCATGCCACTTATACCGGGTATTATGAATTGGAAAAAGGTTCCATTTATATGGACATGGAATATACCCTGCCCAATGCCCAAGTTGTTCCTTTACGCATCCACATGCAAGGAAAACAAATTTTATTAAACGCCCAAGATTTGCTAACCTTTATGACTACTTTTGGAGCGAGCGAAGAAGAAATTGCCGCCACTGCCGAACTATTACAAGATGTGCAATGGCTAGATTTAGACTCCATTACCTCCATTTACGGCGACTTGGATATTTTAAACAGCATTAATTATGTACAATTAAATAATTCTATGTATGCCTTTATAGAACAGCTAAATGCCAGCTCCTATAAAGACTATCAACCAACCGTTTTCAGCAAAAAAGATCAAGGCTATGAAATGAAATTGGATGATGAAAATATGATTCCTGTTCTCAATGAATTTGTTACTTACACCATCAATCATTTAAAACCCATTGGGGAAGATTTTAAAAATTATATCGCTACATTAGACGATTCCGTATTCGCTCTTATGAACATTGAAAAAGAAGATATGTTGGCAGCCATTGATCAATTAGCAGAAACCAACAATGCCATTACTTTAGAAGATTTAAAGGAATTGCAAGCCACATTTGATGAAATTGCCAAGGAACTGCCCACCTATTTAGATGGCACTGAAATTTCCAGTTATGTAGCCAAAACAGGTGAAAAAACCTATGAAAACAACGCTTATATGATATTGACCATTCATGACCCAGATAATAGCGCCGAGTATTTACAAATGACCATGGATATCAAAATGAACCTTGATGCAAGCCAAGAAAACACTTTTGCTTTCCCAACCGAGGGCATCCAATCAGTTACCCAATTAACAAATAACAAATTGCCGGATCATATTTTCTGTTATTGGACCTGGCAAGATAATACCGTTTTCTGTAACAAAACTTATGTGGCCAGTATTTTAAACAATAGCCGTTTTGATACGATGGCTATAAATGCCATAGACGGATATAATTATTTACCCATGCGTCAATTGGCGGAATTATTTGGCGAACAAGTAGAATGGGATCAAACGGCCCAAAAAGCTTATGTTGTGCGGGACGGTGTAAAAACGGAAATGGTTGGTTTTGTAGAAAACGGTGTAACCTATGTGAAACTGCGTGAATTTGAAAAATTAGGTTTTACTGTAAATTATGACCCAGCCAACGGCGGCAGCGTAACCATTACAAAATAAAAACAAGCATACAAAAAGGACGGTATCACTACCGTCCTTTTTATTTTTTTATTGCGCCGCAATTTGTAAAGGAGGACCGGTTACCGCAACCAAAAAATCGCTGTATTTTTTGGCGATTTGGCTATCGTGGGTAACCAAAATAACCGGCTTTTTACAAGCAACTTCTAATTTTATTTGCGCCATAATATGGGAGGCTAAACTTTCTTCTAAACCGGTAAAAGGTTCATCCAATAACAGCAAATCACTGTCGGCAGCCCAAGCGCGGGCAATAGCCAATCGTCTTTTCATGCCTCCGGAAAAATCCGTAGGCTTTTGCTGGGCAAATTCTGCTAGACCCACTTTTTGCAAATAAAGCATTGTTTCTTGTTCATTTACCAAAGCAATGTTTTGCCAAGCCGTTAATTGGGGCAATAAGCGGTCTTCTTGAAAAACCATAGCACACTTTTTTTGCTCCAAGCCTAAAATTTGGCCGGATTGCAGTTTTAATAAACCGTTTAAAGTATGCAATAAAGTGGTTTTTCCACAACCGGAAGGACCAAAAAAGCAAATAACCCCTTTTTCCGGTAAGGTATAAGAAAACTGATGTAATATCTTTTTATTACCAAAAGAAAGTTCGGCCTTTTGCCACGCGATACTCATAAAGGCGCCACCTTTCCGAAACGGCGCAAAGCCAACTTTATTATTTTTTCCAGGAAAAGACTTAAACAAATCACCACAGCCGTCCAAACAAAAAGATCAGGGGTTTCCAAATAAACTTTCGCATCATGGAGCTTGCCGCCAATCGCCAAAACGGGAACAGCCAAAACTTCCGCAGCAATACCGGACTTCCAGGCCAACCCAAGCGATGTGATACAAGCAGAAAAGAAAAAAGGCAAAGCGGCCGGTACGTAAATATGCCGCATGATTTGACCGCGCCCAAATCGGAATACCTGCGCCATTTCCAGCAACTGCCGATCCACTGCCGCAATGCCAGCTACCATATTCTGCCAAACAATGGGCATCACCATCAACCACACAATAAAAACAGGAACGGCTGCCGAAGAAAACCATACCAGCGTTAGCAAAATAAAGGAAACAACCGGCGTGGCTCGGATCGCCCGAATCAAAGGAGATAGCAGCACCTCACATAACAGAAAACAATGCGTTAATATGGCCAGACCCAAACCGCTTAAAACGCCAAGAAAAAAACCCAGCATAATACGGAATAAAGAAGCAAGGGTAATATGCCAAAAGGCACTTTGTCCCACCAGGTGCATAAAACGTGCCCCTACAAGAGCGGGAGAGGGCAAAAGTAACTCTTGTCCTACTTGATTGGCCGCCCAACCCCAAATTGCCAGATAAAAAAACGCTGGCAACAAAAACTTTACCCATTTATGGTTGATAATAAAAGTCCGCATCCGGCATCGCCCCTCCAATAGATTGCGGGTTCGCTTCGTTTAGTATGGCAAAATAACTTTCTGCAGCTTTTTGCATATTTTTGCCGGTAACAAAAACCAAATTGCAATTAGGAATCGCAGCTTTCGCTACTTCTTCACTGGGAATCATACCCAACTGGGCGCATATTTTAGCGGTATCATCCACATTCTTTTGGGCATAAGCAATCGATTTTTTGGCTTCCTCTAAAAACAAATCTAATTGCTCTTTATGATCGGCGGCAAATTGTTTGCTAACAATAAAACAACCCATTACCAAATCCTGATCATTTACTTTTTTCCATTCCTTGGTTAAATCCAAAACAATTTTCAAATCTGCATTTTTTTGCAGCACTGCGGTTACATTCGGCTCTGGTAACATCGCAATATCCACTTTCCCAGCCGCCGCCAAAGCGGCCAATTCCGCATGTTCCGTATAGTACTGTATTGTCACATCAATACCGGGCTGTAAGCCATTTTTGACTAATAAATCATTTAAAATATATTCCGGATTAGCACCTTGCCCAGTAGCCCCAATGGTTTTCCCTTTTAAATCGGCCATACTGGTAATGGTATCATCTTTTGCTAAAAGGTACAAAGTACCATAGGTGTTAATGGCAATCATTTGTACCTTTCCTGCCGTTTTTTGATAAAGCGTGGCCGCCAAATTGGTAGGAACAGCCGCAATATCAATGCTGCCATTGGCCACATTGCTAACAATTTCATCCGGCGCGCCAGCTAAAGTGAATTGATAAAAACTCTTTTCTTTGGCCTGTTCCGTTTGCATCAAATGCGCCAAACCCACTCCTGTCGGTCCTTTTAAAGCTGCTACATGCATGGTTACCATATCTTCTTCTGCTAATTTTTTCTGTCCGCATCCGACAAAAAGAACTGTACTCATCATAACCAAAGCCAAAAACAAAAGAATTCCTTTTTTCTTCATTTAAAAATCACCTTCCTTAATATAAATATCCTTTTCTTTTTGATACAAAATACCCTGTTT
Source organism: uncultured Clostridia bacterium (assembly GCA_944391215.1). Taxonomy (GTDB): domain Bacteria; phylum Bacillota; class Dehalobacteriia; order UBA4068; family CALXSR01; genus CALXSR01. Next base: position 16,144 of record CALXSR010000016.1, read on the forward strand.
TTCTAAAGCGTGAATCGCCCGATATAAGCTGGCTCGGCTGACATCCAGGCTTTGCGCCAAACGGCTGACATTATCAGTCAACTTGTCCTGTTTTTGTTCTCTTAAATTTCTTGCATACAAAAGCAGTTTGTTTTGCGCGCTACCAGCAGTAAAACCACTAATTTTTTGATTTAAAAAAGCGACCCTTTCGCATAAAAAAGCAATATAATTTTCGTTAATTTGCCAATGCGTTCGCCGTAAATCAGTTACGGTTTCAGCCGGAATAAATAAAATTTCACAATGACTAGCCGCCACAATGCGCAATAAACCAAAGGATTGCTCGGCATATAAAGAAGCGGCGCCTAAGCAATCCCATTTTTGAAATAGGCGCAATATGGTTTGTTCCGCCCCCTGATAAGCCAGCACTTTTCCTTGCAATACCAACATTAAAAAATGATTCCCCGGTATTTCCGTCCCTTTGGGGAATTTTTTTACCTGCCAACCATCCGTCTGTAAAAATTGCAGCAAAAAGGAATCCGGCAACCCGGCGAATAAAAAACTCTTCTGCAAACAAAGCAATTTCTTTTCATATCCGTTTTTCAATGGCTTACCACTCCAAAAAAGTGTTTCAAATGATACATAAATTATAAATGGCCTATCTTTATTTGTCAAATAAAAAAGCAGGCTATTAGCCTGCTTTTTCTTATCGCCATCTTTTAAAAATGATCTCTTTTTACATAATGCGTATGTAATAATTTGTGGGCTTTATGGCTACCCGGTTCGCCCAAATAGGTACGATAAATTTCCTGCACAATGGGGTTTTCATGACTTTTCCGCAAAACCATTTTATCATCTTCGCCATACAGACCGGCAGCCCGCAGAGCGCGAATATCCACCGAGTTTTGCACAGAAGAAGGTTGAATGGGTTGCCCGCCGCCATTGACACAACCGCCCGGACAAGCCATGATTTCAATAAAATGATATTCTTTTTCCCCATTCTTCACCATATCCAGCAGCTTACCAGCATTCGCTGTTCCGGAACAAACCGCCACGCGCACTTCCTGGCCGCCAATTTGATAGCTGGCTTCTTTTATCCCTTTTGTACCGCGCACCTCTTTAAATTCTATCGGCTGACAAGGTTTGCCTTCTACAATTTCATAAACGGTACGCAAAGCGGCTTCCATTACCCCACCGGTTGCTCCAAAAATATGCGCCGCCCCGGAAGCAATCCCAAAAGGCTCGTCAAATTCTTCATCCGGTAAGTTGGCAAAATCAATCCCAGCTCTTTTAATCATACGGGATAATTCCCGGCAAGTTAAAGAAACGTCAATGCCAGGCGCTCCGTCCACATCCTGTCCATCTCTAGTAATTTCAAACTTTTTCGCAGTGCAAGGCATAATGCTTACCACAAAAATATCTTTCGGATCTAATCCCATTTTTTGTGCATAATAGCTTTTCATCATGGCCCCAAACATCCCTTGCGGCGATTTACAAGAAGAAATATTCTCTAAAAATTCCGGATAAAAATGTTCGCAATACTTAATCCATCCGGGCGAGCAAGAGGTAATTAAGGGCAAGGGGCCGTCCCCTTTCAAGCGGTGTAAAAACTCTGTGCCTTCCTCCATAATAGTTAAATCCGCAGCAGTATCCACATCATAAACGCCATCAAAACTCAAACGGCGTAAAGCAGCGGCCACTTTGCCTTCCACATTGGTGCCAATCGGCATTTGGAAAAATTCCCCCATTTGCACCCGCACCGAAGGAGCAGCCCCTACTACGACATGTTTACTAGGATCGTTTAAAGCCCGCCAAACTTTTTCCGTATCATCTTTTTCTGTTAAAGCGCCAGTAGGACAAACCGCAATACATTGTCCGCAATTAATGCAAGGCACATCTTTCAATTCGGCGTCAAAGGCACAAGTAATCCTGGTTTTAAAACCGCGGCGCGAGGGGCCAATTACCGATACCCCTTGATTGGCTTTACAAACAGCCACACAACGGCGGCAAAGAATACATTTATTATTATCGCGTACCAAATGAACAGCAGAATCTTCAATATCCGGATATTCGTGATTTTTGTCATGTTCAAAACGAATTTCGCGCATACCATATTCTACCGAAAGCCGTTGTAATTCACAATTTTGGTTCCTGGCACAAGTTAAACAGGCCTGATTATGGTCGGATAAAATCAACTCCAAAGTCATGCGTCTGGAATGCTGCACTTTCGCAGAATTGGTTACAATTTCCATCCCTTCCGATACCGGATAAACACAGGAGGCCACCAGGCTTTTTGCTCCTTTTACTTCTACCACGCAAATGCGGCAAGAACCGATGGCATTGATATCTTTTAAATAGCAAAGGGTTGGGATATGAATGCCGGCCGAACGGGCGGCTTCCAAAATGGTGGCATTTTTAGCGACTTCATATTCCGCACCATTGATTTTTACTTTTACCGTTTCCATGTTTTTCCCTCCCCCTATCTTTTCACTACCGCGTGGAAGCGGCATTGTTGCATACACAAACCACATTGTACGCACTTGCTTTGGTCAATCACATGCGGCTCTTTGGGTTTGCCGGAAATGGCTTCCGCCGGACAATTTCTAGCGCAAAGCGTACAACCACGGCAGAAATGCGGATTAATTTCAAAGGTAAGCAAAGCTTTACAAACCCCTGCCGGACAACGTTTATCAACAATATGGGCGATATATTCATCCCTAAAGTGGCGCAAAGTAGATAATACCGGATTCGGCGCCGTTTGCCCTAAACCGCACAAAGAGGATTCCTGCACATGGTGACAAAGTTCTTCCAATAAATCCAAATCATCCATGGTTGCTTTGCCTTCTGTGATTTTTTCTAATAATTGCAAAATACGTTTGGTACCAATGCGGCAGGGCGCGCATTTTCCACAAGATTCGTCTACCACAAATTCCATAAAGAATTTCGCGATATCCACCATACAGGTATCTTCATCCATCACAATCAAACCGCCGGAACCCATCATGGAACCAATTTCAATCAAAGTTTCATATTCAATCGGAATATCAATTAAGGAAGCAGGAATGCAACCGCCGGAAGGCCCCCCTGTTTGCGCTGCCTTAAAGTTTTTATGGTTAGGGACGCCACCGCCAATTTCTTCTACAATTTCTCGCAAGGTAGTGCCCATAGGCACCTCTACCAAACCGGTATTGGTAATTTTACCACCCAAAGCAAATACTTTGGTTCCAGGGCAGCGTTCCGTCCCCAAACTGCGGAACCAATCAGCGCCTTTTAAAATAATTTGCGCCACATTGGCATAGGTTTCCACATTGTTTAAAATAGTCGGTTTGCCAAACAACCCTTTTACAGCCGGGAAAGGCGGACGCGGCCTGGGTTCCCCCCGGTTCCCTTCAATAGAAACCATCAAAGCAGTTTCTTCCCCACAAACAAAGGCCCCAGCCCCTAAACGGATATCCAAATCAAAACAGAATTTGGTACCCAAAATATTATTTCCTAACAACCCATATTCACGGGCTTGACCAATGGCAATTTTTAAACGTTCCACCGCAATTGGATATTCTGCCCGCACATAAATATAACCTTGCGAAGCCCCAATGGCATATCCGGCGATCACCATTGCTTCAATAATAGCATGCGGATCGCCTTCCATAATAGAACGATCCATAAAAGCGCCCGGGTCTCCCTCATCCGCATTACAGCAGGCATACTTTTGATCGCCTACGCTATTGGCGGCAAATTGCCATTTTTTACCGGTGGGGAAACCGGCCCCACCACGCCCTCTTAAGCCAGATTTACTGATTTCATCAATCACCTCTTGCGGCGTCATTTCGGTCAACGCTTTGATTAAGGCCATATAACCATCAGTGGCTATGTATTCATCAATACTTTCCGGATTGATCACGCCGCAATTTCTAAGCGCTAGCCGATGCTGTTTGGCATAAAAACGGGTATCTTCCAAACTCCTGGCATTGCCTTCTTCATCACGCAATTCATGATATAATAAACGTTCCACAACCCGCCCTTTTAGCAGATGTTCGGAAACAATTTCATCCACATCGTCTACTTGCACCCGGCTATAAAAAGCGCCTTCCGGATAAATAACCATTACCGGGCCTCTTTCGCATAAACCAAAGCAACCAGTGGTCACAACTTTTACTTCTTGTTCCAGATCATATTCCTTTAATTTCTTTTCCATTTCTTCGCGGATATCCATGGATTTAAAAGAAGTACAACCTGTGCCACCGCAAATCAATACATGAGATCGAAACATTACTTCTACCTCTCTTTCTTATTCGGCTGCCCCAATCGTAAATTCCGTAACAACCTGCCTGTTTACCAAATGATCATTTACCACGCGCAAAGCCTTTTCTGGCGTCATTTTCACATAAGTCGTTTTTTCATTGCCAATATACACCTCAACAATTGGTTCTAAACGACAAATACCAATACAACCCGTTTGCACCAATTTAACATTTTTCAAATGCCTTTTATTGATTTCTTGCGCCAAAGTTTGCAATACAGGACGCGCACCAGCCGAAATCCCACAGGTAGCCATACCGACTACTACCCGAATAGAGCCTTCGGCATTATTTCTCATAGCCAAAGTATCGCTCATATTTTCACGAATGGCTTTTAATTCTTCAATTGTTTTCATTTACGTTTCCCTCCCTAACCAATCCTTCATTTTCCTGCACAAAATCATGTATCCATTTTAAAACCTGCGGTTCATCCAATGGCACATGCTGTAAAATTTCTCTTAACTCTGCCGTTTTTAAAAGAAAACTTCGCTCATTAAAGGAATATTCATAAATAAAATCTACTTCAGGGCTGCCCTGAATTAAAATCATCATGGTAGATGCCATATCTCCTAAAGGCATACAATCAATGTGACGATATACAAAATTTGCTTCTACCATGGTTCCCACTCCAACTTGCGATTGTATGATGAAATGACCTCCAGTTCGTTCCGCCGCCTCTTTTAATAAAGGAATCCCCAAACCAACTTTACGGGTGGTACGAGTGGTAGTAAAAGGATCCGTCACTTGCTGTAAAAAGTCTTCCGTCATACCACAACCATTATCCTCTATTTTTAATCGCAAAAAGTCTTGCCTGGTATCGATCGTAACCATAATTTGCACCAAACTGGCGCCGGCGCGTAAAGAATTTTGGACGATATCCAAAATATGTAATGATAGCTCTTTCATTGTTTAGCCCAACAAACGATATTTTTCTAAAATACTATGCACATCTTCCGGCACAACTCGGCCATAAACGTCGTCATTGATCTTCATAACAGGAGCCAAACCGCAGCAACCTAAACAACGAGTATCTTCAATAGAAAACAAGCGATCGGGCGTCGTTTCTTTCACGTCAATATCCAATTCTTTTTTAATTTCTTCCAAAATTTGTGCGGAACCTTTTACATAACAAGCAGTTCCCAAACAAACCCCAATCCGATACTTCCCTTTTGGGGTTAGGGTAAACTGGGAATAAAAAGTTGCTACACCATAAATGGTTTGCAATGGAATATGTAATCCGTCTGCAATCATTTTTTGCACCTCAATGGGTAAATAGCCATAAATATCTTGCGCCCCCTGTAATACCGGCATTAAAGCGCCTTGCACATCGGTATATTTGGCAATCAACTCTTTCAGCTTTTCTTCTTGCTCAGGCGTCCCTTCAAAAGGAAAATCGGTTTTGCTTTTTTTAGCCATCATAATCCTCCCATTCAAAATATTTTATCTTTCTTTATCAAAAACCAAAGCCTCTTTTAAAACTTGCACTACCGCATAAGAGGAAAACTCTTTTACTGCCAAACGGTATCGCGGCTCGGCAATCTGATACAAATAATGCGCATCAGAATTATGCAAAAGCAGTCGATTCCCTATTTCAGCATGTTCTTTTTTCAGCTTTTCTTCGTTTCCCGCAAGACTAATTTCTAAAGCGCCAAAATGCATATCTGGCGTTAAGAATGCCAAATTTGCAAAAAGTGAATAGGAATCCCGATCCACATGCGCCGGCACTGCCACGCCGCCAAAACGGTCACAAACTGCCTGCGCTTGAAAAATATCAATAGAACTCGCTGTGGTGAGCAAAAAAGGTTCTTCTTTGATCACCCGGTCTTCTTGATCCATATAGTATTGGGGCCCAAAAATATCCGTCCGGTTTTTTATTTTAGGCAAGGTATCGGCAACAAAACGGCTCATCGCTTCGGCCTGCTCCACCGTGGGAAAATAACATAACACATGCACCTCTTCCGCGGTATTCCACTCCATGCCCGGCACAAACAGCAAACCTAAATCTTTACAAACTTCCGCCAAAGCACGACAATTTCCCGCACTATTATGGTCAGTTAAAGAAATCACCTGTAAGCCTTTTAAAGCTGCCATATTGGCAATATTATTCGGCGTCATATCTTCATCCCCACAAGGAGAAAGCGCAGAATGAAGATGCAAATCATAATATAATTCTATCATAATAACTGGGCAATACAAGCAGCTAACTGATACGCAGTTTTGGAGCTTTGCAGCACGGTAATATTTTGCTCCTGCGCCTTTTGCAAAACGGGTTCTTCCATCGTTACCCCTTCGGCCAAAAGCACACAAGAAACATCAGCCAAACTTGCTACCGCCAATACATTCACATGATTCATAATGGTAATCCAAATATCCCCTTCCTGCGCTCGACCCATTACCCAGCTTAACAAATCCCCAATATAGCAACCCTTTATCTCCTTGTCCAAATTGCCGGGGCATAAAACCGTACAGGAAAGCGCATCAAGCAAATCTTTATTTTTCATGCGGTTTTTCCTCCTGCGGATGTTCGCTAATGGCAATTTCCTGATACATGCGGTTAATTTTATTCTTTAAGATAAAGAAACATGCATGCTCGCTGCTTTCTCCGCGCACAATATCTTCCGCCAAAGCCCTGCAATTTGGCGCTCCGCAAGAACCGCAATCCAAACCCGGTAGTGTTTTCACAATTTCTTCCAAACGGCGCATTTTTTGTACCGCTGTAGTTAAATCCCCATCTAACTGAAAAATAGGGGCATACTCCAAAGCTTCGGTCCAGTCTAAAATATCGAGAGGCAATGCTTCCTTCGGGATATCGTTGGCTGGCGGCAAATTTTTCAACAAACGATAAACGCGAGACTGGGTTACAAAAGGGCTTTCCGCCGTAAGCACACCGCCCACACAACCTTCCGTACAAGCTTTTAACTCAATAAAATCCAAATCATCCAGTTTTCCGTCTTCCGTTTCTTCCAATGCCTCTATCACATTTTCTACTCCATTGCAAATTAGGTATTTATCCTGCTTTAAAGCGCGCGCTTCCCCGCCGGAAATACACCAGCTGGTACCGGTGGCCGTCGCCTGACTCAAAGGCTGCAAATCTTTTTCTTCCAATTTATTCATTTCATTCAGCAGCCCTTTATAAATATCGTCAATCGCCAAAACAGCATCAATACCAGAAGTTTTTACGCCTACCGGCATACGCACATCCGTAATTTTAGCCGGACAAGGCGCTATTAAAATAATACCAATTTTTTCGGCCGGCAAACCAGTTTTTGCTATGGCTGCTTTTCGCGCTAATTTAGCGGCTACAATATAAGGGGCGGCCACCGGCAAAACATGCTGGCATAATTCCGGGAAGCGAGCGCGAATTAAACGAACCACCGCCGGACAAGCCGAACTGATTACGGGTTTTTTCAACTTGCCTTCCGCCAGCAATATTTTTGTGTATTGCGTAATCATATCCGCCCCGCGGGTTACTTCAAACACATCGTCAAAGCCAAAATGCAATAACCCATTTAACACAAAATCGATATTATGTAAATTATTAAATTGACCATACAAAGAAGGCGCGGGCAAGGCCACTAAATATTCATATAACCCTTCTAAATCTTCAAAATGGCGGTGAATGGCTCTTTTGGCATGATGAGGACAGATTTTAATACACTCGCCGCAATCAATGCAACGCTCCGCCCGAATATGCGCTTTGCCATTGCGAACTCGAATCGCTTCTGTTGGGCAACGCTTAATACAGTTGGTACAACCTCTGCATTTTTCCGCATTTAATGCCACCGAATGGTAAAATTTCTGCGTTTTGTTCAATGAGATCACCCCCGCGAATTAATATCAACACGCATTGTAATGGTGGTGCCAATTCCCAATTGGCTTTCTATCTTTAAATCATTACTATATTTTTTCATATTTGGTAACCCCATACCGGCCCCAAACCCCAAAGCCCGAATATCATCGGGTGCGGTTGAATACCCTTCCTGCATAACCAAATCAATATCGGCAATGCCCGGGCCCCGGTCTGCCAAACGCATCACAACGGCTTTAGGGGTAACGTCTACATCAATTTCCCCACCGTCTGCGTGAATTACCATATTCATTTCACCCTCATACATGGCGATAGAAACTCTACGAATTACATCGGGCGCCATACCCAAAGTTTTCAGCATTTTTTTTACATCGCTGGCCGCCTGACCCGCCAAAGAAAAATTATTTCCATCCACCACGTAATGCAGTTTCAGAATTTCATTCACTCTAAATTGGCCCCTTCCAATAAACCATTGGCATGAAGAATCCCGCAAGCGCTAAACATGCCGTGTTTGGTCAGCAACAAGGCAATCCCCTTTTCTTCAGCCAACTCCACAATAAACTCGCCCGGGGTTTTACCGCATAAAAAAACGATACAACAAATATCTAACATTTCAGCAGTACGCACTACTTGCGGATTTAAAAGTCCGGTTAATAACAAAGAGCGTTCGGTGGAAAAAGCCAGTACGTCGCTCATCATATCGCTGCCAAAAGCGGTTTCCAATTCCATATCCATGGCGTCTTGACCGCATAATATTTGGGCCTGCAAAAGACACGCTATCTCTGCAATTTTCATCGTATTCCTCCATTCTTTTCCCCAAATGGCAATAGAAGTTAAAACGTGTTATTTTACTTCATTTTATACAATAATAACATGTATAGCGCCTTTATACCCGGTTTTTTAATAGTCTGAATTATTCATATAATACGAATATTTAGTATTTTATCACATCTTATTTCCTTTTGTAAAGAAAAACCGGCGTATTGCGCCGGTCATCCTTGTCAATTTTTAGATAGTTTCACTGCTTTTCCATTAGCCTAAAAATCCCAAATGCTCCAATAAAATTTTAATTCCCATAACAATCAACAAGCCCCCCCCTAATCGTTCCGCGCTTGATTTTAATTTTGCCCCGCATAAATTACCAATTTTTACTCCCAAAGCGGAAAACAAAAAAGTGATACTCCCAATAAAGCAAACCGCCGGAATAATTTGCACTTTTAAAAAAGCAAAAGAAATGCCCACCGCCAAGGCATCAATACTGGTTGCCACAGCCAATGGCAACATAGCGCGCAGTCCAAAAGAATCATCCATCATTTCATAGTCGGATTTTGCTTCTCGCACCATGTGCCAACCAATCAAAACCAATAAAATAAAAGCAATCCAATGGTCAATATGCATAATGAAATTTTGAAACTGTGCTCCCAAAACATAGCCCAAATAAGGCATCATGGCTTGAAAACCACCAAAATATACCCCGGCTAACAAGACATGTTTTCCCCGCACCCTAGAAACGGATAACCCTTTACAAACAGATACGGCAAAAGCATCCATGGATAACCCCACCGCAATAACAAAAAGCTCCCATAGCTGCATGAAAAATTCCCCTTTGCAATCAATTTTCCCAACAAAAGGAGTATAAAAAAGACTTATCCGCCTGTTGCGGATAAGTCTCGTCGTTTCAAATAAAACCAGGAAGATGCTTCCAGTATGTTGGCTTTACCACGCATTGCGCCGACTACTCCCTTATACCTGGTGTTATTTTAAAGCAAAGTTGTCCTCCTGTCAAGACGAAAGCGGTTCCATTTGGTTACCACCGTGTGCACGGTTGATTTCGAAACGCCAAACACACTAGCCGTTTGTCTCACGGTAGCCGAAGACTCGATGATATAATTGCTGATATCCAGTACTCTCTTTTGAATATAGTCCTGCATGAAAGCAGCCTCCCCCTATGCCGGTTTTGTAAAAATATATGAGGAAAAGCATAAAAAAGAACTTCTTTTTGGCAAAACAGCTGCGAAAAATGTCAAGTTTATGCGCTCTGCCGGTAAAAAAGGCTTCCATCAAACAATCCTCTGTTGTATAATAACAAATTATGCTATTCCCAATTTTTAAGCAAAAGGAGCGTTTCCCATGTCGCAAAATCAGCAAACAGCACAGTTAGGACAAGAAAAAATCCCCAAATTGTTATTCTCTTTCTCCATTCCAGCCATTGTTGGCTTAATGGTAAATGCTCTTTATAATTTGGTTGACCGTGCTTTTATTGGGAATGCCACCTATTTAGATGGTTTAGGCTTAGCCGGCATTACCATTGCTACACCATTTACTTTTATTTCCATGGCTTTTTCCATGTTATTTAGCGTTGGCGGTAGCGTATTATACTCCATCCAATTGGGGAAAAAGCAAACGGCAGAAGCAGAAAAAACTTTGGGTTACAGCACCATGTTATTGGTTCTTTCTTCTCTTCTTTATATGGTAATTTGTATTTTATTTTTAAATCCGCTCTTAAACCTTTTTGGCGCTACCCCTACTGCCCTGCCATATGCCAAAGAATATATCATTTACTTGCTGCCGGGTTTCTTTTTTCAAATGGTAGGAATGGGTTTAAACACTTTTATTCGGGCCGATGGCAGCCCTAAAATTGCCATGATTTCGATGCTAATTGGAGCAGCGGTAAATACTGTTTTGGACCCCATTATGATTTTTGTTTTCCGTTGGGGTATGATGGGAGCCGCGCTTGCTACCACCATTGGGCAGCTTTGCGCTATGATATGGGTATTTTGGTATTTCTTCAGCGGGAAAAGTTCTTTAAAAATAAAGTGGAACAATATGAAAAAAGCGCCTTTTTCTGCGATCTGCATCATTTCTTCTATGGGGATGCCTCCTTTTATCATGCAAATGTCCAGCAGCTTATTAACCATTGTATTGAATAACTCGTTACGGCATTACGGGGATTTATCCATCTATAGCGGTGATATTGCTTTATCGGCCATGGGCATTATTTTTAGTTTACAAAATTTGTTGATCTTACCGGTAATTGGGGTAACGCAAGGCGCCCAACCCATTATTGGCTATAACTATGGAGCGCGTAAAATAAAAAGAGTAAAAGAAACCTTTCGCTTAGCCTCCATTGCTTCTACCTGCATTTGCATCATCGCCTGGCTGATCACCCTGTTTTTCTCCACCCAATTAGTCAGCCTTTTTAATAGGGATACTCTTTTACTCTCTTTTGGCTCCTGGGCTTTGAAGGTTTGGCTTCTTATGCTGCCCTTTATTGGGTTCCAAATTGTCATTAGTAATTATTTTCAGGCAGTGGGCAAACCCATGATTTCTATTTTTCTTTCCGCCACCCGCCAACTGCTCTTTCTATTACCGGCCATCCTCGTTTTTTCCCATTTTTATCAATTAGAAGGTATTTTGTTCGCGGCACCGATAAGCGATGCGTTATCTATTTTAACCAGTACTTATTTCATTTGGCGGGAAACAAAATTTTGGCATAAATTGGAGCAAGAACCGCAATTTGTGACGGATGGTTATTAAAAAGCTTGTCAAATTGTGTTTTGTCCATTATAATTGTTCTGTTAAGCACTAAATTTTATGGGATTCGGGTTACAGGGAGGAAACTTTTTTGTCTAGAGCAGACTTAAGAAATATTGCCATTATCGCCCACGTCGACCATGGCAAAACTACATTAGTAGATCAAATGTTAAAACAAAGCGGTATTTTCCGCGAAAATCAACAAATGCAAGACCGCGTGATGGATTCCAATGATTTGGAACGGGAACGCGGCATTACCATTTTAGCCAAAAACGCTTCTACAGAATACCAAGGGGTAAAAATTAATATTGTAGATACCCCCGGCCACGCTGATTTCGGCGGCGAGGTGGAACGGGTTTTAAAAATGGTAAACGGCGTTTTGCTTTTGGTGGATGCGGCGGAAGGCCCTATGCCGCAAACACGCTTTGTTTTACAAAAAGCATTAGAATTAAACCATCGTATTATTGTTTTAATCAATAAAATCGATCGGCCGGACGCCCGCATTAAAGAGGTTATTGATGAAGTTCTAGAATTATTACTCGATTTGGGCGCCAATGATGAACAACTGGATAGTCCCTTTTTATTTTGCTCCGGCAGAGCCGGTACCGCTTCTTATAAAATGGAAGAAGAAGGAACCGATTTAAAACCGCTATTTGAAACCATTTTGGATTATATTCCCGAACCGCAAGGAGATCCTTACGCTCCTTTGGCCATTTTGGTTTCTTCTTTGGATTACAGCGAATATGTGGGGCGCATCGGCATCGGTCGCATTGAACAAGGAACCATTAAACAAAATCAAGAAGTAGTTATTTGCGACTTTCATAAACCGGACATTGCAGAGCGGGCTAAAATTACCGCAATTTATCAATTTGACGGACTAAAAAGAACTGCTGTGCAGGAAGCGAAAGCCGGCGATATCGTTGCTTTTTCCGGTATCGAAAATGTAAATATCGGCAATACCGTATGCCAACCGGAATTTGTACAACCTCTAAGTTTTGTAAAAATATCCGATCCCACCGTGGAAATGATTTTTTCTGTAAACGACAGCCCCTTTGCTGGCCGCGAAGGAAAATTCGTTACCTCCCGCCAGCTACGGGAACGGTTATTCCGCGAATTATTAAAAGACGTTTCCTTACAAGTGGAAGAAACGGATTCCACAGACTCTTTCCGAGTTTTGGGCCGTGGGGAAATGCATCTTTCCATTTTAATTGAAACCATGCGTCGCGAAGGCTACGAATTTCAGGTAAGCCCGCCCCGCGTTTTATTTAAAACAATAGAAGGGCAAAAACAAGAACCTTTGGACCGCGTTTTATTAGACGTTCCGGAAGAATATACCGGCAGCGTGATGGAAAGCATGGGTACTCGCAAAGGGGAATTGCAAACCATGTATCCTTTAGGAGAACGGATGCGTTTGGAATTTATTATTCCTTCCCGTGGTTTATTTGGTTATCGCAATGAATTTTTAACCAATACCAGAGGAGAAGGGATTTTAAACACCTTATTTGAAGGCTATGGCCCCTATCGTGGCGATATTCCCCGCCGTAATTATGGTTCTTTAATTGCTTTTGAAACCGGGGAAGCAGTGCCTTACGGTTTATACAATGCCCAGGAACGTGGCACCTTGTTTTTAGGACCAAATACCGAGGTTTATACCGGCATGGTGGTTGGTTACTCGCCCAAAAGTGACGATATTGCGGTCAATGTTTGCAAAAGAAAGCATTTAACCAATACCCGTGCTTCTGGTAGCGATGAAGCGTTGCGCCTAACTCCACCTCAAATATTAAGTTTAGAAGAAGCATTAGACTTTTTAAATGAAGACGAATTATTAGAAGTAACCCCAAAAAGTTTGCGGATTCGCAAACGGATTTTGGATCATGCCAAACGGATGCGATCCTTAAAAAATAGCCGAACAGATGAATAAAAAACACGGTTTATTGGTTATTCCAATAAACCGTGTTTTTTTTGTATCCTGGCAAAAATACGCAGCCACGGCGCACTAAAAAACAAGAGACAAACCGCATTGGCGATGGCATGATTGCAATCGAATGGAAAACTGGCGATACAAGATGTCAGCCATAATCCCCAAAAACCCTCCACAGGCATCATAAAAAGATACCATAAGTTCATAAACCAACCGAATAAAAAGCCCCAAACGATACCAAACAGCACCCTGGCATACTTGTTTTTCATAACAAAAGTATGGCGCAACAACCCGGCTGTAAACCCCATCAACCCCCAGGCCACCATTTGCCAAGGCGTCCAAGGACCTTGCCCCAAAAAGAAATTAGATAACAAAGCGGCCAAGGCCCCAGTTATAAAACCAGATTGCGCTCCAAAAACGAAACCAGCCATTATAACAATAAAAGAAGTAGGTTGTACGCTGGGAATCGCCCCAAAAGGGATCCGTACCAATGCCGCCAAAGCGCTAATCAGGGCAATCATCACAATTTCTTCTGTTTGAATGGCCCTTTTCTCAAAACGCCAAAAAAAGAGCAACAGCGCAAAGAAAAGGATTGCAAAAGCGCTCAAAGTAGTTTCGCCTCCTCGATACACAGGGGCACTTCTTGGGAAATCCTGGTAAATATTTTAGCCAAAGCAGTGGTATAAAAATAATTATCCCGTAAAAAATATCGCATCGGTTGCCATTCTGTCAAACATCCGTCAAAAAGCATAGTAGCCTTTTGCGCCAATAAAGAGGCGAATTCGCAATCATGACTAGTCAGCAAAATTGCCGTTCCCTTTTGCGCAACTTCTTTTAAAATAGAAATCAATTCTTTTTTCGCCACAGGGTCCAATGCTTTTCCTGGTTCATCAAGCAATAAAAGCTGCGGACGCCGACAAAGCAAATACGCTAATACCACTTTTTGTTGTTGGCCGCCGCTGATATCATAAGGATGACGTTGCAAAATATCCTGCAACCCAAAACGGGAAATCCAATGTGGCAAATACTGTTTTTCTTGCTCCGTTAGACCATAGGATAATTCTTTTTCTACCGTATCGCAAACAAAATGCTGCATGGGGTTTTGCCCCATATAGGCAATCGCCGTAATGCGTTCCTCTTTGTTTAAACTTCTTATATTCCGGCCCCACCACATTACAGCGCCGTTTTGTAGCGGTAATAGCCCTGCCAGCAACTTCAATAAAGTTGATTTACCGGCCCCATTCCCGCCCATAATTACTCCAATTTCGCCTGCCTTTAAAGCCATGGAACAGTTACGCAAAATATCCTGTCCGTTTTTTTCATAACGGAAAGAAATTTCTTTGGCCACCAGCAGAGATTTTTCTGTTGGCGCTGCCTTTTGCTCTGTTTCATCGGCCAAAGGCACAATTTGCCAGTTTTTCTTTTTCCCCCATAAATAACCTTCTACCGGGGTAAACGGTACGACTTCCAAAGCATTATTCCTTTCCTTTTCTCTGCTAAAATACAAGTTGGGAATCGCAGGTAAATACGTTGCAAACTGTCCGTGGTCATGCAAAAAACGACTGAAATTTTGAGCGGAAGCAAAGGATTGCAAACAACCATCGGTCAAAAAAGCGACTTTTTGTACCAAAGGTAAAATATCATCCCATCGGTGTTCACTGATAATAATGGTAATGCCTAACTCTTCATGCACTTGTTTTAGAATTTGCAAAAAATCTTTCGCTGCAATTGGGTCTAATTGTGCCGTCGGTTCGTCTAATAAAAGTAATTTCGGCTGCAATAATAAAACGGAAGCCAAATTAACCAATTGTTTTTGGCCTCCTGATAAATGCTGTGTTTTTTGTTGCATTTTATCTTGCAAACCAAAAAAATTGCTCAATTCCCCAATCCGCCGGTGCATTTGCGCAAGCGGTTGACAGGCATTTTCCAAACCGAAGGCCAATTCCTGTTTTACATCTTCCATTAAAATCTGCGCTTCCGGATTTTGCTGCACAAAGCCAATTTCCTGCGCTGCTTTTCCATCCGGCAAAATAGCCAACGGTTGCCCGGCGTATAAAATTTGTCCTTCTATTTTTCCAGCCGGCTGCAACTGTTTTTTCAGGTTTTTTAGCAACGTGCTTTTCCCTGACGCCGTAGGGCCGCAAAGTAAAACAAAATCGCCTTCTGCAACTTGCCAGTTTATATGCTTTAAAACCGGCTTTTCCTCTAAAGCATAGGTGAAAGAAAAATCCTTTAACGACAGGATAGCCATTTTATTTCCTCCCACCCTTCTAAAACAAACGGCCATAGCAAATAGCAACAAAACAAAACATAGTACAGCCAATCCACTGCTTGGTGGGGAAAAGATTGTAAATTAAGATAAATTTGCCAATTTCCCCAACCACAATAAAAACCATAGAAAAGAAAAAAAACACCCAATAAAATACCAAACAAACAAAACCAATCCTGTTTATGCATGGAAAAATCATGGTAAAAACTGCGTTTTTTATCCGTACCATAGCCTCTGGCTCGCATAGACTGCGCTTTGCATATGGTTTCTTCTAAAGAAGAAGAAAGTAATATTTGTAAGGAAAGCAAAAAAGCACCCCCTTTTTGCAGCAAGCTTTTTTCCGGTAAACGCCTGTTTTGCTCTAATAAACGAATTTCGGAAAATCGCCGTTGTAAAACGGGCAAAAAACGCAAAGACAAAAGTAGAGATACCGTCGTGCGCGGGAAATACGGCCCCAAGCAGTAAAAAAGCCCGGCGCTTTGAAAAAAAACCTGATAAAGAATCCCATAGCTGCAAACACAAAGCAAAGAAAGCGCACTAACCAAACCATATAAAAAGGATTCCAAGGTGATGGGATTCCCCCCCAAGTAAAATAAAATTGTTTGCCCTCGATGGGAAAAAAGCGGATTGCAAATAATAAAAAATAAGCAAAGCAACAAGAAAAAAACCATATTTTTTCTTAATTTTTGTGCTTTATCATAATAAACATGCAACAAAACAGAAAATAAGAAAGCGGTTATCAAAAACAGAGGGTTCCTCAGAATAGCCAGCAACAATAAAAGAGGCAAGAAATAACAAAGCCGTACCCGAGGATTTAATTTGGCAAAAGCGCTATGCATCAGAGGATTCCCCTTCTTTCTCCCCAACGATAGCGCCCACATCTTGCCCCAAATCTTTGGTATAATACCAAGCCACCGTATCGCCGCTTTTTAAAGCAACCGTAGCGCAACCTTTGCTTTGCCAAACGCCATTTACCTGAAAAACCCAACCAGAGCCGGGACCGTAATCAAATTCAAAAATATTATCAATCCCCTCCACATAAGCTGCCTTACCCTTGCCACTAAAAGACATTGGTATTTTTTGCTCCCGGCAATAGCGTTGCAGCACGCTAAAAGCGGTATCTTCTGTTTCATAGGGAACGGCAACCGTCTGTAAAACCACACCGTTTTCTTCTGGGCCAATGACAGATAATAGCACCACTTCCTCTGATGGGGCCTCTTCTTCTTTCTTTTCCGCTTCTTTTTCCTCTTTTGCGTTCTTATTTGCCTCAACCGCATCTTGCTGAACCGGCACAAGCGGCGCAACCTCTTTTTCTCCCTCTACCGACGGAACAGCAGGAGCAAGCAGCAGCGCCTTTTCTTGGCCAATAACAGCATCCGCCAAAGGATGCAGCAATAATAATATGGTTAAAATAGCGGATAAATAGCGAGTCCACATAACCTGCCGCTCCTTTCTGTTAGGATATTGCCAAGGCTCTTAATAAAATGACAATGGCCATTTCCCTTGTTACTTGCTCTTTAGGGGCAAATTGATCCTCATAAGCAGTCAATAAATTTTGCTGCGCGGCAGCGCCAACTCCCTTTTGCGCCCAAACAGAAATTTCTTCCTTATCCGTCCAGGTATTTGGAATTGCCGCACCCGGTAAAGAAAAAGCTCTTTGACATAAAACGGCCATCTCTTCTCGTGTAATCGCAGTATTGGGTGCAAAGGTAGTAGCGCTCAACCCGCTTACCAATCCGCTTGCATAGGCCTGCTGAATATCCCGATAATACCAAGCATTGTGCGGAACATCGGTAAAAGGTAACTCTTTTTCTGTTTGCATTTCCTGCGCTAAAGCGCGTAACAACAAGGCGGTTAACTCAGCCCTGGTTAACGCTTCCTGCGGATAGCACTTCCCATCATATCCTTGCAATAAACCCATCTGTGCCGCCTTCTGCAAACTATCCTGCGCCCAGGCAGAGGCATCCTGGATATCTGCAAAAACAATCGGCAAAGCTTCACAATCATAAATACCGCTTTTTTTGCTCAAAAAGCGTTCATAAGAAGTCAAAGCCATCAGAGATTGCGCCGTAGCCATTTCATTCCCGCTTTCCCCCACAATATGGGCAAAGGCACCATTTGTTAACTGAAAAGATAATAAGGCATCCAAAACCGTATGTTCATTTTTTATAAAACGCGTATCTTGTTGCACATCTATACCCAAACCGCTTAACGCAATTAGTACCTGGGCGCAACTTTCCGCATTGCTCACACCATACAGTTGAAAGGAGCCATCCGCTTGCTGATTTTTCTCTAAATACTGCAAAGCCAAATCAATAGCTTTTTGCACCTTTTCTTGTTGCCGATAGGGTGTTAAAGCTTGTAAAACCATAGCCGTTAAATCCACATTATCCCGCTCCGTATCGGTCAAAGGAAAACAGCCGTCCGCCCGTTGTTGTTCTAACAAATAGGCAATGATAGTTTCTCGGTTCCAGTCGCTGTCAGCCGGTATCGCATATGCTTTGCTATCATAAGCCAAAAGCGCAAAGGCCGGTCCATTTACCCCTTGCATGGTCATCTGCTCATGCTGTTCAATCGCCTTGATTAAATTATATTCTCCAACCTGCGCAGCATCTTTACCCATCGCATTGATCGCCAAGGCCATCGCTGCCAAATCGGTTACTTTCCGGAATCTCCCATTTTGTTCTTTGATATTTGCTCCCATCTCTTCATAATAAGAGGTATCCGCAAGCATCCCATTTATGGCTAAAGCAAAAACGCCCCAATAGGAAAGATTTTTTTGCTCTTTGGCATAATGTAAAGCATTTTGCCATGCGTCATACCAATCGCCGGTAAAAGCCAAATCCGTATTTCCTGACGCGCCATTTTGGGTAACGCCCACATCTTCTCCCAAATTAGTGGTATAAAGCCAGACTACTTCATCCCCGGCCTGCAAAGCATAAGTGCCGGCACCTTTGCTATAAAACTTACCATTCACCTGATAAAGCCAACCGGAACCAGCCCCGTAATCTCGCTCGCTCATACCGCCAATCGATACCACATAAGCGCTGTTGCCGCTGCCTTGTATCACAATATTGCCAGGAAAAGCCCTCTGCAACACGCTAACCGGCGTATCCCCTTTTTGCCAACTAACTTCTTTAGCATCTAATAAAAGACCTTTATCAACCGTAGAGCAATCAATTGTCAAATAGACGGTTTTACTGATTATTTCTCCCCCACCGCCAGTGCTGCCGTCGTCACTTTTTATCGTATAAAACATAAAATCAGCGCAGCTCTTACTATAAATAACAATATCGCTATTTTGTACGCAGAAGAAGATATCCTGCCCGCTGTTTTGCCCAGCTGCCACACTAGCCATTTTAGGCACCAGCTGCATATTACCATCTATTTGAACTGCAACAAAGGCGTCGCTTTTATTTTTCAACGTAATGGTGTTATAGTTAGAAAAACTACCATTTGCTTGTCCCACCCGATAAATACCGAGCAAGCTGTCTAATTTTTGATTTTGCATTTGTAATTTTTCTTGCAGTGCGTTAGCATATTGTTTTTGGGGATCAGTTTGCACCTGCCATAAAAGGAGCTCCTCCTCCGCGCCGGTATAACCATTACCAGCGGGAATCCGTAAGGTAACATTGCTGTAATTAACTTTTATTTGTGGCAAATCTCCCTTGCTAGCGGCAATGTCAGCATATAAAAGCCCTTTTTTGATATTTGCCGTATAATTTTGTCCGCTTTGGGCTAAAAAGGCAAAAGAACCCTCCGCATTAACAGTAATATTCCCTGTTGCATCCGCAGCAATCGGTTTTTTCAAACCGGCAACAGCCTCTTGTAAG